>CAZICD010000014.1:11270-57516 GCA_964537725.1 uncultured Spirochaetaceae bacterium | reverse complement strand
CCGGTGTGGGCCGTCGCCGCGGTCGCAGCCTACCTCGCCGAGGAGCGCGCGGTGGACCGTGCGTCGGCGAGCGCGTGGACGAGGAGACCCGACCGATGAAGCGTGAGCTCTCGCTGGTGGTCGACGGAGTGGAGATGACCGTTCTCGTCGAGCGTCGCGGCGACAGGATCGTCGTCGAGCGCGACGGCGAGGAGCACCAGGTGGTGGTGACCGGCGACCGGTTCGTCGCCGACGACGCGCCGCGATCCCCGGCCGCCGCAGCCCCGCCCGCCGCTCCGCAGCGTGCAGCACCGCGGCCCGCGCCGTCGGCGGACGCGACGGCGGGGGACGGGGCAGGGGTCACCGCCGCCGGCGAGGCGCCCGCGCCCATGGTCGGCGTGGTGCGCGAGATCCACGTTCGCCCCGGCGACCGGGTCGCCGCCGGCGACCGCCTCGTGACTATGGAGGCGATGAAGATGGACATCTACGTTACCGCGCCGGTGGACGGCGAGGTGACCTCCGTGCTCTGCAGCGTGGGAGACACGACGAACGAGGGCGCGGTCCTCGCGACGGTCGGTCCCGCGGACGGCGAGCGCGCCGGCGCGGGGCTCGACGAGCGGCCGGGTCCCGCGTGATCGCCGACTTCCTCGCCTCGACCGGCGTCGCGGCGATCTCCTGGCAGGAGCTCGTGATGATCGCCGTCGGGTGCGTGCTCCTCTACCTGGGCATCGCGCGGAAGTACGAGCCGCTGCTCCTCGTTCCCATCGGCTTCGGCGCGATCCTCGTGAACCTCCCGCTGACCGGGATCTTCGACGACGGCGGGCTGCTGCGCTACTTCTACTTCGGGATCGAGAGCGGGATCTTCCCGCCGCTCGTCTTCCTGGGAATCGGCGCGATGACCGACTTCGGTCCGCTGCTCGCGCAGCCGCGTACCTTCCTCCTGGGAGCGGCCGCGCAGTTCGGCATCTTCGCGACGCTGATCGGCGCGCGGCTTCTGGGGTTCGACTTCGCCGAGGCCGCGTCGATCGCGATCATAGGCGGTGCGGACGGTCCCACGGCGATCTATCTCACCTCGCAGCTCGCCGACCACCTCCTCGGTCCGATCGCGGTCGCCGCCTACTCGTACATGGCGCTCGTCCCGGTGATCCAGCCGCCCATCATCAGGCTGCTCACGTCCAGGACGGAGCGCCGCGTGCGGATGCGCGAGGTGAAGCCGGTTTCGCGGCGCGTGAAGATCGTCTTTCCCATCGCTACGACGATCGTCGCCGGGCTCGTCGTGCCCGCGAGCGTTCCGCTGGTCGGCATGCTCATGCTGGGGAACCTGCTTCGCGAATCGGGCGTGGTGAACCGGCTCGCCGACACCGCGCAGAACGAGCTCATCAATATCGTTACGATTCTGCTCGCGACGGCGATCGGCTCGAAGATGAGCGCCGGGGAGTTCCTCACGCTGGATACGCTTCTGATCATCGCGCTCGGGCTCGTCGCGTTCGCGATCGGGACGGCGAGCGGGCTGCTGCTGGGCAAGCTCATGTACCTGCTCACCCGCGGCCGGGTGAACCCCATGATCGGGGCGGCCGGGGTTTCCGCGGTGCCCATGGCCGCGCGGGTCGTGCAGAAGGTGGGCGCGGAGGAGGACGCGGAGAACTTCCTCCTCATGCACGCGATGGGGCCGAACGTCGCCGGAGTGATCGGGTCGGCGGTCGCAGCGGGCATCCTGCTCGCTTTGGGTTCCTGACGAGCGCTCACCAGAGAAACACGCGTCGATCGCCTACCGGGTGCACCTCAATCGGCACGCCGTAGGTTTCGCTCAACAGCTCCGCGGTCATGACCTCGTCCGGGGCGCCGGATGCGAGGACGCGTCCCCGGCGCAGCAGCACGACGACGTCGGCGACCGCGGCCGCGAACTCTGGTTCGTGCACCGTGAGCACGATCGTGCGCCCGTCGTTCGCTTCGCGCCGCAGCAGGCGCACGAGCCGCCGCTTGTTCGCGAGGTCGAGGTGCGCCGACGGCTCGTCGAGGAGCAGGAGACGCGGGTCCTGCGCGAGCGAGCGGGCGAGCAGCACGAGCTGGCGCTCGCCTGCGCTCGTCTCGAGCACGCCGTGGTCGCCGCGTCCGGCGAGCCCGGCTCGCTCGATCGCCGCGAGAGCGACATCGACATCCTCCTGCCCCGGCGCCCGGAGCCGACCGATGTACGGCGCGCGGCCGAGGAGCACGTAGTCGAGAATCGAGTACTCGAACGGGATGTGATCGCCCTGCGGCACGAGCGAGATCAGCCTGCCGCGCTCGGCGCCGGAGAGCGAGCCGACGTTCGTGCCGGAGATCTCCACGCTCCCCGACCACGGCGCGATCCACCCGAGGACGACGTTTACGAGCGTGGTCTTGCCCACGCCGTTCGGCCCGAGGATCGCCGTGATCGACCCGCGCGCCGCGGCCAGCGAGACGCCGTGCAGGACCTCGTGCCGCTCGTCGCGCGCCTCGCCGTAGCCTGCGACGGCATCGCGAACGTCGAGCAGGTTCATCGGACCACCCTCACCCGGTTGCGCGCGAGCAGCCAGATGAACCCGCCGGCGCCGAGCAGCGAGGTGAGCACGCCCAGCGGGATCTCGCCGGCGATCACCGTGCGCGCGACGGTGTCGCTCGCGAGCACGAAGATCGCCCCGAGCAGCGCGGACACCGGCAGCACACGCGCGGCGTCCGCGCCGACGATCCGTCGCGCGGCGTGGGGCACGAGGAGGCCCACCCAACCGACGATCCCGGCGATCGCTACGAGCGAGGCGGTGACCACCGTCGCGGCGGTGAGAAGCGCGAGGCGCTCGCGGCCGGGAGCCGCGCCGAGCGAGAACGAGACGCGGTCTTCGAGCGAGAGCAGGTTGAGTCGCCAGCGCCGCGACGCAAGGTAGACGCCACTGGCGACGACGAGCGGCGCTACCTGCGCGAGGCGCCCCCACGTCGTCGCGGACAGGCCGCCGAGCAGCCAGAAGGTGATGGCCGGGAGCTCGCTCAGCGGGTCGGCGACGAATTTGACGAGCCCGACGCCGGCGGAGAAGAGCGCGCTCACCGCGACCCCGGCGAGCACGAGCCGCAGGATCCAGCCGCCGAAGCGGAATCGCCGCGCGATGCGGTAGCTCGCGAGGAGCCCGATTCCGCCGGCGAGCGCGGAGACGAGCTGGATGACCCACAGCGGCGGGGCGAAGGCGACGATCGCGAGCGCGGCGCCGAAGGCCGCTCCCTGCGACACGCCGATCAGGCCCGGCTCGACGAGCGGGTTTCCGAAGAGCATCTGCAGCACGAGCCCGGCGACGCCAAGCCCTGCGCCCAGCAGTACCGATGCGACGATCCGGGGCAGCCGGAGGTCCACGACGAGGCGCAGCGCGAGCGGATCGGTCCACAACAGCGTCGGGTGGAGCAGGCCCGGCCGCGGGTAGCGCCCGGTCAGCGCCGCCACCGCGACGAGGAGCGCGAGCGTCGCGGCGAGAGCGCCCACGAATGCGACCGGTCGGCGCGGGCGGCTCAGGGTTCGAAACCCTCGAGTCGCGGGACGATGATCTCGTCCACCTCGTCGCGGCTCATCCGGTAGGCGAACTCGAAGAACCCGTAGAAGGCGTCGCTCAGACTCTCGTCGAGGGCGCCGGGGTGCAGCGTGTCGGCGAGCCACGCGAGGCCGAGGATCCAGCGCACGTCGGGCTGATCCCAGCTGTAGAAGTCGAGCGGAACGAGGTGCAGCGCGTCGTCGGCGACCGCCGCGAGCCGGCGTGCCGCGGGGTTCGCGAGCAGCGCGTCGCGGACCGCGGTCGCGTCCTGGCGGTAGGCGACGAGCGTGACGACCTCCGGGTTCCACGCGGCGATCTGCTCGAGGCCCACGCGGCTCCAGCCGCCGCCGGTCACCGAATCGGTCCAGACCGGCTCGCCGCCGGCGAGCTCGACGAGGGTCGTCTGGATCCAGCCGGCAGGCGGCACGTTGAAGACCCGCTCCCCGCCGGCGAGGTCGGCGTAGAGGAAGAGCGTCCGCGGGCGTCGTGCGCCGGCCTCGAGCGCGGTGTCCACCGCGCGCTCGATCGACGCGGAGCGGCGATCGTAGTACGCGGCGAGCTCGCGGCCGCGCGCAGGCTGTCCGAGCACCTCGCCGAGCAGCCGCAGATCACGGCGGTACTGCGCCGGCGTCTCCAGATCGACGTAGACGACCGGGATGCCCAGCCGCTCGAGACCCTCGCCGAGCCGCTCGCGCATGAACGACTTGAGGATCACGAGGTCGGGGGCGAGCGCGGCGACCTGCTCGGGGCCCACGTTGCGCTCGAGGACCGCCTTCTCCTCGTAGTCCGGGTCGATGGCGGCGAGGAAGTTGCCCTTGCCCTGGTCGATACGGCCCACGCCCACGATGCGCTCGGAGGCGCCGGGAAACATGTAGAGCGCGTCGGCGATCATGAGAACCGCTCGTCCGGCCGCGACGATTCGCTGTGGGTCGAGCGGGACCTCTACCGGCCGGTCGAGCGCGTCGGTGACCGTCTGCGTGGGCGGGAGCTCCACGGTGCCGGTGGCGAGCGCGGGGAGGGTCGCGATGAAGAGGAGCGCCGCCGAGACGACAAGCGTCCGGCGGCGGTGGCGATTCGCTGTCATGCGGGCATTGTCGGTGGCGGCGGACGCGACGTCAAGCGCGGGGTACGCGGAGCGCCGGCGCGTGCGGCCCCGAGGCTCCCGGCGCCGCGACCGCCGCGACCGCCGCGGGGCCGGCGGGTACCGGCTTTGCGGGGGCTACTCTTCGAGCTCCGTGTTCCAGTAGAGGTCGCTGACGAAGTGATCCCAGCTCTGGTAGCGGCGGGCGGTGCGCGGAATCTGCAGGCGGTGACGCGGGCCCGGGCAACGCGGGCGCCGGATGAGCTTCATGCCGGCTTCCTGCGGAGTACGGTTGCCCTTGCGGCTGTTCGCCTCCACGCTGCAGGTCACCAGATTCTCCCACGTGTTCCGTCCGCCGCGCGAACGGGGCACGACGTGGTCGATATTCAGCTCCGAAGAGGACAGGCGTTGACCAGTGTACTGACACGTGTAGTTGTCGCGCTCGTAGATGTTCTTGCGCGTGAGCTTCACGTTGTGCACCGGCAGCTTGTCGTAGCGCAGCAGCCTGATCACCCGCGGGACGAGCAGCGAGAGCGTGGGCGTGTGGACCCAGTCGGCATCCGCCGGAACGTCGTCGTACTGGCGCTTCAGCTCCGAGATTTCGGCCCACGAGTGAAAGCTGTGCCCGACGTACGACCCATCCTCCACCGACACCGCCTCGGCGACCGCCGTGAACAGCTTCACGAAGGCGTCGCGGACGGTTGTCGTGTGGACGGGCACGTAACCGCGGTTGAGTACCAGGACGTGCGTCGAGAGCACCGAGCTCATAACGCGCCTACTCTATCACACGTCCATGGTACCTTGTCTCCCCCCTGAAAGGATTCCCGCGGGAGTCGAGCGCTCCGCGCGACCGGCGCACACCTGGAGAAGCTCGCGTTTACCGCTCACGTTGAGCTTCTCGTAGATGTGCAGCGCGTGACGCTCGACCGTTCGCCTGCTGATGCCGAGCTGGAGCGCGACTTCCCGCATGGTGCGTCGCCTGCAGAGGAGGTCCGCGATCTGCGCCTCGCGCGGGCTGAGCACCGAGCAGCTCGGATCGGCCTCCCGCTCGGTGATCGCGCTCTGGAAGCGCCGTTCGCCGGCGGAGATGAGCGAGAAGAGGCTGGAGAGCGGTCGCCAGAGCGAAGCGAAGATCGCCTCGTCGACGGGCGAAAAGGCGGGGCCCGAGACGCCGCGGTGTACGAACAGGGCGTAGAGGTCTGCGGTCGTCTCGTCGCGGATACCAACCCCCAGGCTGTGGCGCAGGCTCAGGGGCCGGTTGAAGTCGGTGTGATACTCGGTGTGTTCGTAGCGCTTCCAGTCGATGGCCGGAAGCGGCCCCAGGGGCGGCGAGTAGTAGACAGGTGAGCGATGGTTGAAATGGCCGTTGAACCTGTCTATGAGCGGTGTCGCGTACTCGGGCCAGCGTACGCAGTACGGGATGATCCCGTCCATCCGCATGAGCGAGACGCCGCGATCGCCCGGCACGACGCCCTCGATCGTGGCGAGAACGTGCTCGAAGGCAGCGTCGAGCGATTGCTCGCTCGCGAGATCGGCGAGTAACTCGTAGAGCCGCTTCCAGTCCGGGTTCGCACGAGCCGTCGTCTTCATGGTGACTCCCGCCTTCTTGTTCAATTATAGAATCGGGTGCGGAGTCCTGTCACCTTCGGCTTCGGGGATGGCTGCATAAAACAGCGGGTGTCGATGTTGTTCGTCTACTCTTCTCGAGGGGTCCGGCCGGGAAGAGCCCCGGAGACACCGTCGCGGGGAAAGCGGATGGCGAAGCGGGTGCCGATTTCGCCGGAGACCGAGATCTCGCCATGTATCTGGTCGGTGAGCCCTGCGACGAGCTGCATGCCGAGCGATCGAGCCGATCGCACGTCGAAGCCTGGCGGAAGCCCCACTCCGTCGTCGCCGACCACGAGCTCGATCTGGTCCTCGCCGGAGGGTGCGGTGGTCACCGTGATCGTGCCGGTTCTCCCGGCGGGGAACGCGTACTTCAGTGCATTCGTCACGAGCTCGTTCACGATGAGGCTCACCGGCGCGGCGGCGGAGATCGCCACCGGGATGTCGGCGATGTCCACCTCGAAGCCTACGGCGCGGCCGACGGGGTACGTCTCCGAAAGCTGGTCGACGACCTGACGAACGAAGCCGCCGAAGTCGATGCTGCTCTGCGTATCCGACTGGTAGAGGAACTGGTGGACGAGCGACATTGACCGGATCCGCTCGATCGCAGCGGCGACCGATTGCTGCACCCCGGAGTCCGGATTGTCGGCGAACTGGAGCCGCAGCAGGCTGATGACCATGTTCAGATTGTTCTTCACGCGGTGGTGGATCTCGCGGAGCAGCAGCTCCTTATCGTCCGCGCTCCGCCGCAGGTCGTCCTGCAGGTGCTTGAGCTGGGTGATGTCGCGTGCGGACTCGATCAGGTAGACGACGTCGCCGCGCGCGTCGAGTACCGGCGACACCGATGTCTCGTACCACCGGACGGGATGCTCTGCGTCGGGAAACGGCGCGATTCTGCTCTGCGGCACGAGCTGCTCCAGCGCGTCGCGGGCAGGGCAGGCCGGACACGGCCTGTCGAGACCGAAGAACACCTCGTGGCACGTACCGCCGACGACCGGAGGCACCTCAACGGTCCCGGCGTGCTCGCGGGCGATTTCCTCCGCAGCAGGGTTCGCGCGAATGATCGTCAGGTTGGGGTCGACCACCGCCACCACGTCCACCGTAGTGTCGATGACCGACTCGAGGAAGGCCCGATTCACCTCGAGCTGGGCGGTCTTCCGCGCGACTTCCGCTTCCAGCCTGGCCTGGTGCGCGAGGTTCTCGAGGCGCAGCGCGATCGAGCTCGCGAAGTTGTGCACCGCGGTTTCGAACTCCGAGAAGACGGAACGATCTTCCACTCGCAGAACCGCCCGGCCGTAGTTCCCGTTGATCGTCTGGATGTCGATGACGTAGCGCTCGGCGGCTTCGCCCGGGTCGAACGTCCCAGCCGGCGCCCGTGCGTCTCCGCCGTCTACCGGCTCGTCTCCGAAGGACGGCTCCTCGTGAGATCGGACGAAATCGCAGTCGGCCACCCCCGGAACGTTGCGCACGGCCGCCGCCACGAACTCGAACATCTTGTCCACGTTCGTGTAGATGCCGATGAACGCGCCGGCGGTGATGAGATCGTGGTAGACGGAGGCGGGGCTGTTGGTCGCCGTGACGACTACTCCTTCACCGCGTAGTAGGGGTTGCGTACGAGCTGGCCGTTCATGACCACGTACGGGTGAACCTGCAGCGCCTGGAAAATCACCTGCCCGTCGAAGCGGTTCGCGTCGTACTGACACATCGCCGTGATGGGATGCGTCTTCACCACGTCGTTGATGGCCGCTTCGTATTCGATGAGGTGCTCCGCTCCCGGCACGCCGCGGAGCGCCCAGCTCATCTCCCCGGTGACGCGCGAGGCGGGATAGCCGCCGTCCACGGACGACGAATAGGCTGCCTTGAGCGTGTCGAGCATGCGGTCGGGGTCGAAGGCTCCGTCGGGGCAGTAGGTGGCGAGCGCCTCCGCCACCGTGAGCTCGCTCGCCGCGACCGCGTCCGAGACGTCCACGTCGAGCGACTCGAGCCAGCCCACGACCTCCGTGGGCTTCACGGTATCGGCGAAGTAGTAGACGCGTTCGCTCTCCGCGATCCCGCTCTCGACGAACCGGGACACGATTTTCCTGCGATCCGCCTCGTCCCGGAACACGAGGCACATGTGCGTCCCCTGTTCAAAGTGCTCGGGGCAGAATCCCACGCTGATCGACTTCGTCTCGTGACTCATATACAACCTCCCGATCGCTCGTGTCGATGGGCTCTATATAGTCAATTATACCTCAAAACTCTAATTATGCGCAAGTGATCGACGAGAAGGAGTACGCGGTCAATCCACTCACCGCGGCGGACATCTACGACGACTGGCCGAGGTACTCTCGAACCGCCGCCTCCGGGTCGGTCTCTCGGGTCGCGTGGACGACGACCCCGGCGTTCTCCAGCGTGGGAAGCGCGTTGCCGCCGTGAAGCTCCGCGCCCACGATCAGCGCGGCGATCCCGCGCCCGGTCAGCCACTTCGCCACCCCGGTGCCCCTGCCGCGAGGCGCGGACGCGTGCGGGTTCGCTTCGGTTGTCGCCTCGAGCACGCTGCTATCCGAACGCCGGCACCGGATGAACGCGAACTCGGGCGCCTCGCCGAAGTGCGGAGAGACCGCGCCGTCTGCGACGGGGATCGCGACCGTGATCTCGTCCGGGCTCGACGGCTCGTAGTGGATAACCACCCGGTCGACGCGGGGCACCGCGGCGCGTACCTCGCCCTCGATCCTGTGGCTGATCGCGTGCGCGCGCCCCAGGCCGTCGCCGCGGATCGCGACGGTGGCCTGCACGAAGACGAACCGCCCGGCGTTGCGGCCGTAGAGACCGCGGACCTCGACGACCGCCGGATCGGCGAGGATCGTCGTCCTGATCTCGTCGAGTTGCTCCGGCGGCAGCGCCGCGTCGAGCAGGACGCGCATGCCGTCGCTGAGAAGATCCCAGCCGGCCCGCGCGACGAACACGAGGACCGCGATCGCGGCAAGCCGATCGGGGGTGACGCCGAGGACGTTGAAGTGCAACCCGATCGCCTCCGCCACGAGCGCGGCGAGGACGGCGAGCGAGGAGAGGACATCGGCCTGCCGATGGTGGCCCTCGGCGACGAGCGCCGGCGAGCCGGTGACGCGGCCGCGATGCAGCGCGTACCGGCCGAACGCGAACACCACGACGGTGTTCGCGGCCATCGTCCCGATCGCCAGCGGCGAGCCCGTCAGCGGCGCCGGAACGCGGGTGAATGCCGTCTTCGCGATCTCGTAGCCGGCGATGAAGATGAAGACCGCGACGACGACCGAGATCACGTTCTCGATCTTGTAGAGGCCGAGGGGGAACGAAGCCGTCTTGCGGCTCGACAGCAGAACGCCGGCGAAGACGGCGAGCGAGGCGAGTGAGTCGCTCGTCGAGTCGACGACGCTCGCGGTGAGAGCGAGGCTGCCGGTAGTACGCGAGACGAGATACTTGGACACGGCCAGTAGGAGGTTGAGCACGAACGCGGCGAGCGCGACGGTCCGGATCTCGCGGGTTTCGCGCGATTCGACGTCGCTCGGGGTCACATCAAACCTCGAGCAGACTCGAGTACCCCTCGTCGTCGCTCGTGAACCCGCTGCGCAGCACGACTCGAGGCAGGACGAGGATCTCAGCCGGCGGCGTCACACCCTTGACGACGTAGCCGAAGAGACTGTCGAGCGCCTTGTAGCCGACCCGGAACGGATTCTTGTGGATGAGCGCGTCGATGACGCCCTCGCGAAGCATCGCGAAGCTCTCCGCGAAGACCTCGCTGCCGATCATCTGGACCTCGTCCTGACGACCGGAGTCGCGAAGCGCCGGCGCGACGGCGGCGGTGTGGCGGGCGGATGCCGAGTAGATTCCCACGATGTCCGGCTCGGCCTCGAGCCGCCCTCGGATTTCGCGGTAGAGCCGTTCGTCCATGAAGGGCTCGCTGACCGTCTCGATCCGGGTGCCACACCTGTAGCTCTTCATCGTTTCGGTGAAGCTGCCGGTTGCCAGCCGATCCGGCTGTCCTTCGACGGCGGTACGCACGTCGGCATCGGTGACGATGACGGTGCCGTCTCGTCGCAGGAATCGACCCATCAGTTCCGCCGCGAGCTGGCCGGCGATCGTGTTGTTCGGTTTAACGCAGGTGATACGGTCGACCGACGCCAGGTCTTTGTCGGCGAAGACGATGGGAACCCCGTCCGCGGCGAACCGGTTGAGCAGGTCGATGATGCGCTGCGACCGGAAGGGTGTGAGGAGCAGCCCGTCGATCTGCCGCGACTCTTCCTCGTAGAGCTCGCCCAGCAGCTCGTAGATCGCCGCCTCGTCAACGGGGGCGTAGCGCGTTTCGAAATGCGCCTTGAAGGTCGACAGCTCGCGCAGGCAGGCGGCGTACCCCTCTTCCACGTGCGCGGCGTATCTCCGCCCGACCTCGTCGTGCTTCTGGAACACGGCGACGAACGTCGAGGTCCGTTTCTTCAGATTGGAGGCCGCGTAGTTGACCGTGTAGTTCATGCGCTCCACGATCTCGAGGACCCTTGCCCTCGTGTCCTCGCCGGCTCCCTCGCGGCCGTTGAGCACCCGTGAAACCGTGGACACCGACGTGCCCGCCTCGCGGGCGATGTCGTGGAGCGTCACCGCCGCACTGCTGCGCGTGCTCGTATGTGCGTGCATTTCAATGTCTCTGCCGCGTGGTTCGCTCATGAGGAGTTACGGATGACGCGTGCTCCTGATGAGCAAACGTTTTCGTAAGCCCACTGTAGACCCGAATCGGGCTGCTGTCAAGGAATTGTTGGTCCGCCGGCCCGCAGCGGGCGCCCCCGGCGCATCACGCGGGAAACGCAACCCCCGCGCGCTTCCAGTAGGGCGCGACGTCGACGACCTCGCCGCGCTCCATCGCGTCGTCGATCGCGAAGGCGGTGACCGCGCTCGTCAGCCCGTCGCGGATCGACGTGGGCGGCGCGGTGCCGGAGAGCATCGAGTCGGCGAGGCTCGCGGTCAGGAACTCGTCGCCGCCGCCGTGATCTTCGCTGACGCCGGTGTCGCGCCGTTCGATCGTCGCGTCCCAACCGTAGCGGCAGACCTCGAGCGTGCCCGGTCTCACATCGGCCCGGATCGCTCCTTCGGTCCCGCAGATGTACAGGCGACGCTCCGGGATGCCCGCCACGCAGTTCGTATGGAACGTCGCGCGCACACCGCTCGCGTAGTCGACGATCGCGACCTGGTTGTCGATGATGTCCTTCTGCGCGGTGAACGGGTTGTCGCTCTCCGGCCGTTTGCGCCACGTCTCGAACGCGGGCTTGCCGGTCTCGGGGTTCGGGCCGATGCGCTCCTGATGCCGGCGGTTGCCGGGTGTGAAGAAGTCGAGCCCGCCGAAGCTCGCGACGCGGCTCGCGAGCGACCCCGTGATCCAGTTCGCGATGTCCAGGTCGTGCGAGCACTTCTCGAGGAGGTGGCTGCCCGCCCACTCGGTGCGGCGGCGCCAGTCGCCGTGGATGAACCCGCCGTGGTTGAAGTCGAGCGTCTCGTTGAACTCGAAGGAGACGATCGACCCGATCTCGCCCGAGTCGACGATCTCCTTGATCTTCCGGTAGTGCGGGCTGTAGCGAAGCGTGAATCCGATGGAGAAGAGCGTGCCGGCGCGTTCCTGCGCGTCGCGCATCGCGACCGCGTCCTCGAGCGTCGTCGCGAGCGGCTTCTCGCAGAAGACGTGCTTGCCCGCCTCGAAGGCGGCGACCGCGTGCTCGCGGTGTCGGGCGTTCCACGAGCCGATCATGACCCAGTCGACCGCCGGGTCGCGTACGAGCTCGCGGTAGTCGGCGTGGACCGTGGCCTCGGCGGCGAAGCTCTCACGGGCGCCGGCGAGCGACGCCTCGTTGGGGTCGCAGAGCGCGACGACGGCGAGGTCGGTTCCCAGCCCCGGCAGCCGCCTCACGAGGCCGGATACGCGCCCTCCCGCTCCGATGACGCCGATGCCCACCGGTCGGGTGCGCGCCCCGCCCGGCGCCAATCGCGCCGTCGCCGTGTTGCTGCTCATGCTCGCCTCCGTCTGCCGCGTACCATACACCAACGCGTACGCGCGGGGAAGGCCCGCGTCGCGCGCTCAGGCGCGCGCCTACGCGTAGCCGCGGAGGATGAACTTGCCCACGAGGTTTCGTAGCTGCTCGGCCTGCCCGGAGAGCTCCTCGGATGCTGCTGCGCTCTCCTCGGCTTCCGCGGTCGTCGCCTGCGTGACGTCGTCCACCTGGCCCAGACCCTCGTTGATCTGACGCACCCCGCCCGCCTGCTCGCGGCTCGCGTTCGCGATCTCTTCCAGGACTTCGGCGACCCGGACCGAGCCGGAGACGATCTCTTCGAGCTGTGCCGCGGTCGTCTTCGACTTCTCGGTCCCCTCGCCGATGCTCTGCAGCGACTGCTCCACGATCGCCGTCGTCTCCTTCACCGCTTCCCCGCTTCGCACGGCGAGGTTTCGGACCTCTTCGGCGACGACCGCGAACCCCTTGCCGTACTTGCCCGCGCGCGCGGCCTCGACGTTCGCGTTGAGCGCGAGCAGGTTGATCTGGAAGGCGATGTCGTCGATCACCTTCGCAACCTTGCCGATCGCGTCCGACGACTCGCCGATCGTGTCCATCGATTCGCGCAGCTCGTTCATCCGCTCCTGGCCCGAGCGCGCGTCGGTCGCCGCCTTCTGCGACAGCGTCTGCGCCTCGCCGACGCTCGCGGTCGTCTGCTCGAGCTGCGTGTTGATCTGCGTGAGCGACGCGCTGATCTCCTGGACCGAGCTCGCCGATTGGGTCGCGCCCTGCGAGAGCGACTGGCTCGACGCGGCGATCTGCTGCGATCCCGACGACACCTGTTCGCCTGCCTGTCGGACGTCGCCCACGATCTCGTTGAGCGAGTCGACCATGGACCTGAGGTTCCTCCCCAACCCGTCGGCCTCGGAGGCCAGTTGGACGTCCACCGAGAGGTCTCCGGCCGCGACGCGTTCGACCACCGCGGCCTTCTCCCGTAACGAGGCGAGCATCCCGCGCAGCGCGTCGGCGAGCGTTCCGATCTCGTCGGTCCGCTCGATGTCGAGCTTCGCGTCCAGATCGCCCTGCGCGACGGTCTGCGCGAACGTGACGCCGCGTACGATCGGCTTGCTGATGCGACCGGAGAGGATCAGCCACGCGACGACCACCGCGAGCAGGGCCCCGATGGAGACCGCGAGCATCACGAGCCGGCCGGTCTCGTTCACCGTTCGGATCTCCTCCACGCCGCGCATGAACTCCTCGTCGTAGGTGCCCGCGCCGATGATCCAGTCCCACGGTTCGAAGTAGGCGTAGTTCACCGTCTTCATCCGGGGCTCCGGGTCGCCGGGATTCTGCCACGGGTAGCTCATCGCGCCGAACTCGCCCGGGCGCAGCGCGCGCGCCTCGTCGATCATCTCGCTGATGAAGCGACGTCCGTCCGCGTCGGTCGCGCCGGCGATATTCTCCCCGTCGCGTTCGGCGTTCCGCGATATCACGTAGTCGCCCGAGGAGTCGAGCACGAACACGTACCCGGTTTCGCCCACCTTGGTTTCCAGGATCTGCCGCCGCAGGCTCTGAGCGCTCTGCTGCGGGACGCCCGCGTAGAGCATGCCGATGACCTCACCGCGTGCGTCGTAGATGGGCTCGTAGGCGGTGATGTACCAGGCGTTCACGACGAAGGCGCGCCCGACGAAGCGTCGCCCATCGAGCACCGAGCCCACGACGGCGTTCGTCGACCCGTCCGGGTTGGTCGCCGGGATGAACGTGCCGATCGCGCGGCGGTCGTCGGCGGTGAGCACGTTCGTGGAGACGCGCAGCATGTCGCCTTCGGCGTTCATACGCTGGAAGATCGTGGCCGTCCCGCCCACGAGGTCCTGGACCTCGTCGACGATGGGCGAGCGCGTGGCGCGGCTCGTGTTCTTCTCGATGCGCGTCTCGCCGAACGTCAGCTCGGGGAGCGTGAGGTCGAACGTGTCGCCGGTGAACTGATCGGTCGCCTGCCATTCGACGCCGCGGTCGGTCAGGCGAGCCTCGCCGTGCCGCGCGAGTATGTCGCGCGTGACGGCGAGATCGTCGACGACCTTCTTCTCGAGAACCTCCTGCTGGCTCGTCACCATCGCGACGACCCCCGCCACGATGCGCTCGTTCGTCTCCATACTGAGCGTGGAGACCTCGGAAGTCGCGATTCCCTCGGCGACGCGCGCCTGCCAGATCGCGATGCCCGCGATCATACTCAACGGGATAACGGTGGCGACGATCCCCACCAGCGTCAGTCGGCTTCGTATCTTCATAGTGAACCTTCCTGCCGGAAATATCGTTCGCCATATTGAACGAGAAGACGGCTCAGGTATGTCGGGGAACTCATACAGTTTTTGTAGGGGGTTTCCCTACGACAACGGCCGTTGCGCTGCGTTCACGAAGCCGGGAAGCGAAGCGTCGCGCGTGTTCCGTCGGCCACCTCGTACTCGAGCGTCGCGCCGATCTGACTCGCGAGGCGCCGCCCGAGCCGGGAACCGAGACCGCCGGACTCCTCGCCGATCCGCGTGTCCGCCGGAGCGCCCACCCCGTCGTCGGAGACCGTGATCTCGACCGCACCACCGTCGTCGTGCTCGATGCGCACGTGGATCCGGCCGCTGCCGTGCGGGAAGGCGTGCTTGTACGCGTTCACGACGAGCTCGTTGAGCACCAGGCCGCATGGAATCGCGGTGCTGACGTCCAGCACCACGTCATCGAGCGACGCGTGGAGCTCGATACCCGGGACGCCGTAGCTCACCTCCACGCTGTCGAGAAGCGTGCGCGCGTACTCCGCGAGGTGGACCTCCGTGAGATTCTCCGATCGATACAGGTAGCGGTGCAGCACTGCCATGGATGTGACGCGACTCTGCGCGTCGGTGAGCGCACGATGCGCGTGCGAATCCTCGGATAGCTGGAGGCGCTGCAGCGACAGGATGCTCTCCACGATCGCGAGGTTGTTGCGGACCCGGTGGTGGACCTCCTGCAACAGCACCGATTTCTCCTCGAGCGCGAGCCGCAGCGACTCCTCGATGCCGTGCCGCTCGGTGATGTCCATGACGATGCCCAGCGACCGAACCGGGCGACCCGATTCGTCGCGGATGTGCACGACCCGATGCAGCACGTACCGGTCCTCGCCGGTCGTCGTGACGCGCACGCGGTGCTCGAGCTCGAAGCCCGGCTCGTCCGCCTCCAGCGTGCGGTCGAACCGTGTGACGACCTCTTCGCGCTCTTCCGGGTGCACGAGACCGAGCAACTCGCTGCGGTGCATCACCGGGTCGCGCCCGGGAGCCCCGCCGATGCGCAGGAGCTCTCTGCTGCACGTGACCAGCCCCGAACGCACGTCGTACTCCCAGCTGCCCACGTGCCCGATGTCCTGTGCCGCCTCGAGCAGCTCGTTGCTGCGCGCGAGCTCGCGCTGGCGTCGGGCGATCGTGTCCATCATCGTGAGCATGCGCTCGTGAACCCGGCGCAACTCGACCGGCGCGCGGGTCATGGTCCACGGTGTCGACCTGCGCGGTGGGGCGCGCACCTCCGTGCGCGACGCGAGGCGCTCCAGGAGCGCGACGGGAGCCTGGATCGTGAGCGCGACGACGATCGCCATGGCGGCGGCCACGGCGAGTGACGCGGCGAGCGACGCGGCGAGGACGCGGTTGTAACTGTCGAAGGTCGTCGTCACCGACGCGGCCGGGATTTCCGAGACGACCGTCCACCCGGCCTGCTCGATCCGGCGGCTGACGCCGTAGACCGAGACGCCGTCCCGATTCTCGTACGGCGAGTCGGGCGCGTCGTGAGGCAACCCGTCCGGCGCGATCTCGGTTCCCACGTCGCGGCCGGTCGCGATCACCCCATCGCCGTCGACGACGAACGACACGACGTCTGTTCCATCCGTCCCGGAATGGAGGACGCGGGCGACCCTGGCGGGCTCGACGACGGAGAAGACCACGCCGCTGACGCCGCCGGCGTCGTCGGTTACCGGCCTCGCGACGATGATGGACGAGTTGCCGCTCGTCCGCGTGCGGACGACGAGCTGAACGGCGGGATGGCCGCCGCGCGCGGTCACGAAGTACTCGCGGTCCGCGACGGTCCCTTCGCCGCCGCCCATCGAGTCCGCGACCACGGTGCCGTCCCGGTCGGCGAACACGACCGCGCGGACGTCGGCGAACGAGTCGGCGAGCCTGCGTGCGTGCTCGAGCATCCGGGGCGTATCCCACGCGACGGTCTCCGGTCGGGCGGTGAGGTAGCCGATGACGCTCTGCTGGTGGTCGAGCCACGCGTCTACGAGCGCGGTCGCGCTCGCGTTCGTAGACCGGAGCCCGGAGAGCGCCTCCGCTGCGACGAGCGGGCGAACGTGACCCTGATAGACGAAGAGCCCGACGACCGCTACGACGAGGAGCGGCGCTCCGGCCAGCAGCAGCAGCCGGGCGACCACGGTATCGAATCGACGTGGGGGGCTGCCTGTCCGGTGTTCGGCGACGGACATGCCGAACCGTACCCCACCGATCGGGTTGCCGCAAGTCGGCCGTTGGCTGACTCGGGATCGCCGGATCTGCCCGGCCGCCGTCGGATTGAACCGCGCGGCGTTCTCGTGGATACTGCGTCCATGCTGCCTGACCACTTCTGGTTCGCCATCGGCCTGACGATCATTGCGGGTCTCTCGACGAGCATCGGGAGTGTGCTCGCCTTCCTCTCGCGCTCGTTCAACCCGCGGCTGCTCGCGACGGCACTCGGGTTCTCCGCAGGCGTGATGATCTACGTCTCCATGATCGAGATCTTCGTGAAGGCGCGTGATTCGCTTTCGATGGTGTACGGTGAATCGCTCGGATACGTCTGGACGACCGTCGCGTTCTTCATCGGCATCGGTCTCATCGCGCTGATCGACCAGGTCGTGCCCGAGGGTGAGAACCCGCACGAGGTGCGGAACCCCGACGAGACCGGTGCGAACGGCGGACGCTCGGGACTCATGCGGATGGGGCTCTTCTCGGCGCTCGCGATCGGCATTCACAACTTCCCCGAAGGCCTCGCGACCTTCGTGGGCGCGTTGAGCGACCCGGCGCTGGGAATCAGCATCACCGTCGCGATCGCGATCCACAACATCCCGGAAGGCATCGCGGTGTCCATGCCCATCTACTACGCGACCGGCAGCCGCAGGCGCGCCTTCGTCTACTCCTCGCTCTCCGGGTTCGCCGAGCCAATCGGGGCGCTGGTGGGATTCTTCCTGCTCCAGCAGATCTTCGGCGAGTCGATGTTCGGGTTCACCTTCGCCGCGGTAGCCGGGATCATGGTCTACATCTCGCTCGACGAGCTCCTTCCCACGGCGGAGGAGTACGGACAGCACCACCTGGCGATCTTCGGTCTGATCGCCGGCATGGTCGTCATGGCCACGAGCCTCGTGCTCTTCCAGTGAGCTCGTACAGGCCAGCCGAACGCCGGAGAAACCATGCGCTGCTCGTCGCCGAGGGCGTGCTCTTCACCGTCGGGCTGGTCTTCTTCGACCCGAACACGGTGGTGCCGCTGCTCGCCGAGCGGCTCACCGGGTCGGCGGTGCTCGTGGGCGTCGTCAGCTCCATCCAGCCGCTCGCGAAGGGATTTCTGCCCATCCTCGCGGGCAACTGGATCCTCTCCATCGCGTACAAGAAGCGCTTCCTCGTCGCCGCGATGTCGGTGGGCAGGCTGCCGCTCTGGGTGCTCGCGCTCTGCCTGATCTGGATTCCGTCGGCACCCGCGTTCTTCTGGGCCGGCCTGCTGCTGCTCGTCCAGGTGCTGTTCTGGTTCGGCGACTCGGCCGGTGACCCGGCGTGGATGGACATGGTGGGCAAGTCGGTCCCCCACGACCGGCGCGGACGGTTCTTCGCGACGAGGCAGGTGGTCGGGGGGCTGCTCGCGCTCGCCGCCGGCGCGGTCGTCGCCGCCGTGCTGGGGGCCGATTCGCTTCGCTTCCCGGTGAATTACGGCGTGATCGTGCTCATTGGCGCGGCGATCTACCTCGCGAACGTGGGCACCTTCGTCGGACTCGTCGAACGACCCAGCGACACGTCCACCCGGCTCTCGCTCCCCACGCTCGTCCGCAGACTGCCCGACTTCCTGCGCTCCAACCGCAGTTTCGCCCGTACGATGGGCGTGCTCGTGCTCTTCAACATGGCGCGCGTGGCGATGCCGTTCTACATCGTCTACGGCCGCACCGTCTTCGGTCTGGAGGACAGCGCGCTCGGGTTCATCATTCCGGTTCAGGTCGCCGGTCGGATCGCAGGCGCGATCCTCTGGGGAACGCTCGGAGACCGGCTGGGTCACCAGCGCGCGATCCGGGGCGTCACGGTCGTCGCGGCCGTGCCGGCGATCGTCGCGCTCGTTCTCGGGATGATGCGCCCCGACGCGGCGGTGGCCGTTCCGTTCGCGCTGCTCTTCTTCTTCCTGGGGATGTCGCTCGAAGGGTGGCCACCCTTCATCAACTACATGCTCGCGATCGTCTCCGAGCGCGAGCGACCCATGTACGCCGGGCTCATGGGCGTGGGGTACGTGCCGGCCGCGCTCGCGCCCATCATCGGGGGGCTCATCGTCGAGCACTGGACGTACGGCGGCCTCTTCGCGATCGCGCTGGTGCTCACCGCCGCCGGCGCGCTCGCCGCGACCCGGCTTCCCGTCGCCGGCCCCGCCACGGCGGCTTCCGGCGGCTCTACGAATCCGCCGGCGTGAAGCCGTACACCCGGCCCAGGAACGCCAGCGTCGTCTCTACCGTGCGGACGATGTTCTCCGCGCGGCGGAAGCCGTGGCCCTCTCCGGGGTAGAGCACGAGCTCGACCGCGACTCCCTTCTCGCGCAGACTGTCGGCCATGGAGCGCGCCTGCGCCGGAGGCACGACCTTGTCCTCCTCGCCCTGGAAGAGAATCATGGGCGCGGACAGCCGCTCGGTGTGATTGATGGGCGAGCGCTCGCGGTAGACCGACGCCGCCTCCGGGTACGGCCCGACGAGGCTGTCGAGGTAGCGCGACTCGAACTTGTGCGTCTCCTTCGCGAGCGCCTCCAGGTCGGAGACGCCGAAGAGGCTCACGCCCGCGGTGAAGAAGTCGCGGAAGGTCAGCGCGCCGATCGTCGTGAACCCGCCGGCGCTGCCGCCGCTGATCGCTACGCGCTTCGCGTCCGCGTCGCCGCGCTCGACGAGGAAGCGCGCCCCGGCGATGCAGTCGTCAATATCGTAGACGCCCCACTGTCCGCGCAGGAGGTTGCGGTAGCGCCTGCCGTAGCCGGTGCTCCCGCGGTAGTTCACGTCGAGCACGCCGATCCCGCGCGACGTCCAGTACTGGATGGACGCGCGAAACGACCCCTGGACGTGCGCCGTGGGTCCGCCGTGGCTCTGCACGAGAAGCGGCGGCCGCTCGCCCGCCGGCCCGACGAAGCCGGGGTTCTGCGGAGCGTAGTAGAGCGCGTGAGCGGTCTCGCCCCCGGTCGTGGGGAACGAGATGGGCTCTGCCTCGCTCACGTACGCCGGGTCGATCCGCAGATCGCTCGTGCGCTTCAGCGCGCGTACCTCTCCGTCGGCGGTGCGGTGGATGAGGGCGGTGGGCTCACTCCGGTCGCCGCCGACGTAGAGCAGACTACCGTCGCCCGAGTGTTCGTACGCCAGCACGCCGCCGCGCGTGAGGATGGGGAACTCCACGCGCGTCTCGCCGGTCGCGAGGCCAACGCGCGCGCAGTGGCTCTCGCCGTCTACCATGACCGGCCCGACGTAGTCGCCGTCGAGCACGTCGTAGGGCGGGCCGGTCAGCGTCCAGGCGGCCTCGCAGAAGTCGGCGGGGTAGTCGCTGAGGCGCTCCGGCGGGCCGCCGGGCGCGACCCACCGGTAGGGTTGCCAGTAGTCCGCCGCGTCGTTGAGGAAGAGGAGCGAACGCGAGTCGAGCCAGCGCGGATAGACCGACGACGTCTCCGGCGGGACCGGTACCGGCTGTGCGTCGACCAGCGCGTCGCCCACGAGCCGCGCGGCGAGAAGCCGCGTCTCGTCCCACGGCATGTTGGGATGGTCCCACTCGACCCAGGCGATCCGGTCGCCCTCCGCCGTCAGCGCCGGTACGCCGTAGAAGTCGGCGCCGGAGGCGAGCGTGTGGACGGCGCCGGAGGCGAGCTCGACGAGGACGAGGCTGTTCTCCGGCTCCCGCCCGGCGGTGTGGCGCTCGGCGACGGCGACCATCGCGTCGCGGCCCGGGAGGAAACGAGGCACCGCGAAGCGCGTCTCAGGCTCGTCGGTCACGCGGCGCGTCTTCCCGGCGTCGTCGCAGATGTAGAGCTGCTGGTCGGTGAACTCGGCGTAGACCACCAGCCCGTCGCGTACGGCGTAGCTGTCGCCGCCGTACTCGTGCACGCGGGTCCGCGCGTTCGCGTCGGCAGGAATCAGGTCGCGAGGCCGACCGTCGGGGCCGATACCCACGACCACCGCCCTGCCGCCCTCCGACGGTCGCGTTTCGAGCCACGTGACCGTCTCTCCGTCGACTCCCGGCGAGCCGATCCCCACGACCTGCTCGGCGAGCATGGAGGCCGAAATGGGCGAGCTCCAGCTGCCGTACGCCCGTACTTCCTTCGTGTCCTGCATCGATCACACCTCCCCGATCGTGCGGCCCCCGCCGGCGTCACGCGCGCGGCCTCCGGGCTCGTACACGTAGATCGTCGTCGCGTGGACATCGCACGCGGTGCGCGTGTTCACCGGTTCCCACCCCGGTACGGCGAACAGCGCCGAGACGACGACGACGCCCTCGCGCGTACCGTTCTCGACGAGCTCGCGGACCGACCGCATCGCCGGCGGAGCGAGGTAGCACACGTACGCGGTGCGAGGCTCGATCTCCATCGACCTGAAATCGGCATGCCTGAACTCGACGTTCTCCGGGGCGCCCCGCACCGCCCGGCGTGCGCGCGAGACGAGCAACGGGACCGCGCTCGCCTCGATCCCGATCACGCGCTTCTCCGGGTGCGACCGCGCGATGCGAAGCGCGAGGCCGCCCCACCCGGAGCCGACCTCCACGACGCGCCGGATGCCCGGCAGACGGGCGACCTCGTCGACGACGGCGGCGCGAACCCGCGGCAGGCTGGGCATGGGGACCGCCTCCACCCGGCTCGCGGTGAAGAAGATGGATCCGACTGCGGCGACCGTGACCGCGAGCAGTCCGTAGAGCAACCAGATGAACACGCAGGGGCATCGTACACGGGACGCCTCGGTTCGTCACCGCGTGGCGCGTGCGGCGCCTATGGCCCCTGCACGATCGCGTCCGCTTCGATCTCCACGAGGTAGCCGTCGCCCACCAGCGGCGCGCCCACGAGCGTGTTCGCCGGTTCGATTCCGGTGAACCGTCGGCCGTGCACGCGCGCCACCGGCTCCCAGTCGCGCGCGAGCTCCGGGACGTAGACGCGCGTGCGGATCACGTCCGACATGCGCCCGCCGAGCGCCTCGATCGCAGCCTCCACCTTGTCGAGGCAGAAGTCGGCCTGCGCCGCGGGGTCGCCGTCGCCGACGAGGCGGTCGCCGTAGGTCGCCGTGGTGCCGCTGACGGCGATGGTGTCGCCGCGCCGGGCGGCGCGCGAGAACGAGGCGATCGCCTCCCACGGCGTGCCGCTCGCGTAGCGCGCGTGCTCCACCGGCTGGTCGGGGTGCCGCTCGCAGAAGACCGGCCTCCACGCGCGGGTCTTGTGGTCGGAGAGGTCGCCCGCGGCGGTGAGGTAGGGGGGCTTGCGGTACTCGTCGCCGCAGTCGCCGGGAATGGGCTGCAGGTGCGACCTCGCCTCGGCGATGCGCGCGAGGTCCTCGCCGTCGAGCTCGAAGGAGAAGAGCCGCTCGTTGTCGTCGGTATGGTCGCTCAGGCCCAGGCGCGTGCCCACGAGGACCGCCGCCACGGCGGGCTGCTGGAGGACCCAGCGCACCGCGACGTTCGCCGTGCTCACCGAGTGCTTCTGCGCGACCGACACGACGGTGTGCAGCAGCCGCTGGAAGACCTCCCATCCGCCGGCGGCGCGGATGAAGCGCAGGTACTTCATTCTGCTCCAGTTTCCGGCCACCTCGTCCTCGGTCGGCTCCGGATGGTCGAGCCACTTCTCGCTGAAGAAACCCCCGGCGAGCGTGCCGTAGCACAGCAGCTTGATCCCGGCGGGCTCGCAGACGCGCGTCATCTCTCCGGCCGCCCGCGCGTCGAGCAGCGAGTAGTGGACCTGGTTGCTGACGACGGGCACGCCCATGCTGAGCAGGATGCGCAGGTGCGCGGTGTCGAAGTTGGTCAGCCCCAGATTGGCGATGAGGCCCTCGTCGCGAAGCGAGGCGAGCTCGACCATCGCGTCGATGTAGCGCGGGTCGAGGTAGTCCCACCAGTGGAACTGGAGGAGGTCGATGCGTTCGCTCGCGAGCCGCTTCCGGGACCGATCGATCGCCGTGCGTACCACCTCGGGCGTCATGTCCCCGGGCTCCGGGCACCACTTCGTCGAAGCCTGCGCCGCATGCTCGTCGCCGAGTCGCCTGATGAGGTCACCGGTGAGCACCTCCGCCGGGCCGTAGTGGTCGGCCATGTCGAAGGCGGTGAGTCCCTCCGCGTGGAGGCTCGCCATGTGGTCGACCGCCTTGCCGGGGTCGATCTCGCCGTGACCGCCGGCGACCTGCCAGAGGCCGGTGACGATCCGGGGGATTTCGAGGTTGTCGCCGATCGTGGTCGTGGGAATCGTGCCCATGGGTATCCTTCCAGTCCGGGGGGTGCCGGCTATGCCTGAGTGCCGTCGTGAAGATGCCACGTCCACGGCGGGAAGACAAGGCCGTCGTGGTACGGTAGGATGGGCGCCGCGGTGAGGCGCAGGTGAGTCTATGAGCCCCGAAGAGCGACGAGCTATCCTCGAGAGTTACATCCCGCTGATGAAGTTCCTCGCGCAGCAGTGCCCGGATACCGAGATCGTGCTGCACGACGTGAGCGATCTGGACCGATCGATCATCGCGATCGAGAACGGCCACATCAGCGGTCGGGGTGTGGGCGGGTCGTCGACCGACCTCGTCCTGCGGATCCTGCGAGAGCAGAGCTATCGCGAGCGCGATTTCACCCCGGCGTACACGAGCACCTCGGCGACGGGCAAGTTCTTCAGCTCGGGGACCTTCTTCATCAAGCACGAGGGCGAGCTCATCGGCCTGTTCTGCACGAATACCGACCTCACCCCGCTGCACGCGCTCAAGAAGGCGGCCGAAGACGTATTCGCCTCGCGCGAGGGCGAGCGGCCGCCCGCGTCGATCGACGAGAAGCTCTCGCAGTCGGTCAACGACATCCCAGTCGAGACCGCGCTCGAGGTGATGCGCGAGATGGACGTCCACCCCGACCGCCTGAGCCAGGACGAGCGGCTGAAGGTCGTCGGCGAGCTCGACCGGCGCGGTATCTTTCTGCTGAAGGGCGCGATCGCGAGCGTCTCGCGCGTGCTGAAGATCTCCGAGCCCACGCTCTACCGCTACCTGCGCACGCTGCGCGAGTAGCGCCTCGCGCCCGCGCACCCGTTGACACCGCGGTAACAATTATTTATCGTCATGACAATTTTGTGAATGGAGCCCGATATGATGCAGACCGTCACGACAGACCACGCCCCGGCGGCGATTGGCCCGTACTCGCAGGCGATCCAGGCCGGCGACTTCCTCTTCGTCTCCGGCCAGCTTCCCATTGATCCGGCGACCGGGAGCTTCGTCCCCGGCGGGGTAGCCGAACAGACCGGGCAGTGTCTGAAGAACCTCAAGGCGATCCTCGTCGCCGGCGGCGCGTCGCTCGCGACGGTCGTCAAGGCGACCGTCTATCTCAAGCACATCGACGACTTCGCCGCGATGAACGAGGTCTACGGCCGCGTCTTCGCCGACCACGCGCCGGCGCGCGCAGCCTTCGAGGTGGGCGCGCTGCCCAAGGACGCGCTCGTCGAAATCGAGGCCGTCGCCATGGTGGGCGCCGGGTGACCGATCGTTCGCGCACTGCCGGCGCGCAGGATCTCTTCGCCGACGCCTCCGTCGACCGCGACGTGCTGCGCCGGCGCGCCTACAACCATCGCTGGGCCGAGCAACCGGCCGACGTGATCCCGCTCACCGCCGCGGACCCCGACTTCCCCGCGCCGCAGCCGGTGCGCGACGCGATCGTCGACTACGCCTCTGCCGGATACTTCTCCTACGGGCCGCCCACCGGGCTGCCCGAGTTCCGCGAGACGGTCTCGCGGGTCGTCCGCGAGCGCAAGGGGATCGAGGTCCCGGCCGCGCGGGTGCTGCCCATCGACAGCGCGGCGCGCGCGATGTTCCTGATGGCGCGGGCGGTTCTCGAGCCGGGCGACGAGGCGATCGTCTTCGATCCGGTCGACTTCCTCTTCAAGAGCGCGGTGGAGGCGGCCGGAGGCGTCCCGCGGTACTGTCCGGTCGACACGTTCTCCGGCACTTTCGATATGAGCCGCCTCGAGGAGCTCGTGACCGACCGAACGCGGATGATCGGGGTCTGCAACCCGCACAACCCGGTGGGCCGCGTGCTTCGTGAGGCGGATGTCACCGCGCTCGCGGAGTTCGCCGCGCGTCACGACCTGTGGGTCATGAACGACGAGATCTGGTCGGACATCGTCTACGAAGATGAGGAGATCGCGTTCCACAGCATGCACGCGCTGCCGGCGGAGCTCACGTCGAAGACGGTGACGATCTACGGGTTCTCCAAGACGTTCGCGATGGCCGGTCTGCGCGCCGCGTTCATGCTCTGTCCGGACAACGATACGTACCGGCTCATGCTCAACGCGTCGGACATGCCGTCGACCGCAGGCGGGATCGCGCCGATCATCCAGGTGGCCGCGGCCGCTGCCTTCCGGGACGCGTGGCCGTGGGTGGCGGCGTTCGTCGACCACCTGCGCGGACAGCGCGACTACGCGGTGGAGCGGCTCGCACGGATGGACGGTGTCTCCTGCAACCGACCGGAGGGAACCTACGTGCTGTTCCCCGATATCTCGCGGTTGGGCTTGTCTTCCGGCGACCTCGTGGACACATTACTACACGACGCGCGGGTCGCCGTCGTACCCGGCACGCCGGCTTTCTTCGGTCCCGGTGGAGCCGGCCATATCCGGATCTGCTTCGCAACGTCACGGACAATACTGAGTGAGGGTCTCGACAGGATCGAGAACTGGATACAAAACCAAAAGGAGCATCTATGAAACGTTCCATGAAGGCTCTGGCTATCGCACTGGCGCTGCTCGTCGTGGGCGCGACCGGTCTCATGGCCACGGGCACACAGGAGTCGGGCGACGGTTCGCTGCCCGGTCCCATCATCGTAGGGAGCAACAGCGCGCCGCGCACGCTGAACCCGCTCTTCTTCCCGAGCCGGCAGGACTCGATCGTCACGAACATGATCTTCGAGAACTTCGTCCAGCCGGACAAGCAGGGTCAGATCGTCGGTCGGCTCGTCGAGTCGTTCGATATCGCGGACGACGGCCTCACCTACACGTTCAACCTCCGGGATGACGTGACCTGGCACGACGGTGAGCAGTTCGACGCCGAAGACGTCGTCGCCACCTTCGAGATGCTCGCGCACCCCGACTACAACGGCGGCATGAACCGCGTCGGCGACATCGTGGGCGTGGACGAGTTCGCAGCCGATCCCTCCGGCGACATCTCCGGCGTCACGGTGGAGGACGACTACACCGTCGTCGTGGAGATCAAGGAGCCGTCGGCGACCTTCCTGCCCGGACTCTACTTCCCCATCCTGCCCGCGCACGAGATCGTGGACATCGACCTGACCAACCTCGAAGAGGCACCTTTCAACTCGAACCCCGTCGGAACCGGTCCGTTCGTCTTCGAGGAGTGGGCCGTGGGCGATTCGATCACCGTCACCGCGAACGAGGACTACTACCTCGGCGCGCCGAAGGTGAGCAGCGTCATCGTCAAGTTCGGCGATACCGTCGCGCTGACGAGCCAGCTGCAGACCGGCGCGATCGATATTCTCGAAGTCGACCTGGACGGCTACGCCACCTTCGAGGGTGACTCGGACTACGTCATCTACACCTACCCCATGCTGAGCGTCGACTACGTCGGCTACCGGGTCGGCCCGGGACGCGCGGACGACACCGACGACTGGCTGCCGGTCTACGAGAAGAACATCCGCCAGGCGCTCGCGTACGCGACGAACAAGGATGCGCTCGTCGAGGCGGCTTTCGGTGTGGGCGGATACCCCCACGACTCGATCTTCCCGCGCGGGACGATCGCGGACAGCCCGAACGACAACGATTATGCCTACGACCTGAATCGAGCGAAGGCGCTCATCGAGTCCGAAGGCTACGAGATGAACGATCAGACCGGTGTCTACGAGCTCGACGGTGAGCCGCTGGAGATCGAGATGATCTACGCGGAGGCCGACGGCGCCGCCGCGGCGATCCTCAAGGAGCAGTGGAGCCAGGCAGGCGTGAATCTGCAGCTGAGGCTGCTCGACTTCGGCGCGCTCATCAACGTGCTGCTGCGCAAGAGCGATGCGAACGGCAATCTGGAGGGCGACGACGGGTACGATCCGGAGACCGCGGCTACCGACTCGCCGTTCGAGGCGTACCTGCTCGGCTTCGCGCAGGAATCGGACCCCGACGAGTACGCGCAGTACTTCGTGGACGACCCGTTCTGGAACTTCTACCACTACGATAACGAGGACGTGCAGCGCTGGTTCGAGGAGCAGGCCGTGACGGTCGATCCCGACGAGCGTCAGGAGATCCTGCACCGCATCTCGGAGCAGATCACCGAGGACCTGCCGTGGTTCACCTACGCGGGTACGAACGAGAACGTCGTCACCGGTGCGAACATCGGCGGCTTCGATCCCGATACGCGCGGCTACACGCTCAACGCCCACCTCTGGACGATCGAGTAAGGCCGTTCTTCCGGGGCGGGCTGCGGCCCGCCCCGGTTGCTTTGTAGCGCATGCAATCGCTGGACATCCTCCGCGACCTGATACGAATCGACACGCAGAACCCGCCCGGCAACGAGGCGCCCGCCGTTGAGTACATCGAGGCGCTCTGCCGCGAGGCCGGGCTCGACTTCGAGACCCGCACCTACGACGGGAACCGGTCGAACATCATCGTTCGCCTCGCGCCGGACCGCGATGACCGGCTGATCATCCTGGGCCACCTGGACGTGGTGAAGGCGGACCCCGCCTCCTGGGATCATGAGCCGTTTGCCGCGGATATTGACGGCGGCTACCTCTACGGCCGCGGCGCGCTCGACATGAAGTACTTCGTGGCGGTGGCGCTCGCCGTCCTGATCGCGCTGAAGCCCGACGAAGCGCGGCTCGAGCGCGGCATAACCTGCGTCTTCACCGCCGACGAGGAGAACGGCAGCGCCTTCGGGCTGCCCCGCCTGCTCGACGAGCCGGACATTCGTCGCGAGCTCACCGGTCGCACCGTTCTCAACGAGGGCGGCGGTTTCGCCTGGGACCACGACGGCCGCTGGTACTCGCTCGTCGAGACCGGGCAGAAGAGCGTGTGCCGGCTGAAGGTCACGGTGCCCGAGCTCCCCGGGTCGAGCCCGTACTTTCCCACGCTCGACCACGAGTCGATCCTCGCGCGCGCGGTCGCGGCGGTCTCGTCGGTCGAGCTCGACGACGGCACCCCGGACACCGTCACCCGCCTCCTCGAGCGCGTCGGCTGGCGGGAAACCGACGACCCCGCCGCGAAGGCGGCGGTCCTCGGCGACCCGTTCTTCTCGAAGCTCCTGGGTGCGATGACGCGCTCGATGATCACCCCCACGATCGTTCGAGGTGGGGCGCGCAACCCGGAGCTCCCGCGCGGCGTGAAGGGCGAGGCGACCTTCGACTGCCGCCTCCTGCCCGGCGTGAGCGAGCAGGCGTTCGTAGCGGCCGTTCAGGCGGCGCTGGGCGATCTGCCGGTCGAGCTCGAGGTGGTGTCGTTCTCGGCCGGCTACGAGACGGCGTTTTCGAACCCGATCGTCGCGATGGCCGAGGCCGCGCTCAGGCGGCACGACCCGCGCATCGAGGCGTGCGTGCCGTTTCTCACCCCGGGCGCGAACGACGGCAAGTACCTGCGGCCGCTCGGCTGCGACGTGCTCGGCTTCGCTCCGCTTGCGACATCGCAGCCGTTCGGCGAGGTCATCGCGTCGATCCACGGGGTCGACGAGCGGATCTCGCTCGAATCGGTCTCGTTCTGTACCGACGTCATGGGCGACCTCTGCCGCAGCTACGTCATGAGGAAGGACACGCATGGCTGAGAGTGAAACGAAGATCACGAGAAGCGCGCGGATCGTGGAGCGAATCGAGGCCGAGCTGCGCTCGCGCGGGATCGACACGCTGCTCGTACTCTCGCGCGAGGACTCCGACGGGGTGCTGCCCCGCATCGTCGACACGCACGTCGTCGCGCAGACGGCGATCTTCTTCAACGCCGACGGCAGGCACCTCGTGCTCACCGGTCGCACCGACGCGATGGCCTGGGAGGGCTACCCCTTCTTCGACCGCGTCGTCGCGATGGAGGACGACTTCCCGGTGGAGTTCGCGCGCGTCTTCGACGAGCTCGCGCCGACTGCGCTCGCGCTCAATATCTGCGAGGACGACGCGGCGTACGACGGGCTGCGCTGGGGCCTCTACGCGCAGCTCGAGGAGATCGTGGGTGCCGAACGGCTGCACGCGATGGAGATCTCGAGCGCCGATCTGCTGAGGTCCGTGCTCGAATGACCCGTCCCGTCGATCTCGTCGGCATCTTCAAGGGTCTCGTCCGCCTCGACACGACCAACCCGCCGGGCAACGAGCGCATCGCTGCCGACTACCTCGCCTCGATCCTCGCCGAGCACGGCATCGCGAGCGAGATCGTCGAGCCGGAGCCGTCGCGCGCGAGCATCGTCGCGCGGATCGGGCCGGAGCGCGGGAAGCCGCCGATCGTTCTCATCTCGCACCTCGACGTCGTCGCCGCCGAGCCGGCCGAATGGACGCATCCGCCGTTCGACGCCGTCGAGCGCGACGGCATCATCTACGGACGCGGCACGCTCGACACGAAGTACCTCACGGCGATCGAGCTGGGCGCGCTGCTCGCGCTGCGGGACGCCGAGCTCGACCGACCGGTCTACTTCGTCGCAACCGCCGACGAGGAGCAGGGCAGCTCGCTGGGGATGCCGCACGTCGCCGATCGCTGGGCCGACGCCTTCGCAGGCGGCGTCGTCGTCAACGAGGGCGGCGGGTTCTACGTCGAGCACCCCGCCGGCCCGTTCCACCTCTGCACCGCCGGGGAGAAGGGACGGTGCCGATTCGCGGTCACGCTCCGAGGGAGCGCCGGCCCCTCGTCGTTTCCGGCCGACGATCCGGCGATGCCGAAGCTGGTTGCGCTCCTCGACCGCATGGCCGCCCGCGAGTTCCCGGCCGAGGAGAACGCGGTATCCGCCCGGTACGACGAGCTCCTCGACGGCTCGTGGGAGCATCCGTTCCTGCGCGCGTTTCGCGAGTACAATCGGCGCGACGCGTTCATCCTCAAGCGCTTCGACGCGGGGTCGCAGGTCAACGTGCTGCCGCACGAGATCACCTTCGAGGCCGAGCTGCAATTGCTTCCCTCCCACGACCGCGCGTACGCGGAGGCGGTGCTCGCGGAGGTGTTCGGCGGGCTCGACGTCGAGTGGGAGATCGCCGAGTTCAGGCCCGGCTTCATCTCACGTCTCGACGGCGAAGCGTTCGCCTCGCTCGAACGGGGTGCGCGCGAGCACCTCGACGGGGCGCGCCTGTTGCCGGGCTTCGCGCTCGGTCAGACCGACGGTCGCTTTCTCGGCGCGCTCGGGTGCGACGTCTACGGGTTCGGTCCGGTGACGCGCGCGGTGCCCTTCTCGGAGGTGCTCACGCTCGTCCACCAGACCGACGAGAAGATCCCGCGCGAGTCGATCGACGTGGGAACGGCGATCCTCGAGCGGCTCATCCGCGACCTTGGGAAGGTATCAGCATGAAGGAACAGCGTCAGCTCCACGAAGAGAAGGTCGACCAGGCCCGGCGCTACATGGACGCGCGCGGGATCGATCTCGCGATCGTCCGCGACCGGGGCACCGGCGACCCGAGCGTCCCCCTGCTCTTCGGCACGCGAACCGCGCACGACACCTTCTACCTCATGACGACGCGCGGGACGACCGTCCTCGCCCACCCGGACGACGAGCGGGGCGTGCGCGACGCCGGGCTCTTCGACGAGGTCATCGTCTACGGCACCGACGGACCGGCCGCGACGGTGGGCGGGTTCGTGCGTTCGGCCGACCCGCGGCGGATCGCGCTCAACATCTCGAAGACCAATCACCTCGCCGACGGGCTCGACGTTGGCGCGTACCGGTCGCTGCTCGCGATGATCGGCGAGCCGTACGCGTCGCGCATCGTGTCGAGCGAGGACTACATCCAGAAGCTGCGCAGTATCAAATCCGCGCAGGAGCTCGCCTACATCCGGCGCGCGATCGAGATCACGCTCGAGATCTACGACGAGGTCTTCTCCGCCGCGCGCGCGGGCATGACCGAGATCGAGGTGGGAGAGCTGTTCATCGAGGGCATGAAGAAGCGCGACGTCGTGAACGGCATCTCGCGCGACCTGAGCCCGCCCATCGTCATGAAGCACCGGATCGCGCATCGGGCTCCCGGCGAGGGGGTGCTCGAACCGGGGGACTACGTCATCTGTGACTTCTCGGTCGACTACATGGGGTACTGCTCGGACATCGCGCGCACCGCGTACGTCCTCAAGCCCGGCGAGACGGCTCCTTCCGAGCCGATGCAGAAGGCGTTCCGTACCGTGCGCGAGGCTACCGAGGCCGCGCTCGCGGTCCTGAAGCCGGGCGCGGTGGGCAAGGACGTGGACCACGCGGCCCGCCAGTACGTGCTCGACCGCGGCTATCCGAACATCTTCCACGCGGTGGGCCACCAGGTCGGCCGCGACGTCCACGACGGCGGCACGATCCTGGGGCCGGAGAAGAAGAGCTACCGAAAGGCGGCGCTCGGGACGGTGGAGGAGGGCATGGTGTTTGCCATCGAGCCCACGATTCTGTATGAAGAGGGTCCGGCGATCATCTCGGAAGACAACTACGTGGTGACCGCCGACGGACCGGAGCTCCTCGGCGAGCCGCAGAGGGAGCTCATCCTGATCCGCTGACGGGGACGCGCACGTATGACGACCTACATCCTGAAACGACTGCTGCAATCGATACCCGTGATCTTCGGGATCACCGTGCTCTCGTTCGCGATCATGAAGCTCGCGCCCGGCGACCCGCTCGCCAACTTCGTCGATCCGACGATCAGCATGGAAGACCTCGAGGAGTCGCGGGCGGCGCTCGGGCTCGGCGATCCGTGGTACGTGCAGTACTACCGCTGGCTCAACGAGGTGCTCAGGGGGAACCTGGGCTACACGTACGCCGGCAATCACTCGATCCGCGGGCTGATCGGGCAGCGGCTGCCGAATACGGTCATCCTCACGCTCTCCGCGTTCGTGCTGAGCTTCGCGGTGGGGGTGCCCATCGGCGTGTGGGCCTCGGTCCGGAAGAATACGCGCGTGGACTACGGGCTGACGGTCTTCTCGCTCGTGGGCGTCGCGATCCCGTCGTTCTTCTTCGGGCTGCTGATGATCTACCTCTTCAGCATCATCCTGGGCGTCTTCCCGTCCGGTGGGATGCTGGACGTGCGCGCCGGACACAGCGGCCTCGCGCTCGTCATTGACATCGCGCACCACCTCGTCCTGCCGGCGATCGTGCTCTCGCTCGGCAATATCGCGACCGTGAGCCGATTCACCCGTTCGAACATGGTCGACGTGCTCAAGGAGGACTACATCCGAACCGCCCGCGCGAAGGGCCTGCGGCGCAAGGCGATCGTCTACAAGCACGCCTTCCGCAACGCGCTCATCCCCGTCATCACGATCTTCGGGCTCTCCATCCCCTTCCTCTTCAGCGGCGCGTACATCACCGAGAGCATCTTCAACTGGCCCGGCATGGGCAGCCTGGGGATCCAGGCGATCCAGGACCGCGAGTACGGCATCGTGATGGCTTTGAACCTCATAACGGCGACGCTGGTTCTGATGGGCAATCTGACGGCGGACATCCTCTACGCCGTCGCCGACCCCAGGATCAGGCACTAGGAGCGGCGAGATGAGAGTCTTTCAGCAGAACAGTTTCTACGATCTCGCGTACCGGCGGTTCATCCGCAACAAGCTCGCGATCATCGGCGCGGCGGTCACGCTGGTCTTCGTCTTCATCGCGATCTTCGCGCCGGTGCTCACCCCCTACGGCCCGTCCGAGTTCTTCTTCGCCGAAGACGGGGCGACGTACAACCGCTACGCCCCGCCGAGCGCCGAGCACCTGCTGGGCACCGACCGGCTCGGCCGCGACGTCCTCACCCGCGTGCTCTACGGCGCACGCGTTACGATCGTGGTCGCCTTCGCCGCGGTCCTCATCTCCACGGTGATCGGTACGATCGTGGGGCTCATCTCCGGATACTTCGGGAAGCTGCTCGATTCGGTGCTGATGAGGATCGTCGACGTCGTGATCTCGTTTCCGGTGCTCTTCCTGCTGATATCGATCTCGACGATCCTGGAGCCGTCGCTGTGGATCGTGGTCTTCGCGATCGGCTTCGTGCGCTGGACGAACACCGCGCGGCTCGTTCGCGGCGAGGTGCTTCGGATCAAGCAGCTCGACTTCATCTCCGCGGCGAGGGGGTGCGGCTCGCTGTCGCCGAAGATCATCGCGCGGCACATCATGCCGAACATCCTCGCGCCGGTCATGGTCCAGGTCACGATCGGCACGGCGCAGGCGATCCTCATGGAGGCGTCGCTGAGCTTTTTGGGCGTCGGCGTCCAGCAGCCCACCCCGAGCTGGGGCAATATGCTCATCGACGCGCAGCGATCGCTCGTACTTCGCGAGATGCCGTGGGTCTGGCTGCCGCCCGGTATGGTCACGCTCCTGCTCGTCCTCGGGATCTACTTCCTCGGCGACGGGCTGCGCGACGCATTCGACCCGAAACAATAGGAACGCGTGTGAGCTCGAACGATATTCTGCAGGTCAGAGACCTCACGGTACAGTTCAAGACCGAATCCGGGACGTTCACCGCGATCGAGAACGTGAGCTTCACGCTCGGCGAGCAGCGCACGCTCGCGATCGTGGGCGAGTCCGGAAGCGGCAAGAGCGTGACCGCGCTCGCGATCATGCAGCTGCTCGCCGAGAACGGCCGGATCACGAGCGGGGAGATCACGCTCGACGGCGAGAACATCCTCGAGCTGCCGCGGCACGATATCCAGCACCGGATCCTGGGGCAGCAGATCTCCATGATCTTCCAGGAGCCCATGACCGCGCTGAACCCCATCCTCAAGGTGGGCGACCAGATCACGGAGGTGCTGCTCGAGCACCAGAACGTCTCGAAGAAGCAGGCGTACGCGCGCGCGATCGAGGTGCTGCGCGACGTGGGTATCCCCTCGCCCGAGGAGCGCATCCACCAGTATCCGCACGAGCTCAGCGGTGGGATGCGTCAGCGCGTGATGATCGCGATGGGCCTCGTGTCCGAGCCGAAGGTCATGATCGCCGACGAACCCACGACGGCGCTCGACGTTACGATAGAGGCGCAGATTCTCGAGCTCCTGGAAAAGCTGAAAGAGGTATTCCGGACGTCGATCCTCTTCGTCACGCACGACCTGAACGTCGTCGCCGACATCGCCGACGATGTGATCGTCATGTACGCGGGTCAGATCGTCGAGCGGGGAAGCGTGATCGACGTGTTCGAGAACCCGAAGCATCCCTACACGCGCGGGCTTCTGTCGGCCATGCCAACGCTCGAGGGCACCTCCGGCGAGCTGCCGACGATCCGCGGCGTGGTCCCGTCCATCGCCAACAGGCCCCCCGGGTGCCGGTTCCACAACCGGTGCGAGTTCGCCTGGGAACGCTGTCGCGTCGAGCCCCCGGCGGTCCACCGCGTGGGCGACCAGGACGTGCGGTGCCACCTCTTCGACCCGAACGCGGAGGAGACGACGTGAGCAGCCAGGATCGAAAGGTCATTCTCGACGCGCGCAATCTCTCGAAGCACTATCCGGTGAAGGGCGGCCTCCTGCGGCTGAAACGGTCGCACCTGAAGGCCGTGGACGACATCAACTTTCACGTCTACCGGGGCGAGACGATGGGCGTCGTGGGCGAATCCGGTTGCGGCAAGAGCACGCTGGGCCGGATTCTGCTGCGGCTGGAGGACCCCACGGCGGGGGAGGTCTTCTTCGAGGGCGAGGACATCGTCGGCTACGACTGGCGACGGCTGCACGCGCTTCGCAAGGACATGCAGTTCGTCTTCCAGGACCCCTACAGCTCGATGAACCCGAAGATGACGATCCGCGACATCGTCATGGAGCCGCTCGAGAACTACCGGAAGGACCTCTCCGTCGACGAACGCGTCGACCTGGTGGGCGACCTGCTCGAGATGGTAGGGCTCACCCGCGACGTCATGCGCAGGTACCCGCACGAGTTCAGCGGCGGGCAGCGCCAGCGCGTCGTGATCGCGCGCGGGATCGCGCTGAACCCCAAGTTCGTCGTCTGCGACGAGCTCGTCTCCGCGCTCGACGTCTCGGTGCAGGCGCAGGTGATCAACCTGCTCTCCGATCTCAAGCGTCGTCTCTCGCTCACCTACCTCTTCGTCTCGCACGACCTGCGCGTCATCCGCCACGTGAGCGACCGGATCATGGTGCTCTACCTGGGCCAGGTCATGGAGACGGCGAAGGCCGACGAGCTCTTCGAGAACCCGCTGCACCCGTACACGAAATCGCTCATGGGCTCGATCAGCAAGGGAGATCCGCGCAACCGCCAGGAGCGCACGATCCTCCGCGGCGAGATCCCGAGCCCGCTGAACGCGCCGCAGGGCTGCCCCTTCTCGACGCGCTGCCCCATAGCCACCGACCGGTGCAAGGTGGAGAAGCCGCCGCTCGAGAGCCGCGGCGACGAGCACGAGGTGAGCTGCTTCTACGCGTAGGCGCGCGGGCCCGGGGCGCCCGGCGGCCCCCGCCCGGTCCCCGCGCTCTACCCGATCACGTGCAGCTCGCGCTGCCGGCCGGCCGGGAACTCCACGCGGCCGTCGCGGAAGACCACGTCTATCTCCTGCCCGTACATCACGACCAGGTCGTCCCACGGCCCCATCTCCTCGCGCACGTTGAGCTCGAGCGCGTAGCAGGTGCGGTCGCGCAGCCGGTACTCGCCGGTGCCCTCCACGAACTCCTGGTTCCCGAACGTGCCGATGGTCGGGCCCGGGCCGTGCCCGAACAGGCCGATGGGGTGGGTGTAGATCATGGGCCGGGCGATGCCCTCCGCCCGGGCGCGCTCGAGCGCCGCGGCGAGGATCTCGTTGCCGGTGGCGCCCTCGCGGAACGATTCGGCCGCGATATCCTGCAGACGCGCGGCGGTCGCGTGGATCTCCCGCAGTCGCTCGATGACCGCCGCGTTCTCCGGGTCGCCCGGGTTGTCCACGTACGCCATCTCCTGAACGTCCGAGTTCAGCCCCCCGTACGTGAAGCCCACGTCGCAGTGGAGCAGGTCGCCCGGCTCGATCACGGTGTCGTCGTCGTCGAGGTGCGCGTGCCCGCGACGCCGAGCCCAGACGGTCGCCTCGAACCACGGGACCATCCCCAGCTCGTAGCCGCGCTCCATGAGGTAGAACCGGGCCTCGCCGAGCGTCGTCTTCCCCGGGGTGATGACGCTCGTGGAGTAGCACTCGGCGACGATCGCGCGCGTCGCCGAGACGATCTTCGCGAGGAGGTCGATCTCCTCGTCGATGCGCGTCTCGAGCCAGCGGACTGTGAGGTGCTCCGCCGGGACGAGCCGGTCGCGGTAGCGCTCGCCGATCGCCTCGGCGAGCGCGTCGTAGTTGGACTTGGAGAGCCCGTCGGCGAAGGCGGTGACCGACGAGACCTCGATCGCGATCGACTCCGGGTCGTGCTCGCGCACGAGCCGGCCCACGCACTCCCACGTGTCCTCCGGCTCCATCGCGCGGATCTTCTCAAGGTCGTAGTCGGGCGCGAAGGTCGTGTAGAAGGTCTCGAAGTCGAAGCCGGGCGGCTTGAGCAGGACCGGCGTGAAGAAGCGGTCGATCGTGAAGTCCGGTCGCGAGACGACGTATCGCCGCACGGTGCCGTCGTCCCCGCGCGCCACGACGAAGAGCGCCTTCCGGCGCGCGTGGATGAAGCTCGACGGCAGGAACGACCGGACGCCGGGGCCCTCGTTGTACTCGTCGCCGATCACGATCCACATATTGACCCCCGCCTCGTCCATGAGCCGGGGCAGAAGCGTCTCCAGCCGCTTCTCGAGGATGTCGTCGTGGAGCGCGAAGAGCTCCTGCAGCGGAACGATGGGGCCGGTGCGCGGTGATGGTGCAGGCATGGTCATGCGACCCCTTTCTCGCGGGCGAGCTCGGTGAGCGCATCGCGGATCCGCGCAAAGACGGAGGCGGCGCGGTCGTCGTCGGCGAAGGCGGCGTAGACGAGTCGGACCCAGCCTTCGCCGTGCTCGCCGTACTGGTCACCCGGGTTCACGAGGACGTTCGCGTGCTCGAGCAGGTAGGCGACGATCTCCTGCGAGGTGCCCAGTCGGCTCACGTCGAGCCAGGCGAGGATGCCGGTCTCCGGCGGATGCATACCGACGCCGGGGATCGAGCCCAGCTCCTCGCACGCGATCTCGCGGCGACGAACGAGCCGCGCGTGAATGTCGTCGAGCAGCGCCTCGTCGCCGAGCGCCTCGTTCGCGCCAATGGAGGTCACCGTTGCCGCGGTACCGAGCACGTTCACAGCGCCGCCGTAGAGCACGTCCATGATCGCGTCGTGCGCGTAGATGTACCCGATGCGGAAGCCGCTCAGGCCGAGCCCCTTGGACACCGAGCAGACCGTGAGCGTGCGTTCCCACATGCCGGGAAGCGTCGCCGGCGCGACGAGCTCGCGGCCGTCGAAGACGTGATCCTCGAAGGCCTGGTCGCAGACGAGGACGAGGTCGTTTTCCACGACGAAGCGCGCGAGCGACTCGAGCGTCTCGCGGCGGTAGAGCGTCGTCGTGGGATTGTTCGGCTGACAGATGACGACCATCTTCGTCGCCGGCGTCAGCCGCCGCTCGAGCTCGGCGACGTCGATCTGCCACCCTTCATCGGCGCGCAGCGGGACCGTCACCGTGATCCCGCCGAGCAGGCGCGGGTTGAGGAAGGCGTTGGGGTAGGTGGGCTCGGGGACGAGGACCTCCGTCCCGGGGGCTACGAACGGCATCATCGCGTAGAGCAGCCCGGTGTCCGAGCCCGGCGTGACTATCACGTTCCGGCTCGGGTCGATGTCGAGGCCGGTCCGGCGGGCGACCTGCTTCGCGATCGTCCGGCGCAGCTCCGCGCGACCGATGGGCATCGAGTAGTGCGCCGGAGAGCCTTCTTCGACGGCCGCGGTCATCACGCGCTTCACCGACTCCGGGATCGACGGGTCGGGGAAGAACGGATCCGCCCACGCGAGGATGTCGGTTCCCCGCTCGATCAGCTTCCCCGCGCCCTCGCCCACATCGGCCTTCGAAACAGACGAGAAGAGCCCGCCCTCGAGCCCCGCGAACGTCGGCGTCATGAGCGCCCGTATGTCCATACCGCCTCCCGGTCGTCCGGCGCCGGGCGCGATCTGCCCGGTTTTTCTTGCGCCGACAAATTCCGGTCATGGTCGTCGATGGCGGGGGTGGGTGTCAACGGCGCGCGGGGCTCAGGATCGGGGTATGCGCACGGTGAACCGGGGAGTCGGCGCGCGCTGCACGGCGAGCTCGCCCTCCATCTGCGCGACGAGCAGCGACACGAGGCGCAAGCCAAACGTCGACGGGGCGTCGAAGTCGAGGGCTTCCGGCAAGGGCGGTCCGTCGTTCTCGACCGTGAGGACGAGCTCTTCGCCGGCGCGTTCCTCGACCGTGATCGCCAGGTGCTTGCGCTCGGACGTCGGAAACGCGTACTTCATCGCGTTCGTCGCGAGCTCGTTGACGAGGAGCCCCAGCGAGGTCGCGAGCCGTGACGAGATCGGCAGGTCGGGTACCGACAGTTCGACCACCGCGTCGCCGTGGCCGCCGGCTGCGAGGACCGAGGTGACGAGGTCGCTCAGGTAGTCACCGAGCGGCACCTCCACGACGGCCTCGGCCTGCTGGAGCTTCTCGTGCACGAGTCCGATCGCGTTCACCTGCGCCGCGAGGTCGCCCATCGCCGCCGCGTCCGTCGAGCGCGCCGCCTGGAGCGAGACGAGCGAGCGAAGCAGCGCGATGCTGTTCTTGACGCGGTGGTTCATCTCGCGGACGAGCGCGTCCTTCTCCTGAACGGTCGCCTGCAGGCGCTCCTCGCTCGTCCTTCGCCGCGTGACATCGGACACGACACCCTGGATCCAGCGGACGTCGCCGTTCTCGTCGGCGATCGAAGTCACGCGCTCGTTGACCCATCCGGTCGAACCGTCTGCGCGGACGAGGCGGTGCTCGTGCTCCACCCGGTACCCCGGTGTCGTTCGCAGCGCCGAGAGCTCCGACCGCAAGACTTTGCGGTCCTCGGGCCGCATCAGATCCGCCCACCTCACGCGTCGGGACACGAAGTCGTCCTCCGTGTAGCCGGTGATCTCCTCAACGCGGCCGTGCATGAACACCGGCGCGCCGTGGAGCGGGAGGCGAAACGCGATGCCGTCGAACGAGTGCACGAAGGAGCGGTAGGCGTCCTCGAGCTCCTGGCGTCTGGCGCGCTCCTCTGCGAGCTCGCGCTGCGAGGCGGAGGCGTCGAGCGCCGCCGTGACGGTCTCCGCGAGCGTCGTGCGAAAGCTGTCCTTCAACGTCGGACTCGAGCCGTTGTCGTCGGCCGCGACGTGATCGGTGAGAAAGACGATGGGGATGTCGCGCGCCTCGATGATCCGCGGTGCGGTGCGCCGATCGTAGACCCCGTAGCGGGGGTCGGCGTCGAGGAGGACGACGGCGATCGACTCGTCCTCGCGGATCGCGCCCACCGCCTCCTCGGCGTCTGCTACGACGGCCGGCGAGAACCCCTGCTCGTCGAGCGCGTCGCGCACGCTCCTCGCCAGCGTGGGGCGGGCTTCGACGACGAGGATCGTGTTGGCTGGCGTCGCTGTCATGGGCACATCGGCCTCCCGACCGAGAGAAGCGTTCGTTTCAACAGATATCGACTATATTAGAGCTTTTGTTGAAACGCGTCAACCGTGAATTCCGTCCCGGCGGGCCGCGCTTCCCCGGCGGTGACGCGCGTGCTATGGTGGGCCGAAACGGAGCGACGAATGAAACGAATCGGCATCATCGGAACGGGACAGATCGCGCAGGCGCACCTGCGCAGGTGGGCGGAGATCGACGAGGTGGAGGTCGCCGTCGCGTGCGACGTGGACGCCGAATCGCTCGCGCGCACGTGCGCGGAGTTCGAGATCCCCGACGCGACGGGCGACTTCCGCGAGCTTCTGAGGCGCGACGACCTCGACGCGGTGGACGTGTGTCTCCACAACAACCTGCACGCGCCCGTGACGATCGAGGCGCTGCGCGCGGGCAAGCACGTCTACTGCGAGAAGCCGATCGCCGGGTCGTACGCCGATGGCGTGGCGATGCTCGACGCGGCGCGCGAGACGGGGAAGATGCTGCACATCCAGCTCGGCAGGCTCTACACCGACGCGACGCTCGCGTGCCGGATGCTGGTCGAAGCGGGGGAGCTGGGACACGTCTACCACGCGGCGGCGACCGAGTACCGCCGGCGAGGCCGGCCCTACGTGGACGGCTACGGCACCGCCCGGTTCGTCCAGAAGGCGCAGGCCGGCGGCGGTGCGCTCTACGACACCGGCATCTACGAGCTCTCGCGCATGCTCTACCTGCTCGGTAACCCGGACGTGGAGCGCATCACCGGCAAGACCTACCGCGAGCTGGATATGCACCCCGAGCGCGGACGCGAGATGGACGTGGAGGAGTTCGCCACCGGAAGCGTCACGTTCGCAGGCGGCGTGACGATGGACATCGTCTCCGCGTGGGCGATCAACCTGGACCGCTTCTCGCCCAGCTACATCGTCGGGTCGAAGGGCGGGGTCCGCGTGGATCCGTTCAGCTTCCACAAGACGATCGCGGACATCGACTTCGACATGACCGCGGATCTGAACGCCGTCGCGCGACGGCGCAAGCTGCTCACGCCCGAGCTCGCGCGCGACATGTCCTCGTCGCAGCACCACTGGGCGGCTGCGCTCCACGGCCGGGTGGAGCTGCTGCCCACCGCGGAGCTCGCGCTGTCGACGATGCTCATCCAGCAGGGCATCTACCTGTCGGACGAGCGCGGGTCGGAGGTGAGTGCGCAGGACGTTATCTCGTCGTCCCGGTCGACGGCGGCGGAGGTGTAGACGCATGGCATCGTGTGGAGACTTCGAAGGCGTTACCGACGTGGGCGCGCCCAGGCGGGCGGGCTCGTGCGAGTACGACGAGGCGCGAGAGCGATACGTGGTCGACGGCGCCGGAGCGAACATCTGGGATGCACGGGACGACTTCCACTTCGTCTGGAAGCGGATGAGCGGCGACTTCATCGTCACCGCGCGCGCGGCGTTCGAGGGCGAGGGCGCGAACGCGCACCGCAAGCTCGGCTGGATGGCGCGCGCATCGCTCGACCCGGACGCGCCGCACGTGTCGGCGGTCGTCCACGGCGACGGACTGCTCGCGCTGCAGTTCCGCCGCTCGCGCGGCGGTGAGACCGAGGAGGTGCGAAGCCCGCTCACGGATGCCGATGTCGTTCGGCTCGAGCGGCGCGGTACGACGTGGATCGTGTCGACCGCCCGGTCCGGCGAGCCATTCACGACGGTGCAGGTCGACGGAGTCGACCCGGGCGGGGACACGCACGTCGGGCTCTTCGTGTGCTCGCACGAGGCGGACACCCTTGAGCGTGCGGTCTTCGACAACGTACGCGTCGTGGTGCCGGTGGGCGACGGGTTCGACCGGGCGCACGATCCCTTCGGCAGCCGCCTCGAGCTTCTCGACGTCGGCAGCGGCGACCGTCGGGTTCTCGCGCGCGCCGACTACGTCCTGGAGGCGCCCAACTGGACGCGCGACGGGAAGGCTTTGATCTACAACAGCGGCGGGCGCCTCTACCGATTTGACCTCGACTCCCGCGAGGCCTCGCCCATCGACACCGGCGACGTCGTGGATAACAACAACGACCACGTCATCTCCTTCGACGGCTCCACGCTCGCGGTAAGCAGCCACAGCCGCGAGGACGGGGGCTCGGTCGTCTACACGGTGCCGCTCATCGGCGGCCGACCGCGCAGAGTGACCCCGAACGCACCGTCGTATCTTCATGGCTGGTCGCCCGACGGACGGTTTCTGGTGTACACCGGGGCGCGCGACGGCGAGTTCGACGTCTATCGGATCCCCGTCGACGGCGGCGAGGAGGAGCGTCTGACGACCGCCCCGGGGCTCGACGACGGACCCGAGTACACCCCCGACGGCGAGTACATCTACTTCAACTCGGTACGAAGCGGCCTCATGCAGATCTGGCGCATGAAGCCCGACGGCAGCGGGCAGGAGCAACTCACCGACGACGAGTACAACAACTGGTTTCCGCACGTATCGCCCGACGGCCGCCGGATCGCCTTCGTCTCCTACCTCGCGGACGAGGTTGATCCGGCCGACCACCCGCCGGCGAAGCGCGTCTACCTCCGGCTCATGCCGCGCGACGGCGGCGAGCCGCGCGTGATCGCGTACGTCTACGGCGGGCAGGGCACGATGAACGTCCCGTCCTGGTCGCCGGACGGCACACAGCTCGCGTTCGTGAGCAATACGGTGCCGTTCGGGTAGGAGGCGCGACGGGGGAGCCTCGCCATGAACAACATCGTCATCGTCACCGTCGACCAGCTCTCCTCGCGCGCGCTTCGCGCCTACGGCGGCGCGCACGAGTTCGGCACGATCGACGCGTTCTTCCGCGACGGGACGTTCTTCGACCGCGCGTACACGCCCTGCCCGCTCTGCATGCCGGCGCGCGCCGCGTTCTGGACGAGCTCGTGGCCGCACCGCACCGGCGTCCTTTCCAACGGAAAGAAGTTCGAGCAGGGCGAGGTGCCCGAGTCGCTCCCGGCGCTCGGCGACGCGTTCGCGGCCGCCGGATGGGAGACGGTTCACTTCGGGAAGGAACACGACGCCGGGGCGCTGCGCGGGTTCGAGCGCGTGCCGCAGGGCACGTGCGAGGTCGAGCCCGAGCCGGGCTATCCCGTCAACCAGGACACGTTCCGCGACCGCGTGACGACCGATCAGGCGGTCGACTTCTTTGCCGGCCGGGCACGCGCGGGTGCCGACGGCGCGTTCGGCGGGACCGCGTCGCCGCTACTCGCGGTTGTCGAGCTGAACAACCCGCACAACATCTGCGGCTGGGTGGGGGAGATGGCGCGTCACGTTTCGGGCGAGCAGGCCGATTTCGTTGCCACGGCCGGCGGCGCTCCTGCACCCGGGTTCCCGCCGGTCACGCCGACCGACGAGCTCCCCCCGCTTCCGCCCAACTTCCACGACGCCGATTTCGAGACGAGACCCCGCTCGGTGCAGTACCAGTGCTGCGCGCACAACCGCCTCGCCCAGACGCAGGGCTGGGGCGAGCGCGAGTACCGGCTCTACCTCGACGCCTACCGCCACTACACCGCACGCGCCGACGCGGAGGTCGCGCGGGTCACGGCCGCCGCGCGCGCGGCGCTTCCGGACGACGATACGCTCTACGTCTTCTTCTCCGACCACGGTGACGCGATCACCGCGCACGGAGGCGTGACCAAGCACACGACGTTCTACGACGAGACGACGCGCGTTCCGTTCGCCTTCGTCGGTCCGGCGATCGAGCCGGGCCGGCGGGTCGAGGGGGCGGTGTCGCTGCTCGATCTGGCTCCGACGCTGCTCGATCTCGCCGGGATCGACGGCGGGTCGGGGGCGCGGGAGCCCGAGGCCGCCGCGCGCCTGCGGGCGAGCGCGCAGGGCCGGTCGCTCGCGCCGCTTCTGACCGGGTCGCCGCCGGCGGAGGCGCGCGCAGACGACGGGCCGCGGTACGTCGCGAGCGAGTGGCACACCGAATGGGGCTTCACGATCGAGCCGGGGCGCATGCTCACCGACGGCCGGTACAAGTACATGGTCTACGCCGAAGGCGGTGACGAGGAGCTCTACGACCTCGCGGCCGATCCGTACGAGACCCGCAACCTCGCGCCGGATCCGTCCGCGGCGGATGAGCTCGAGCGGATGCGCGCAGCGTTCGCTGAACACATCCGTGCCACCGACGACCCGTTCTCCCGGCTCGAGCACGTAGCCGACCCTCGGTGGCGGAACCACGAACCCGGGTACGCCAACCACCGCGGACCGGCGGCGCCGCAGGTGTAGCCGGCGGCCGCTCCTCACGCACACGCCGCCACCGGGCCCGCCCGGTCGCATCGGCATTTCCCACAAAAAAAACGAATTCTTCGTTGACTCTGCCCTTAGGGCAATCCCTACAATCATGACATCTCTTGCGCAGGAGAGCGGATGTATTCGATAGGAGAGTTTTCGAAGATCAACAGGATCACGCCAAAGACGCTGCGGCACTACGACCGGATCGGGCTGATCAGGCCCGCGGCCACCGACGAGTGGACCGGGTACCGGTACTACAGCGCGGACCAGCTGCCCGCCATCAGGCAGATCCTCGCGCTCAAGGATCTGGGCTTCTCCCTCGCGGAGATCCGTCGGATCGTGAGCGGAGAGGCCGATGTAGGGGCGCTTCTCGAACGTCGGGAGGCCGAGCTGGAACGCGAGATGCGCCGGAACCAAAGCCGGATCGAACGAGTGCGGGCGTACCTGGCGATGATCCACGAAGGAGACGCCATGACAGGCGATGTTACCATCAAGACGCTGCCGGAAGTCACCGTGGCTTCCATGCGGACGACCGTTCCGAGCTACGACACGTTCTTCGAGATCGTGCCGAAGATGGGCGAGTACATGGAGCACGCAGGCGCCGTGTGTCGCGAGCCGGCCTACTGTTTCACGATCTTCCACAACGACGAGTACCGCGAAGAGGACATAGACGTGGAGATCTGCGAGGCGGTCGTGGAGGCACGCGAGGATTCGACGGAGGTTGCGTTCAAGACGGTTGCCGGGGTCCCGGCAGCCGCATGCCTCATGCACCGCGGACCGTACAGCAGAATCGGGGAGAGCTACAACGAGCTCTTCACCTGGATCGAGGCGAACGGGTACGAGGCAGCGGGACACCCGCGCGAGTCGTACATCGACGGAATCTGGAACCGTGACGACCCGGAGGAGTGGCTCACCGAAATCCAGGTGCCGGTCGCCGGAGGCGGCGAACATGAAGAGTAAGTCAGCAATGCAGGTGGACGGGCTCAGCAAGGCGTACGGCGACGTTCGGGCGGTGGATTCGCTCAGCTTCACCGTCGCGGCCGGTGAGATCTTCGGGATCCTCGGCCCGAACGGCTCGGGGAAGACGACGACGCTCGAATGCTCGCTAGGCATTCGAGCGCGGGCCTCCGGGCAGGTGAGCCTGCTCGGCGGCGACCCCGTCGCGCAGCGGCGAGAGCTGTTTCGGATGATCGGGGTTCAGTTCCAGGATTCCTCCTGGCAGCCCGGGATCCGGGTGGGCGAGCTCTGCGAGACGACGGCGTGTCTCTACGACCCGCAGCCCGAGTGGCGTTCGCTGCTCGCCGAGTTCGACCTCGCGAAGCGCGAGCGTAAGCCGGCAGAGACGTTGTCGGGCGGGGAGAAACAGAAGCTGTCGATCCTGCTCGCGTGCATGCACGCGCCGCGGCTCATCTTCCTGGACGAGCTCACGACGGGGCTGGACCCGGTGGCTCGACGGGAGACGTGGGGATTCATCGAGCGGCTGCAGGCGCGGGGTGCGACGGTTGTGCTCACGTCGCACTTCATGGACGAGGTGGAGCACCTCTGCGATCGCGCGCTCGTGCTCAAGGACGGGCGGAAAGTCGCGGAGGGCGGCATCGCCGAGATCCTGGCGGCGGGCGGCGGAGCGAGCCTGGAGGAGTCGTACATCAATCTCGTGGGAGGTATGCAATGAGAGCCTTTCTGACGCTTCTCAGGACGGAGCTTCGGCTCGCGCTGCGAAGCATGGACATGATCCTCTTCGCCGTGCTGATGCCGGTGATCGTGCTTGTCGTGGTCGGAATGATCTACAACGACGGCGACATGGTCGGGTCGACCTTCGGCGCGTTCCTCGCGATCGGCGTCTGCGCGGTCGGTCTCATGGGGCTCCCGCTCGGGCTCGCGGAGTATCGCAGCCGAAAGGTGCTCAAGCGCCTGCAGGTCACGCCGGTTCATCCGGCGACGTTGCTTTCCGTGCAGCTGATCTCGCAGGCTGCGGTCAGCATCATCTCGGCCGCACTGGTGCTCGTGGTCGCCGTGGTCGCCTTCGGGTACGAGCTCGCGGGTTCCCCGTTGATCCTGCTTGGAACGTACCTGCTCGTCATGGTATCCATCTTCTCGATCGGCCTGGTGATCGCGAGCACGGCCCGGGACATCAAGCGAGCCGGGATGATCGCGAGCCTCGTCTACTTCCCCATGCTGATCTTCTCCGGGACGACGGTGCCGTTCCCGGCGTTCCCCGAACTCGTGCAGCGAGCGGCGGTCGTCCTGCCGCTCCGCCACGGCGTGGAGCTGCTGACCGCGGCGTCGCAGGGCGCGTCGCTCGCGACGCACTGGCAGCAGATGGCGATCCTGCTCGTGATCGCGGTTGCGGGGATCGCGGTCTCGCTGCGAACGTTCCGCTGGGAGATGTGACGGTACGCGGCCGGGGTTCGCCCCGGCCGTCATTGGAGGACGTATGAACAAAGGAGCCATGCGGGGCGCGATCGCGATCGCCGGCCTCGCCGTTCTGACGCTGGCCGGATGCTCGGGCGACCGCGTGGCCGTCGGCGCGCCGGTGGGCAGGTTCGCGGACTACCTGGACGAGCGGCTGCCGACGCTCATGGAACGCTACGACGTGCCCGGCGTCGCCGTCGCCGTCGTTCGCGACGGCGAGCTCGTGTGGTCGGGCGCGTACGGGTACGCGGACATCGAGGCCAATCGACCCATGACGGTGGACACGGTATGCCGGGCCGAGTCGATCTCCAAGCCCGTTACCGCCTGGGGCGTGATG
>CAZICD010000014.1:0-11170 GCA_964537725.1 uncultured Spirochaetaceae bacterium | reverse complement strand
TTCGCCGACTTCATGGGGCGCGAGGTCCTCTCGCCGCTAGGGATGACCGATTCGAGCTACGCGTGGCGCGACCGCTACGCGTCCGCCCTCGCGATGGGTCACGAGATGGACGGGACCCCGGTCGCCCCGTACGTCTACCCCGCACGCGCGTCCGGAGGGCTCTTCGTGGACGTGGAGGACGTGGCCCGATTCGTCGCCGCCGGCGCGGTCGGCTCGACCGGTCTGCGCGACGGCGTGCTGACGGGCGAAAGCCTGGAGGCGATCTACCGTCCCCGCGCCGAGATCCCGGGTCTCTACGGTTTCGTCGCCGATTCGTACGGGTTCGGGCACTTCATAGAGACGCTGCCCGACGGGAGGCGCGCGGTCTGGCACGGCGGCCAGGGACACGGCTGGATGACGCACTTCCATTCGGTTCCCGAGAGCGGTGACGGGATCGTCATCCTCACGAACAGCCAGCGCGCGTGGCCGCTCATCGCGTCGGTGCTGCCCGAATGGGCGCGATGGAGCGGGGCCGGTACCGTACGCTTCGGGGTCATCGTCCCGGCCACGCGGGGGTTCTGGGCGTTGATCGGCGTCGTCGCGGCCGTCGCGCTCTGGCGTGCGTTCCGGGTGGTCGCCGGGCTTCGCGCAGGGACGCGCCGGATCGCGCCGCTCGCCCGTTCGAACCGCGTGGCGCGGCTGATCGAGCTGCTCGCCGGGTTCGGGCTGATCGCGCTCGTCTCCTGGCGGATATCGCTGCCGTACGTGGACGAGGCGTCGGTCTTCCCGGCGGCCGCGCCGTGGGCGGCGGTCTCGTTCATCGCGTTGGGCGTCGTGCTCGTGGTCTCGTCGCTCGCTCCGGTCGTCGCCGGGGGCCCAGCGCGGACTCCCAAGCCATCCGCGTAGATCCGCCTACAACCCGGTGCGCGCCATCGTGACCACCAGCTCCACCGCCCGGCGGAGGCTGCCCTCGTCGGCGCTACCCGTCCCCGCGATGTCGAACGCGGTTCCGTGCGCCGTGGTCGCCGCCGGGACCGGCAGCCCGTGGTAGACGGTGCAGCCGGTGCCGAGCAGCTTGCGCGCGATGTTCGCCTGGTCGTGGTACATGGAGACGACGCCGTCGAAGTCGCCGCGCGAGCCGAGCACGAAGACCATATCCGCCGGGACCGGCCCGGTCGCCCGGATCCCACGCCGCCGGGCCTCCTCGATGGCCGGCGCGATCTCGTCGATCTCCTCTCGCCCGACCTGGCCGCCCTCGCCGGCGTGCGGGTTGAGCGCGGCGACCGCGATGGCCGGGTCCGCGTGACCGGCCCGCGTCATCGCTTCGCGCAATGTTTCGATGCGCTCGAGGATCCGGTCGGTCCGGACGTGTTCGCGCACCTCGGCGAACGGGACGTGCTCGCTCAGCGTCGTCGTCCAGAGGCCGTTGACGTATCCGAGGATACCGGCGCCCTGCGCGTGCGCGAGATCTGCCATGAACGCGAGCTCGTCCGGGTAGTCGTAGCCGGCGAGGTGGAAGGCCTCCTTGTTCATGGGCGCGCAGACGAGTCCGTCGAATCCCAACGCGGGATCGAGCGCGAGCTCCATGCAGCGCGCGGCGTGGCGGCCGTACTCCGGATCGGTTCTGCCCCACTCGTGGGAGTCGACCGCGGCACCCTCCGGGAGGAGCACGTTGATTGGACCATCCGGGGCTACTGTCGGCGTCTCGCCGGCGACGAAGAGCTCGGGTGACACCCCGGCCGCCAGAGCCCCCGCGTGCACGACCCGCACGTCGCCGATGACGGTGAACCGGGCGCTCCGGCGCACCGCGTCGTCTGCGAGCACGCGCGCCGTGATCTCTGCGCCGATGCCCCCGGGGTCGCCCGCGCTCACGGCGACGCTTGCGAGTGGGCCGTCTTCATAGGTTGCCACCTGGAACGCTCCTTTGGTCCGAACGGACAACCCAAGCGTGCGACAGGAGCATGGGCGAGGTCAATGGCATGGCGCCGTGCCGGCGGGTGCACGCGGATGGCGTGCGTTTCGCCGGATCGGACAAAGCCGCACGATCATGCCGCAACTCTCCGCCGCAGCTTTGCCCCTGCTCGCGCTTCTGGTACGATGATCACGTGGGTGACCTCGCGACGGGAGGAGACCTGTGATCGTACCCAGGAAACAACGCAGAGTACAGGAGCTCATCACGCAGTACAACGAGCAGGTCGACATCTGCCTCGAGGAGTTCCAGTCGGCCGTGATCGCCTACTGCGACCGCCACGACCGGGAGAAGCTGGCCGAGGACAGCGTGAAGGTTCGAAGCGCAGAGAGCCGTGCGGACGACATCCGGCGGGAGATCGAGGTGCTCATGTACTCGAAGGCGCTCTTCCCGGAGTCGCGGGGGGATATTCTCGGACTTCTCGAGACGATGGACAAGGTGCCGAACCAGGCCGAGGCGGCTGTCCGGATGGTTCTCAATCAGCACCTCGTGATCCCCGCCGACCTCGTCCCGGAGACCCGCGAGATGGTTCAGGTGAGTCGCCACTGCATCGAGGAGATGATCGGCGCGGTGGACAGCCTGTTCAGCAACTCGCTCAACGCGACGGCGTACGTCGGCAAGGTCGACCAGCTCGAGAGCGATGTAGACCATCTCGAGGAGCAGCTGATCAGCAGGATCTTTACGGGAAGCGAAGAGGGATGGATGAAGATCCTCCTGCGCGACTTCGTGCGCAAGGTCGCGAGTATCAGCGATCGGGCGGAAAACACCACCGACCGAATCCGCATCATGGTGGCCAAGAGGAGTATCTAGCGTGCTCATCCTGCTGGGCGGGATCTACCTCGGGTGGGCCCTCGGGTCGAACGACGCGGCGAACGTCTTCGGGACCGCGGTCGCCTCGCGGATCATCACGTTCCGCCGGGCCGCGCTGATCTGTGCCGCTGCGGTGATCATCGGGGCCGTGCTCCAGGGCGAGCGCGGGATCGACACGCTCAGCGAGCTCACGAGTCAGACGACGACGACCGTGGTGATCGTATCCGTCTCCGCCGCGATCGTGGTCACGCTCATGACGTTCCTGGGCCTGCCCATCAGCACGTCGCAGGCGGTCGTGGGCGCGATCGCCGGCGTCGGGATCGCGACGAACAACATGGACTGGGCGGCGCTCGTCAAGGTCGTGGTGAGCTGGGTGTCAACGCCGATCGGCGCCATGTTGCTCGCGATCGTCTTCTCGCGCCTGTTGAGCCTCTTCTTTCGACACGTGCGCATGGGGATTCTGACGCGCGATAACCTGCTCTTCAGCGGTCTGGTGGTTGTGGGTATCTACGGTTCCTACGCGCTCGGCGCGAACAACGTGGCCAACGTGACCGGAGTCTTTTCGGGACAGATCCCCGGATTGAGCGACACCTACCTCGCGGCGATCGGCGGCGCGGCGATCGCGCTGGGAGTTCTGACCTTCAGCCGACGCGTGATGATGTCGGTAGGCTCGTCGCTCGTTACGCTCAACGCGCAGACCGCCTTCATCGCGGTTCTCTCCATGGCCGTGACGGTGCACATCTTCGCGCTGATCGGCGTGCCGGTGAGCACGAGTCAGGGCATCGTCGGCGGCGTCATAGGCGTCGGGCTGATGCACGGCGTGCACACCGTGAGGTTCCGGATGCTTCGCAACATCGCGGTCGGGTGGCTGATGACGCCGGTGCTCGCGCTCGTGCTGTCGGCCGCGGGGTTCGCGCTCTTCGGCGGGCGGTGATCGCGCGCGAGGCGGTCAGTCCACCGACACGACCCGACGATTCACGCCGTGCGCGCCGCCTTGGACAACGAGCGCCTCGGCGACGGTCGTCTGATTCCGGTTCGGGTCGTGTATGCTCGTGCTCAGCCCCTGAAGATGAAACCTCGTCGAGCCGTCGGTGAGCAGGCCGGGGAAGTGAAGGTGCGCGGTGAAGACGTCGCTGACGCGCCCGGAGATCGCGGTTTGGTAGAGGTCGGGTGCTCCGCTGAGCACGTACTTTCGCAGGTCGCGATCCGGGGCCACCGACACGATATACTCGCGGATGAGCGGCGTGTCGAGCGGCACGTGCGCGAGGAGCAGGCTCCGACGGTCGGGCGGGAGCAGTTTCGGGAGCGCGGCGGCGGTGCCGTCTGCCAGGTCGCTCAGCGAATCGTCGAGCAGGACCAGGTTGTACCCGTCGACATCCAGCGTTCGCGTCGACAGGTCAACGCCCAGCGAGCGCCAGTAGTCCATCCGATCGCGCGTCGACTCGTTCTCGTAGTGCGTCTGGTCGTAGCCGCCAACCGGCCGCTCCAGGTCGTGGTTGCCCGGAACCATGGCCCACGCCTGATCGAGCGTCGAGAGGAGATCGAGCCCGAAGTCGATGTTCTCCTCGCTGAACCAGTCCACCAGATCGCCGAGCATGATCGTGAGATCCGGCGCTTCGTCGTTGGCCTGGCGAAGAAGGTCGCGGAACGAAGGCCACGCGTCCTTGAAGAATCCGCGAACCCGGTGGAGACCCTTGTACGGGTCGGCTTCCGCGATGAGGTGGGCGTCGCCAAGGAGCAGCAGCTTCATCCGACCGGTACCGTCCTCTACAGACTCAGCACCGCAACCACGTGGCACGCGGTCCCGGCGAGCACGAAGAGGTGCCAGATCGCGTGGTTGAACGGCAGGCGTTTCCAGGCGTAGAACGCGACCCCGCCGGTGTAGGCGATGCCCCCGGCGAGGATCCACAGGAGCGTGTCCGTCTCGAGCGTGCGAACGAGCGGGACGACGGCGACGAGCGCCGTCCAGCCCATGGCGACGTAGAGCGCCGTCGAGACGACCGGGAATCGGCCCGTAAAGAAGGTCTTGAACACCGTTCCCGCGATGGCGAGGACCCAGATCACCCCGAAGATCGCCCAGCCCCACGCCCCGCCGAGCCCCACGAGCGCGACCGGGGTGTAGGTTCCGGCGATGAGGTAGTAGATGGACATGTGGTCGAAGACCTTGAGGCGACGCCGGGTCTCGGGATCGGGATGCGAGTGGTAGAGCGAGGAGGCGGTGTAGAGGAGGATCATCGACAACCCGAAGATGGGGTACGTGACGATCTTCAGCGCGTCGCCCGCGGACAACGCCCGGGTCGCGAGCACGACCGTCGCGGCCACCGCGAGCACGACGCCGATGCCGTGCGTGATCGAGTTGGCGAGCTCTTCCTGTCGTGTGTAGGTAGAGATAGGCCCCTCCTGCGCGCGGCCGGTTGCCCCAGAAGCTACTCCATGGGCGCCCGCACGGAAAGGGACGCCTTTGATTGTGCGCGCGAGATCGCTCATACTGGCACGGCCAGGAGGCCACGACCATGACGAACCAGTCGACGCTCCATCTCGAATCCGGCGACGCGTCGCTCGAGATCGCTCCACCGGGGTCGAGCGAGGTGCACGAGGCGACCCGTTTCAGCCCCGCGGCCCACCTCCTCCAGGCCCGTTACCGTGATCACTCCTACTTCTTCCGCCGCGGATCGCCCATGGAGTTCGACATTGGCGAGCGTACCCTCCCGCCCGGCTTCGACGGCTGCGCGCCGGGAGAGCCGTTCGTGAAGATCGGCGTGGGCCTGCTCGAGCGCGACTCGCCCGACGCGTACTCGTTTTCCCACGTCTACCCGGTCCGCGTGCGTCCGGAGACGACGCTTTCGGCCGAGCGATCGCGCGCCCGCTTCACCCAGCGCCTCGATCCGGGCGAGACCCCCATCGGCTACGAGCTCGCCGTCGACGTGCGCCTCGAAGGCCACGCGATCACGCTCGACTACGCGCTCGAGAACCTGGGCAGCGCGCCCTTCGAGACCGAGCAGTACCTGCACAATTTCTGCACGCTCGACGGGGCGCCGCTGTCGCCCGATTACACCGTCGACGTGGGCTACGACTGCGCGGTCTGCGACAGCGTGGGCAACCGGCTCGAGGAACCAGCCACCGCGCTCATCCGCCAGCTCGACGGCCGGACCTTCGGGTTCGACGCGTCGGGGCCCGAAGAGCGCACGAAGCTCTTCTTCAGGCCGATCGGAGCAGCGCCGCGACAGCGGTGGTCGATCGCGAACGAGGCGACCGGCACGGCGATGACGGTGGAGGCCGACCAGCCGCCGCTGGTGAGCGCGCTCTACGTGACCGGTGACCAGATCTCGCTCGAGATGAACGTGGCGGTCACCGTGGAGCCGGGAGCCACCACGAGGTGGACGAGGCGCTACGATCTGGAGTAGAACGACCTCCACAGGAGCAGACGCATGAAGATCACGGATTTGAAACTGCATCGCGTAGAATGGAACATTGGCAGCTCGTTCAACTGGCGCGACGGCATCAGACCGCGCGGGCCTGTTGGCAGCACGACGCTGCTTCGCGTCCCGACCGACGAAGGCGTGGAGGGGATCTCGCCCATCGGCCCGGGCGGGATCGACCTGGAAGAGGCGAAGTGGCACGTCGTGGGAAAGGATCCTCTGAACCGTGAGCGCATCTGGCAGGACCTCTGGAGGAGCCTGCGCTCGTCGAAGATCGGCCTCGCAATCGGCCCCCTCGACACGGCGCTCTGGGACCTGTTCGGCAAGCTCGCCGGTGTCTCGGTCTCGAAGGCGCTGGGCGGCGTGCGCGACCGGATACCCGCTTACGCGAGCACCTACACGCTCGACACGATCGACGATTTCCTGCGATTCGCAGACGCCTGCCTCGAGCGCGGGTATACCGGCATCAAGCTGCACGCCTGGGGGCGGCTCGAGCAGGACGCCGAGCTCTGCAAGCGACTGCGCAAGCGCGTGGGCGACGACATCGTCCTGATGTACGACGCCTCGAGCGCGTTCAACGTCTACGAGGACGCGCTGTGGTTCGGACGGCAGCTCGAGGAGGCCGGCTTCTTCTGGTACGAGGAGCCGATGGACCACTTCAACACGACCGCGCTCGCCCGGCTGGCAGCCGAGCTCGACATCCCGCTCGCCGTCGCGGAGGCGAGCCACGGCGGGCCCTTCGACGCGCTCGCGCAGATCCGCGCCGGCGCCGCGGACATGATCATCACCGGCCCGCTGGACGCGTACAAGGGCGGGCTGACCGGGGTGATGAAGACCGCGCACATCTGCGAGGGGCACAGCATGCTCTGCGCGATTCACTCCGGGAACATCGCGTCGCTGCACGCCGCGTGCGCGATCGGCAACACGAAGTTCTTCGAACGCCTCGACCCCTTCCACGAGCGCTCGGCGCCCGGCATCGTCGACGCGTCGACCGACATCGACGAGAACGGCACGGCCGGTCCCTGGGACAAGCCGGGCCTCGGGCTCGAGATCGACTGGGAGTGGGTGAAGAAGCACACGGTCGCGGTCGAGTAGCCATGAGAGTACTGCTGACAGGCGCGGCCGGCATCGTGGGGACGCTCGTGCGCCCGCTTCTCATCGAGCGGGGGCACACGCTCGTGAGCGCGGACCTGATGCGGATCGACGCGCTGGAGAACGAGAAGGCCGTGCAGGCCGATGTATGCGACCCGGCGCGCGTCGACGGGCTCGTCGTGGATACCGACGCGGTGATCCACCTCGCGAGCGCCGTCGGGGCCGAGTACACCTATAGCGAGGTCGCCGGGCCGAACGTGCAGAGCCAGTGGAACGTGCTCCTCGCCTGCGCGCGCCACCGCCGGCGGCTCGTCTACGCGAGCAGCCACCACGCCGTAGGCTTTTTTCAGCGGGACGGAGGTCCGTACGGAATCGACGTTGCCTACAGGCCCGACAGCCCCTACGGGTTGAGCAAGGCGTTCGGCGAGCTCATGGCGCAGTACTTCTTCGACCGCTACGGTGTCGAATCGCTGGGCATCCGGATCGGATCGCTCGCCGAGCGGGCGATGGACGAACGCCGGGTGCACACGTGGTGCAGCCCGCGCGACCTCGTCGACCTGTTCGAGATCGGCCTGACCCGGGAGGGCCTGGGGCATCGCGTCGTCTACGGGCAGTCGGACAACCCGGATCCGTTCTTCGACAACGCGACGGCGGCGCAGATCGGCTTTGCCGCGAGCGAGCGCTCGTCCGACCACCTCGCCGAACCCGATCTGCTCGACCAGAGCCCCGACCCGGACGACCCCGCGGCCCGGTTCGTGGGCGGCTTCTTCGCGACCGCCGACGCCGAGGGCCTCGAACGGGGGGAGGACCGATGAGCACGATCACCGCGGTCGACCCGATCGTCCTGCGCATCCCCTTCACCGACGGCAGCCCGAAGACCGGGCTCTTTCCGTCGGCGTGGACGCACCTGGACATCGTGCTCGTGCGCGTGGAGACCGACGACGGGCTCGTCGGCTGGGGCGAGGGCTTCGGCTACTTCTGCTTCGACGCGACCGCCGCGATGATCCGCCGCTCGGTCGCACCCATCCTCGTGGGCCGCGACCCCTCCGACCCTCGCGCGCTCGGCGAGGAGATCCAGCGGAAGATGGTGCTCCCCGGGCGATACGGCATCAGCACCTTCGCGCTCTCCGGAGCCGACCTCGCGCTCTGGGATCTCGCCGCGAAGCGCGAGGGAGTCTCGCTCGCCCGGCTGCTCGGCGGGCGAGCCCGCGAGGAGGTCGCCGCGTACGCGAGCCTCGTCCGCTACGGAAGCGAGGACCTCGTCGCGCGGTTCTGCGAGGAAGCGCAGCGGGAGGGCTACGGTTCGGTCAAGCTCCACGAGATCACGATGCCGGAGATCCGCCGCGCGCGAGCGCACCTCGACCGTTCGACGAGGATGGTCGTGGACGTGAACTGCAACTGGAGCGAGGCGTTCACGCGCGAGGTCGCCCCGGAGCTCGTCGAGCTGGACACCTGGTGGCTCGAGGAGCCGATCTTTCCGCCTGAGGACTTCGATACGCTCGCGCGGCTGCGCTCGCCCTCGCTTCCGCTCGCCGCGGGCGAAAACGCGTGCACGGCCGTGCAGTTCCGCCGGATCGTCGACGCGGCCGCGGTCGACTTCCTCCAGCCGAGCGTGACCAAGGTAGGCGGGGTGAGCGAGTTCCTGAAGATCCGCGACCTCGCGCGCGGGTCGGACCAGGCGTTCATGCTGCACTCGCCGTACTTCGGGCCCGGCTACCTCGCGACGCTCCAGCTCCTCGCGCTCGACGGCGTGGGCGGGTTGCTCGAGTACCTCTACGTGAGGCCGGAGGCGTGGCTCTACCCGCGCTCGGTGCTGCCCGACCATGGACGCGTGCCGATCCCCGACGGGCCGGGTCTGGGCCTCGACCCCGACCCGGAGGTGATCGAGCGCTACCGGGTGGAGGCGTAGGAGTATGATGGTCGAGCGCGACGGCTACCGGATCTCGTACGCGTGGCACGGACTGGACGAGGGGCCGGTGCTCGTGCTCTCGCACTCGCTCGGTTCGGATTCGCGCCTGTGGCGCCCGCAGATCGCGGCGCTCGGCGATCGCTACCGGATCCTCACCTACGACCATCCGGGGCACGGCGCGTCCGACCCGCTGCCGGCGCCCGCCGACATCGGCGTCTACGCCCGGGACGCGCTCGCACTCGCCGACGCCGCGGGCGTCGAGCGGTTCGCCTTCTGCGGGCTCTCGCTGGGCGGCATGGTCGGTATCCGGCTCGCCGCGAGCGCCGGAGAGCGGCTCGAGTCGGTCGTGCTCGCGAACACCACGGCGCACATCGCCGACACGACGCTGTTGCGCCGGCGGATCGACCTCCTGCGGCGCGAGGGGATCGACGCGATCGCAGATAACGTCGTCGAGAAGTGGCTGACGCCCGGGTTTCGGGGTTCGCACCCGGAGGCGGTCGCGCTCTGCCGGGAGATGCTCGAGGCGTGCGGCGGCGAGGCGTACGCCGACGCCGCGCAGACGGTCTGCGAGCTCGACCTGCGGGACGATCTGTCGCGCATCTCCGTCCCGTGCACCGTCGTCGTTGGCGAGCACGACGAGGCGACTCCGCCGGAGTGGGGCCGGTCGATCGCCGGGGCTGTGCCGGGCGCGCGTTTTGTAGAGCTGCCCGCGGCGCACCTGTCGAACGTGGAAGCGCCGGGCCGTTTCGCCGAGGCGGTCGCCGCCGGCGGCGCGACCGAGGGGTCGTGAGCGAGTCCGGACCACAGGGCGCGGGAGGCGATCCCCGGCGGGGCGCCGGCGTGCCGCTGGGCGCCACCGCCGCCGGGGCGGGTTCGGGCGACCGTGCCGGCTCCCGCGAGGCGTGCCCGCTCTGCGGCGCGGTCGGCGCGGATTTCCACCGCGACCGTCGGCGAACCTACCTCCGCTGCACCGAGTGTGCGCTCGTGTTCGTCCCGCCGGAGCATCGGCCCGATCCCGTAACCGAACGCTCCGTCTACGAGCTCCACGAGAACTCGCCCGACGACCCCGGCTATCGCGCCTTCCTCTCGCGCACCGCGAACGCGATCGCACAGCGGGTGCCAGCCGGGAGTTGCGGCCTCGACTTCGGCTGCGGACCGGGTCCCACGCTCTCGGTCATGCTCGAGGAGATGGGCTACGAGATGGCGATCTACGACCCCTTCTTCGCGCCGGACGGGGTGGCGCTCGAGCGCACCTACGACTTCGTTACCGCCACCGAGGTCGTCGAGCACCTCCACCACCCGGCGAGCACGCTCGCGACCATGTGGTCGTGCGTCGGGTCCGGCGGGATCCTTGCGATCATGACGCAGATGGTGATCGACCGCGAGGCGTTCGCCCGGTGGCGTTACAAGGACGACGAGACGCACGTGTGTTTCTACTCGCGCGAGACGTTCGACGTCGTGGGGGAGCGAATCGGGTCGACGCCCGAGTTCGTGGGTAGGGACGTGGTGCTGTTCGGGCGGCGTTAGCGATTTCGTCTTTTTTTGGCCCGATCGCTTCCCTTTCGTAACGATCAGGGGTATTGTTTCGGCTAGAGATCACCTTTCTTGAACGGCCTTCCTGTTCTTCTCTCGCTGGACGAGTAATTGACAGACGAAGCAGCTCGAACGGCGATTATCATGCGATGACTGTGATTGCGCAACGCGTCACAGAAGGAGAATTGAGATGGCAACCAAATTGTACGTAGGCAACCTGAGCTACCAGACGCAGGAAGACGAGCTTCGCGAGCACTTCGCGCAGTTCGGCACCGTGGTGTCGGCGAACGTCGTCACCGACCGCGACACCGGACGATCACGAGGCTTCGGCTTCGTCGAGATGAGCACCGAGGAAGAGGCCCGCGCCGCCGAAAGCGGCATGAACGGGAAGGAAGTCGACGGTCGGACGCTCAAGGTCAACGAGTCGCGTCCTCGCGAGAATCGCGGTGGCGGCGGCGG
>CAZICD010000013.1:32486-58405 GCA_964537725.1 uncultured Spirochaetaceae bacterium | reverse complement strand
CCCTTGGCGACCGCCTTGGTCGTCTTCTTCGCCTTCGGATCGATCTGCGGGTGGAAGACCTGGTCGAGCTGGTCCGGGGTGACGCGCGTGATCGCGGTCTCGCGGTCGAGCTTCTTCTCGCCGACGAGGTCGTAGGCGATCTTGATCGCGGCGGCTCCGGTGCGCTTGCCGTTGCGCGTCTGCAGGAGGTAGAGGCTACCCTGCTGGATAGTGAACTCCATGTCCTGCATGTCCTTGTAGTGCGCCTCGAGCCGATCCTTCACGTCGACGAGCTGGTCGTAGATCTTCTTGTCCTTCTTCTGCAGCGTCTTCAGCGCCATGGGGGTGCGGATACCGGCGACGACATCCTCGCCCTGCGCGTTCATGAGGTATTCGCCATAGAAGACCTTCTTGCCGGTCGAGGGGTCGCGGGAGAACGCGACGCCGGTCCCCGAGTCATCGCCGAGGTTTCCGAAGACCATGGACTGACAGGTAACGGCGGTACCCTTGAGGCCCTTGATATCGTTGATGCGCCGATACGAGATCGCGCGTTCGTTGTTCCACGAGCCGAACACGGCGTTGACGGCGGCCCACAGCTGCTTGCGCGGATCCTGCGGGAAATTCTGCTTCGTGTGCTTCTTGAAGACTTCCTTGTACGCCTCGACGACCTTCTGCAGATCGTCGGTGTCGAGTTCCGTGTCGAGCTCCACCTTGCGCCGCTTCTTGATCTTGTCGAGCGCGGCTTCGAAGTGCTCGTGCGAGACGCCCATGACAACGTCCCCGAACATGTTGATGAAGCGGCGGTACGCATCCCACGCGAAACGTGGATTACCGCTCTTGTTGGCGAGGCCCTTCACGGCCTTGTCGTTGAGTCCCAGGTTGAGGACCGTGTCCATCATGCCGGGCATGGAGATCGCAGCACCGGAGCGGACGGAGACGAGCAGCGGATCGTCGGACTGCCCGAGCGCCTTGCCCATGAGCTTCTCGAGCCGGGTGACGTTCTTCTCAACCTCGCTCGCGACCTGCTCGGGCACCTTGTTCTTGTTATCGTAGAAGAGCTCGCAGACCTCGGTTGAGATCGTGAAGCCCGGAGGAACGGGAACGCCGATGCTCGACATCTCGGCAAGGTTCGCGCCCTTGCCGCCGAGGAGATCCTTCATCTCCTTGCTGCCCTCGGCTTTACCTTCGCCGAAAAAGTACACGTACTTCATGTTTGGAAATACCCCCAAAGTTTTTATGAACGGAAGACTTGCGCTAAGAGCTTAAAGAGAAGCGCGTACCGTGTCAATCTGAACGTAGGACGTGGAACAACGACGGGCCGGCTCACGCCGGCCCGATGACTGCAGGATTACGCGATGTACGCCTCGAGCCTGCCTACGCGACTCGGGTGCTGGAGACGCTTCAACGCCTTCTTCTCGATCTGGCGGATGCGTTCCTTCGTTAGGTTGTACCGGTCTCCGATTTCCTTCAGCGAGAGCGGGCTGCGACCGTTCAGCCCGAATCGATACTGGACGATCTCGCTTTCCTTCTCGGTGAGAGTCCCGAGGATTTGATTGATGTCGTCCTTCAGCGCCTTCTCGACTACGACGTTCTCAGGCGGGGTGTAGCCCTCGTCCTCTACGAAGTCGCCGAGGATGCTGGAGTCCTTCTCGTTGTACACCGGAGTCTCGAGCGAGATGAGATCGCGCGAGATATTGATGAGGTCGGAGACGTGATCCTGATCCATGTTGAGCGTCTCCGCGATCTTGCGGATCTCCGCCTCTTCGCCGTGGCGTCCCTGGATCTCCTTGCGGACCTTTTCGATTTGAACGAGCTCGTTCGCTCGGTTGAGGGGCAGCCGGATCATGCGCGACTTCTCGCAGATCGCCTTGAGGATCGCCTGGCGGATCCACCACACGGCGTACGAGATGAAGTGGTATCCCTTGCTCACGTCAAAACGCTCGATCGCGTTCATGAGGCCGATGTTGCCTTCGCTGATGAGATCGGAGAGCGGCAGTCCCTGATTCTGGTACTTCTTCGCAACGTTGACGACGAATCGCAGGTTCGCCTGAACGAGCTTCTGCTTGGCCATCTCGTCGCCCTGCTCGGCGAGGGTGGCGTAGTGGTTCTCCTCTTCCCGCGTCAACAGCGGAATCCTGTTGATCTCCTTCAGGTAGATTGACAGGACGTTCTCATCGTCCCTGCTCGACCGTCTGTACGACGTGTTGTTCGTTGCTGCAGCTGGCATCCGTACCTCCGCGCGTAGAGATGCAAGCGGCATGCCAAACAGGCGAAGATCGATTCTGTTGTTATTTCCTGCCGCCACAAGGATTAATGCGATCCTTCGACACATCGTCCGTGCGACGGCTGACGCGTTTGAGGCAATTTGACCCAAGGTTAGGCAAGGCTAACATAACTGTGTCAAAACTTCCCAACGAGCGCCTCGTCGGTGCCGGGCGTGCGCCCGTGACACAGCAGGTACGGCAGGCCGCTTCCGCAGACACAGCGGTCCCGCGGGCCGAGCCTGCGGCCGTGACAGAAGTCCACCGCGACATCCTCGGTTTTCAGCTGCTCGGGGACCGAGATGAAGGGGAATACGATAACCGTCTCGCGGAACAGACGAAGCTTCTGCTCGCAGCTCAGGCGACGCAGATCGACCGTTCGCCGCAGTCGCTCCCAGTACTCGTCGATGAGCTCCGCGATCATGTCGATCTCCGCGCGCGTTCCCAGCCTGTGCGACTGCTTCGACCGGACGTACCTCGCGAGCTGAACGCCGTAGAACGCCTGCTGGTCGTCGATCTCGCGCGCCGGCTGGCGCGCCATACCGTACGCGTTGGTGACCCGCAGGAGCTTTCGTCGCGCCCGTCCCCGTTTCTCGAGCCGCACGGATTCCACCAGGCTCCCGACGGCGCGGTTGCGCATCCCCACCTTCCGCAGGCAGACGGCGAGATAGTAGAAGAGACGCGACAGATCGTGTCGTCTCGATGTGCCAGCGGCGAGCGATCGGCGGCGGTCGGTCGGTATCTGCGCGAGCGCGCGCTCGAACAGGGCGAGCGCGCGCACGGGATGATGAGCCCGCAACCACCGAAGACCTCGCCGGTAATCGACGAGCCAGGACTCCACTTCTTCCTCTCGGCGGAAGGTACTCACGCCGTCGGCGTGAAGCAACGCCGTCGGTGAGCGGTTCCCGAATCGCGTAAATCTTGACCGCAGAAATCGGCGCCGGTATATTACGTTTGAATCTACGAGCATCATCAATTCGCGATACCCTATCCAGGAGGAAGAGATGAAGGTGAAGCCTATTGGCGACCGCGTACTGCTGACTGTCGAGGAAGTCGAAGAGAAGACCGCGAGCGGACTGTTCATCCCGCAGACAGCCCAGGAAAAGACTCAGACCGGTGTCGTCGTTGAAGTCGGCGACGACGAGGACGCGATCAAGGTAAAGAAGAAGGACAGGGTCATGTACGACAAGTACGCCGGTACCCAGGTAGAGATCGACGGGAAGGACCACCTGATCATCAGCATGTCGGACATCATCGCCGTCATCGACTGATCAAACGGCTCCAGCAGAACCATCGGACCGCCTCAAAGAGGCGGTCCTTTTTTTGTTCGTGGCCGCACGTCGCCGCAACCCCGCGACCGAGCGCGGCCCCACCATCCACAGCGTGACGGCTCACGAGTAGAGGAATCGCTCGACGTCCTCCAGCACCCCCGCAGCTTCCCGCTGCGAAGCTTGCGTCTCGGGAAGCGACTGCAGGAACAGCGCGCCGTACCGCTTCGTGAGCACCCGCACGTCGGTCACCACCACGACCCCACGGTCGGTCCCGCGCCGGATCAGCCTCCCGAACCCCTGCCGAAACTTCATCACCGCCTCCGGCAGCGAGAGCTCGGTGAACGCGTTGCCGCCGCGCGCCTCGATCGCCTCGGTGCGCGCGAGCAGGATCGGATCGGTGGGCACACGGAACGGCAGGCGGCAGAGCACGACCGCCTGCAGCGACTCTCCCGGCACGTCGACTCCCTGCCAGAAACTCTCGGTGGCGAAGAGCACGCTCGAGGTATCGCTCGAGAAACGGGTGAGCAGCCGCGCACGGTCCTCGTCGCCCTGCCGCAGCGCCACGATACCCCGCTCGGCGAGCCGGTCGCGCAGCGCGCCGTGCGTGGCGCGAAGCATCTCGTAGGAGGTGAACAGGACGAGCGCCCGGCCCTCGGTCACGTCGAGCAGCTCGCCGACGAAGCGCTCGAGGAAGCCCTGGTACGCCGGGGACGAGGGCTCGGGGGCGTCGGTGGGCACCGCGACGAGCGCGTGCTCGCGGTACGGAAACGGCGACGGAAAGCGGGCGAGATCGGTCTCGCGATCCACGTCGATCAGCCCTACCCGCCCGCCCCAGTAGTCGAAGCTGCCGGCGACGGTCAGCGTGGCGGAGGTGAACACGGCGGTGTCGAACACGTCGAAGACCGCCTCGCGCATCACGCCGCGGATGTCGAGCGGGCTCGAGATCAACCGCGCGAATCGGCCTCCGCGCGACGAACGGCGCAGCTCCACCCAGAAGACGCGATCGGAATGGTTGTCGAAGTCGGTGAAGCTGTCGCAGAGCGTGATGAGCGACTCGATCCTGCGCAGCACGACCCGCAGGTCGTAGAAGGGGCCGCCCTCCTCGCCGTCGTCGTCCTCCATCACGTCGCCGAGCGTGTTCGCGAGCACGACCAGCCGCGTATGCAGCTCGTCCACCGGGTCGAGAATCGCCTTCAGCCTCGCCTCGGGCAGAGCCCGCGTGATCCGCAGCGTCATCTCGTCGACCTCGGAGACGACCGCCCGATCGAGCGCCTCGGCGGCCTCGTCGACCGCGCGCAGCTCGTCGATCGCGCGAACGACGGTGGCCGCATCCGCACCGCGGCGACGAACGGCGGCGAGCAGCCCGTACTCCCGGCCCCGGCGGCTCGATCGCAGCCGCCGTGAGTGCTTGCGGACGCTGTAGCGAGAGAAGCTCTCGCTGAACAGGCTCGTGGCGCTGTTCTCGATGCTGTGCCCCTCGTCGAACACGAGCCGCTGGAACGGAGGCAGCACCGCGCGGGTCTCGAATCCGATCCCCCGAACGCGCAGCGCGAGGTCGATGAACAGCAGATGGTGGTTCGCGACGAGCACCTTCGCCGCGGCGGCCTGCCGCCTCGCGCGCAGGAAGAAGCAGTCGTCGCGCATCCGGCAGGTGAGCTCGGTACACGAGTCGGCGTCGGAGTTGACCCGATTCCACAGCTCGTCGGAGACGGTAAACGGCAGCTCGCTTCTGCTGCCGGTGTCGGTCGTGGCCGCCCAGGCGCGGATGGCCTGGAGCTCGGGATCGCTCGGGTCGAAATCGTCGTCGGGGGTGGCCTCGTCGGGCGTACCGTGCCCGGCGGTGGCGCCGTGGGCGGTGGCGTTCCCGGCGGTGGCGTCCGGCACCGCGTCCTCGGCGAACAGCGATTCCTCGTCGAAGGCCTCGCCGAGCCGCTTGCGACAGAGGTAGTTGCCCCGGCCCTTCACGAGCATCACCGGCACGTCTACGCCGAGCAGCCGCTGGACCGCCGGAATGTCCTTTTCGACGAGCTGCTGCTGGAGGTTGATGGTCGCCGTGGAGATGACCACCCGCTCGTCGTTGCGGTCGGCCCAGGCGAGCGCGGGAATCAGGTACGCGAAGCTCTTGCCGACCCCCGTCCCGGCCTCCACCGCCACGAGCCGGTCTTCGTTGAAACCCCGGGCGACGAGGCGCAGCATATCCAGCTGGCTCTGCCGCGGCTCGAAGTCGTGGAACAGGTCGGAGAGGGCGCCGCCGTCGTCGATGATCGCGGCGAGCTCGTCGGGGTCGAGCAGCTCGAGGCGATGCGGCTCGGCCGGCTCCACGACGACGAGGAGCTCGGTGACGTCGTTGTCCACGATGAAGGAGCCCACGCCCGAATCGGCGAGCTCCGCGGCGACCGACACATCGGCCCGGCTCGGCTGGAGATGACCGCTGGGATGGTTGTGAATGACGACCTGGCCGTGATGCAGCTGTTCCATGGGAGCTGCGACCATGTCGGGTACGCCGCGCGCGACGACGCGGGCGGAGACGACCCGCATCTCGTCGTCTACGTCGCAGAGGAAGAGCACCTCCGCCCCCTCGGACTCACCGATAGCGGCCCGCATGGTCCACGCGACGCCCGGGTCGATGCGTTCGGCGGCATCCATGCGCGCGTCAGCGCTCGACGCTCTTCACCAGCTCGGCGAGCAGGTGCACCATGCGACCGCGGATCGACGCGCCCACACGCACGACCTCCGCGTGATCGAGCTCCTCGCCCGAGAGGCCGGCCGCGAGGTTGGTGACCGTGGAGATGCCGATCACGCGCACGCCGTAGCTGCGCGCGACGATGACTTCGGGAACCGTGGACATGCCCACGAGGTCGGCCCCGAGCCGGGAGAGCATCCGGATCTCCGCCGGCGTCTCGTAGCTCGGACCGGTAAGAGCGGCGTATACCCCGCTCTTGAGCGCGGGATCGACCCCTCGCGCGCGTTCCTGGAGCGCCACGTCGTACGCCGTCGTCATGTCCGGGAACCGGGCGCGGGACGCCGGATCCTGCGGGCCGATCAGCGGACTCGTTCCCATCATGTTGATGTGGTCGGTGATGAGCACGAGGTCGCCGGGCTCGAAGGCGGTGTTTATCCCGCCCGCGGCGTTGGTGACGACGATCGTGGCGACGCCGAGCTCGGCGAGCGTCGCCACCGGGAGCACGACGTCGTCCATCGGCCTGCCCTCGTAGAAATGGAAGCGCCCGGCCATCACCGCGACGTCGCCGGAGACGGTGAGGGTTCCGCGGTGGCCGGCGACCGAGGGCGCACCGAAACCGGCGATCTCGCCGTATCCGATCGTCGTGGAGGTCGAGGCGTCCGGGACGAGCTCATCGATGACGTCCGACAGCCCCGAACCGAGGATCACCCCGACCGCCGGCGGCGCGCCGATCTTCGACCGGACCGACGCGGCCGCCCGTTCGACCCGTGCTCTGAAATCGCTCTGCATGGCCCTCAGAGTAGCCGCAAACGGCCGACGAGGCAACGAAAGATTGACAGCGGCCTACCCTCTCATTACTGTAGCGAGACCCGGAGGAAACGTGAGCAAAACGATTGACGTTGCGGTGCTCGGGGCGACCGGCACCGTCGGACAGAAGTTCGTACGCCTCCTCGAGGGGCACCCCCAGTTCCGCGTCGCCGAGATCGTCGCGTCCGAGCGGTCGGCGGGCAGGAAGTACGCGGACATCGTCGCCTGGAAACAGGAGACGCCCATCCCGGAAGCGGTCGCGGGAATGACGGTGCGCGGCATCGACGAGCCGCTGTCGAGCGCGATCCTCTTCTCCGGGCTCGACTCCTCGGTCGCCGGCGAGGCTGAGACGGCCTACGCCAAAGCAGGCCACACGGTCATCTCGAACGCCTCGAACCATCGGATGGACCCGCAGGTTCCGCTCGTGATCCCCGAGATCAACCCGGATCACTTCGAGCTCGTCACCAGCCAGCCCGGCCCCGGCGCGATCATCACCAACTCCAACTGCTCGTCCATGTTCCTCGCGATGGCGCTCGCGCCCATCCACCGGGCCTTCGGGCTGAAGCGGGTCCAGGTGACGACGATGCAGGCGATTTCGGGAGCCGGGTATCCGGGAGTCGCGAGCATGGACATCCTCGGGAACGTCATCCCGTACATCCGCAACGAAGAGGAGAAGCTCGAAGAGGAGTCGGCGAAGATGCTCGGGACGCTCGCCGGCGACCATGTCGATCCGGCTCCCTTCGTCGTGAGCGCGCAGTGCAACCGCGTGCCGGTCTTCGACGGCCACACCGAGACGGTCTCGGTCGAGCTCGTGGAGAAGGCGTCGGCGGAGGACGTGGCGCGCGTGCTCTCCGGGTTCCGCGGCATGCCGCAGGAACGCCGGCTTCCTTCGGCCCCCGAGCGACCGGTGATCGTGCTCGACGAGCCCGACCGTCCGCAACCGGCGCGCGACGTCTGGGTTGAGCGCGGGATGGCGACGCTCGTCGGAAGGCTGCGGCCCTGCCCCGTGCTCGACTACAAGATGGTCGTCCTGGGGCACAATACCGTGCGCGGCGCAGCGGGGGCCGCGATCCTGAACGCGGAGGCGTACGTAGAGATGGGGTACCTCGAGACGCCATGATCGTCATGAAGTTCGGCGGATCGAGCGTGCGCAACGCCGAGATGATCCGCCGCGTGGTCGACATCGCGCACGGCCGGCTCGAGGCCGCGCCGCTTCTCGTCTCCTCGGCGATGGGCAAGACGACCGACAAGCTCGTGCTCGTCGCCGACTACGCGGAGACCGGAGACCGCGACGGCGCGTTCGGCCTCATCGAGACGCTCGAGGAGCACCACCGCGCGACGGCCGCCGAGCTCGTAACCGGCGACCGCGGCGCAGGCCTCGTGCGCGCGCTCGACGCGCTGTTCGAGGAGCTGCGCAGCCTCGCGCAGGGCATCTTTCTCATCCGCGAGTGCAGCGCCCGAAGCCGCGACGCGATCCTCTCCTTCGGCGAGCGGCTCTCCACGCTCGTGATCACCGCAGCCGCGCGCGAGCGGGGCATCGACGCGGAGCTCGCCGACGCGCGCACGCTGATCCGCACCGACGACGTGTTCTCGGCGGCGAGTCCGGACATGGATGCGACCACGCGGCTCGCCCGCGAGGCACTGCGGACGCGTCCCGGGCACCTCTACGTCACGCAGGGGTTCATCGGCTCGACCGCCGACGGGGTCACGACCACGCTCGGACGCGGCGGATCGGACTACTCGGCGACGATCCTGGGCGCGGCGCTCGACGCCGAGTCGGTCGAGATATGGACCGACGTCGACGGCATCATGACGAGCGACCCGCGCGTGATCCCGGAGGCGCGAACGCTCTCCTCCATCTCGTACGACGAGGCGGCGGAGCTCGCCTACTTCGGGGCGCGCGTCGTGCACCCGTCGACGATCGTGCCGGCGGTCAGGCGCTCCATTCCGGTCTGGGTGAAGAACACCGGGCGCCCGGACCAGCCGGGAACGCGAATTCAAGCCGAAAGCGACGCGACCGGCATCCGTGCGATCGCCTCCAAGAGCGGCGTGACGCTCATCACGGTCCAGTCGTCGCGGATGCTCAACGCCTACGGCTTCCTGCGCGCTCTGTTCTCCGTATTCGATCGACACCAGGTGTCCATCGACCTCGTCGCTACGAGCGAGGTATCGGTGTCGATGACGATCGACGGCAGTGTGAACCCGGCGCCGATCATCGGCGACCTCGAGTCGCTCGGCGAGGTCAGCGTCGAGCGCGAGAAGAGCATCATCTGCCTCGTGGGGCGGGCGATGTTCCAGCAGGCCGGGTTGCTCGCCGAGGTCTTCGCGGCGGTCGAACCCGTGCCCGTTCGGATGATCTCGCTGGGCTCGTCGGACGTGAATCTCAGCATCGTCGTGCCCGAGGCCGAAACGGCGCGGGTGCTCCGCGCGCTGCACGGACGGCTTTTCCCACGGTAGGATCTTTCTATTTTTCCGGGCTTGATCTACAATGCAGCGCAGAGGGACGTTTGGACATCTTTGACCGACTTGGGAATCTCATACGTACTATCATCGACGATGAGGATGGCCCGCACCCGTCGAGGGCACGGATAGACGACCCCGACGAGGCTGCAGCCTGGGATGAGCTCGAAGCGTACATGAACAGCGGCGCGAGCGGCGAAGCCCCCTCGTTCGAAGCGCCCGACCGTGGGGGCATGCCGGAATCGCTGCGACGCGACTTCCGCAACCTGGAGGTACCGGCGGGTGCTCCACTGGCCGACGTTCGGCGCGCGTACAAGCGTCTGATGGCCGCATACCACCCGGACCGGCACTCGTCGGACCCGGAGAAGCTGCGCACCGCGACCGAGATCACGAAGAAGCTCAACCAGAGCTTCCAGCGAATACGAACCTACTACGAAGGGAGCGCACGCGCGCACGACTCCTCGGCATGACGATCCTCCAGCTGCTCCTTCCCATCCTGACCGCTCTCGTCGTTAACGTCGCGCTGACGCCGCTGATCATCTACCTGGCGCATCGCCATCGGTGGTACGACGAGCGCAACCATCGCAAGATCCACGTGGAGGATACGCCGAGAATCGGCGGGATCGGGATCTTCGCGGCCTTCGTCGCGGCGATGGCCGTGACGGTCCTCCTCGCAGGGTACGCGCCGGTATCGGTGCCCGGCACCGGCGCCGACGCACCGGGGTCGATCGCGCTCTACCTGCTTCCGCTCGTGCTGGGAATGACGGCGATTCACCTCCTCGGCCTCGTCGACGACTTCCAGAATCTCCGCGCGGTGCTCAAGCTGCTGCTGCAGATCGTCGCCGCGGCGATCGTTACGGTCGGGCCGCTGCGGATCGAGCGACTGACGATTCCGTTCATCTGGTATCACCTGGAGCTCGGGGTCTTCTCCTACCCCGTCACCGTGCTGTGGATCGTCGCCGTGTCCAACGCGCTCAACTTCATCGACGGAGTGGACGGGCTCGCCGGCGGCGTCGCCGCGTTCGCGACGCTCTTCTTCGCGGTGATCGGGCTTCTCACGGGGAATACGCTGGTGGCGCTGCTCGCGGTCGGCCTCTTCGGCGGCATCCTCGGGTTCCTCGTCTACAACGCTCCGCCGGCGAAGATCTTCATGGGCGATTCGGGCAGTTACCTGATCGGTTTCGCACTGGCCGTGTTCCCGCTCATGCTCGCTGACGGCGACGTGATGAGCCTCCACCTCCTTCCGGCCATCACGATCCTCGCCGTCCCTATCCTCGACATGACGACGTCGGTCTTCCGCCGGCTCGGCCGCGGCAAGCACCCGTTCAGCGCCGACCGTGAGCACCTGCACCACAAGCTGATGGACCTCGGCTACGGGACGTGGCGAATCCTCGCGGTCGCCTACACGGCCTCGCTCGTCCTCGGCGCGATCGGGCTCGCCTCGTATCTCCTGCCCGTCAGTATCGACGTAATCGTCGTGCTCGCGTCCTGGGTGCTGGCCATCGTAGCGATGGTGATGTTGACGCGAGAACGACGGAAACACACCGACACCGACGGGACCTGACCGCGCCCGGGCGACGTCTGCCCCCTACGATTCCATCCCGTACTCGGCGAGCTTGCGGTGCAGCGTCTTGCGCCCGATTCCGAGCACCTCGGCGGTCCGGCTCTTGTTGCCGTTGTTCGCGGCGAGGTTCGCCCGGATGAGCTCGCGCTCGGCGTCGGCCATGGTCGCTCCGAGCTGAATCCGCACGTAGTTGCTCTCGCTGTCAGCGGCGATCGACGGCGGCAGGTCGTCCGGGGTGATGATGGGTCCCTTCGCCATGACGACCGCGCTCTCGATCGAGTTACGCAGCTCGCGCACGTTTCCGGGCCAGCTGTAGTTGTAGAGCAGCGCGCGCGCCTTCGGATCGATCCCCTCCACCGGCTTGGCGTTTTCGGTCGCAAACTCCTTGATGAACGCCGAAACGAGCAGCGGGATGTCCTCCTTGCGCTCGCGCAGCGGCGGTATGTGGATGTTGACGACGTTGAGCCGGTAGTAGAGATCTTCGCGGAAGGTGCCGCGTTCGATCTCCGTCTTGAGGTCCTTGTTGGTCGCCGAGATGATGCGAACGTCGACCTCGAGCGTCTGCTCACCGCCAACGCGCTCGAAGGTCTTCTCCTGCAGCACGCGCAGGATCTTGATCTGGACGCTCTGCTCGATCTCGCCGATTTCATCGAGAAAGATGCTGCCCATGTGCGCGAGCTCGAAGCGACCGCGCTTGCGCGCGACGGCGCCGGTGAACGCCCCCTTCTCGTGCCCGAAGAGCTCGCTTTCGAGCAGACTCTCGCTCAGCGCCGCGCAGTGCACCTTGACGAACGGCTTCTCGCGTCGGTTCGAGAGCTGGTGGATGGCGTCGGCGATCAGCTCCTTGCCCACCCCGCTCTCGCCGGTGATCAGGACCGAAGCCCGCGTCGGTGCAACCTGGCGGACGACGTCGAAGATGCGGTTCATCTCCACGCTCTTGCCGATGATGTTCGCGAACTGGCGCTTCTGGTCGAGCTCGTCCTGCAGCGCGCGGTGCTGGAGCGCGAGCTCGCGCGTGGAGAGCGCGCGCTTGACGAGCAGGCTGAGCCGATCGAGATTCACCGGCTTGGTGAGGAAGTCGTACGCGCCGTCGCGCATCGCCTGTACTGCTGTTTCGATCGTCCCGTGACCGGTGAGGATGATCACCGGAAGCGTCGGATACGACTCCACGACGCGACGCAAGAGCTCCTCGCCGGACACGCGCGGCATCTTGAGGTCGGCGATGATGAGATCGATCTCCTCCTCTTCGAGCAGCTCGAGCGCCTCCTGGCCGTCCTGGGCGAGCAGCACGTTGTGACCGTCGAGCTCGATGGCTTTGCCCAGCCCGGCGCGGATGTTCTTCTCGTCGTCGACAACCAGAACGTTAAACTTCATCCTCGCTCCCTCTCCAGCCCAGGAGATGCTGCTCGCGCTGCGGAATCGGGAACAGGATCGTGAACGACGTCCCCTTGCCCTCCTGGCTCACCACCGAGATCTCGCCCATGTGCTCCTTGACGATCTTGTAGACGAGCGTCAGCCCGATCCCGGAGCCGAAGTCCTTCGTCGTGAAGTACGGCTCGAAGATCTTGTTGAGCACGTCCTCGCTCATGCCCTCGCCGGTATCGCTGATGCGCAGCACCACTTCGTCGCCCTGCTGGCGGGTGGACACGGTGAGTTGACCGCCCTCGGGCATCGCGGAGATCGCGTTCTTCACGATGTTGAGCACCGCCTGCTTGAGGTACTTCTCGTCGAGCCTCAGTTGCGGCAGATTCTCGTCCAGATCGTCGACGATCGCGATGCCTGCCTCGTCGAGCTCGTAGCGCACGAACTCGAGCAGGTCCTCGAGTATGGGGTTGAGATCGCGATCCTCGAGGGTCGTGTTCATCGGACGCACGGCGAAGAGGAAGTCTACGACGATGCGATTGAGGCGTTCGACCTCCTCGTTGACCACGTCGACGTACTCCTGAATCGCGTCGGTCCGCTCGTCGTCTATGGAGCCGAGCGCCTTCTGGATGAGCTGCATATGGATTCCGATCGACCCGAGCGGGTTCTTGATCTCGTGCGCAACGCCCGCCGCGAGCGTCGTCAGGCTCGCGAGGCTCTCCGCGCGACGCAGCCGCGCCTCCCGGCTGCGCTTCTCGCTGACGTCCTCGACGTGCACGATCGTACCGGAGATTCCGCCCTCGCGCACGAGCGGGCTCACGGTGAACGCGAGGATCAGCGGTGTCGTCCCGCGCTCGAGCGTGAACTCGCGGTCGACGACCGACTCCTGCCCCACGAGCGTGCGCTCCACGAAACGCGCGATCTCCACGTCGGCGATCGCGTCCCAGACGAGCACGTCGGAGGCGTCCCGTACGCTCATGGGTACGAGCCGTTCGGCCGCCTTGTTGACGAGAACGAGGCGGTGCGCACGGTCGGCCACGATGATCCCGTCGCTGAGCGAGTCGAGCACGGCGTCGAGACGATCGTGCTCGCCGGCGAGGTCGTTGACGAGCATCCGGATCTGATCGGGGTCGAGTTTGTCGAACTTCTCGAGTGCGCGTTCTACGAACTTCCTCATCGCATCCTCACGCCGCCCGCCGCATGGTGTAGTAGAGTCCCTCGAGCGCTCGGGCGGCGGCCACGTTGTACGTCTCCACCCGGTTCGTCGCGCGGCGCAACTCCTCGCGCCAGAGCGTCAAAACGCGGGCGGAGACGGGCGCCGCGTTCGCGCCCGGCTCCGTCGATTGCAGGGTCTTCGCGCGAAGCAGCGCCTGCATGAGGTCGCTGAGCTCCTCGACGAAGTACCGGAACCCCTCGGTCGCGCCCAGCGAGCGGATCGTTTCCTCGATTTCGTCGAGCAGCCCCAACTCGATCTCCTCACCGGCGACACAGTTCTCCAGGAAGCGCTCGGCGAGCGGGCGCAGTCCGCGACCATCTATCGCCGTGAAGTAGTCGCGAATGCTCGGACTCTCCGGCGGGACGTCGCGGAAGATGCGCTCGATCACCCGTGCGCTCTCCTCTTCCCCGCGGGTCGCGAAGCCGTACGCTCGAGCCCGTGAGAGAATCGTCGCCATCACCGCCCCGCGTCTGGTGGTCGTCAGCACGAAGTACACGCCGGCGGGCGGTTCCTCGAGCGTCTTCAGCAGCGCGTTCCGCGCGGACTCCTGCAGCCGGTCGATGTTCTCGATCAGCGCGACCTTCGCCCGGCCCGACGGCGCGATGTGCGCCCAGTGCGAGAGTCGCCTGACCACGTGCACCGGCACCGAATCGAGCGGCGCCGCGGCTGCGATCTTCCCGCAGAGCGCGACGATCGAGTCGAGGCCCTTCGCGAAGCTTCGGTCTTCGGGGAGCTCCGCGTCGGGCAGATACGGGGCAAGCGTCTCGTCGAGCTGCGCGAGCAGTGGCTCGGCCTTCTTCAGGCGATTCTCCTCGCCCTCCCAGAGAACCGCGTCGAAACGACGGGTGAGCTTGCGGACCGACCGTTCGAGGAGGTAGCGCAGGGCGAGCCTCCGGTCGCGCTTGAGCGCGGCCGCTGCCACCGAGATCTCTCGGTTGAAGTACCTTCCGCCGACGAGGAGGGTGTCGGGGTGCATGAGGTGGCGCTGCTGAACGCAACTCGTGCAGCCGCATCGCCACGGTGCTCCCGAACGCGAACCGGTACACGTGAGGGACCGGGCGAGCTCGAGCGCGGTCGAACTCTTCCCCGAATAGTCGGGTCCGTGGAACAAGAGCGTGGGCGGTACGATGCCGCTCGAGACTTCGGTGGCGAGGCGCCCGACGACATGCTGCTGTCCGATGATATTCTCAAACATTGATCCTGCCGGTACTTAGAAATTCGGCAGCGAAGGGCAGGAACGGCAACATGATTCGGGCGAAGATACTCCCGGCAATGAGCGCCTCGGGATCGAAGAACGGCTGGATCTGGACGAGCAGCAGCACTATGAAGACCACGAGCAGCCCCTCCACGATCCCGAAGAAGAACCCGAGCGCGTGGTCGAGCTGATCCAGATGAATCCGCTCGATGAGTCGGTTCAGCGCGCTCTCGAAGATCTTCACGATCAGGTAGACGACGAGGAACAGCGCGAGAAACGCGATTATCTGGCTCCAGATGGTCGGGCCGATGTACTCGTCGATCACCTGAGCGACCGTGCCGCTGAGCAATACGGCGACGATAATGCCCAGAAAGAGCGCAGCGGTGCCCAGCAGCTCTTTGACGAACCCGCGGATCGCCGCGCGGAACGCGAGGATGACGACGATGATCGCGAAGACGATGTCGATAGCGGTGAAGGTCATATGCAGCTACTCCTTGCGAGGCGGATTCTCCGGCGCGGGCCGGATGTGGGCGGCAATCAGATCGGTGATGACGCCGGTCGCGTCCAGACGGACGACCTGCTTCGCGCGGCGGCCCATCTCCCGCCGGGTCGCCGAATCCGAGGCGAGCTCGTCGAGGGCCCGCATCAGATCGTCCTCGAGGCTCTCCGCGTCGGTGAATACGCGGGCCGCGCCGGCGCGCTCGAACACGGCGGCGTTGCGGAGCTGATCGCCCCGTGAACCGGATGCGAGCGGCACGAGCAGCATGGGCTTGCCCAGCGCCGCGCCCTCCCAGATCGTGGACGCACCCGCCCGGCAGACCAGGAGGTCGGCGGCGGCGAGCACGTCGGGCAGCTCGGCGCCGAAGAACGGCGCGGCGTGATAGCCGGTACCGTTCTCCCGCGAGACGCCGTGATTGCCCGACTGATGGACGACGCGCCACGATCCCCCGATACGACCGGCGAGCCCGGCCACGGCGTCGTTGAGCTGTACCGCACCGAGGCTGCCGCCGAGAAAGCACACGACGGGTCGCGGATCGGACGGCTCGAACCCCAGAAACGCGAGCCCGCGCTCGCGACGGCCTGACAGAATCTCCGGACGCAGGGGATTCCCCGTGACCACGACGCGCTCCCGAAGCGCCGGCGGCAGGTGCTCCCGCGTCTGCTCGTACGGGACGAGTACCTTCGCCGAGAAACGCGCGTTGATCCGCGTCGCGAGCCCCGGGTCGGCGTCGCTCTCGTGGCTGATGACCGGAATGCCCAGCAGCCGCGCGGCGACGACCGGAGGGACGCTCACGAACCCGCCCTTGGAGAAGAGCACCGCAGGGCGCAGCTTGCGGAGGATCGCAAGCGAGCGCAGCAGACCACCGGCGACGCGGAAGACGTCGATCGCGTTGCGCAGCGAGAAGTAGCGGCGCAGCTTCCCGGCCGGGATCGCGTGGTAGGCTACGGCGTGCTCCGCGACGATCTCCCGCTCCATCCCGTCGGTGCTGCCGATCCACGCGACCTCCACGCCGCCGAGCTCGCGTACGCGGTCGAGCACCGCGAGCCCGGGGTAGACGTGACCGCCGGTCCCGCCGCCTGAGAACAGGACGAGATCCATACCTTCTGTGCCTTGCTTTCTCTCTGTTTCTGCGATATCTCAAGATAGCATGCTACCGCGAATCACGGCAATCTTTGCGCTTCCCGCTCTTCTCCTGGGCTCGGCCCAAGTCATTTCGGCACAGTCAGATAGCACCGACTCAGATCTCTCCGCACGGCTGCGGGCGACGCTCCCGCAGCTGAGCGCGGCGGAGGTCGGAGAGCTCACCGAGACCGGCGAGCTCGCGCTCCCCTACGGTCTCGAGCCGGGCAGCGACGTCTCGGTTCGACTCGCGCCGGCGTTCGCACCGCAGATCGAGTCCGACCTGCGGGCGCTCGACCCGAAGATCGGCGTGGAGGTGCTCTTCCTCGTGGATGCCCCGCCCGGGATCAACGGCGTGGATCCCGACGTGATGACGACCCTGCAGTCGATCAGCACCATGGAGGGGATCGAGTACTACTCGGCGAGCCGCGAGCGAATGCGGACGCTCTTCCACGAGTCCTACGTGATCGCCGGCCCGGACGACCGCACGAGACGGCCGGACCCGGTGGTAGAATCGGTACCGCAAACCGACCGCCTTCACATCTTCCAGCGCGACTCGAGCTTCGGACGCAACGTGCTCGAGGTGACCTACACGGCCGAGGACGGCGCGGTCCGCCTGCGGATGCGCAACCTGACGCGGATGCTCTACCAGGGGATCGTCCCGGCGGTGGGCCCGGAGGAGCTCGGCCTCAACCTCGTCGTCGTCCCGCTCGGCGAGCGGCTGCTCTTCTACGGCAACAGCGCCGCGCGTCCCATCAGCCTGCTGGGCATGGAGGCGCGCGTCCAGCGCAGCTTCTACAACCGGCTCGTCGCCCTCTATCGCTGGTTTCTCGACCAGAGCGGGTGACACGCTCATCATTTTCTAACACGTTCTTAATACTCATTGAACCGTGCATGGCGATCTTGCGGTCAATCCTACTACCTTATCAAGGAGGACTTCATGAAAAAGGTAGCACTTGTGGTTCTGATGAGCCTGATCGCCATCGGATTCGTGTTCGCAGAGGGCGCGCAGGAAGAGGCAGACGGCGGCGAGGGCCTGCCGTGGGTCGTCGAGGACGGTGACGACGCGATCCTGCCGGGCGTGAACCCGATCGAGGTCACCGGCGACATCGTCGTGGCCGGAAGCTCCACGGTCTTTCCGCTCGCCGAAGAGGTGATCGCTCGCTTCTACGACGAGGGGTACCCGCAGCAGTACTCGCTGACGTACACGTCGATCGGTTCGGGCGCCGGCTTCGAGCGCTTCATCGCCGGCGACTCCGACGTCTCCGGCGCGAGCCGCCCCATCAGCGAGGGTGAGGTCGAAGCGGCGCGAGCCAACGGTCGCGAGCCTGAGGAGTTCATCGTTGCGTTCGACGCGCTCGCCGTCGTGGTGAACTCCGCGAACGACTGGGCGACCGAGCTCACGATCGAAGAGCTCAACACGGCGCTCAGCACCGCGGAGACGTGGGCCGACGTGCGCGACGGGTTTCCGGAGGTCGAGATCACGCGCTACAGCCCCGGCACCGACAGCGGCACCTTCGACTACTTCGTGGAAGCGGTCTTCGACGAGGACGAGGAGCCGATCCTGAGCGCCTCCAGCACCCAGTTTTCCGAAGACGACAACGTGCTCGTGCAGGGCGTCGAGGGTGACGAGGGAGCGATCGGCTACTTCGGATTCGCCTACTACGTCGAGGAGAGCGACCGCCTGACCGCCGTGAACGTCGAAGGGGTCGAGCCGAGCGGCGCGACGGTCGACGACGGGACCTACCCGCTCGCTCGTCCGCTGTTCATCTACAGCGACGCCGAGATCATGCGCAGCAAGCCTCAGGTCGCCGCCTTCGTGAACTTCTTCCTGACCTACGGTGAAGAAGAGGCCGGCGACGTCGGGTACTTCCCCGCTCCCAAGGCGCGCGTGGACGCCGCGAAGGAGCGCTGGCTCGAGATCATGGACGGGATGTACTGATCATCGCCGTCTCGGACGGGTTTCGAGGGAGGCGGCGAGTCCGCCTCCCTTTTGCTATGAGGTTTGAATGAGCGACAAGGGACACAGCAAGGTTCTCGTAACCGGCAAGACCGCTCCGCCGGAAGGGATCGATTTCGGCCGCAAGCGGCGGATTCACGAGGATCTCATCCGCGTACTCCTGTTCGCGTTCGCCGCCGTATCGATACTGACCACGATCGGCATCGTCGTGATCCTGGGGCGTGAATCGCTCCTGTTCTTCAGCGACCCGCGCGTCACGCTCCGCGAGTTCTTCGGTTCGGTCCGCTGGCAACCGCAGATCGAGCACTTCGGCGTATGGCCGCTCGTCACGGCCACCTTCATGACGAGCACGATCGCGATGCTCGTCGCGGGACCGCTCGGGCTCTTCGTCGCGATCTATCTCAGCGAGTACGCCTCGCAGCGCGTCCGCTCGGTCCTCAAGCCGGTCCTGGAGGTGCTGTCGGGCATTCCCACGGTCGTCTACGGCTACTTCGCGCTGACCTTCATGACGCCGCTGTTGCGATCGATCTTCGGGACCGGCGTCGTGGAGATCTACAACACCGCGTCTGCGGGCCTCGTCATGGGAATCCTCATCCTGCCGCTGGTCTCCTCGCTCGCAGAGGACGCGCTGAGCGCGGTTCCCGTCTCGCTGCGTGAAGCCGCGTACGGGCTCGGTGGCACGAAGATGGAGACCGCGCTCCGCATCGTGGTGCCGGGCTCGGTATCCGGGCTGGCCGCCGCGTTCATCGTCGCGCTCTCCCGCGCCGTTGGCGAGACGATGATCGTGGCGCTCGCCGCGGGCGCAGGGCCGAACTTCACGTTCAACCCCTTCCGCGCGGCGGAGACCATTACCGGCCACATCGTGAGGATCTCGGGCGGCGACATCGGGTACGACACGCTCGACTACAACAGCGTCTTCGCGCTCGGACTGCTGCTCTTCCTCATCACGCTGACGCTGAACATGATCAGCCGGCGGATCGTCAAGAAATACCGGGAGGTGTACGAGTGAGTACTCGCCGCACGGAACACGAAGCCTCGCGTCCGTCTCACTACGGCACGCTGGAGGACGCGCGCGCAAACATCAGGCGCCGGCGCCACGTAGGCCTCGCGTGGCGCGTCGTCTTCTATCTGGCCACGACGATCTCGGTCATGGCGCTCGTCATACTTATTCTCAACATCCTCAACGGCGCCTTCGGGTACGTCGCGATCCGGAACAAGATCGAACCGGAGACGCTCTCCGAAACGGGCGCGCCGCTCGCGGAGCTGGAACAGGCCGAGCTCATCGAGATCCTCGAAGAGAATATCTCGAGCGGCCTCCTCCGCCGCTTCAACTACGAAGAGCCGCTCGAAGAGCGCTCGATCGCCGAGCTCGTCGTGCTCGTTGAGGAGCGCGTCGTCGAGCCGACCATCGTCGAGACGTGGAACCTCTTCCCCTCGCTCTTCGCGCAGGGCGAGATCCGGCGGTTCATCGAAGAGCGGGCAGAGCCGGATACGCGCCTTCAGTTTCGCGCGTGGCTGAACCCGCGGTTCATCGCAACGCCGCAGAGCCCCCAACCGCAGTTCGCAGGCGTGCGCACCGCGATCCTCGGCTCCATCTGGATGATCGGCATCACGCTCGTCGTCGCCTTTCCGCTGGGGGTGGGTGCGGCGATCTACATGGAGGAGTACGCGCGCGACAACCCGGTCAACAGGCTGATCCAGGTGAACATCTACAACCTGGCAGGCGTTCCGTCGATCATCTACGGCCTGCTCGGGTTGGCCGTGTTCGTCCGGATACTCGGACCGATCACCAGCGGCGCCGTGGTGGGAGCCACGACGACACCGGACGCAACGGGCCGGACGGTGCTCTCCGCCGGGCTGACGCTCGCGCTCCTCATCCTGCCCATCATCATCATCAGCAGCCAGGAGGCGATCCGCGCGGTCCCGCAGTCGCTGCGCGACTCGAGCTACGGAGTCGGAGCGACGAAGTGGCAGACGATCTGGCACCACGTGATCCCCGCCTCCTTCGATCGGATCCTGACCGGAACCATCCTCGCGGTCTCGCGCGCGGCGGGTGACACGGCGACGCTCATCCTGACCGGCGCGGCGACGGTCATCTTCATCGATCCGAAGAATCTCTTCTCGCAGTTCACCGCGCTGCCGATCCAGATCTACCAGTGGTCGGCGCGCCCGCAGGGAGCGTTCCGCAACGTCGCAGCGGCGGCGATCATCGTGCTGCTCGTGCTGCTGTTGTCGATGAACGCATTCGCGATCGTGACGCGCGATCGAATCAGACGCCGGAGGCTCATGTAATGGCAGACCAGGAGAACAGGAACCAGTCGTCGGATGCGACCCGCCTCAGCGGCCCGCAACGAGCAGTCGCAGAGCGCGCGGACGAGGCCGTCTCCGCGCGCGCCGAAGGGGCCACCCCGGCGATCGAGATCAGGGACCTCGACTTCTACTACGGGGACTTCCACGCGGTGAACAACGTCAACCTCGCATTCGAGAAGAACGAGGTCACCGCGCTCATCGGGCCGTCGGGGTGCGGCAAGAGCACCGTGCTGCGCACGCTCAACCGCATGAACGACCTGATCCCCGGCACGCGCGCGGACGGCGCGGTGTTCTTCCACGGGAAGAACATCTACGACGAGGACGTCGACCCGGTCGAGATCAGACGACGAATCGGCATGGTCTTCCAGAAGCCGAACCCCTTCCCCAAGTCGATCTACGAGAACATCGCCTGGGGTGCGCGAATCAACGGCTACCACGGAAACATGGACGAGCTCGTGCAGACGTCGCTCGAGCGAGCGGCGCTCTGGGACGAGGTGAAGGACAAGCTGAAGCAGAACGCGCTGCGTCTCTCGGGCGGCCAGCAGCAGCGTCTGTGCATCGCACGAGCGATCGCGATCGAGCCGGAGATCATACTCATGGACGAGCCGGCCTCCGCGCTCGACCCAATATCCACGAGCAAGATCGAGGACCTCATCTTCGAGCTGAAGACGCGGTTCACGATCATCATCGTGACGCACAACATGCAGCAGGCCGGTCGTATCTCCGACAAGACCGCCTTCTTCATGGTAGATGAACATCGCTCCGGTTACCTCGTCGAGTGGGGCTCCACGCGTGACATCTTCTTCAACCCGAAGGACGAGCGTACCGAGGCCTATATCTCGGGGCGGTTCGGCTGATACACTGGAGCGGGAGGGACACCGGAATGGAAACGAGACTTCAGCTCGACAAGCAGTTGAGCGACCTCTACCAGGATATTCTGAAGATGGGCGCGCTCGTCGAGGAAGCACTCAACAAGTCGATCGAGGCGCTTCGCAACGGCGACAGCGAGCTTGCCAGATCGGTCATCAGCGGTGACGACGCGATCGACGAGCTCCACATGGTCATCGAGGACCGCAGCACGCAGATCATCGCGCTCGAGCAACCTGTCGCGACCGACCTGCGAGAGCTGATCACGGCGACCAAGATCGGCGCGGACCTCGAGCGAATCGGCGACCATGCGCGTCACATAGCCCGGGTCGTGCAGACCCTCCCTGCGGAGCTGCTCGCGATCGCGCTGCCGAACATCGAAGAGATGGCCAGGTTGGGCACGTCGATGGTGCACGATTCGCTCACCGCCTTCGTCGAGCAGGACCCCGACGAGGCGCGCTCGGTGGCAACGCGCGACGACGAGATCGACGCGGCGCACGGGCGGCTCTACCAGAGCCTCGTGGACGTGATGCGCGACCGTCCGGAATGGATCGAGCACGGCGTGAAGCTCATGTTCCTGAACCGCTACCTCGAGCGCCTCGGCGACCACGTGACCAATATCTGCGAGTGGGTCATCTTCGCGAAAACCGGCGAGCACCTGGAGCTCAACAAGTAGCGGCGGGCTGGAATGGCAGGCGAACGGATCCTGGTCGTCGACGACGAGCGAGACATCCTCGAGCTCATCCGCTTCAACCTGGAGCGGGAGGGCTTCACGGTGTTCACCGTCGACACCGGCGAGGCCGCGCTCTCCCAGACCAACCGCATCCGACCGGACCTCGTCGTGCTCGACCTCATGCTCCCCGGGGTGGACGGTACGGAAGTGTGCCGACGGCTCAGGCACGACGAGGCGACGCAGGCGATCCCGGTTCTCATGCTGACGGCGAGGACCGAGGACAGCGACATCGTCACCGGCCTCGAAGTGGGCGCCGACGACTACGTCACCAAGCCGTTCAGCCCCCGGGTACTCGTCGCGCGTATCCGCGCGATCCTCCGAAGAGGAGGCGCCGAGGCGGACGGCGAGGACCGGCAGGTCGTGCGCATCCACGGGATTCGGATCGACATCTCGCAACACGAGGTCTGGATCGACGAACGGCAGGTGCACCTGTCGGCCACCGAGTTCGCGATCCTGGTCTTTCTCGCGCGGAACCCGGGATGGGTGTTCTCGCGGAACAAGATCATCGACACGGTGAAGGGAAAGGACTATCCGGTAACCGAGCGATCGGTCGATGTCCAGATCCTCGGTCTGCGCAAGAAGCTCGGCGAGAAGGGGAAACTGGTGCAGACGGTGCGCGGGGTCGGGTACCGTCTGCAGGCGGAATAGATGAAGACCACTCTCTTCACGCGCGTGTTCGGTCTGTACCTGATCTCGGTCGCCGTCACGGTTGTCGTGCTCGGGCTCGTGAGCGGGCTCGTGCTCACACGCACCGCGCGTCGACGAGCGGTTGCAGAACTGGAGGGAGCGGCCCGATTCACCGCGTCCCTGCTCTCCGGAGGCGCTCTCGAAGAGGGCGCGGGCGCAGTCGGCCCGGAAAACCTGGGCTCGCTCGCCGACTCGATCGCGGTCCTCACGCCGGACGGAACCCTCGTCGCAGGCACCCCGATCCCCCCGTCGCTGCCGCCCTCGGTTGCCGGGCTCGAACCGGGGTCGCCGCCTGTTTCGGGGTTCATCGCCGACGGCACGGACCGCGCCGTCGCGTACGCGGCGGCCGGCGTACCGGGAAGCCGAGCGTCGCGAGTTGTCGTCCTCACGCGCGACCGTCGAGCGATCGATGCCGCGACGCGACCGGCGCTCATCGCCGTCCTCTCGACCGTGACGGCCTTCACCGTCGTGCTCGGCGTCCTGATCCACCGGACGCTGCGCTGGATAAGCGATCCCGTCTACGCGATTCAGGCGGCCGCGCGCCGGTACGCGAGAGGAGAGCTCGCCGTCCACCTTCGCACGGACGGTCCTGCGGAGCTCCAGCGGCTCAGCGGCGACCTCAACCTCATGGCCGACGAGCTGCGCACTCGCATCGCCGCGATCAGCGATCAGCGCAACCAGCTCGAGGCGATCCTGTCGAGCATGCTCGAGGGCGTCATCGTACTCGACGAGGAGCGCGGTATCCTCAGCATGAACGACGCCGCAGGCCGGCTGCTCGGGGTCTCTCCGTCCGAGGCCCGCGGACGTACGCTCATCGAGTCGCTGCGCAACGCCCAGCTCGACGAGCTCTCCGAGCTCGCGCTCGACAGCGATCAGCCCATCGAGCGCACCGTCACGCTCTACCGGGAACGGCCGATCCACGTCCAGGTCCACGTCACGCCGCTACGCAGCGAGTCGGCGTCCCGACCGACCGGCTCGCTGCTCGTCATGAACGACATCACGCGGCTGAAGCACCTGGAGGATCTCCGCAAGGATTTCGTCGCGAACGTGAGCCACGAGCTCAAGACTCCCGTTACCTCGATCAAAGGGTTCGTCGAGACCCTGCTCGACGGGGCGAGCACCGACCCGTCCACCGTCGACCGCTTCCTGCAGATCATCCTCAATCACACCAACCGGCTGCATCTCATCATCGAAGACCTGCTCAGCCTGTCCCGGCTCGAACAGAGCGACCAGCGCATCACCTTCCATCGCTTCCCGCTGCAGGCGGTCCTCGAGCCCACGCTCGAGATCTGCGGCCCACGCGCGCAGGAGAGACAGATCGATATCTCGCACCGGATCGAAGGCAACGATCACGCGTGGGGCAACCCGAATCTCCTCGAGCAGGCGCTGGTCAACCTGGTCGACAACGCTATCAAGTACTCACCGAGCGGCAGCGCGGTGGAGATCGAGATCGTCAACTCCGAGCGCCGACTCCTGTTCCGCGTCGTCGACCAGGGGCAGGGCATCCGCGCGCAGGATCTCCCGAGGATCTTCGAACGGTTCTACCGGACGGACAAGGCACGAAGCAGGGAGCTGGGAGGAACCGGGCTGGGCCTTGCGATCGTGAAGCACATCGCCCGCGCGCATCGCGGTGAGGTGACCGTCGACAGCACGCTCGGCCAGGGCGCGACCTTCGTGATCGAGATCCCGCAGGGCGAGGCGATGCTCCGACCCTCAGGTCACGAGGCCGATGACGACCTGGACGCCGCCGATAAGGCTCCCGAGCAAGGCGCCGAAGAGGTTGATCCACTTCAGGTGTCGCGCGATCACCATCAGCAGTAGTTGCTCGACGCTCTCCATGTCGAGCGCCTCGATCTTCTCGACGACCATCGTGTACACGTCGAGCCCCCCGATGATCTCCGGCACTCGCCGGGAGACGAGCGTCTGCAGCCGCCCGGTCAGGAAGTGGTCGATGCGAGCCTTCTGCTCGGGAGTCACCGGCAACAGGCGACCGAGCGGCCGCTGTTCCTCCCGGGCGAGGAAGCGCATCGCGAGCTCGATCGCGCGCTCCGACAGTCGGTCCACGTTCTCCGGCCGAGCGATCCAGCGGTCGGCCATCTCCACGATGCGGGCGCTGATCTGCTCGGGCTCCTGGCCGAACAGATCGTGAACCACCTCGCCGAGCGACCGGTCGCGGTGCGCATCGGCGAAACGCACCACGCCGGCGGCGATCCGGCGGCGGACGTCGTCCCGGCCGAGCAGCTCGACCGCGAGCGCGAAGACGCGGGTCACGAGCCGGTCAGCGTGGAGGTCGAAGCGCTCGAGCAGCGTGCGCATCCCCGTGCGACCGAGGCTCCGCAGCTCGGTCTGCAGCGCGCCGATCAGCCGGTCGCGATTTCCCGGATCGTGTCCGGCCCGGTCGACGCTCGCGATCACGTCGTCGACGATCCCGGGCATGCTCTCGCTGAGCGTGCGGTCGTACTGGGTCGCCGAGACGAGGAACCGCTGAAAGAGGTTCAGCCGCTGCAGGATGCGCTTGAGGAGCTCGCGGCCGTGCACGGAGAGCTCCCGCCGGGTCGTCGGCTCGCGGAGGAATGCGATCAGCGCATCGAGCGCCGGCTCGTACACGCCGGGAACCGTACCCGCCAGACGCTCGATCGAACGTTCCCCGACGATCTCGACCAGCGGCGTGTCGCGCTCGAGATGCGAGGCAACCCAGCGTTGCACCGCGTGTTCGGCGGCCGGGGCCGCCGGGCCGCCGGCAAGCGAACGTACCGCGTCGTCCACCAGCGCTCCCAGCCGCTCTGAGGACGGCACCACCCTGCCCGTGTCCATGGCGAGCGCCCCCGTCGTCACCGTCTCGGCGACGCGGTGCACGACCTCCGCGAACAGGTCCGAACGGAAGAACGCCCCCAGAACGCTGCCCGCGGCGTCGGCGAGCGCGGTACGCACCTCCCCGTCGGC
>CAZICD010000013.1:20979-32386 GCA_964537725.1 uncultured Spirochaetaceae bacterium | reverse complement strand
CCGTCGGCGGCCTCCTCGCCCGACGCGTCCGCGCCGGACGCAGCACCCCCGGCCACGGGGCTCCCCTCGAGGATGTCCGCCGTGAACCGGCCCACGCTCGCCTCCAGCGCCTCCTCGAACCGTGGATCGTGGAGGCGCCCGATGAGGACGTCCTCGGTCAGCAGCCGCGTGGACACCATCCGCGCGATGCTGTGCGCGAGCTGCTGCCGCTGTCGTGGGATGATCCCCGGAGTGAGGGGAATGCGGATCCCGAGTACCCGTTTCTCGGTGAGGGGGCGGAAGAGCATCCGGATAGCAAGCGCATTCGTCACGTACCCGATGACCGCGCCCAACAACGGCGGGAGCACGAACGGCAGTACCGCGATCAGCCCGTCCACGCTCACCCGTCCTCGCGCAGTCGCTCGGCGGCGTTGCGAGCGCGGTACTCGCTTCCGTACGCTTCGAGCGCACCGTCGAGCACCCAGCCGGCGATCGAGCCCGTTTCGAGTCGGTACCAGTACGAACGTTCGTCGTCGAGCTGCTCGACCACCGTGCCGATCGCGTCGATCCGCGCGACGTCGCCCCTGCGCAGGTGTCCGCTGATGGGCGCGTCCATCGCCGGCTCGGCGCGCAGTCGGACGTATGGGTCGGCGACGACCGCCCAGGTCGGACGCAGCGTCACGACCGGTGTGGGGGGCAGCGATACCGACGACGATCGGTCGCCCGGGCCACACGCCCCGATCGCGAGCACCCCGGCGACCAGGACGATCACCCGGGCCAGCCGCTTAGCGCCGCGCGCATCGCGCGGCCCGCGTGCGCGCCGCGGACCGGTGGCGTTTCGAACGCTTCGCGCGGACGGGAGCCGCCGGAGGCTGGGTTGACCGGCCAACGACGGCCGTGCATGCTGCAGGTCAGTGAAGCGTTGTGCCATTCTCGTCGTATTCGCGGCCGTGGCGACCACCTGGCTTCCCGCCGACCTGGCCGTTACGGTCGGCAGCCGTCACGCCGCATTGGTGGTTCAGGATACTCGATTCGATCCGGCCGTTCAACTCGTAAGCGATGTAGCATTGGGCCTGGGTGCGCAGTGGGAGCTGCGCGGCGGGCGCGCCGGGACGTTCGGCACCGGCCTGGGCGTGCGCGTGACCCGCGTGAGCCGAAGCACCGCGTTCGGCGGGTACTACTACCGCGGCCTCGCGGTGAGATCGCTCGCGCTGAGCGGCGCGTGGACGAGCCCGTCGGGCGCGGGGGTTCGCATCGCCGGTTCGGCATCGTTCGCGTCGTACGCATTGACGACCCTTCTCTTCTTCTACCCTGAGGTGGAGGTCGCGCCCACGCTGCGCACCAGGCTCACCGAGCGGGCCCGCGTGGAGTGGGCGCTGCCGGTGTTCTACCAGTTCCGGCAGGACCTCGCGTACGCCGTTGGCGTAGGCCTGCGCGCGACGGTGGCGCTGGAATTCTCATCGCCGGAGTCATAGATTCTGCGGTGATGGATCGATCCGATCGCGCCCCACGGCCCTCGCACCACTCAACCGTCGCCCGACTCGCGCTCGGGCTCCTCACCGCGCTCGTGCTCGTCGCGTGCGGACGCACCCACGACCTGCCGCCGGGCTACGCGATCGTCTACGGCGTGTCGGAGTACACGAGCATCAGCGACCTGGGACAGCCGGCCGCCGACGCAATTGCCATGGCGGCCATGCTCGAAGAGTCCGGCTACACGATCGTCTCCGGCGGTCCGCGCACGAACGCGGAGGCGACCTGGGCCAACGTGCAGGCCGATTTCGCCGCGGCGGCCGCGAACGCGCCGGCCGACTCGCGGTTCCTCTTCTACTTCGCCGGGCACGGGTTCGGCGACGGCATGGAAGACCAGTACGGCACGCCGCCGTTCTCCGAGGAGTGGGCCGAGCACCTCGCGAGCGAGGAAGCGGGCGACGAGCCGGCCGGGGCGGGCAGCTATCCGGAGTACCTCTTCCTCCACGACGCCGACCCGTTCAACGACGTGCCGCTCACGCTCGAAGAGAGCATCTCCGACGACGAGCTCGCCGAGCTCGTGCGATCGGTACCGTCGCGCCAACGGGTCGTGATTATCGACGCGTGTCACTCGGGCGGTTTTGCCGGGAGCGGGACGACGGTGGACACGGTCCCGCGGGCGTACGACGGCTACGAGGACGGCGCCCAGCTCGTCGACGCGCTGAACGCGATGACGCTCTACCTCGACTACGGCACCGACGACCCGGCCGACCTCGACGAAGACGACGCCGTCGTGATCGCGGCCGCCGGTGAGCAGGACTTCTCCTACGAGGGCGACTTCTGGGGCTTCCCGAACGGCGTGTTCACGCACTTCTTCCTGCAGGCGCGCGAGGCGGCCGACCACGATTTCGACGGCTACGTATCGACCACCGAAGCGTACGCGCACGCGGTCGCGGCGATCCGCGCCGTCGCCAACGAAGACCTCGTCGGTCAGGAGAAGTTCATTCCCCGCGTGACGGGCGGTCCGGTCGACTACATCCTCTTCCCGGCACGCTGACCGTCGCCGGCGCACCCCGCCCTACCTCGCGGTCGTGCCGATCTCCTTGAGCTTCTGGATCTCATCGCGGATCACCGCCGCCGACTCGAACTCGAGGTTCTTCGCGTGCTCGAGCATCTCGCGTTCGAGCACCCGGATGAGCTCCTTGCGCTGCGCGGGGATCATGACGTTGAAGCCTTCCTTGATTACCTCGATCGACTGCTGCTGGGTCTCGCGCTGCTCTTCCTTCTCGCGCGTCAGGATATCGCGGATCGCCTTGGAAATCGTGCGCGGCGTGATCCCGTGCTCGCGGTTGTATTCGAGCTGGATGCGTCGGCGACGCTCGGTCTCGCCGATCGCCTCCTCCATAGCCTCGCTCATCCGGTCGGCGTACATGATCACCTTACCGTTCACGTTTCGGGCCGCACGACCGATCGTCTGGATGAGCGAGGTCGCCGATCTCAGGAAGCCGATCTTGTCCGCGTCGAGGATCGCGATGAGCGATACCTCGGGAAGGTCGAGGCCCTCCCGGAGGAGGTTGATCCCCACGAGAACGTCGAAGGTCCCCTGACGCAGCTGCGTCAGGATCTCAACGCGCTCGATCGTCTCGATCTCCGAGTGCAGATACCGCACCTTGAGGCCCAGGTTGGTGAGGTAGTCGGTGAGGTCTTCCGACATCTTCTTGGTGAGCGTGGTCACCAGCACGCGCTCGTTCGCAGCCACGCGCTCGCGAATCTCGCCGTAGAGGTTCTCGATCTGCCCCTCGCTCGGGCGGACGACGATCTGCGGGTCCACGAGCCCCGTGGGTCTGATGATCTGTTCGACAACCTGCGAGCTCTTCTCGACCTCCTCGTCTCCGGGCGTCGCCGAGACGTAGACGACCTGATCGAGCAGCGACTCGAACTCGTGGGACACCAGCGGACGGTTGTCCAGGGCGGAGGGCAGACGGAACCCGTACTCGACGAGCGAGAGCTTGCGGCTGCGGTCGCCCGCGTACATGCCCCGGACCTGCGGGACGGTGACGTGACTCTCGTCGATGAAGGTGAGGAATCGGTCGGGGAAGTAGTCGATGAGAACCGCTGGCCGCTCGCCCTCTTCGCGACCGCTCAGATGGCGGCTGTAGTTTTCGATTCCCGAGCAGTAGCCCATCTCGTGCATCATCTCGATGTCGTACTCGGTCCGGCTCTTCAGCCGTTGCGCTTCGACGAGCTTCTCCTGGTCGAGCAGTTGCTGGTGCCGCCGGCCGAGCTCGTCTCTGATGCGCTCGATGGCGGTACGTATCTGGTCCTGCGGCATGACGAAGTGCTTCGCGGGGTAGATCATCGCCACCTCGAGGCTCTCGATCACCTCGCCGCTCACCGGGTCGAAGGTTCGGATGGAGGCGACCTCGTCCCAGTCGATCTCGACGCGAAACGCGGTCTCGGCGTACGCAGGGAAGATCTCGATCACGTCGCCCCGAACCCGAAAGCGTCCTCGCTGCAGGACGTCGTCGTTGCGTTCGTACTGCAGGTCGATGAGCTTCCTGCGGATGCGGGTGATGTCCACTTCCGAACCCACATCGATCCGCAGACGCATGTCGCGGTAGTCGCCGGGGCTGCCGAGTCCGTAGATGCACGAGACGGTCGCAACCACGATGACGTCCGGCCGCTCGAGGAGGCTCGTCGTAGCCGAGAGCCGCAGCCGCTCGATCTCGTCGTTGATGGAGGCGTCCTTCTCTATGTAGAGATCGCGGCTCGCGACGTACGCCTCCGGCTGATAGTAGTCGTAGTAGGAGACGAAGTATTCGACCGCGTTGTCCGGAAAGTATTCCTTGAACTCGCGGAACAACTGCGCCGACAGCGTCTTGTTGTGACTCACGACGAGCGTGGGGCGCTGCACCGACTCGATGATCTTGGCCATCGTGTAGGTTTTGCCCGAGCCCGTGACGCCCTTGAGCGTCTGCGCGTGCATCCCCGCCCGGATCCCCTCGGAGAGGCGCTCGATCGCCGCGCCCTGATCGCCGGCCGGTTCGTACTCGGACGCGACGCGGAATCGCCTGGTCATCTACTCGAGCCTCACCCTGCTCGGTCGCTCGACGAGCGTGACCTCGGTCTGCCGCTCGCGGCGGTCGCGGATGTAGGTGACCGTGACGGTCTCGCCCGGTCGGGTATTCTCGAGCGCCTCGAACAGATTGGCCAGCGTGCGGGTCCGCGTCCCGTCGACCTCGAGAAGGATGTCTCCGCCCAGGTAGATGGTCGTGCCCAGCCCCCTGATCGGCTCGCGCGGATCGCCGCCGCGGAGGCCCGCCTGCGCGGCGTTGCCGTCCGGGTCGATCTGCGAGATCAGCAGACCTTCGTCCACCGGAAGCCGCGCGTACCGCACGAGCTGCGGGAAGAGCTGAACCGGCGTGATCTCGATCCAGCCGCGGCGCACCACTCCGTACTCGATGAGATCCGGGACGACGCGCCGTGCGGTATCCACGGGAACCGCGAAGCCGATCCCGATCGAGCCGCCGCTCTGCGAGTAGATCATCGTGTTGATGCCGATCATTTCCCCGCGCGAATCGAGCAGTGGCCCGCCCGAGTTGCCCGGGTTGATGCTCGCGTCGGTCTGGATGAGTCCGTTGATGATGAATCTGTCCTGATTGCGGATACTGCGTCCGAGCCCGGAGATCACGCCGGTGGTGAGCGTCCTCCCGATCGCGAACGGGTTGCCGATCGCCAGCACCTTCTGGCCCACCCGCAGCTCGTCCGAGGAACCGAGCGGGATCGTGCTCAGCTCGCGCCCGTCCGGGTCGATCTTCAGCACCGCGAGGTCGTTCTCCACGTCCGACCCGACGACCTCGCCGCTGAGCGTCGTCCCGTCGGCGAGCGTGACGTTCACCTCCGAAGCACCCTCGACGACGTGGTTATTGGTCAGCACGTAGCCGCGCCTGTCGATGATGCTCCCCGACCCCGATTGACCCTGCTCCGGGACGGCCTCGAAAAACCAGTTGAGCGTCAACCGCTGCGTGGAGATGTTGACGACTCCGGCGTTCCGCATCTCGAAAACGCGGATCGTTTCGACTTCTTCCTCGGTCAGCCCGTCCGAACGCGCGGCGGGAACGATGGGCGTGCCGGGGTCGCTGCTTGTCTCGAACTCGAACTCGGGCTCGGGAATCTCCGCGGCGACCGGTGCGCCATCGGCGCCGCCGTCTTCTCCCAGCAGGCCGAAGCCGACGGCGAGCAACAGGACAACGAGCGCCGAGGCGACGGAGAACATGATCAGTTGTCCGCGACTGTAGAGCTTCATGGCGGCCTCGCCCACAATATAGTCGCGCCCGGTTCGGTTGCCAAGGCGCCTCAGAGCTCGGGCTGCCAGAGTGGCCTCACCTCGCCGGTGCGGCGGTACGACACCGCTTCGAGCACGTGCTCCTCGTCCACGCGCATCGCTCCTGCGAGGTCGGCGATCGTGCGGGCGATGCGCAGCGCCGACAGCGACGCGCGCGTCGAAAACCCGAGCGCCCGCCCCGCGCGCTCGAACGCGGTACGCGCCGCGGCGGTCATGCGCGCCTCTTCGACCGCCTGCACGGCGGTCAGGTCCCCGTTGCGCTGCCTCTGGCACCGCGCATCGCCGCGAAAGCGGATCGCCGCCGCTACGCGACGCGCCATCGACGCCGACGAGTCGGTATGCGGCAGCTGCTCGAGCGGCAGCGGCTCCACCTGCGCGCGCAGATCTATCCGGTCGAGCAGAGGTCCGCCCAGCCGGCGCCAGTACCGCTCCACCTCCGCGATACTGCACATGCAGATCCGATCGGCCCGACCGAGCATTCCGCACGGGCAGAGATTGGTCGCGAGAACGAGCTGGATGCGCGCCGGGAACCAGTAGTTGCCGCGGGCACGGGCGACCCGGACGCGGCGTCGCTCGAGCGGCTCTCTCAGACCCTGGAGGACCGGTCTGCGAAACTCGAGCGCCTCGTCGAGGAAGAGGGTCCCGCAGTGCGCGAGCGGGACCTCACCCGGAATCTGGGGCAATCGTCCGCCGAGGAGACCCTCCGTCGACGTGTTGTGGTGCGGTGCGCGAAAGGGTCGGTCAACCGCGAGTCCCGCGCTTCCGCCACGCTCGCTCGCGAGCGAATGGATGCGCGTCACCTCCACCGCCTCCCGGTGCGACAACGGCGGAAGAATCGTCGGGAGGAGACCTGCCGCCGCGCTCTTGCCGGCGCCCGGCGGTCCTACGACGATCAGATGGTGACCGCCGGCCGCCGCGATCTCGATCACGCGCTTGAGATCGCCGAGCCCGCGAAGCTCCGCGTAGTCGGTCAGAAGGCCGCTCGTCGCCGGCGGTTGCGCACCCCGGGCCGGCGGTCTCACGACGGCGGGCTGCCCGGGGTCGATCGAGGGGTTCGCCGTGCCCGGCGCGAGCCGCCGCACGGCCTCCCTCAGGTCGACGAGGCGCCCGACGCCGATCGAGCGCCCCTGGCTAACGGCGCGAGCCTCCGATGCGTTCTCGCGAGGAACGATGAATGCGCCGATCCCCTCGTCCACCCCCTCGGCGACCGCCGCGATCACCCCGCGTACCGGACCCACCGCGCCGTCGAGGTGCAGCTCGCCGATCATCATGACACCGGCCGGCCCGAGCGGGTCGAGCTGCCCCGAGCTCGCGAGGATCGCCGCCGCGATCGCGAGGTCGAACCCGTTACCCGCCTTCGGGACGTCGGCCGGCGAGAGGTTCACGAGAATGCGCTGTGCGGGAAAGGTCAGCCCGCTGTTCCGGATCGCTACCCGGGCACGATCCCGGGCCTCGCGGACCTCGCTCGCCGGCAGACCGACGATATCCATACCGGGGATCCCGACCCGACAGTCGACTTCCACGGTGACGATGTGGCCGTGATACCCGGCGGGCGCGTACGAATAGATGGTCATCGTGCCTCCGTCCGTGCAACGCACGGGAACGGAGTCACGCTTCAGAAGTCGAGAAGGCCCCTACCGCTCGAGCCGGGCGATCTCCAGTTGCACGAGCTCGTCGCACCGCTCGTTGAGCTCGTTCCCCGCGTGTCCGCGCACCCACTCCCAGCGAGGCTCCACGAGGCCGGCGAGCTCGTGAAGCCTCACCCAGCGATCCTGGTTCTTCACCGGTTTCCTGGCCGAAGTCATCCAACCGTTCTTCATCCACGTGGCGATCCAGGTCGTGATTCCGTTCTTCACGTACTGAGAGTCGGTGTGTACGGTCACGAGCCGGGGCGGGCGGGTGCCGTCGGCCACGACGCGAAGCGCCCGGATCACGGCCTCGAGCTCCATCTTGTTGTTGGTGGTGTCGGGTTCGCCGCCGGCTTCCTCGATCCGGCCGTCCTCGGTCTCGATCACGTACGCCCACGCGCCGGGCCCGGGGTTCCCGTGGCAACCACCATCGGTGTATATATCGATTTCCTGCACGGCGCATCGTACCACCTTCTCCCGACGGGGCCAAGCTTGACCCCTCGATCGGCGCCACAGTAGCATGCGGTATGGTCTATCGCTTTCAGCTGAAGAAGAACCTGAAGAGCCTCCTGCTGCCGGGTATCGCGCTCGTGCTCCTCGCCGCGTCGGTCGCGATCATGGCGTTCTACCACGTGGTTCTCGGGATCATCGCGCTCGCCGTGACCGCCCTCATCTCGTTCTACATCGTCAAATTCTTCATCAACACGCTGAAGAGCCATGTGCGCACGTCCGACGACGGCATGATCTGCGCCACCGCGCTCGGAAGCGAGACCACCGTCGCCTGGGACGCACTCACGCACGCGGGGTGGTATACGACCGACAGCGGCTATCGCGAGCTGTTCGTCTACGCCGAGGGAGAGGACCAGCTCCTGACGATTCCACCGCAGTACGAGAACATGGACGCGCTCGAAGAGGAGGTTCTCGACCGATCGGGACTCGAACCGCTTTCGCTCACCGGCGAGGAAGTGGACGGGCTCACCGACGCGCTGCGCGCGCACATCGTTCCCGAAAGCGAAATCATCGACGACGAGGCCGACGAGGAGTGAGCCGGTCGGCGCCGACCACTTCCAACCCCGCCGAGCGTCCGGTCCCCTGGAAAATCAGGCGTCCCTGAGATTCGAGCGCCACGTCCACCCTGCTCGAAAGCGTCTCGACGATCCTTCCCCGCATCGCACCGTCGCGGGGCGAACGCAGCTCCGCGCCGGGTTCACGCGTTGCGTTGATTCGAAGCCGCCGGTCGTGCGGACCCGCGAGCTCGATGTCGACGCTACGGTCGAACACGTCCAGTCGCTCGATCCGGCTTCCCGCGTACGTAGTGAACTTGAAGAGCTCGCCGTCGACGCTGATACCGGCGAGGAATCCGGTGAAAGCCCCGCCGACGAACGGCACGTTCGCGATCGAGCAGGTCACCGAAACGCCCGTCGAATCGAAACTGTTCGTCTGAAGCCAGACCCACGCGTTGGGAAACGACCGGCCGTAGTCCTTCTCCACGTACAGCCTGCCCTCCCAGGGTTCGCCGCACACCGTCCCCCGCGCCGCCGCGTCCATGACGATGATCCCGTGTTTGCACTCCATGAAGGGGACGAAGCTGTACCAACCCATCGTTCCCGGCTGCAGGAGCGTCCCTCGCCACCGGGTCGGCCGGTCGAATCGCAGGTTCGCCTCGAAGCCGTCGAGCCTCGCCTCCAGACGTTCGAGCGAGAAGGAGCTGCCGCCCACGGCGACGCGGAAGCGATCGCGGTCGGCGAGGAAGCTCTGAAGCGGGTATCGATGGTAGGCGGACGAGCCGGCGATCCCGTCGATCAGCTGAACGAAGGAGTGCGGATCATCGGGTGCCCGGGACACGCCGGGTATCAACGCAAAGGCACGACCGACGCCGACGAGCTTGTAGTACCAGCCTTCGAAGTACGGCGTTAACCGCCGGCGGGGCCCCTGGTAGAACTCAGGACGGTAGAGTCTCTTCAATCGGTACGGGATCCGGCGAGACCGCGGCGTTCCCGACCGGGATGCCCGGCCCGGCGCCACTATGCGAGCGCTCCCTGGGTCTGGCTCAGGTACGGCACGACCGACCGGAAGGCGTCGTCGAGCGACTCCACCGACCGGGGCAGCCCCAGCAACGCGTAGGCGTTCGCGCCTCGGAACACGAGCGGCAGAATCAGCGTGCGGTCGAAGAGGCTCAGGCTCTCGGGGCTGCACAGGTCGTGGAAGTACTCGACCTCCATGATCGGCTGCTCGATGAATACTACTCTGCGACGCGAGAGCAGGTGCCGATAGAGCCCGCTGCTCGTCGTGATACCGAGCGAATCCGCACAGGACGGGTCGAGGCCGAGCTGGTACGTCGGTGTGAGGCCGTGCTCGTCTTCGACCAGGATGATGCCGACGCGCGCTTTCCACAGGCGGGTGAAACGAACGAGGGACTTGAGAACGCCGCCATCGTTGTTCTGGTAGCCCCGAAGGAATCCATCGTAGTCGAACCCCTGCTCGACGAAACGGAACAAAGAAAGCTGATTCGCGCGTCGTTCACGACGCTCGTCGTCTCCGGCGTCGCGCAAAACCGAAAGTAGCTCGTCGTGGCCTCCACCGAACAGCGATTCTATGCCCGAGGCGTACCCCGATTCCTCGTCCCCGATGACGGCATCGACGAGCGACCGAATCTCCTCGTCGTGGCCCATGCGTCCTTCGGCGTACGCGCTTCGATCGATCTCGACGACACCCTCATGCTCGACGAGGACCTGCTTGTCGATGTGGAGGCGATCGAGCACTTCGGACAGGCTCGCCGCCTCGTACCCTGCGTCAGTCCCCTCGCGTCCAGTCTGGAACCTGATGAGTCCGGCTGCAGAGCCTTGCCTGCGCTCGTGGCCACCGGCGGCGTCGGCCGTGTCCTCGGCGCCTTTGGAGCTGCCCGGGCCTGCCTCACCAATCTCCTCGAGCTCTTCGGCCTCGTCGACCTCTTCGAGCTCCTGCATCCCCTCGACCTCGTCGTCGACGGGTGGTGCCTGCGCGGCGGCGCTGACCTCGACAGGTCCGGTCGCCCACGGCTCGGCTTCGAGCTCCGCCGCCTCGCTGTCGCGCGAGCGCACGCGCACCTCGATGCCGCGGCCGAACGAGAAGAGACCACCGCCGAAGGCCGTGGCGCCAGCAGGACCGGCGGGCAGCTCTTCGGCGGCGACGGGTTCGCCACCGGCTTCCTCCGGCTCGAGCTCCTCGAGCTCCTCGTCGTCCGCGAGAGCCTCTTCGAGCTCCGCCGGCTCGAGCTCCTCTGCCGGCTCCGCCTCCTCGATCTCCTCGACCGGCTCCACCTCCTCGATTTCCTCGAGCTCCTCGACCGGTTCGGTCTCCGACTCGGCTTCGGCGATCTCTTCGAGCTCGGCGGTCTGATCGCCTTCTGCGCTCGGCCCCGTCTCCGACTCGGCGCTCGCCTCGCTCTGCTCGGACTCGTCGGCGTCCCAGTAGCTGATCTCCTCGGGCTCCTCGGGTTCTTCGTCCTCGCCGATCGAGCCCTCCTCGAGACCCGGCCGCTCGTACTCGCGCCGCTCCCTGGGGAACACCGGTCCGGGCAGATCGGCCGCCTCCGCGTGGGCAAGCCACTCGAGCTCGGCCGCCTCGTCAAGGTTCTCGAGCGACACGTCCGCCGGAAGCTCGGGCGTCGCTTCCCCGCCGCGCGATTCACGGTCGGCCTCGAGAGCCTCCGCGGGCTCCGTCTCTTCCGCTTCCTCGGCCTCTTCGATCTCCTCGACCTCTTCAGCCGACTCTGCGGGTTCGGCCTCCTCGATCTCCTCGACCGCCTCCATCTCTTCGAGCTCTTCGTCCTCGGAGATCTCCTCGACCTCAACCGGCTCGCCGAGTCCGGCCGGCTCCGCCTCCGGCTCTTCGCCCGCTTCGGCCGACTCCACGGGCTCCACTTCTTCGGCTTCGCCCAGCTCGTCGACCGGCTCCGCTTCCTCGGCCTCTTCGATCTCCTCGACCTCTTCAGCCGACTCTGCGGGTT
>CAZICD010000013.1:0-20879 GCA_964537725.1 uncultured Spirochaetaceae bacterium | reverse complement strand
GAGATCTCCTCGACCTCAACCGGCTCGCCGAGTCCGGCCGGCTCCGCCTCCGGCTGCCGGGACGAGACTGGCGTGGACGACTGCGCGTCGGGAATTGCAGCCGGTGTGGCTCGGCCGACGCCGCTCTGCTCGAGCCTGCGCGTGAGCTGATCGACGATCTCTTCGATCCGTCCCACGTCGAGGGTTGCCGCCGGGCGCTCTTCGGCCCGGCTGCTCAGGACGCTGATGATTTCGTCCCAGCTCTCGTTGATCAGTCGATCGACCTCTTCCTGCTGCGAAGGCTTGATTCTGCCGATGCCGCGGCGAATCTCGCGGTGCACCTCGTCGCGCCGGTCCTCGAGCTCAGCCTTCCATCGCTGGAAGTCGAGCTCACGGCGGTTTTCCATGTACTCGCGCAGGAGGCTGATCTGAAACCGCTTGACGCGAGCCGCGATGACCACGATCGCGTCCTGCCGCACGTTCAGCAAGAGGAACACGATCAGGAACGTGGTCATGAAGACGGCTACCAGCAGCGTATACTGGAGTATTTCCGGCATCCGTAGCGACGCCGAAGGTTCGAGGAAGACGAGCACCCCTGCGGTGTCCGACTCCACGGGAAACGCCTCGTAGGATATGACCGTCTCGTCGGTCTCGGCGCCCGTCGCCGCCTCGGTGGAAACCGTCTCGCGACCGTCGAGGTCGGCGATTTCCGCCCAGGTCGCATCGACCGTCTCAGCAAGCCCTGCGGAGAACTGCGTCGGTGCGTTCGTGACGACTCCGCTCGCGTTGACGATCCGAACGACATCGCCCGTTCCCACCAGACCCGCGCGGATGAGCGCGGTGCGGAGATCGGACGTGTTTACGTAGAAGAGCGCGGCCCCCTGCAGTACACCCGTCGTATCCACCGACGGCAGACGATAGATGAACTGGTTGTTCTCGGGTTCGAGGAAGATCTCCGGGTCAGGCAGCGCCTCTCCCGACGGCAGCGCTTCGGTTTCGGGCAGCTCGTCGTAGTAGGCGAGCGACCCCAGCGAGCGGGGCTCGCCGGTCGAAGCCGCGTCCGGTCGGTCGTAGGTTCGCTGAGTTCCGCTCGCGGTGTAATCGCCCGGGTTGGAGCTGTAGTGCAGCTGCGTCGCGGCGACGTCGATGATTCGCACGAGGTCGAGCGATGCGCGCTCCTGCTCGATCGTGTCGAGCCGGTTACGCCGCTCGCGGATCTCGGCAGCCGACGCGTTGATGCGGAACGCCGCGCGCACCGCCGGCTCGAGCGTGAACTCCTCGAATCGAGCGATGTTCGCGCGGTGAAAACGATCGTAGACGTCGCGTACGTCGGCCGCGCGCATGCGCACGCTTTCTTCTACGCGCGGGATGTAGAAGCGCGTCTCTATGAGCTGAAAGCGGTCCACCGCCGCGAGCACAGCAAGCGCGCTGAAGACGACGATCGAGATGAGGAGACTGAGCGATATTTTCTGCGCACCACTCATTTCCCGGCGCTCATCCTCCCGCTACACACCATCCTATTGAGTATCGGCACGATCGGCAACTCGTGTGAACGTGAGAACTTAGCCGACAAAAAAGGCCCCGCCGTACGGCGAGGCCTTCGGATCACGGCACGCGAGCTCATTTACTCCTTCGCGTCCTGATCGTCGTCCGCGGCGGTCTCTTCAGCCGTTTCGTCGGCGTTCGCCTCGCCGGCGGCTTCCGCTTCGCCGCCTGCGGCGTCTTCCTCCGCGACCGCGCTCTCGGGTGCCGCGCCCTCCGCGTCGGCCTCGGCCTGCGGCGCCGGCTGCTCGGCCGGGGCGTTTTCGGTCTTCGGCGTCGCAGCCTTGCGACTGCGCTTCTTCTTCGGTGCCTGCTCGATCTCCTCTGAGACCAGCTCGAGCAGGACCATCTCGCTCGCATCGCCTCGACGATGCCCGATCTTGAGCATCCGGGTATAGCCGCCCGGTCGTTCCTTGAAGCGAGGACCGATATCCACGAAGAGCTTGGCGAGAATCGCCTTGTCCTTGATGTCACGCGCAATCATCCGACGGTTGTGTACGCTGTCAACCTTCGCGCGAGTGATCATCTTCTCCGCGCTGCGTCGGATCTCGCGAGCCTTGGCCTTCGTCGTGCGGATCCGCTCGTACTTGAACAGCGAGGTGACCATATTCCGGTGCAGCGCCCTGCGATGCGACGGCTTGCGCCCGAGCCGGTTGAATCCAACTCTATGTTTCATCTTCTTCCTCGTCCTTCTTCTTCTTCATCCGAACGGCCTGCCGCAGCTGGCTGTAGTCCGTCATGCCAAGGCTCAGGTTCCACTCGTTGAGCTTCTCCTTGATCTCCTGGAGCGACTTCTTCCCGAAGTTCCGCGTCTTGGCGATGTCCTCTTCGGTCCGCGCCGTCAAATCGCCGATGGAGCGGATGTTCGCGTTCTTGAGGCAGTTACTCGACCGTACGCTGAGCTCGAGCTCCTCGACCGGGGTTTCCAGCAACTGCCGGATGCGTTCCTCTTCCTCGTCGACGTCCTCGTCACCGATGATGTCGTCCTCGTCGAAGTTGATGAAGATCGTGAAGTGGTCCTTTGCGATCTTCGACGCTTCGGCGAGCGCATCCTCCGGCTTGAGCGTCCCGTCGGTCCACACTTCGAGGATCAGCTTGTCGTAGTCGGTGCGCTGCCCTACCCGGGTGTTCTCCACCTCGTACCGAGCGCGTCGGATCGGCGAGAAGATGGCGTCAACCGGAATCGTGCCGATTACCTCGATGTACTTCTCGTTCATCTCGGCCGGCACGTATCCCCGGCCCAGGTCGACCTGCAACTCGAGCTCGACGCTCGCCCCGTCCATCATGCTCATGATGGTGAGATCCTTGTTCCTGATCTCGATCGTATCGTCCACCTCGAGGCTCGCACCGGTCAGCGTACCCTTTCCCTTCGCTTCGATGACGATCGTCTTCTGCTCGGTGTCCTCGGGGAGCGAAATCTGCAGCTGCTTCAGCCGGTTGATGATGTCGGGCGTATCGTCGACCACGTTCGGAATCGATTCGTACTCGCTGGAGAGCACGTGTGCGGTGCCCTCCTCGTCGTAGCTCGTGATGCGAATCGCGGTTACCGCATACCCCTGGATCGACGAGAGCAGGATGCGCCGCAGCGTATTGCCGATCGTCGTTCCATATCCACGTTCGAACGGGTACGCGATGAACTTGCCGTAGAACGGGTTCACCTCGCTGTGCTCGAAGGTGATGCCCTTCGGGCGTTTGAAGCCCTTCAGCAGGTTCTTGCGTGCCATAGATGCTCCTTCTGCTTAGACGCGACGGCTCTTGCGCGGACGGCATCCGTTGTGCGGGATCGGGGTGACGTCTCGAATGCTCTTCACCCACAGGCCCAGGTTGCCCAGGCTCCGAATCGCGGACTCACGGCCCACTCCGGGGCCCTTCACGAAGACGTGCACCTCTCGCAGGCCGAGATCCATGGCCTTCTTGGCGGCGGTCTCCGCGGTCGTCTGCGCGGCGTACGGAGTTGACTTCTTCGCACCGCGGAAGCCGAGCGAGCCGGCACTGGCCCACGAAATCCCATTTCCCGTCTGGTCGGTGATAGTGACGATCGTATTATTGAAGGTCGCCTGGATATAGACGTTTCCCTCGAATACGGATCGCTTTTCCTTCTTGCGTCTCGTCGTCTTTGCCACAGGCTACTCCTTAGACCGCCTTCTTCTTCCCGGCAACCGTCTTCTTGCGTCCCTTTCGGGTGCGCGCGTTCGTCCGGGTGCGCTGGCCCCGAACCGGCAGTCCGCGCCGGTGACGAAGACCGCGATAGCAGCCAATGTCCATCAGCCGCTTGATGTTCAGCGAGGTCTCGGTCCGCAGTCGACCTTCGACCTTGTAGTCGTTCTCGATGGTGTTGCGGAGCTTGTTGATGTCCTCCGAGCTCACCTCGTTCATTCGCGTCATCTTGTCGACGCCGGTCTTCTCGCAGATCGCCTCTGCGCTCGACCGGCCGATGCCGTAGATGTACGTCAGTGCGATTGCCACCGGCTTGTTCGGAAGATCGATTCCAGCAATACGAGCCATACTCTCTCCTAGCGCTGCCGCTGCTTATGCTTCGGGTTGCTGCAGATGATGCGCACAACGCCGCGTCGACGGATGACCTTGCATCGGTCGCACATCGGCTTGACGCTCACTCGAACTTTCATACGTCACCTTCCCTACAGGTTCCGAGAGCGTATCCGACCACGCTTGGTCAGGCCCTCATGATGATGCATTCGCAAGGAGCCCTCGATCTGAGACATCAGGTCGAGATCGACTCCAACCATAATCAGCAGCGACGTTCCGCCCAGCAGGAAGGCAACGTCCTGCGGAAGCCCGAAGAGCTGCTGCAGAATCGTCGGGATGACCGCGATGAACGCGAGGAACAGCGATCCCGGCAAGATAATCCGATTGAGAATGCGAGTGAAGTACTCCTCCATCTTCTCGGGTCGGATACCAGGGATCGAACCTCCGTTCTCGCGGATGTTCTTCGAGATCTCCATGGGATTGAGCGTCACCTGCGTGTAGAAGTACGCGAAGAAGATGATCATCAACGTGTACGTGATCAGGTACGGCGCGCCACCGGGGCGCAACCACCGCGCGAAGTTCGCAAGCCACGGGATATTCTGCCCGAGGCTCTCGGCGATCTGCAGCGGGAAGACCATGATCGAGCTCGCGAAGATCACCGGGATGACGCCCGAGGGGTTGATCTTGAACGGCACGTACGTATTCTGCGCGCCGTACATCCGGCGACCGACCACTCGCTTGGCGTAATGCACCGGTATCTTCCGCTGGCCGCGCTGCTCGTAGATGACCAGCGCAACGACTCCCACGAACATGCCCAGAACGACGATCACGAAGACCGGGTTGACCTCGTCGCGCTGAACGGCCTGCACGAGGCTCCACACCGCGCGCGGCATCCGGGCGACGATTCCGGTGAAGATAATCAGCGAGATACCGTTGCCGATGCCGCGCTGATTTATCTGTTCGCCGAGCCACATAAGAAACACCGTGCCCGAGGTGACCGTCAGCAACGACACGAAGGTGTACAGTCCGCGCGACATCGTGATCGCGTTCGGAATGCTGTCCGCGTAGACCGTTACGGCGAATCCCTGGACCAGACAGATAGCCACCGTTCCGTAACGGTTGTACTTCTGAATCCGCTTGCGGCCGCCCTCTTCCTGCGAGATCTTCTTCAGCTTCGGGAACACGAGCAGCAACAGCTGCATGATGATCGTCATGCTGATGTACGGCATGATGCCCAGCATGAAGACCGAGAACTGCGTGAACGCACCGCCGGAGAAGAAGTCGAGGTAGTCCGTCACCGAGAGCCCGCCGGCAGCGCCCTGCGTCAGGAAGTACGCCTGCAGAGCGTTGACGTTGATGCCGGGAATGGGCAGATGCGAGCCGAGCCTGTGGATCAGCAGCACCCCCACGGTGAAGAGGATCCGGTCGCGGAGTTCCTTGATGCGGAAAATGTCAGCCAGCGGATTACTCGCCATAGCTATTCGTCGTCCTCGTTGGTGCTCGACTCGTTCGCCTCAGCCTCTGCGTCGGGGGCATCCGCGGACGTCTCCGGTGCTTCGGTCGTGGTGTCCGCCGCTGCCGGGGAAGCCTCCGCCGCCGCGGGGGCACCGCCCTCTACCGAGCCGCCGGCGGCCTCGATCTTCGCGCGAGCCGACTTCGACACGCGAACACCCGAGACGGTCAGCTTCTTCGAGAGCTCTCCCTCGCCGAGTATCTTCACGAGCTTTTCGCTCGCCGAGATGATACCCTTCTGTCGAAGCGCTTCCGGCGTCACCTCGTCTCCGGCTGAGAATCGCTTCTCCAGCGTCGAGACGTTGATCACGGTGTACTCGGTCTTGAACGGGTAGTTCGAGAAACCACGTCGCGCGATCCGGCGGTAGAGCGGCATCTGTCCACCCTCGAAACCGGGGCGCACGCTTCCGCCCGAACGGGCGTTCTGCCCCTTGGTCCCTCGTCCGGCGGTGGTGCCGTTCCCGCTGCCGGGTCCACGCCCGAGCCGCTTCTTCTGCTTCTTCGCCCCGTCGGGGCGCTTCAGGAGTGCCATTACTCAATCTCCTCCAGGCGAACCATGTGGCCCACGGCACGGACCATCCCGCGGATCGCCGGGTTGTCGTCCTGTTCCACCGACTGATTCATCTTGCGGAGACCGAGCGATCGGACGGTCTGCCGATGCTTCGGCAGTGCGCCGATCGGGCTCCGTACCAGCGTGATGCGCAAACGTGCCATATCAGCCCCACATCTCCTTCACCGCCTTGCCGCGACCGCGCGCGACCTTGCGGGCGTCCATGAGGTTCTCGAGTCCCTGGAAGACCGCCTTCACGATGTTCACCGCGTTCTGGCTGCCGAGCGACTTGCTCAGAACGTCGTTGATCCCCGCGACCTCCATGACGGCCCGAACCGGACCACCGGCGATGATGCCCGTGCCGGGAGCCGCGGGTTTCATCAGCACCTTCGCGCTCTTGAACTCACCCTGGATCTGGTGCGGGATCGATGCCTTCTTCAGAGGCACCGACATCATGTTGTTCTTCGCGCGTTCGACACCCTTGCGAATCGCCTCCGCAACGTCGTTCGCCTTCCCGTAGCCGTAGCCGACCCGGCCGTTCTTGTCGCCGACGACGAGCAGGGCGGAAAAGGAAAAGCGACGTCCGCCCTTCACGACTTTGGCGACCCGGTTCAGCTTGATCAGTTTCTCAGTATATTCGCGATCCTGGTCCACGCTTCTCTCCTACAACTTGATCCCGGCCTTGCGGGCTCCCTCGGCGACCGCCTTCACCACACCGTGGTAGAGGTGACCGTTGCGATCGAATACCGCTTCGGTAATCTTGTGTTCCTTCATCTCGCTGCCGAGCGCCTCGCCCAGCTTCTCGCCGCCTTCCACCGTGGGCTTGAGACCCTTGGTTTCGCCGCTGCGGCTCGAAACCGCAAGAAGCGTCTTGCCCGCTGCGTCGTCGATGACCTGGACGTAGAGGTGCTTGTTACTCTTGAACACGCTCACTCGCGGCCGCTCGGCGGTGCCGGCGATCTTGCGACGGATCGACATCTTTCGGCGCTTGCGTCGCGCCCGCTTCTCAATCAAACGCTTCATACATTCACCTACTTCACGCCGGCCTTACCGACCTTGCGGCGTACGTACTCGTCCTCGTACCGCACACCCTTGCCCTTGTACGGCTCGGGCGGACGGATCGACCGAATCTCCGACGCCGCCTGTCCGACCCGCTGCTTGTCGATGCCCGTGACGATGATCTTCGTCGGGCCGTCACAGCTGATCTGCAGGTCGTCCGGGATCGGATACTCGACCGGATTCGAGTAGCCGAGGTTCAGGACGAGCGCGCCCTCCTGCACCTCCGCACGATAGCCGACGCCGTTGATGAGCAGGCTCTTCGTGAACCCGTCGGAAACGCCGACGACCATGTTCCGAATCAGGTTGCGGTACAGGCCGTGCTTGCTCTTCGAAACCTTCGACTCGTCCTTGCGAGACACGACGACCCGGCCGTCGTTGAGCTCGACGGTCACCTCGCCGGTATACACCTGCGACAACTCGCCCTTCGGCCCCTTGACGTGCACCACGGTCGGCTGCACGTCGACGGTCACACCGTCGGGAACTGCGATCGGCAGTACTCCAATACGTGACATACGCTCTCCTACCAGACCGAGCAGATCAGCTCGCCGCCGACCCGACGCTCAAGGGCTTTGCGCCCCGTGGTCACACCCTCGGAGGTGGACACGATGAGCGTGCCATAGCCGTTGTACACCCGCGGCATCTTCTTGTACCCGGAGTACACGCGCCGCCCGGGCGTCGACATCTTCTCGAGCCCCTTGATGGTGGGCAGCCCTGCGTCGTCGTACTTCAGGAAGATCCGGATGACGGTCAGGTTGCCCTCCGTGACCTTCTTGAAGTTCTTGATGTAGCCCTCGTTCTTCAAGATCTTGACGATCTCGAGCTTCAGCTTCGAGGTCGAAATGTCCACCTTCTCGAACTTCGCGAGAGCGGCATTCCGAATCTTCGTCAGCATGTCTGCTACAGGATCAGAAACGCTCATATACCTCTCCTACCAGCTCGACTTCGTGACGCCAGGAATCATTCCTTCACTGGCATACTTCCGAAAGCAGACACGACACATCTGAAACTTGCGCATGTAGCCGCGAGGCCGTCCGCACACCCGGCAGCGACGCACGATCCGCGTCGTGTACTTGGGCGTCCGCTGTGACTTCACTATCATCGATTTCTTGGCCATCGTTCGTGTCGCCTCCTACTTCCTAAACGGCATGCCCAGCTTGTCGAGCAACCGCTTCGCTTCCTGATCGGTCGTCGCCGTCGTGCCGATGACGATGTTCAGCCCGCTGATCCGTTCGATCTTGTCGTAATCGATCTCCGGGAAAATGATCTGCTCGTTGACGCCGAGCGCGTAATTGCCGTGCCCGTCGAACGAGTTCGGGTTCACTCCCCGGAAGTCCTTGACCCGCGGCAGCGCGACGTTGAGCAACCGGTAGAGAAACTCCCACATCCGGTTGCCGCGAAGCGTCACACGAGCTCCGATTTCCATACCCTGGCGCACCTTGAAGTTCGCCACGGACTTCCGTGCCTTCGTCTTCACCGCGCGCTGGCCGGATATCAGCGTCAGCTCGCCCACCGCGGCATCGAGGAGCTTCTTGTTCTGAATCGCCTCGCCGACACCCATACTGAGCACGACCTTCTCGAGACGCGGCAGCTGCATGGGAGTCTTGTAGCCAAACTCCTCGATCAGCTCCGGCGCGATCCGATCGTGGTATTCCTGTTTCATCGTCGGAACGTACTTCGTATCTGCCATCTCAAACCCACCTATACAGCTTCGCCGCTCTTACGCGCGACGCGGGTCTTCTCACCGTTCTCGACCTGCATGCTCACGCGCGTCGGCTCTCCGTTGCGCGTGACGAGCATCACGTTCGAGATATGGATCGGCAACTCGATGTCCATGATGCCACCCCGGTCCTCCTGGCGTCGCTTGCGCATCGCCTTCTTCGCGAGGTTCACTCCCTCGACGAGGACACGGCCGGCATCACGGTCGACCCGGAGGACCCGGCCGACCTTTCCCTTGTCCTTGCCGGCGATGACCTTCACCTGATCGTTCTTCTTGATTCGATACTTCGCCACAGCAGGGCTCCTTTACAGCACCTCGGGAGCGAGCGATACGATCTTCATGAAATCCCCATCGCGCAGCTCGCGAGCGACCGGACCGAAGATCCGCTTCCCCTTCGGGTTCTCCGCGCTATCGATGATGACGCACGCGTTGTCGTCGAAACGGATGTAGGTGCCGTCCAACCGCTTGTATTCCTTCTTCGTCCGCACGATCACCGCGCGCTCGACGTTCCCCTTCTTCACGGGCGCGCCCGGGAGCGCGTCCTTGACGGCGACGACGACGATATCGCCCACGCCGGCGTACTTGCGCTTCGATCCACCGAGGACCTTGACGCACTGGACTCGCTTCGCGCCGCTGTTGTCGGCGACGTTGAGATAGGATTGCATCTGAATCATCGCATCAACCCTCTTACCGCGCTCGCTCGACGATCTCGAGGAGCCGCCAGCGCTTCTCCTTGCTCACCGGTCGCGCCGAAACCACGCGCACCGTATCGCCCTCGTTCGCTTCGTTGTTCTCGTCGTGCGCCTTCAGCCGCTTGCTGACGGTGACGTACTTCTTGTAGAGCCGATGGACGGCCCGATTGGTCACCTCGACGACGATGGTCTTGTTCATCTTGTCGCTGACGACCTTGCCCTGGTAGACGAGCTTGCCCGTCTCCGGTGCGGCCTTGCTGGCGCTCTCGCTGTTCGCCATTCCCTACTCCTCCGAAGCGGCTTCGGCCCGCGCATCGGCCTCAACGGCCGCATGGTTATAGATCATCGTGTTCAACCGCGCGATCTGCCGTCTCAGCGTCCGCTTCTGCAGCGGATTGTCGACGTGTCCGACCACCATGTTGAACCGGAGCTCACGATACTGCTTCTTGAGCTCCTCGCGCTTGTTCAGCAGCTCTTCGAACGTCAGTTCCTTGAATGAGTTACGCATCAGGCCACGTCCCTCCGCGACACGAACTTCGTCTTGATGGGAAGCTTGCTCGACGCGAGTCGGAGTGCCGATTCCGCGAGCTCGTTGCTCACACCCGCGATCTCGAACATCACGGTCCCGGGTCGCACGGCGGCCACCCAGTACTCCGGGGCGCCCTTGCCCTTTCCCATTCGCGTTTCAGCAGGCTTCTTGGTGTACGGGATATCCGGGAAGATCCGGATCCACACCTTACCGCCGCGCTTGATGTGACGCGTCATCGCGATACGCGCCGCCTCGATCTGGCGGTTGGTAATCCAGCCGCTCGTCTGCGACACCAGCCCGTGCTCACCGAAAGATATCTCGTTCCCCCGGGTCGCCGCGCCGAGCATCGTGCGCTTCACGCGACGCTGCTTCTTCCGGTACTTGGTTCTCTTTGGACTCAGCATTACTCGCTCCTCGAACCGCTGCGCTCACCGGAGCGCTGCTCACCAGAGCGCTGACGACCGCCGCCGCCCTTGCGGACGAGCAGGCCCGCGTCTTCCTTGGACTCCTTGCGAAGGACTTCCCCGTTGAAGATCCACACCTTCACGCCGATCGTACCGAAGGTGGTGCGCGCCTCTGCGAACCCGTAGTCGATGTCAGCGCGAAGCGTATGCAGCGGGATGCGCCCCGACTTCTGCGTCTCCACGCGCGACATCTCAGCGCCGCCGAGCCGACCGCCGATCCGGATCTTGATGCCCGGCACGCCGGCCTTCACCGCCCCGCCGATCGCCATCTTGAGCGTTCGACGGAACGAGCTGCGCGTACGAAGCTGTCGGGCGACGTTGAGCGCCACGATCTGCGCGTTCGTCTCCGGACGCTTCACTTCCTTGATCTTGATCTGGATCTTCTTGCCCGCAGCCTTCTGCAGAGCGCTCCCGATCTTCTCGATGTTCGACCCCTTGGTCCCGATGATCACACCGGGCCGCGACGTCTGGATCATCAGGGTGATCCGCTGCGGATGACGGATGATCTCCACGTCGGCGATCTCCGCGTTCCGGGTCTCCGGAAGCCCCTCGAGGATGCGCCGCAGCTTGAGGTCTTCGTGAAGCGTATTCGCGTACTCGCGCGGATCCACATACCACTTCGACTTCCAGCCCTTATTGATACCAAGCCGCAGGCCGTACGGGTTAACCTTCTGTCCCATCTATTCCCCCGATCGTCCGATCTCGTCGACGACTGCCGTGATATGGCTCATTCGCTTGTGAAGCAGATCGGCCCGACCTCGCGCACGAAACCACACGCGTCGCAGCCGCGGGCCTTCGTCGATGCGCAGTTCCTTGACGTAGAGCATGTCCTCGTCGAGCTCCTTGTTCTGCACGAGCGCGTTGGCCGCGGCAGACTTCAGCACCTTCCTGATCAGCCCGGCACCCTTCTGCGGCAGATTGTCGAGAATCGCCACCGCCTCGGTGTACGGCCGTCGACGAACCGCGTCGGCGACCGGGCGGACCTTGAACGGTGAGACGAGGAGATACTTCGCCACCGCCCGATACCCGGTTGTAGCAGCCATTCCTACCTCCTCGCCTTCCGGTCTCCGCCGGCGTGACCCCGGAAGAGGCGCGTGGGCGCGAACTCACCAAGCTTGTGACCGACCAGGTTCTCGGTCACGTAGACCGGAACCCAGGTCTTGCCGTTATAGACGCTGATCGTCAGACCGACCATTTCGGGAATGATCGTGCTGGTCCGCGAGTACGTCTTCACCATCTTCTTCTGTCCGCCCTTGTTCATGTCCACCACTCGCGAGTAGAGACTCTTTTCGATGAACGGGCCCTTCTTAATCGATCGTGACACGTCGCGCTCCTATTTCCGTCGCCGGACGATGAACTTGCTCGACGACTTCCGCTTCTTGCGGGTCTTGTACCCCTTGGTGGGCTGACCCCACGGGCTGACCGGGTGCCGACCGCCGGCCGTCGTTCCTTCACCACCACCGTGCGGATGATCCACCGGATTCATGGCGAGGCCGCGCACCTTCGGACGCCGTCCGAGGTACCGGGACCGACCGGCCTTGCCGAGCACCACGTTCATGTGGTCCTCGTTACCCACCGCACCGATCGTCGCGCGGCACCTCCGGAATACCAGCCGGAGCTCGCCCGACGGCAGCTTCAGCGTGACGTAGTCGCGGTCGCGCGCGACAACCACCGCGCCGGCGCCCGCGGACCGGGCCAGCTGACCACCCCGCCCGAACTGCAGCTCCACGTTGTGGACCGTCGTGCCCAGGGGGATGCTCTCCAGCGGGAGGCAGTTGCCGATCGTCGGCGGCGCGTTGTCGCCGGCGAGCACGGTCGTTCCTCGCTCGAGCCCCCGCGGCGCGAGGATGTAGCGCTTCTCTCCGTCGGCGTAGACGATGAGCGCGACGTTCGCGCTGCGATTCGGGTCGTACTCAATCGCGGCAACCTTGCCCGGGATGCCTACCTTGTCGCGCTTGAAATCCACGACGCGATACAGACGCTTATTGCGACCGCCGCGACGGCGCACGCTGATGCGTCCGTTCGCATCGCGCCCCGCGCCGTACCCCGTGCCCTTGGTCAGACGCTTCTCGGCGTCCTTCCGGTCGAGGTCGCTGAAATCGAGCGTCGTGCGATATCGCAGCCCTGGCGTCTTGGGGTTGTATTCCTTCAGTCCCATATCAGGCTCCCTCGAAAATGCCGATCGACTCGTTCGGCGGCAGCGTAACGATCGCCTTCTTCCACGAGGCGGTCGAACCCTTGCGGTACCGCACGCGCTTCGGCTTGCTCTTCACGTTCACGATGCGGCAGTCCACCGGATGAACATCGAACAGCGATTCGATCGCGCCCTTGATCTCGAGCTTGTTCGCCCGCCGATCGACCCGAAACGCGTACATGTGCTCTTCGCGCATGCGGTTCGTCTTCTCCGTCAGCAGCGGCTCGATGATGATCTGATCTGCGTCCATCTTCTGCTCCTACCCGCCGTAGAACTCGTTGAGCTTCTTTGCCGCGCTCTCGGTGAGCACGAGCTTCTCGCCGTAAAACAGATCGTGCGCGCGAAGCCGATTGTATGACAGGTGGTTCGCCCACGCGATATTGCGACCGGCCCGCTTTATCATCGCGTCGTCATCACCCAGCACCAGAACCGTTCGCGCCTCGCCCGTGAGCGCCTTCAGGATCTTCGCAAGATCGCGCGTCTTACCGCTGTCGATCGTGAAGTCCTCCACCACGATGAGGTTCTCGTCGCGAACCTTCTGGCTCAGCAGAGACATCATCGCGGCGCGCTTCATCTTGCGCGGCAACTTGTACGCGTAATCGCGAGGACGCGGTCCGAACGCGACTCCACCGCCCACGCGAACCGGGCTCTGATACGTGCCGGCGCGGGCCCGACCGGTGCCCTTCTGGCGCCAGGGCTTCCGCCGGCTGCCCGCCACTTCACCGCGCGTCTTACTCTTCGCGGTGCCCACACGGCTGTTCGCGAGCTCGTTCCGAACCGCGTGGTAAATCGCCCCGTCCGAGACTTCCCGACCGAATACGGCGTCGGAAAGCTCTACCGAGCGCAGCTCCTTACCTTCTGTCGAAAGGACCTTTGCGTCCATGACTTAACCCTTCTTCTTCGACGTCTGTACGATCACGTACCCGTCACGAGATCCGGGCACCGCGCCGCTCACCAGCATCATCTGCCGCTCGGAATCCACGCTGACCACGCGGAGATTCTGAACGGTGCGCTGCACGCCGCCCATGCGTCCGGCCATCTTCGTACCCTTGATGACCCGGGAAGGCCACGCCGCCATACCGGTCGAACCGTTGCCACGGTGAAACTTGCTACCGTGGGTCTTTCGACCGCCGCCGAATCCGTGACGCTTCATGACACCCTGATACCCCTTACCCTTGGAGGTACCGGTGACGTCGACGAATGCGGCGTTCTCAAACAGCTCCACGCCAAGCGTGTCGCCGACCGCGCACTCCCGGTCGAAGTCTCGCATCTCGACGAGGTGGCGCTTGGGATCGAGCTCGTTCTTCTTGAACTGCCCGAGAACCGGAGCGGTCACCCGCGACGGCTTCGCATCCGTCGCGCCGAGCAGCACCGCGCTGTACCCGTTCTTGTCAGCGGTCCGCTGGTCGACCACAAGATTCGGCTCAACCTTGATAACTGTAACCGGCATGAGCTCCCCGTACTCGTCGAAGACCTGTGTCATGCCAACTTTCTTTCCAATCAACCCAAGCATCGTGTTTTCCTGTCCCGCACCGAGATTTCGGACCCGGAGCTATTGCTTGATCTCGACGTCCACACCCGCCGGAAGCTCGAGCTTCATCAGCGCATCCATAACCTGCGAGGTCGGCTCCAGGATGTCGATCAGGCGCTTGTGCGTCCGCATCTCGAACTGTTCGCGCGACTTCTTGTTCACGTGCGGCGACCGCAGAACCGTGAACTTGTTCACTCGCGTCGGGAGCGGAATCGGACCCGAAACGCGGGCGCCCGACTTCTGCACCGTCTGCACGATCGACTTCGCGCTCTGGTCTACAAGCTCCGTGTCAAAACCACGAAGCCGGACCCGAATCCTCTCGCTAGCAGCCATTCAGCCTCCAAAGACAAGAGAGCCTCACCTCGCGGTGAGGCTCTCCTCGACTTACTCGATGATCTCGATGACCTGACCCGAAGCAACCGTGCGGCCACCCTCGCGGATAGCGAAACGGAGCCCCTTGTCCATGGCGATCGGGTGAATCAGTTCCGCGATGATCTCGGTGTTGTCACCGGGCATGACCATCTCCTTGCCCTCCGGAAGATCCACCGTGCCGGTGATGTCCGTCGTGCGGAAGTAGAACTGGGGCCGATAGCCTGTGAAGAACGGACTGTGCCGACCGCCTTCATCCTTGCTCAGCGCGTAGATCGTACCCTTGAACTTCGTGTGCGGGGTAATCGACCCCGGCTTCGCAAGCACCTGCCCACGCTCGACCGCGTTCTTGTCGATACCGCGGAGCAGCGCACCGATGTTGTCGCCGGCCTGGCCCTCGTCGAGCAGCTTGTTGAACATCTCGACGCCCGTCACAACGGTCTCCTGCGTTTCGCGGATACCGATGATCTGGACCTTGTCGTTCACGTGCACAACGCCCTTCTCGACACGGCCCGTGACGACGGTACCGCGACCCTGGATCGAGAAGATATCCTCGATCGGCATCAGGAAGTCCTGATCGACCGCGCGCTCGGGCAGCGGGAAGTAGTCGTCCATCGCCTTCAGCAGATCGAAGACCGGCTTGGTCTTCTCGTCATCATCGGGATTCGTCATCGCCTCGAAGGCGCTTCCCTTGACGATGGGGATCTCGTCGCCGGGGAACTCATACTCGTTGAGAACCTCGCGAACCTCTTCCTCGACGAGCTCGATGAGCTCGGGATCGTCGACCTGGTCGGTCTTGTTCAGGAACACGATGATCGCAGGCACACCAACCTGGCGTGCGAGCAGGATGTGCTCACGGGTCTGGGGCATAACAGAGTCGGGAGCCGATACGACGAGGACCGCTCCGTCCATCTGCGCAGCACCGGTGATCATATTCTTGATGTAGTCGGCGTGACCCGGGCAGTCGACGTGCGCGTAGTGCCGAGCTTCGCTCTCGTACTCGACGTGCCGCGTATTGATCGTGATGCCACGAGCCTTCTCTTCAGGAGCGTTGTCGATCTCCTCGTAGCTCATGACCTTGCCGCCACCGCCCATCTGCCGCGAGCTCAACATCGTGATCGCCGCGGTGAGAGTCGTCTTCCCATGGTCCACGTGGCCAATCGTGCCGACGTTAATATGGGGCTTCGTCCTCTCAAACTTCTCCTTAGCCATTACGCCCTCCTTGGGATGTGCCACGAACCCGTGGTCCGTTCCTAAGTCTATGTTTTCGCGACCCGAAACGCTCCCTGAGCGATCCGAACCGTTTGCGAACTCTTGTATGGAGTGGAAGGTGGGAGGTCCCATCGGGACCTGGGTACACGATTCGCGCGAGCGTCGAGTAGACCCTCGTGTGTCATCGCGACCACCTTGCCATCTCCCGGCACATTCGAACCGCAGGGCCGTGTGCCGGCCGACCCTGCGCGAACCAGCTCTCTTGACGAGACGACCGGTTTGGTCTGCACTGAATGAGATCGAGAAACCTCAAACCGAGCTGTAAAAGAACCTGGAGCCGCTTACGCGCTCTCCGCCGCCGGGTTGTACCCGACACCCCGTCTCGCGACGGAACGGCCTCCCGCGCTGCGAGAAACCGGTCTATCGCCTGCCGCCGGCAACTCGTGCCAGCAGCAAAACGCGCTTTCCTATGCGCACTACCATCGGTAGGTGCGTTGCAGAATGCGCAGCATTCTGCTTAGCCATTATCGCTACCAGCGATAGATGGCGTGGAGAACGGCTCCGCCGTTCTCCGGCACTACCATCGGTAGTGCGAGAAGGCCTTGTTTGCCTCCGCCATCCGGTGGGTGTCTTCCTTCTTCTTGAAGGCGTTCCCCGACTGGTTGGCGGCGTCCATCAGCTCTGCGCTGAGCTTCTGGCTCATGCTCTTGCCGCTGCGTGCTCGGGCGGCTGCGATCAGCCACCGCATTGCGAGAGCCTCGCGGCGTGAATCACGGATTTCTACCGGCACCTGATAGGTGGAGCCACCAACCCGACGACTCTTGACCTCGACGACCGGCTTCACGTTCTCGATCGCCTTCAGGAAGACCTCGAGCGGCTGGGTTTCGCTTCTGCCCTCGATCTGCTCCATCGCACCGTTGAACACCCGCTGAGCGACGGATCGCTTTCCGTCCAGCATCATCCGGGACACGAACTTCGAGACGACGGTGCTTCCGTACCGTGGGTCCGGAATGGCGGGCTTGCGCGGAACAATTCGTCTACGCGGCATAACTCACCTACGCCTTTGGTCGCTTCGTTCCGTACTTGGAACGCGACTTTCGCCGATCCTCTACACCCAGCGTGTCCTTCGCACCGCGAATGATGTGGTAACGGACACCTGGAAGGTCCTTCACACGGCCTCCCCGCAACAACACGACCGAGTGTTCCTGCAGATTGTGGCCGATTCCAGGAATATAGGCAGTCACCTCAATGCCGTTCACCAGGCGAACGCGCGCAACCTTTCGGAGCGCCGAGTTCGGCTTCTTCGGAGTAAACGTCATCACGCGCGTGCAAACGCCTCGCTTCTGCGGGCACGATTGCAGCGCCGGCGACTTGGTGGCCTTCTTGGCGGTCTTGCGACCCTTTCGGACCAACTGGTTGATAGTTGGCATGCTTTCTGAACACTCCCTTCAGTCGTGCGTGAGCACGTAATGTACCAACGGGGCATCCCCCCGTCAAGGCCGGATCTGCGTTTCCACCCGGCTCTCTCTCATCCCTGTGCGCTACTCGAACTATGGAGAACCGTCCGGTTCTTACTGCTCCAATAGTTCGGCTTCTTCCTTGGCCCGCTGCTCCTCAAGCTCGCGTTCCCTCGCCCGCTGTTCCAGAATCTGCTGCATATGCTGATCCAGGTCGTCGCGGTGCTCGTCGAACAGCTTGATGTTCTTGTAATCACGGATTCCCGTTCCGGCCGGAATCAGGTGACCGATGATCACGTTCTCCTTCAGACCGCGCAGCAGGTCGGTCGACCCGGCGATCGCAGCGTTCGTGAGAACGCGCGTCGTCTCCTGGAAGCTCGCGGCGGAGATGAAGCTGTCGATGTTGAGACTGGCTCGCGTGATACCGAGCAGCAGCGGACGGGCGACGGCGGGCTGACCACCCTCGCGCATGACCTTCCGGTTCTCCTGATGAAACCGGTACTTGTCCACCTGCTGGCCGAAGATGAAGTTCGTGTCTCCGACTCCGACGATCTCGACCTTGCGCATCATCTGCCTGATGATGACCCCGATGTGCTTGTCGTTGATATTCACGCCCTGGAGCCGATAGACTTCCTGCACCTCGTTGACGAGGAACGTCTGCAGCGCGTTCTCACCGAGAATCAGCAGGATGTCGTGCGGGTCGACCGCGCCGTCGCACAGCATCTCCCCGGCCTGCACCCTGTCGCCCTGACGCACGAGCAGGTGCTTCCCCATGGGAACGAGGTGCTTGTACTCGCGATCGTACTCGTCGGTGATCACCAGGACGCGCTTGCCCTTCACGATGGGGCGGAAATCCACGGTCCCGCTGACCTGCGCGAGGACTGACGCCGTCTTCGGACGACGCGCCTCGAAGAGTTCGCCGACACGAGGCAGACCACCGGTGATGTCGCGCGTCTTCACGCTTTCGCGCAGCAGCTTCGCGAGTGTCCGTCCGGCCTTGACCTCCTCGCCGTCCTCGACGTTGAGGTAGGCAGCCCCCGGCAGATAGTAGGTCGCGAGCTCCTCGCCCGACTCATCCTTGACGATGATCCGGGGCTGCAGGCTCTCGAGGGTGAACTCGGTGATCTTCTTCTCGACGTTCCCCGTGTCCTCGTTGATCTCTTCCTTGAGCGTCGTGCCCTGAACGACGTCCTTGAACTCGATCGTCCCGTCGTACTCGCAGATGATCGGCTCGCTGAACGGGTCGAAGAGCGCGAGCGGCTCCTCGGCGGCGATCGCATCGCCTTCGGAGACGAGAACCTCGGCGCCGTTACGGATCTCGATCTCCTGGTCCTGCGCGATCAGCAGCAGGAGGTTGTCGTCCTCCTTGACTACCGCGTACGCGTTCGCCGTCGCCTCGATCTCCTTCTTGCCGCGCTTGATCACGGCCTGCCCCTTGGCGACCTTGTCGCCGTCTGCGACCTGGAGCTTGTCCTTCTTCTCTACGTCGTGCTGCTCGAGGATACGGGCTACGGTTATCGTTCCCTTCCGGGTGAGAAGCCGAACCCCCGAGTCGAGCTCGACGGTGTTGCCCTGGACGCCCTTCACGAGCACGGGGTAGCGCAGGTACGTGCGGTTCTCTTCGCTCGTCTTCGTCGCCGCACCACCAATGTGGAAGGTGCGCATCGTGAGCTGGGTACCCGGCTGTCCGATGCTCTGCGCGGCGATGATACCCACCGCCTCACCGATCTGCACGGTCTGGTTCGTCGCGAGATTGCGCCCGTAGCACATGCGGCAGACGCCGTGCTGCGCTTCGCAGGTGAGAACGGTGCGAATCCGCACCTCTTCAATACCTGCCAGCTCGATCTGCGCGGCCGTCTCGTCGGTGATCTCCTCGTTCACGTCGACGATGATCTCGCCGGTGATCGGGTGCTTGACCCGCTCGAGCGTGAATCGGCCTTCGATCCGGTCGGCGAGCGACTCGACGACCTCTTCGCCGTCCTTGAGCGCGGTCATCTCGATGCCGTTGATCGTACCGCAGTCGTCCTCGGTGACGACGACGTCCTGCGCGATATCGACGAGCCGCCGCGTGAGGTAGCCCGCGTCCGCGGTCTTGAGCGCCGTATCGGCAAGCCCCTTCCGCGCGCCGTTGGTGGAGATGAAGAACTCGATGACCGAGAGCCCCTCCTTGAAGTTCGAACGAATGGGCAGCTCGATGATATCACCCGACGGCTTCGCCATGAGGCCGCGCATACCGGCGAGCTGACGGATCTGGCTGCGGCTACCGCGCGCACCGGAGTTCGCCATCATGTAGACCGGGTTGAACCCGAAGTTGTCCTCCTGCAGGTTCGTCATCATCACGTTGGTCAGGTCCTCGTTGGTCTTCGACCAGACCTCGACGACGCGGTTGTACCGCTCTTCGTTCGTGATGTGACCCTGCAGGTACTGGTTCTGAATCGCGTGGACCTCGGTATTGGCGGCGTCGATCATCTCCGGCTTCGTGGTGGGGACCTTGATGTCGTCGATGCCGATCGTCGCCCCGAAAAGCGTCGCGTAGCGGAAGCCCATGCGCTTGATCGTGTCGAGCATCCGCACGGTGACGTGCGGGCCCTTCTCCGCGTACACGCGCGAGATCAGATTGCGGAGCTCCTTGTCGCCGAGCGCCTCGTTGACGTACTCGATCTCCTCGGGGAGGTCCATGTTCAGGAGCAATCGCCCCGCGGTCGTCTCGATCGTCTCGCCGTTGTAGGGCACCTTGACGAGCGCCGCGTACTCGATGCTGCGCGCGTCGAGCGCGAGCAGCACCTCTTCAGGGCTCGAGAACACCTTCCCCTGCCCCTTGCCGCCTTCGCGCGCACGGGTGAGGTAGTTGATCCCGAGCACCATGTCCTGGCTCGGGAAGACGATCGGCTTGCCGTTCGCCGGATTGAGCAGGTTCCGCGAGCTGAGCATGAGCGTCCAGCACTCGATCTGCGCGGCCTGCGTCAGCGGAACGTGGACCGCCATCTGGTCGCCGTCGAAGTCGGCGTTGAACGCGTGGCAGACGAGCGGGTGCAGCCTGATCGCCTTGCCGCCGACGAGTACCGGTTCGAACGCCTGAATACCCAGCCGGTGGAGCGTGGGGGCGCGGTTGAGGAGCACCGGATGCTCCTTCACGACCTCGTCGAGGACCGCCCAGACTTCGGGGGTCTCCTGCTCGACGAGCGTCTTCGCCTTCTTGATGTTATAGACGACGTCCTTCTCCACGAGCTTCTTCATGATGAAGGGCTTGTAGAGCTCGAGCGCCATCTTCGTCGGCAGGCCGCACTGGTGGAGACTCAGCTCCGGCCCGACGACGATGACCGAGCGCCCCGAGTAGTCGACGCGCTTGCCGAGCAGGTTCTGGCGGAAGCGCCCCTGCTTACCCTTGAGCATGTCCGAGAGGCTCTTCAGGGGCCGATTGCTCGCGCCCTTGACGACCCGCTTCTTCTTGCTGTTGTCGAACAGCGCGTCCACGGCCTCCTGCAGCATCCGCTTCTCGTTGCGGATGATGATGTCCGGCGCGTTGAGCGCCATGAGCCGCTTGAGGCGGTTGTTCCGGTTGATCACCCGGCGGTACAGGTCGTT
>CAZICD010000012.1:38278-59009 GCA_964537725.1 uncultured Spirochaetaceae bacterium | reverse complement strand
CCTCGGTGGCGAAGGCGAAGCTCACTTCGGAGATACGTCCGCTGGAGGCGAAGAACGCGACGGCGGCCGGCAGCTCGGCGAAGCTGCGACGGTAGACGAGCAGATTGCTGACCGCGAAGTCGGGTCGGCCGTAGCGTTCCACGACGCCGCCGGGCGCGAGCTCGAGCCGGTCGGGAACCGGTTCGATGGCCGGGGGCGCGGACGCGGCGTGCGGGGCGATCAGCGAGCCGAGCACGAAGAGGAGCATCACGGGCCGGTACACGACGGCATCCTACCACGCGACGCGTCGTCTGACAGCAATTGACTTCATTTTCCACGGGTCGTCTCCGACAATGTAAGCGTCGATATGGCGACCAAGCGCTTGTGCTCCGCAGTGATACTCCTCCTCGTGCTCGCCTCTTCGGCGACGATGGCCGACGAACAGGTGCACGTCCTCGCGAGGGGCGAGACCATCTACACGCTCGCACGCAGGTACGATCTCGCGGCGAACGTGATCCTCGACTACAACGACATCGTCGACCCGACGCGGCTGGCGGTCGGTACGCGGATCCGAATCCCGGGCACCTACGTTGTGAGCGAGGGGGAGTACGTCTACTCGATCGCGAGCAAGCTCGGCGTCGACTGGCTCGCGCTGCTCGACGCGAACGGCCTCGGGCGCGACGACGTGGTCCGACCCGGCGACGTCCTGCTCGTTCCACGCGGAGCGGCCTCCGAGGCGCTTTCCCCGTCGGCGTCGGTCGCCGACGAACCGGTGACGTCGACCGACGCGAGTGAACCTCCTGTCCGTGGAACCGCGGCGGACGGCAACGCATCGGACGCGGCACCGGCAACACCGTTCGTCGGCGAGTGGCCTCATCCCGGCGAGCGGGGCGACTGGAACGGCAAGTTTCCCGGAGTGGTGATGAACGGAAGCGAAGGAGACGAGTTCCGGTCGGTTACCGACGGTGTCGTCGAGTTCGTGGGGCCGTTCAGCAGCTTCGGCAAGCTCATCCTCGTTCGCAGCGCGAACGGCTATCTCTACGGCTACGCCGGGGCCGACCGGGCGCTCGTCCGCGAGGGCGAGCGCGTCGCGGCGGGTACGGTGCTCGGAACCGTGGGTTTCTCGCCGGCGTTCGAGTCCGCAAAGGTCCTGTTCACCGTGTGGAAGAACAACCGGTACGTCGACCCGCAGACCGCTCCGCGGGGTTGACAGCTGCCCGAGCGAGGCGTAGAACGAAGAGGGAGCGTATGATTGACGCGACATCGGTCGAGGCTCCGCAGAACACGGCATCCGCGAGGATGACTGCCGTCGCCGAAGGTGCCGACCCGCTCTCCTACTACCTCCAGCAGATCGCCGACTATCCGCTCCTGTCCGCCGACGAGGAACAGGCGCTCGCGATCGAAATCTCGCGGCTGAAGGGTGAGATCGACGAAGTCGAATCGAGCGCCGAGCGCTTGCACCGCCACGCCTCTCAGCTCGAGGGGCTCGAGAACGAGCTGCGCGACGCGAAACACCGCATGGTTCGGGCGAACCTCAGACTCGTCGTTTCCATCGCAAAACGCTATCAGCACCAGGGGCTCGGCCTGCTCGATCTGATAGACGAGGGTAATATCGGCCTCATCGAGGCGGTCGACCGCTTCAACTTTCGGAAGGGATGCCGATTCAGCACCTACGGCACGTGGTGGATCAGGCAGGCGATCGTCAAGGCACTCGCGGACAAGGGCCGCGTCATCCGAATCCCGGTGCACATGCTGACGCACATAAGGCGGTGCTTCTCCATGACACGGCAACTCACCGAGGAGCTCGGGCGAACGCCCAGCGTCGCCGAGATCGCCGAGCGTCTCGGCTGCGGCACCGAGCGCGTGGAAGAGGTCACCCGGTTCGCGCAGGATGCGGCGAGCCTCGACGTCACGGTGGACGACGATAACTCGACGCGACTCTCCGACCTGATTGAAGACGAGGCATCGGTGGCGCCCGCCGAGCGGGCGTACCGGCTGACCGTGCAGGATCATATCCGCGACGCGTTGAGCGTCCTGACCGACCGCGAGAAGCACATCATCAAGCTGCGCTTCGGAATCGGCAGCGAAGGCCCCTACACGCTCGAGGAGACCGGCGAGCGCCTCGGGATCACCCGGGAACGCGTTCGCCAGCTCCAGGAAAAGGCGATCCGCAAGCTGCGCCAGCTCAACTCGATCCGGGCCTACCGCGACCTGTAGCCCCCGCCGCTACAGCTTGAACCCCGTGAAGAACGTTGGATAGATCCGCGCACCGCCCGCGAGGTCGATCGTGGTCGCCTCGCCGTCGAAGTAGCCGATCGTGTCGGTCGTGACGGGCGCAAGGACGTCGAAGCTCCCGCCGATGAACCAGCCGAGCCCGTCTCCGATTGCGAAGCCCGCCATCATCCGCGCGGTCGGGAACGACGCGCCGCGGGCGGGGTCGAAGAGCGAGCCGAAGCGTTCGTCCGGATCAGCACCGGCGCTGATCGTCTTCCAGCCCGCGTCGATGTCTACGTAGAACGGTCGGCTCTGGATGCGGAACCCGATCCCGGCGCCCGCGCCGAAGCCCTCCAGTCGCTGCCACTCGCCGCCTCGCGTGACCCCGGCGTAGGCGAGCGTGTAGAAGATGTTGCTGCCGTTCTGGACGCCTACCCAGGTCCGATCGTCGCCTTCCCACCAGACGCTGACGTCGTGGATACCGCGCTCGACGACCGAGACGAGTCCAATCGGCACCCCGTACATCTCCTCGGAGATGTTCACGAGCCCGATCTGCGTCCCCACGACCCGCTTACCGATGTTCACGAGCCCGATCTGGGCGCCGTTCACGTCGCCGCCCACGTTCACGAGGCTGAGCTGCGCGCCGTTCACGCCCCGCGCCCGGTTGTAGACCCCCGAAGCCTGGACGCCGTTCAGCGTTCCTTCGGTCAGGTTGAATACGCCGGCGCTCTGCAGCCCGTTGAATCCGGCGGTCGAGACGTTGAACACGCCCGCGTTCTGCACGAGCCCGCCCTGACCGTCGATCTGATTGAACACGCCGGCGTTCTGGAGCCCGAACGCGTCGCCGTTGACGATGTTGAAGACACCGGAGTGCTGGACGCCTGTCATATTGCCGGCGACGGTACCGCCGATCCCGGCGACCTGCGCACCGATCAGGTCCTCGTTCGTGATGCTGAGGATGCTCGCCGCCTGGCCCCCCTGGACGCGGTACGATTCCGCTGCGATGAGTCCGAGCGAGAAGGTGACCTGATGAGGGTCGTCGGCGAGGAGGTCGGTCCCGGGCAGTAGGCTCAGGCTGAGCGGGACCGTCTCCCCCTCGGCGCCGCCGCGGACGCGGTTTCGGTCGAGGAAGGTGACGCGGAAGTCGCGGCCGGCTATGGGCACGCGCGAACCGCTGGTCAGCACGAGGTCGTGCTCGTAGTTTCGCTCATCGCCCTGCAGGGTCAGCACGTAGCTGCCCGCCGGCAGCGCGAGGGTGAGCTCCTTCCCCTCGTGCTTCTCGACTTCCGCCACGACTCCGCCGATTTCCCGGGAGACGTACACGCGTCCGGCTACCGACGGGTCGAGCACGATCGCCGCGTCGACCACCGAGAGGTCGGTGAGCACGAGGCTGCCGGTGCCGGTGAGCTGGAAGTCGAAGCTCGCGTTCTGGGGCCCCGCGAACGTGTTGAGCGTACGCTGAAGGGTCTCCTCGCGCGCGTAGAGGTAGACCTCGTCGAGCGTGACGTTTCGGTCGTCGCTGGAGTCGGCGGCGCCGCGCAGGCCGCTGACGAGGTAGTGCGTGAAGAAGCTCGAGCCGAGCGTGTCGGACTCCTGGCTCGCCTCGTCGGCGCTGCTCGAGGCGAGGAAGGCGTGGCCGGTGACGTCCGAGCCCTCGTCGAGCAGGAAGGGCTGGGTGAACGATCCGCCCTTCAGTCGCGTGAACGCACCGGAGGCGCACGAATCGAGAATGGCGATGCTGACGTCGGCACCGACGCCGTCGATGTGGCGCCTCAGGTCGACGTAGGAGAGATGGCCCTCGCCGAGCATGAGCCCCGCCTCGTCGGAGTGGCCGGAGTAGTACACGACCACTTCGCTGCGGCGAACGCGGTCTGCGTCGTTATCGATGCGGCTTCGCAGGTGCTCGAACTGCAGCTCGAGATCTCGAGCGGTCGGGTCGGTGAGGATGTACGCGTCCTGCGACCTGATGCCTCCGAGCTCGGTCATGACCTCCGCGACGCGCTCCGCGTCTGAAACGGCCCAGCGCAACGTCACGCGGCCTCGCCCGCCGTCATTCGCGCCGATGAAGAGTCCGTACCGGCGGACCGGGGCGTCCTGCGCGTGCACCAGCGCGGCGGAGATCGACACCAGTACAAGCGCGATGAGAACTATCCGTCGCATCTCACTCTCCTTTCCGAATTGTAACCGTTTCGACGTCAAAATCCCGTGAGAGTCGAAGCGCGCGGTCAGGATTCGAAACGATCCCCTGTGCCTGCGAGCGGATGTCGGTGACCAGCGAGGAAACATCGAACGAGCTGTCCGACGTGACGAAGTAGAACCGCTCGAACGACGGTGCGTCGTCGAGTCGATACGCGTAGGGCAGCTGCTGCTCGCCTCCGGAGGCGAGCTCGGGCTCGCTCGAAGGCGTGAGCGGATAGTGCAGGGTGACCGCTCCGCGGCCGTCGACGCTGACGATGGCGCCGTAGGCGCGGCCGGCAGCTGCGTAGGTGATCTGCAGCCGGTCGCCCTGCCTCGCCACGTCGCCGTCATCGAGCTCTTCGGCGTCCTCGCCCCCGGCGGATCGGTAGACCGAGAGCCCTGGTTCTGCACCCTTCAGCCGGACGATCTCCGAGTCGGGGTCCACCACGGGATCCGTCTCCACACCGAGCCCGCCGAACAGTACGAGGGTAAGCGCGAGAATCGCCGCCGCTCCGGAGACGGCGAAGGTCATGAACCGGATCGTCCGACGCGCCACCGGCTGCCCGTGCGAGCGGGACCGCTGCGCGCCCTCGGTGGCCTCGTAGGCGTTGCGAATGCGCTGCGCGTACGCCTGCGGCGGGTGCGCCTCGAGAAAGCTCTGCGTATCGCGTTCGATCTCTGCGACGCGTTCGGCGAAGCCCTCGGACTCCTCGATCTCCCGTGCCTTTTCGGGCGGAAGCTCGCCGAGCACGTACTGTTCGATCAGAAAGTCAGGTACACGTTGTTCGCTCATGATACGACCTCACAAGTCCTTGAGCTCGAGCCCGCGCTTACGCAGCTGACGGAGGCGCTTTCGGACCCCGCTGACCGACATCCCCACCTGCTGCGCCGTCTCTTCGAGCGTGAATCCGTCGACGTAGTGGAGAACCGCCATCGTGCGCGTGCTCTCGGGTTCGCGGGCGAAGAGCCGATCGAGGAAGTGACCGGAGAGCGTCTGGTCTTCCGGTCCCTCGTCTCCGGCAATCGTGAGCAGGATCTCGTCGTCGCGGGTCTCGGGCCGACGCCTGGTTTTCCGGATCCGGTTGAGACACACGTTCGTCGCGATGGTGTAGAGCAGGCTCGAAGGAGCGGAGTGTACGAGGTCCTGCTCCCGGCGAAGGAGCTCGACGAACACATCCTGCATGGCGTCCAGGGCCGCCTCGTCGTCGCGAAGCATGAATCTGCAGCGCCGATGCACCATCGCACCGTATGTTCTGTAGTAGGCTTCAACGTCAATTGCCACGTCGCGTTCCTGGTGCCCATTCCGGTTCTTCCTGACTACTGCAACACCGGTCGGGGCGGGTGATGTCACCGAATTATACGCAAAACGGCCGCCGATTCCGAGACGCTCGCACTTTACCATTCACGCTCGATGCCTATACTGGGATCAGGAGCGAGATGGCCGACGGTGAATACAGTCCCGAGCCGAGTTCTCGGGTCGCACAGCTGAACGCCCAGTCCTGGGAGGTGTCCCAGAGCAACCCCCGCGCAGCGCTGCGCTTCGCCGAGGAGGCCCGCGTGGACGCCGAGGCGGCGGGCGACGACGCCGGTCTGGCGGAGGCGCGACTGAACGCCGGATGGGCGCTCATCTACCTCGGTCGCTACGACGACGCGGTCGGCGAGGTGACGGGTGCGCGCGAAGGCTACCTCCGCATCGGAGACGAGGAGGGCGTCACCAAGGCGACGAACGCGCTCGGTGTGATCTCCTTTCGCGTCGGCGAGACGGCGCGAGCCCGCGCGCTCTTCGAAGAGGCCCTGCGGATGGCCGACCGGGCGCCCACCTGCGAGCGACGCATCGCGAGTCTCAACAACCTGGGCGAGCTCCACGCGGGGGTAGGCGAGTACGCGGAGGCGCTCGACCACTACGAGCGGGCCCTCGAGCTCGCGACGCAGATGGGCAACGAGGGTATCCTCGCGACGGTAGAGGTGAACATCGCGCGAGTGCGGCTCGAGCAGGGGGATGTCGGACGCGCGATGGAGGACCTCGACCGCGCGCTGGCGAGGGCGGTCGGCGCCGGAGACCGGATCATCGAGGCCGAGGCGCTCTCGCAGCTGGGACGCGCGGTCGTCCGGGCGAACTCCGGCGACGACCCGGATGGCGAGGCCGAAGCCCTGCACTATCAGAGCATCGAGCTGTGCGAGGAGATTGACCACCCGAGCGGAGTGATCACCGCGCTCGAGTCGCTGGTCGAGCTGCTGCTCTCCGCCGGGCGCCTCGACGAGGCTGAGGAGCACGCCCGACGCGCGGTGTCCATCGCGCGCGAGACCGAAGCCCGGATCACTTCGGTGGAGCTGGTGGAGAAGCTCGCCGAGCTGCGGGCGGACACCGGCGACGTCGATGCGGCGTATCGGCTCGGGCGATGGGTGCTCGAGCTGCAGCGCGAGCACGCCGGCGCGGACGCCGCGCGCCGACTGCGGACGCTCGAGGCGCGCCACGAGCTCGACCAGACCCGCATGGAGGCCGAGATCGTCCGGCTTCGCAACGTGGAGCTGCGAGAGAAGTCGGACGAGCTCGAGCATCGCAACCGCACGCTTCAGTTGATGTACCGCATCGGATCGGAGCTGACCGCAGCGATGGAGCTTGACGAGATCGCACGCCGGTTGCACGACCGGGTGAACGAGCTCATGAGCGCGGACGTCTTCGGGGTGGCCTTCTTCCTGGAGGACGAGGCCGCGCTCGACTTCGCGGTGGTCATCGAGGCCGGTCAGCGCCTGACACCGTTTCTGCTGCCCGTTTCGAGCAAGGAGAGCTTCGCGAGCTGGGTCGTGCGCAACCGGGCCGAAATCTGCCTCAACGACGCCGAGAAGGAGTACTCGCAGTATATTGAGCGACCAAAGCGTTTCACGGCGCGAAGGTCGAGATCGATCGTGTACCTCCCACTCGAGCTCGAGGGGCGGATCATCGGCGTGCTCACGGTTCAGAGCTACGGGCGCAACGCGTACGATGAGGACAGGATGGCCGTCCTTCGCCTGCTCGTACCCTACATCGCGGTCGCGATGGACAATTCGAGGAAGCTGCGCACGATCAAGGAGCTGAATCGGCAGCTCGAAGGCGAGAAGAAGGAGCTCGAACGCGCGTACGGGCGCATCGAGCACCTCGCGAATCACGACATCCTCACCGGTCTGCCCAACCGGAGACTGCTCGTGGAGCTGATCCACGAGCACATCCCGCTCGCGCGGCGGCAGAAGCAGGTATTCGCGCTGCTGTACGTGGACATCGATAACTTCAAGCCCGTCAACGATTCCCACGGCCACGAGATGGGCGACCAGGTTCTGATACGGATCGCCGACCGTCTGCGGAGCGCGGTGCGGCAGTCGGACACGGTCGCACGGATCGGCGGAGACGAGTTCGTGCTCGTGCTGCGCGACGTGCGCGGAACGGACGAGGCGAAGGCGATCGCGGCGAAGGTGCTCGCCGGGATCGCCCAGCCGCTCTCGCTCGGCGAGGTCATCTGCATCCTCGCGGCGAGCGTCGGCGTGAGTCTCTTCCCGGCCGACGGAGAGACCTACAACGAGTTGCTCGTGGCCGCCGATCAGGCGATGTACCGCGCGAAGGAGGCCGGAAAGGCCGGCATCGCGCTCGCAACCGATTCGGACTACCGCGGGCGAACCACGACGTTGGAGGAGAGCATCGAGTCTCCGTCGAACGTGAACCGGCCATCCACGTAGCGGCCGTCGAGCACGCGGGGCAGCCAGTGCGCGTCGTCCGCCCACATGGCGTCGTAGGGTATGGCGGTAACGGGTACCCAGAACGGCTTCGCCTCGTCGGTCTCCACGAGCGTTCCGTCGAACTCGCGTGAAACGAAGACGTAGACGAGCAGATGGTAGCCGTCGAGGAAGACGAAACGAAGCGTGGCCGCCTCCTCAGGGTCTCGAAGCGTGAGTCCCACTTCCTCGCGTGTCTCGCGCACGGCCGCCTGCACCGGCGACTCGCCCTGCTCGATTCGCCCGCCGGGGCCGTTGATCTTGCCGGCCCCGAGCCCGCGCTTCTTGTGAATGAGCAGGATGTGGCCGTCGCGCCGGGCGAACGCGATTACCGCACGCTCGGTGGGTACAAAGCTGCTCCAGTCGTAATCGTGAGTCGGTGAAGACACGGGAAAATCCTTTCGTCCTGACGAATTGATATACGAAATCAATGTATGGTAGAATGCTTCGCAACGGCCATTTTCGCCTGAGATAATCAAACGAAAGGGAAGCCCACTATGCTAGGATTTTTAGTAGTCGCAGTAGTAGGCGCGCTCAGTTTTGCCGCCGTGAACTTCTACGGCGTCAAGCGCCTCGACACCGGAACCCCGCTGATGCAGGAGATCGCCGGTGCCATTCAGGACGGAGCTGACGCGTTCATCCGCCACGAGTACAAGCTGATACTGGGGATCGCGATCATCATCGCGGTGCTCCTCGGTGTCGTCGTCTCGTGGTACACGGGTGTCGCATTCATCCTGGGCGCGGTCATGAGCGCGTCCGCCGGGTGGATCGGCATGAAGATCGCCACGCTCGCGAACGTCCGCGTTTCCAACCGTGCGCGAGAGACGTCGAGCCTCGGTGAGACCCTGCAGGTCGCCTTCCGTGGCGGCAGCGTCATGGGACTCGCGGTCGGCGGCTTCGCGCTGCTCGGACTGGGCCTCGTGTACGTCGTCTTCGGTTGGGGGTTCGGCCAGACCGATGTCGGTCAGCTGGTGATCATCCAGAACTGGTTGGGGGTCAACTTCATTCCGTTCACGATGACCGTCTCCGGCTACGCGCTCGGATGCTCGATCATCGCGATGTTCGACCGGGTCGGTGGCGGTATCTACACCAAGGCTGCCGACATGGGCGCCGACCTCGTCGGCAAGACCGAGGCGCACATCCCCGAGGACGACCCGCGCAACCCCGCCACGATCGCGGACAACGTTGGCGACAACGTCGGTGACGTCGCCGGTCTCGGTGCCGACCTCCTCGAGAGCTACGTCGGATCGCTGATCTCGAGCGTCGTGCTTTCGGCGTACATGTTCTACACGACGACGCAGTCGGAAACGCCGATCAGCGAATCGCTCATCGAGAAGCTGATCAACTACCCGATCATGTTCGCCTCCATCGGCATGCTGGCGAGTATCATCGGCATCCTCACGCTTCTGCTGAAGAAGCCGTCCGACAAGCCGCACCGCGAGCTCAACGTCTCAACGTGGACAAGCGCGGCGCTGACCCTCATTGGAAACGGCGTCCTGACCTGGGTGCTCTTCCAGGGCGAGACCTTCACGCCCATCCTCGGCTTTGCAGCCGGACCGCTCTCGCCGTGGTTGGCCGCGATCCTCGGTATCATCAGCGGTATCCTCATCGGCCAGTTCGCCGAGTACTACACGAGCTACGACTACGCTCCCACGCAGGGGATCGCGGCCGCGAGCCGTCAGGGGACCGCGCTGACCATCACGCAGGGCATGGCCATCGGCATGAAGTCGACCTTCCTGCCCATCCTGATGCTCGCGATTGCGGTCATCGGGGCCAACGCTCTGGCCGGTCTCTACGGCGTCGCCATGGCGGCGATCGGCATGCTGAGCTTCGTCGTGGCTACCGTCTCGGTAGATACGTACGGACCCATCGCGGACAACGCCGGCGGGATCAGCGAGATGTCCGAGCTCGATCCGCAGGTGCGCGAGATCACCGACGAGCTCGACTCGGTCGGAAACACGACGGCAGCCATCGGGAAGGGCTTTGCGATCGGTTCGGCGGCGCTCGCGGCGCTGTCGCTGTTCGCCTCGTATCTCTACTCGCAGGCGGGCCCGGAGAACACGCAGGGTGCATTCGAGCTGGTTCTCGACATCATCAACCCGCTCACGCTGGCCGGTGGACTGGTCGGCGCCGCGCTTCCGTACCTCTTCTCGGGTATCCTGATCGAGGCGGTTGCGAAGGCCGCGCGGAAGATGGTCGACGAGGTTCGCCGTCAGTTCAAGGCCGATCCGAAGATCCTCACCGGCGAGTCGCGTCCCGACTACCGACTCTGCATCGAGATCTCCTCGCAGGGCTCGCTCTCCGAGATGAAGGGCCCGGCGCTCATCGCGGTGCTGACGCCGCTGGTCACGGGCTTCGCGCTCGGTCCCAATTTCGTCGGCGGACTGCTGATCGGCACGACGCTCTCGGCGATCATGCTCGCGCTCTTCACGGCGAACTCCGGTGGGGCGTGGGACAACGGCAAGAAGTACATCGAGAACGGCCACCACGGCGGCAAGGGTTCCGAGGCGCACGCCGCGGGCGTCGTCGGCGATACGGTCGGCGATCCGCTCAAGGACACCGTCGGTCCGTCGCTCGATATCCTCATCAAGATCATGGCGGTCGTATCGCTGATCGCAGTCAGTATCTTCCAGCGGTACAATCTGCTCGACTTCGTGACCGGGCTCTTCGGAGGCTGACGTCACGGTTCGTGACACGGCGCCCTTCGGGGCGCCGTTTTTTTTGGAGGGACCGTCGTGTCGGACGAGACGACGCCGCAGAGCGCCAGCGCCGAAGAGTTGATTCTGGAGGTCTACCGTCAGCGGCAGGAGGCGAGCGAGCAGGGCCGCGAGGCGACGCGGGTCGTGATGAGCCTCGCGCACTACCGCACCATTCAGCGCTTCCACGCGCGCCTGGGCGAGGTTCCCGAGGGCTCGATCGACTACATCGACCGGTACCGCCTATTCGACCTGGAGATCTGCATCGAGCGCGTCGAGCGCCCGGTGGTCGAATAGGGCGATCGGTTCGAGCACGAGCGGCCGACCGGCGATCCGGTCGATCGTCCGTATCCCGCCGAGCAGCGCGCCCGCGAGTGCTGTGCCGCCGCTTCGGGCGTAGATGAGCCGCTCGACGAAGCTGTACTTGAGCCGCGGTCGAAACTCGACGCGCGCCCGCGAGAGTCCCGCCCGCGACCGCGCTTCGGCGATGGCGTCCGTGAGGCCGCCCAGGCGGTCGACGAGTTGCCTTCCGGCGGCGTCGAGGCCCGCCCAGACGCGGCCCTGCGCGCGCTCGTCCACATCGTCGCGCGAGAGCGAGCGCTGCTCGGCCACGAGCGCGAGGAATCGTTCGTAGATCGCCGCGACCTGGCCGTCGAGTTGCTCGAGCTCGGGCTTGTCGAGCGGACGGAAGAGGCCGCCCGCGTCGGCGTGCTCGTGCGTGCGGATGGTCGAGTGCGTGATGCCCTGCTTCGCGAGCGCGTCTCCGAGGTCGAGGGCGAGATTGATCACGCCGATGCTTCCCGTCAGCGTGGTTCGCAGCGCGAACACCGTGCCGCCGGTCATGGAAATCCAGTATCCGCCCGAGCCGGCCACCTCCGACATCGATATCACGAGCGGTTTCTTTTCCGCGAGCCGAACGAGCGCGGTCCGGATATCCTCACTCGCGACGGCCGACCCGCCGCCCGAGTTGACGCGCAGGACGACCGCCTTGATGCGTCTGTTCCGACGAAGCGCGTCGACTTCCTTGACGAAGCTCTCCGAGCCGATCATCTGCCCCAGCGCCGCGTTGTACGAGCTCGTGCCTTCGACGATCGAGCCTTCGAAGAAGAGTACCGCCACGCGCTTGCCGCGGCCGACGTGATCTTTCGCCTTCGGCGTGCGCGTCTTCTTCTTCTGCTCGCGCCACTCGGCGCGCAGCGTGTCGAGCGGTGCGATCCGGTCGACCCATCCGGCCTCGAGCGCCTCCGCGGAGGCGAGCAGTCGGCCGGCGAGCAGCGCCTCGAGCTCCTCGCGGCGCTTTCCGTAACCGCTGCAGATGGCGTCGTGCATGACAGTCGCGCCCACCTCGAGCCAGCGCGAGTACTGCTCGAGGTTCGCAGGGTCTATCTCGTCGAGGCGGAAGCGGTCCATCGCGCTCTTGTAGGCCCCACGACGGACGACCTGTACCTTCGCCCCGAGTCGATCGCCGAGGCGCTTGAAGAAGAGGTTCGTGCGGGCGAGTCCTGCGCAGCGCAGCGACCCGAGCGGATGCAGGACGCGCACGGAGCAGGCGGACGCGAGGTAGAGGTGCTCGTCACGATACTCGGTCGCGTAGAAAACGAGCTCCTTGCCGGCGGTGGCGAGTGAAACGAGCTCTCCGCGGATCTCTTCGAGCGCCGCAACCGTCGCGGTGGCAAAATCACGCTTCACATGGACCACGACACGAGAAATCCTGCGGTCGGATCTGATCGCGTAACACCGCGCGAAGAAACGATCGAAGCGGAACGTCGATCGTCGTGATGCGCGCATCAGCGACTTCACCTGGTACGCGGTATCGCGATAGGACCCGGAAAGGGTAAGCTCAGCAACCATGGTCGCCAATCCTACCGCACGCCCCGGCCCCGCGCAAGATCCCGCCGGCGAGCGCTACGATTCGCCGGCGAGCTCGCGGATGCGGGTGTACGGAAAGAATCCGGTGGTGTGGCCGTCGCTCCACTCGATGCTCAGCGCGTAGTTGCCCACCGTGTCGACCGATTTCGGGTGGATCGACTCCGGGATCGATTCGGCGTCGAGCTTCTGCTCTCCGGAGAACTCGTCGACGCACAGGGCACACTGGCAACTCGCGCGGAGGGTCCGATTGTCGACCGTGGTGGTATGCCCGTCGGGCCAGTGGAGCGTCACCGACTGTTCGTCGTAGTCGACCTCCGGGCGCTGCAGTCCGGCTCGACTGCGCCCGAGCTGTCGGACCATCGCGTCTATCGTCGTGCGGATCGGTTCGGAGCGGGGGCTCCTCGTGGTCGGGCCGCCGTAGTCTTCGGGCGATATGGGAAGCTGCCCGAGGATGGGTAGCCCGTAGTGCGTTCCGATGCGCTCGGCGGCACCCTGGCCGAAGACGTGGTAGCGCTTACCGGTGTCGGGCGCCACGAAGTAACTCATGTTTTCGACCACGCCGAGCACGGGCACGGTGACCTTGTCGAACATCTGGATCGCGCGGCCAACGTCCGCCGCAGAGAGGACGTGCGGTGTGGTGACGATCACGGCCCCGTCCATCTCAACGCTCTGCGTAATGGTGATCTGGACGTCGCCGGTGCCCGGCGGGAAGTCGAGGAAGAGGTAGTCGAGCTCGCCCCAGTTCACCTGGTGCAGGAACTGCTGGACGTAGTTCGTGACCATGGGGCCGCGCATGATCGCGGGCACGGTCCCGAGCCAGAACCCGAAGGACATTACCTTGAGCCCGTCGAAGTCTTCCGGCACGACCATGTTGCTCTCGTCCCCGGTGAGGCCGACGTCGTGGTGCTCGAAGAGCGTCGGGATCGACGGGCCGTAGATGTCCATGTCCAGGAGTCCGACGCGGTAGCCCTGGCGGACGAGTTCCATCGCCATCGCCGAGGCGACGGTGGACTTGCCCACGCCGCCCTTCCCGGAGGCGACGGCGACGATGCTGTCGACGAGCTCGAGACCGCTCTTCTCGTCTCGTTTGGCGCGCTGCGGTCGGCGGCTGCCGAGCGTAACGTCCACCGAGCTCACCCCCTCTATCTGAGAGACGAGTGACTCCGCCTGCGAACGGAACTGGTCGCGCACGGGGCAGGCGGGCGTGGTGAGCTCGATCTCGAGAGAGACCTTCCCGCCGTCGATCTCGACGTTCTTGACGAATCCCAGCTCGACGATGTTGCGGCCCAGATCAGGGTCGATGATGTTTGCGAGTGCCGCCTCGACGGCCTCCCGGGTTACGCTCATGGGTTCCTCCGCTCCGCCATAGGGTACGGTCGACCCATCGCGAGGTCAACACGCGCGAGCCCCAGCCCGTCGGCGCGACGTTCGCTGTCGGGGAACCTTGAATCAACCCGGTAGTATTCGAACCGCAGAGCCATCCTCGTCTCGACGCCGATCACCGTCGCGTCGCGTTGCGTACGATGCGCGCGTAGCGCGAGGAGCTGCCTCAGCCGTGGTACCGATCCATCGGGGCCGGGCTGGTAGGGTTCGAGCGCGTGAAGCCCACCGGAGCCGTCGGTCTGCAGCGGGTCGACCGAACGGAGGGCGAGGCGAACCGTTGCGTCGGTGCCCAGGTCGTCGAGCAGGCGGTCGACGAGCATACCGGTCGCCTCGTGCTCGAAGTGCTCGACGGGTCCGGTCGGGCCGGCCGGACCCTCAGGCGCGATGATGATCTCGGGCGCAAGCGCGTCCACGACCGAGCGCAGGCGGTCGACGAGCTCGTCCATCCCACCCCAACGGTCGAGGATCTCGCCCGGCGCGACTTCCTCCTCGAGCGAGCTGTAGGGATGATTCGCCAGGCCATAGCGGATATAGAGCTCCGCGCCGAGCCAGCCGATCGCCTCGCGCGCCTCTTCGATTCGGACGCGCGCCAACTCGTCGCCGGAGAGATCGTACGCGGGGTACGAGGCGTCAACGGCGCGCCACGGGTACTGGTCGAGGCCCGCGTTGCCGTCGGTGAGCAGGAGCACCGCACCGCGCATGCCCGCGGCGCTCATCCGCGAGATGAGCGCCCCGAAGTCGAGCGCCTCGTCGTCGGGATGGGCGTGCACGGCGAGGTAGTCGAGGTCGCGAGCGGGTACGGGTTCGCCCGGCGCGACGAGGTCCGGCAAGGCGAGTCGTGGCGTGGTGCGCGCCGGCCGCGGCTGTTCACGCGCGGTGTCCAGGGCCGTCGACACGGCGCGGTCCTGCGCCCGTGAGACGGCCGGGTCGGTCCCGGCCTGAGCGGTCGTCACGCGTGACGAGTCGCCGGCGGGGGTCGCCGGCGCGGCGAGCGAAGCGGTGAGAAACGCAACGGCGGCGACGCCCGCTGCAGCGGCCGGGGCGAGCGGGTAGAGTCGGTGTCTCGGCCGGGGCGGACGCAGGGCCTTCGGGCGCGACAGCTCGCGCACTACGACGCGCACCTGACCGAGGCGGAGCTGGTTTCCCTCGCGGATGGTGTGCGTGGTCCGCCCGACTCCGTTGACCGGGACCTTTTCGCTCGCGCTCATCGTGATCTCGTCGTCCTCGCACTCGAGGCGGACGAGCGGTTCGGCGCCGGCGAGGTCGGCGTGGAGCGATCCGCCGGAGCCGCCGCCGAACGAGGCCGGGTAGCCGGTAATCCACGCCTCCTCGCGCCCGGAAGGTCCGCGGATCTCCAGTCGTACAGCAGGCGGCCGGGCGTTGTGCTCCATCACCGCGCGCACGCGCCGGCGGTGGCGGGCGGATGCCTTCCACACCGCTGCGAGCCCGAGCAGGGTGGCGCCCAGAAAGAGCCACCGTGCCGTCCGCGCCCACCGGACGAGCAGCGACGGCTGCGGACGCGCTTCGGCTTCGCCCGCTGCGGCCGATGCTTCGTGCGCGCCGGCGGGAACACCCTCGTGCGCGGACGCATCGGTGAGGCGTTCAGGCACACCGTCGGTCGGTCCGGGCGACGGCTCGTCCGGGGCCGGAGGAGAGTTCGCCGCTGTGGGAAGCGGCTCGCGCTCGGAGAGAGCGACGAGCGTGTCGTGGGCCGCCGCGGGCGTGCGTCGTTGCAGCAGCAGCGCGGCCAGGCTCACGTTTTCCGGAACGAGCGGCCAGGGGGCGCCGGTCAGGGCGGAGAGGTCTTCGCCGTCGCTCGCGACGAGCAGGCGCGCGGTGGCGTCGCCGCTGGCTGCTGCGATCGAAGAGGCGAGATCCGCGGCGGTGCGTATCGACGCGCCCAGATCGACCGAGCCCCACGGGACGATGTCATCGAGCGCGGCGGAGACCTGGTCCCGGGTGGCAGGGTAGGGCAGCTCGCTCACGGGCGTCGAGCCGTGCTCGGCGACGAGCAGCGCGTACCTCGTGTCTGCCGGCTGCGATTCCATCCACGTCCGAAGCTTCCCGGCGAGCGCGTCGAGGCGCGTCGACTCGCCTTCGGGCAGCGACATGCTGAAGCTGGCGTCGAGGAGAATCGTAACCGAAGAGGCGGCGAGGGGTGTGACCGCAAACACAGTCAGCACGAGGAGCGAGGTCAGCCGGCGGATCACGTCCCCACTATAGGCGGGGTGCGCCGGGTTGTCCATCGGCCGGGCGTGTCCGTTTCAGACCTCTTCGGTGTACATCACGAGCGGGTAGCCGGCCTCGGTCGCCTGCTTGCGTGCACGCTCGACGCGCGAGTTCGCTACGTCGTAGGTGTAGACACCGACGACCGACTTGCCGCCCTGGTGCGCGGTCATCATGATGCGCCGTGCCTCGCCCCGGTTCTTCTGGAAGATCGACACCAGCACGTAGACGACGAACTCGCGCGGGGTGAAATCGTCGTTTACCAGAACCACCCGGTACATGGGCGGTGGTTTGACCTTGGTCTCTTCTCGTTCGATGACCTCCGGGGTCGTGCCTGGAGGCGAATCAGGGTCTGCCATGGAAACCGTCCCGTAGATCATTCGGCCGGCATGAGCGTGACTTCCACGTACGTGTCCGTGTTCAGGTACCTCGTCGCTGCTTCCCGCACATCGGTCGGGCCGAGCTCGCTCACGAGATCAAGATAGCGGCGGATCGCGGCCACTGGCCGGTCGTGCTTCGTCGCGTACTGAATCTGCGACAGCCAGAACTGGTTGTTCGTCAGTTGCTCCCGGAAGGAGGACTCCTGGGTCTCCTGGATCCGCTCGACGTACGACTGCTCGGGCTCCTCCTCGCGCACTTCCCGGATGACGTCGAAGACGCGTTCGGTGAGCTCGGCGATGCGCTCGGGAGAAGACCGGAAGGTCACGAGCAGGGTGTACCGCTCGTCCGGGATTCGCGTGAACTGCGCCTGGACGCCGACGCCGTAGGTGCCCGATTCGTCCTCACGAATGACTTCCTGCATGCGGATACTGAGCATCCGTTCGACCGCGCGAATCGCGTAGTTCGCCTCCTGGCTGAAGTCGTAGTCCCCGTGGAACGCGACGACGACCTCGCTCACCGGCTCGATGCCGGCGCGTACGGTGTCTGTGACGACTCCGTCGGGCCGGTCGATACCCAGGTCGCGCCAGCCGGGGTCGCTGCCGTCGGCGGGCAGGGTCGCGAGGTAGCGCTCGGCGAGCGGCCGCAGCGCATCCGGGTCGACCGTGCCGACGAACACGAAGGTGAAGTCCGACGCGTCCGCGAAGCGTTCGTTGTAGGTCGTGAGGACGTCGTCGAGGTCGATGGTCTCGAGCGCTTCGCCGTCGAGGGGGAGCGTCCGGGGGTGCCCCTTGCTGTAGAGCTCCTGGAAACGGCTACGGAACTGGAACTGAGGCTGATTCTCCTGGTTCGCGATCACCGCCGCGAACTGGCGCTTGAGCGCGTCGAAGGTGTCCTCGTCGCGTCGCGGTGCTGTCATCTTCAGGTGCAGGAGCTGCAGCATCGTCTCGAGGTCCTCGACCGATGCGGACCCGGAGAACCCTTCCTCGTAGGTGTCGATATACGGCGTGAGCGACACGGCCTTGCCGGCGAGAACGCGCTGGAGGTCGCTCGGTGAGAACTCGCCGTAGCCCATTTGCTCGGTGAACGTCGTCGCGTACTGGGCGGAGCGGAACCGCTCGTCGTCGATGCGCGACGTACCGCCTGGGCTGAAGGCGGAGAAGACGATCTGGTCTTCGCGGTAGTCGGTCGGGAGGACGAGGATCCGGGCACCGTTGCTGAGTCGCCAGTCGAGCACGCCCTCGGCGTCGAGCGTCGTCTCGCTCTCCACACGCCCCGGCTCGGGAAGGACTCCGAGCAACTCCGAGGTGACGATCGTGTCCTCGTACGGTTCCACTGCCACGGCGCTCCCTCGCTCGAACGCGGTGCGCAGATCGGCCTCGCGGACCTCGGGGAGGTCATCCGACTCGATCGCGCTGACCATCACCACCCGGTTCTCGTCGTCGAGGTAGGTCTCGGCGAGCTCGTTCACGTCATCGAGCCCGATCGTGGGAAGCAACTCCTCGGTGAGATCGCGTTCGTACGCGATCCCCGGGATCGCCTCGTCCTCGAGAAACGCGCGTACGTACTCGTCGGCGAAATTCTCCGAGTTGGTGTTCTCGCGTTCGCGGTACGCCTGCTCGATCGATCTCGAGCGATTCTGTTTCGCGCGTTCGAGCTCGGTCGCGGTGAAGCCGTGCTCGGTGACGCGGCGCACTTCGGCGACCAGCGCCTCGAGCGCGGGCGCGACCTCGTTCCCGTCGACCGCAGCAGACAGCGTCGCGGCGGCCTTGGTCCGTACGAGCGAACCGCTGCTGACGCCCGCGCCGAGGAAGGGGGCGTCCGGCTCCCGGCTGATCTCGTCGAGCCGCGCGTTGAACATCGACGTGAAGAGCTGGCCCATGACCAGGTCGCGGTAGTCGTCCCGGGTCTCGAGCGCCTCCGCGTCACGCTTCACGTATACGGAAACGGTGGTGTAGCTCGTCTCCGGGTCGGAGGCGACCACGAACCGCGTCTCCTCGTGATCCGGCACGGAGAACGTCCGGCGCTCGCGCGGGTCCTCCTGTTCCTCGAAGGCGCCGAACGCATCGCGTATCTGGCGCTCGACCTCGGTCGCGTCGAAGTCGCCGACGGCTACGAGGGCCGACAGGCCCGGTCGGTACCAGTCGGCGTAGAAACGCTCGAGCACGTCGGGCTCGAAGGTCCGGATGAGATCGACGTCGCCGATCGGCAGGCGCTCGGCGTAGCGCGAATCGCCGAAGAGTACCGGGTACTGCTTCTCGCGCATTCGCGCGGCGGCGCTCCTGCGGAACCGCCACTCCTCGACGATCACCCCGCGCTCCTTGTCGATCTCCTCCGGGTCGAGCGTCATCTCGGACGACCACTCGTAGAGAACGTTCATCGCCGTCGCGAAGGTCTCCGGCTCGTCGGTGGGTACGCTGAGCTTGTAGACCGTCTCGTCGAAGCTCGTGTACGCGTTGATGTCCGGCCCGAAGCGCATCCCCAGCCGCTCGAGGAACGAGATGATCTCGTTGCCGCTGTAGGACGCGGTCCCGTTGAACGCCATATGCTCGAGAAAGTGCGCGAGGCCGAGCTGGTCTTCGTCTTCGAGCACGGAGCCTGCGTTCACCGCGAGGCGCAGGAACGCCCGGTCGCGGGGTTCGGAGTTCTCGCGGATGTAGTAGGCCATTCCGTTCGGCAGGGTGCCGGTCGTGACCAGCGGGTCGACCGGGAGCGGCTGATCGTCATCGGCAGAAGCTTCTTCTTCTGCAGCGGACGAATCGGCGTCCGCGTCGGAGCTCCCCGGCGCCGGATCGCCATCGGCGGTGCGGTCGGCCGTCGCACCGCCCGCCTGCGGTTCGGCGGGAGCGTCCGGGGTGGAACCACACCCGATGAGGAGGGCGGCGAGGAGAGTGACAGCAGCGACGAGATAGGTCTTCATGGGCCTGAATATAATCGTAGCGATGCCCCGCCGACACCATGCCCGGCGCTCAGTCCCACGAAAGACTGCCCGTCTGGTACTCGGTGACCCGGGTTTCGAAGAAGTTCTTCTCCTTGGACAGGTCGGTCGCCTGGCTCATCCACGGGAACGGGTTGTCCACGTGGTAGCGCGCAGGAAGGCCGATGCGCTCGAGGCGGCGGTCGGCGATGTGCTCGACGTAGGTGACGAACTGTTCCGAGTTGATGCCCAGGATGCCCTCCGGGCAGGCGTCGCGGGCGTAGATGGCCTCGAGCTCGACCGCCCGCTCGACGAGATCGGCGAGCTCGGCCTGGAACTCGCTCGTCCACGCGTCGGGGAACTCCTGCTTGATCGTATTGATCAAATCGCACCCGAAGGCGAGGTGCAGGCTCTCGTCGCGCATGATGTACTCGAACTGCTCGCCGATGCCGACCATCTTGCGCTGTCGCTTGAGCGCGAGCATCATCGCGAAGCCCGCGTAGAAGAAGATCCCCTCCATGATCACGTAGTAGCCCACGAGGTCGTGGATGAAGCGCCGGACGTTCTCGGTGCCGTCGGTGGAGAAGTGGGGATCGAAGACGCTCTTCGTGAGATCGATGACGAAGTCGTCCTTCTCGCGGATCGAGGGGATGGTCTCGTACATCCCGTAGATCTCGTCCGGGTCGAGCCCGAGCGAGTCGCAGCAGTAGATGAAGGTGTCGGTGTGGACGGCCTCCTCGAACGCCTGCCGCAGCATGTACTGGCGGCACTCAGGGTTCGTCACGTGGTTGTAGACGGCGAGCACGATGTTATTCGCGGTGAGGCTTTCGGCGGTGGAGAAGAAGCCCAGGTTCCAGAGGATGAGCCGTCGTTCCTCCTCGCTCAGCTGCTCGCCCTTCCACTGCTCGATGTCGTCCTGCATGGGGATCTCTTCGGGCGTCCACGTGTTCGCGAGCGCGTCCTTGTAGTGCTGTCGGGCCCAGCTGTAGGTCATGGGCAGGATCTTGTTCGGGTCGGTCTTGGTGTTGTTGATGATGCTCATCGTTCGCTCCTTACTGACACGATTCGCAGTCGGGGTCGAGCACGCTGCACGCGTCTCCGACCTGCGTCGCGGGGATCTCGACACTCGCTCGGGTTTCTCCGGCGG
>CAZICD010000012.1:2183-38178 GCA_964537725.1 uncultured Spirochaetaceae bacterium | reverse complement strand
GCGTCTCCGACCTGCGTCGCGGGGATCTCGACACTCGCTCGGGTTTCTCCGGCGGTGGGCTCGGTCGGCGCCGGGGCGGGTCGCTCGGCCGGATCGGCACCGGGCGCGGTCGCCGCGGTCTCTCGCTTCTGCGTGTAGCCGTACTTCTTCGCGTCGAGCGTCGACTTCTCGATCTGGCTCGCCCCGAGAGTGCGCAGGTAGTAGGTGGTCTTCAGCCCGCTCTCCCAGGCGGCCATGTAGATCTCGTGCAGCTTCTTCCCGCTCGCCCCACGCATGAAGACGTTGTGGCTCTGGCTCTGGTCGATCCACTTGCCCCGGGCGGCGGTGATCTGAACGAGGTGGACCGGATCGATCTCGAACGCCTCCTTGTAGAGGTTCTTCAGCTCGGCCGGAATCCCTTCGAACTTCTCGAGGCTGCCGTCGTGGTACTTCAGCTGCTCGAGCATCTCCTCGTTCCACATCCCTCGCTCTTTGAGGTCGTTCACGAGGTACCGGTTCACGATCGTGAACTCGCCGGACATGTTCGCCTTGACGTAGAGGTTCTTGTAGATCGGTTCGATGCACGGGTAGCAGCCGGCGATATTGCTGATCGTCGCGGTCGGGGCGATCGCCATGGTGTTGGAGTTCCGCATGCCGTGCTCGCGGACGTGCTCGCGGACGGGTGTCCAGTCGAGCTTCCCGCCGCGCGCGACGCGAACCGGTGCGCCTCGCTCGGCCTCGAGGATATCCAGCGTATCCACCGGGAAGATCCCGCGGTCCCACTTCGACCCCGCGTAGCTCTCGTAGGGTCCGCGTTCGGCGGCGAGCCTGGAGGAGCCGAGGATCGCGTGGAAGCTCACGAGCTCCATCGTCTCGTCGGCGAACTCGATCGCGCGCGAGCTGGAGAACGGGATGCGCAGGGTGAACAGCGCGTCCTGGAAGCCCATCAGCCCCAGCCCGACCGGCCGATGGCGGAGATTGCTGCGTTCGGCCTCCGGCGTGGGGTAGAAGTTGATGTCGATCACGTTGTCGAGCATCCGCATCGCGGTCTCGACGGTGTTCTCGAGGAGGCCGCGATCCACGCCCTCGGCGGTGACGTGACGCGCGAGGTTGACGCTACCCAGATTGCACACCGCCGTCTCGTCGGCGGAGTTGTTGAGCGTGATCTCGGTGCAGAGGTTCGAGTTGTGCACGACGCCGGCGTGGTCCTGCGGGCTCCGGACATTGGACGGGTCCTTGAAGGTGATCCACGGATGGCCGGTCTCGAAGAGCCTCGTGAGCATCTTGCGCCAGAGCTTGACCGCGTCCACGACCTTGTACCGGTCCATCCGCCCGGCCGCGGCCTCGCGCTCGTAGTGCTCGTAGCGCTCCTGGAACGCCCGTCCGCAGAGTTCGTGGAGGTCGGGGACCTCGTCCGGAGAGAAGAGCGTCCACGTGCCCTCCTGCTGCACGCGCCGCATGAACAGGTCGGGTATCCAGTTCGCGGTGTTCATGTCGTGCGTGCGACGACGCTCATCGCCGGTGTTGCGACGCAGATCGAGGAAGTCCTCGATGTCGAGGTGCCACGTCTCGAGGTAGGCGCACGTTGCGCCGCGGCGCTTGCCGCTGCGGTTGATCGCGACGGTGGTGTCGTTGGCGATCTTGAGGAACGGGATGACGCCCTGACTCTCGACGTGCGTGCTGTGAATGTGCGACCCGGTGGCGCGAATCGCGGTCCAGTCGTTCCCGATCCCGCCCGACCATTTGCTCATCTGGGCGTTGTCGCCTATGCACTTGAAGATGTGCGTCAGGTCGTCGTTCACCGTGGAGAGATAGCAGCTGGAGAGCTGCGGGTGCGTGAGGCCCGCGTGAAACAGCGTGGGCGTCGACGCGACGAAGCGGAGCGTGCTGAGTACCTCGTAGAAATCGAGCGCGCGGCGGGTCGGATCGTCCTCTTCCAGAGCAAGGCCCATCGCGACGCGCATCCAGAATGCCTGCGGCGTCTCGATCACGCGTTGCCTCGCGCGGACGAAGTAGCGCTCGTAGAGCGTCTGGATACCGACGTATCCGAGCATATCGTCGCGATCGATGTCGAGGCGCTCTCCCAGCAGGCCCAGGTCGAAGTCGAGGAGGCGCGAGGTGAACTGACCCTCTTCCACACCCAGCGCGATACCCGAGCGGAAGGCGTTTCGGTAGAGCTCCCCCAGCGTCTGCGGGTCGGGACCCTCGTCGAAGACCTCCCGGTAGAGGCGCTGGCGGTAGAGTCTCGCCGCGATGCGGTCGTAGGCGGGGTCGCGCTCCACGTAGCTGGTGACCGCGAGGAGTAGCGCGTGCTCCAGGTCAGACGTGGAGATCCCGTCGAAGATGTTGCGGGCGAGCTCCCTGATGATCAGGTCGGTGTCGATGTCACGCGCGTGTTCACCCGCGAGCCGGTCGATCGTCGCGACGATCCTGGCGAAGTCGAACGGCTCGTCGCTCCCGTCGCGCTTGGTGACGCGAACGTCGCCGACGTTCGCCCGGCGGAGGATCTCCTGGTGCCGCTCCCGCCGGTGGCGCGCCCGCTCTTCGCGGTAGAGGATGTAGCTCTTGCTCACCTCGTAGAGGCCGTGGTCGACGAGCGTCCGCTCGACGAGGTCCTGAATCTCTTCTACCTGCGGACTGCGCTCGGTGAACCCGCTCTCGAGCCCGTGCAGTACAGCGGCGACGACTTCGTCGAGCGCCGGCTCATCCGGGTGTCCCGTCGCCCGGAACGCCTTCTCGATAGCCGTACGGATGCGGCCCGGGTCGTAGTCGGCGATTCGTCCGTCTCGCTTGATGACGTGCATATTCCCTCCCGTTGCGGCGAATACCTTAGCAAAAAACTTAAGCATTCGGCAACTAGATCGGCGGGAAAAAACACCATATGTAGCGTATTCTTTGCCCTGAGCGCGACGGATGGCGCTACATCGACTTCGCCTCGAGGCGTTCGAGCGCCCAGTGCGTGTACTTGCGGATCTTCCGGTCCGGGTCGTTCTCCAGCGCGTGGAGGATCTCCTTGCCGTCCTCGCTCGCGAGCCGCTCGAGCGCCTTCGTGACCTGGACGCGCACCTGCGAGTCGGGATCGCGCGCGGCGAGGACGATTCCGCGGAAGGCGGCCTCGCTGCCCACCTTCGCGAGGAAGTCCGCCGCGTCTCGCCGGACCCGGGGGTCGCGGTTACTGAGAAGCCGGATGCGGTTCTCCACGTACCCGGTCGTCTCGAGAATCTCGGCGAGCAGCGGACGCAGGCTCTCGATCTCTTCCTCGAGCACCTCACGGACGACGGGTTCGCCGTGCTCACCCATGCGCGTGAAGACGCCGGTTATGCGGTCGCGTAAGGCCGGGTCGGCGTCCTTGAACCGCTCCACGAGCCTTCGGACGGACGCGCCGCGAGCCTTCCCCGCGAGCGCGTCGGTGGCTTCCTCCGCGAGCTCGTCGTCGCCCTGAAGAACGTCCACGAGGATATCCACCGCGTCCGGCCCGTCCGACGCTCCGAGCCCCCGGATGGCCCCGCGCTTGACGACATCCACCTCGTTTTCGTCGACGAGCGCCTCGCGCAGGGCGTCGAGAGCCGTCTTTCCGCCGCCCACGGCGAGCGCGTGCGCAACGCTCTCCCGTACGCGCTCCACCGGGTCACGCAGCATGCCGGCGGCCTGATTGAGCGCTCGCGTTTCTTCGTAGTCGACGAGTGACCAGGCCGCGGCGATGCGCACGTCCGGGTCGGCGTCGCCGAGCGCGGCCTTGATCTGGTCGAGGAAGGTCTTCTTGCCGGTGGCCGGCAGGGCGCTGATGACCGCGGCACGAATGTTACCGTCCACGCTGTCGAGCAGCTTGGCGACTTTGCGCTCGAGCTCCTTCGGTTGCTGAGCGTTGAGCAGGGCGGTGAACTCGCGGGCGGTCTCGACAGGCAGGATGGGCAGGTGTTCGAGGATATCCTGCAAGGTGTAGGGGAGGCCGAGCTCGCCGAGGGTCATGAGCGCGTCGATGCGCACGCGATGCGGGTTCGCGTCGCGATCTGCGGTGATGATGTCGATGCAGGTCGACAGCACCAGCGGGGTATCGAGTCGCGCGAAGGCGGACCTCACGGCCTCGCGCTCGGGGAACCCGGGATCGCGCAGCGCGGCGAGCAGGGTAGGCGCGTAGACCTGGTCGCACCCCGCCGGTACCCCGGACAGCGCTGTGCGCAGCAGTGCCGGCTGATCGATCCGTCGGGTGATCTCGCGTGCGAGCAGGCGCTGTGCCTCCTCGGTCCCTCGCTTACCGATGGCCTCGACCGTCCGGGCGTACACCTCGTCGTAGTGGTCGGTGGCCTCTCGCTGCAGGCGGAACACGCGCTCGGCGACCTCGACGATGAGATCGGGTGAACCGTGGCTTACGAGAAGCTCCGCGGCGATGAGAAGCGATGCGGGCCCGGGCTGGGCGGACACCGCGTCGAGGAAGCCGACGACGTTGACCTCGAGCGCGTTGTGCAGCAACGTACGGATCCGCGCGAGCTCGGTCTGATCGGCGAAGTCGGCCTCGAGGAAGAGCTCTCGCAGCTTGCCGGTGCGGCTGAGAAACCGCGCGGCCGACAGCCGCAGCTCGAGGTCCTCGCCGTCGAGCAACTCCATCGCCGCGTTCACGTCGTCGGGATGGTCGGGATCGAGCAGCTCGATGACGTGCAGCGCCTCCTCGGGATCGAGCGACGACGCATCGAGCGAGTAGAGGTCGGCGAAGTCGTCGCGGATTCTCTCTCGCGCCGCGCTTCGCACCTCGAACACCGGGTCGTGGAGGAACACGTCGCGGATGCGTTCGGCGAGCGCTTCGCGTTCCTGTCCGTCGTACTCGGTCACGACGGTCTTGCGGATGAGCGGATGCGGATCGGCGAAGGCCTCGCGCAGAGCGCGGTCGCTGCGGTCGTCGTCGTCGTGGAGCAGGATCTTCACGGCGAAGTAGCGGCTCGCCCATTCGGGATCGCCGGTCATCTCGCGAACCTCGTCGATCCGGTCGGCGAAGAAGTCGCGGGCCTTGCGTCCGCTGAACTCGTCGCCCCGGCCGGAGAGCGCGAGGCGGCGCAGAACGAGGAAGTCGGAGTGGTCGGCGAGATACCCGCGAAGCATCCGCGCGTATCGTCGGCTGCGAAGCGCCATCAGGAAGCAGGCGAACAGGCCCTTGTCCATGCCCCAGCGCAGGACGCGTCGGAAATCGGCCGGACGTTCCTTCTCGTAGAGGCGTTCGGTCCAGAGGCGATCGAGCTGGAGCGCGTCGACGACCTGGTCTCCGTCGCGCTCGGCCATGCGTTCGAGCGTGCGGCTGTGTCGCAGGAGCTCCGCGTCGTCGAAGACGTCGGTGGAAGGACGCAGACCGGAGCCTGCGAGATACCGCCGCACGCGGTTGGTGAACCGGACGCGCCGCACCAGCGATGCGATGACGAGGACCAGGACGACCGCGAGGGCGGCTCCGGCGGCGATGAGATACTCGGCCGGCTGGCTCGTGACGAAATCGATGACTGCGTCCATGTGGACCTCCTAGGCGACGCCGAGAACGTTGTAGATAGGTATTGGCTTCGCCTTTCCCTTTACCCGGGCGGCCTTCCGATCTTCGAGCCGGAACTGCTCGCCGATCTGCGCCCGCGTATCCTGGGAGATGATGATCTCGCCGGGGCCGGCCACCCCTTCGAGGCGAGCGGCGACGTTGACCGTGTCGCCGATCTCGGTGAAGTCCATGCGGCGTGATCCACCGAGGTTCCCGGCCACGAGCTGGCCGCTGTGCATCCCGATCTGGATGCGCAGGTTCTCCGCCTCACCGGTGAAGAAGGAGCGGCGCGGGTTGTTCACGAGCTCCTGCAGCTCCACCGCGCAGCTGACTGCGCGCACGGTGTCCTCGTCGCCGCTGTCGAGCGGGACGCCGAAGACGGCCATGATGCAGTCGCCGATGTACTTGTCCAGGTAGCCCCTGTGCCGACGGACGATCGGTTCGGCCTCTTCGAAGAACTCGTTCAGAATCTGTACGATGTACTCGGGGCTTCGCCCCTCGGAGAAGCTGGTGTATCCGGCGATATCCGCGAAAAACACCGTCGCCTGCCGCGCGCCTCCTCCGGGCTTCACGAGCTCCGGATGCTCGACAAGCATTCTCACGATGTCTTCAGAAAGATACGAGGCGAACATGTCCTTGATGACGCGACGCTCCTCGGAGACGACCTTCATCTGCTGCTTGAGCTGTTTCTCCGCGCTCTGGTCGGTGAACAACAGCGTCAGCCCCTCGTGGCGACCGCGCTTTCCGCGCAGCGGCGTCACGTTGAGCGCAAAGTCCATCTCGTCGTCGGGACGCCTGTAGATGCCTTCCACGCCGAGCACGCTCTGTCCGCTCTCGGCGACGCCGTCGATCGTGTTCAGCAGTCGCTTCGTGATGCTCTTTCCGAAGGTATCGCCGAGCGACGCACCGACCTGCTCCTCGCGAAGACCCAGTCGCTCGGCGGCGGCCCGGTTGAAGTAGTGGATGCGCCCGCTCTCGTCGGTCGTGACGAGGAGATTCGTCATCGACTCGAAGACGCTCTCCTGGTAGCGCTCGAGCTCTTCGATCCGGCGAACGTACTCCTGGAGCTCCCGGTAGAGACGCGCGTTGTTGAGCATCCCGGCGGCGAGGCTCACGAGGCTGTCGAGGAACGAGAACCGCTCCCGGTTGAAATGGCGCTCCTCGTTCGAGTTGAGCAGGAGTATTCCCAGGCGCGCCTTGGCCGTGAAGAGGGGAAGCGCCATGCCGCTGCGCGCACGATCGTCGAGCAGCAGTCCTTCGAACGGGCTCTCCCTGCGCTCGAGCAGCACGACGCTCTCGCGACACTCCTCGATGAAGCGGACCAGCTCGGCCGAACGGTCGAGCCGCCCCGGAACCTCTCCGCGCCCCCGCCGATACGCGAGCGCGAGCGAATCGCTGCGATCCTCGTCGTAGAGGTAGAGCGCGGCGATATCCGAGCGTGAGACGTCGATCGCCTGCTCGACGAGCACCGAAACGAGTCGTGAAAAGTGGATCTCCTCGGAAAGCATGCTGCTCGCTCGCACGAGCTGGTCGAGAGCACCCGGTCCGGCAGAGCTCACGGTCCCTCCTTCAGCGCTGGACCGAACCATCTTAATCAGGATCGGGCGTTGGTAACAAGTGCGTCTCCTGCTACCATGGGCCATGATCCGTTCCGTCGTCTTCTGTTCCACGGGGTTCGTGCACCCGGGGCTGCTCGCACGCGAGCGCGCATACTCCGCGCTCCGGTTCGCTGCGACGCGCGCCGGCGGCGGTCCGGGCGCGGAAGAGCCTGCGGTTCGACACTGGCGGGGGCTCCGCGGGCTCAGCCGAGCGCTCGTCTCGGACGCGGACCTGGTTGTCGTCTACATCCATCGACGCCGCTGCAGCGAGGGAATCGTCGAGCGAGCCGAGCGGTACGTCGAGCGTGGTGGACGACTCCTCGCGCTTCACGCCGCTACGGCGTCGTTCCGCGGGAGCGAACGGTGGTCCCGGTTGCTCGGCGGCAGGTTCGTCGACCACGGTCCGGTCGGAAGACGGGTGCTGTCGCGCGAGCCGGCCGTCGCCGGCCCAAGCGAGCGACTTCCTCCGCGTATCGAGCTCTGCGACGAGGCGTACCGGCACGAACGGCCCGTCCCGATCGACGTCTGGTACCGATGGGACGACGACGAGCCTGCGGCGTGGACGCGTGGCGGGGCCGGCGCCGCTCCGACGGTGGCGTACCTCGCGGCGGGACACCGGGGACGCGTGTGGGCGCACCCCGGCGTTCGTGCGGTGCTCTCCGAGATGGTCGACGCGCTCTACCGCAGCGCGGCGGAGGGCCGAGCGGTGTCGGTGTAGTTAGTCGAGCGTGGCCTCGAGCGCCGCGCGGTTCATTTCGAAGATGTCGAGCAGCGTGCGCGAGCCGTCGACTCCGGGGAAGTTGTACCAGACCGACACCGGCGCATCCGTGGTCTCGGCCACCGGCTGGGCGACCGGGTTGTGGCCGTTGTCGATGATGAGGGCCGGGGACGACTTGGTGAGCTCGTCGATCTGGCGCGCCTCCAGCGGTGCGGGGCCGAAGACGCCGGCTACGTTCATGCCGAGCGCTTCGGCAAGCGCTCGCTGGTGGAAGTGCACGAGGACCGGGGTCTCGTCGAGCCCGTAGCCGGCGACGTCCTCCGACCAGTCGGCGATGAATGTCCGGATCGAATCCAGGTTCGTCGACGCCTGCTCTTCCGTGCCGATCGCTTCGGCAATCGCGGTGATCGACGCGGTCATCGCCCCCATCGAGTGGACCGTCATGATCTGCAACGCCTCGGCGTCGGAGTCACCGGCCGCGGAGAGAAGACGCTCGACCATGTTCTCGTAGCCGGCGTAGACGACGAGATCGGCATTCGTGATCGTCCGGATGTCGGTGGGCCGCAACTCGTACTCCGGCGGGTGCGTGAGGTCGTATGGGGCGAGGACCGCGACGTCTTCGGCGCCCGCGGCGAGCGCGAACGCCGCCGTCCACGACGTCGATGCGACGACCTGTTGACCGAATACCAGCGCCGTTACGGCGAGCAGAACGATTGCGAGAGCAAAACGCTTCATGATACCTTCCTTCTTCTGGTGATGAGGGTCGCGGCGCCGAGGAGGGCGACGCTGACCGCGGCTACCCCGGCGCTCGCCGGAATGTCGATACTGAGCGATAGAAAGAAGCCTCCGATCGCGGCGATGAGTCCTGCGACCATTGCGTACGCGAACAGGGATCGGACCGAGCGGGCGAGTTGTCCCGCCACGAGGGCAGGCAGCAGGAGCAGGACGTCGAGCATGAGCGCGCCGAGCAGCCGCATCGCGACCCCCACGGTGAGCGCCACGCCGAAGAGGACTCCGTAGTAGAGCGCACGCTCGTTCATGCCGGACACGAAGGCGATCTCCGGGCTGTACATCATCGCCGTGAGACCGCGGCGGTACCACCACGTCACGCCCACGAGCAGGACCGAGAACGCGCCGGTGACCCAGAGGTCGACGGCGCGCAGCGCGTAGATGTTGCCCCAGAGTATGGAGAGCGTATCGCGCGCCGGAACGTTGTACCGATACGTGAGCGCGGCGGCCCCGGCTACGGTGAGCGCCATCAGCATCGTCGTCACCGGTCCGAGGCCCGCTCCCGTACGCCGTGCGACCCTTCCGATGATCGCAACGAGCAGGACGGTGAACACGACGGTCGTCGCGGTGGGGTGCAGCCCCAGGGCGATCGCCGCCGCACCGCCGAGCAGGGCGGTGTGCATCATCGCGAATCGCAGCGTGATGAGGTTCATCCGTACGACGAGGACCCCGGTGAGCGGAAACGCGATGCCGGCGACCGTCAGCGCGAGCAGACCGCGGAGGATGGGCGGGTATGCGAGCAGCGTCACGAAGGCTGCTCCCGGAGAACTCCGGCCGCCAGGGTGAGCACGCGCGCGAGCGGCAGCTCCGCGGGCCCGACGTCGTGCGAGACGATCACGACCGTCACGTTCTGCCGCTGCGCCAGCCCGTCGAGGAGCGCCAGCAACGACGCGCGCCCTTCGGCGTCCAGCCCCACCGTCGGCTCGTCGAGGAGGAGGAGCTTCGGCTTCTGCGCCAGCGCCCGGGCGATGGATACGCGCTGGCGCTCGCCGCCGGAGAGCGTGCTGAAGAGGCGAGTCGTGAGGTGGGCGGCCTTCGTGCGGTGCAGCGCGTCCTCGGCGCGGTCTGCCACGCCGCGCGCGGAGACCGCCTGCGCCCCGATCTCGACGATCTCGCGCGAGCTGACCGGGAGCGTCGACGGCTGCTCGAGCTGTCGCACGTAGGCGGCCTCGTGGCGATGGAGCTTCCACGCCCTCGAGCCGACGGTGCGGCCGGCGACGACGATGCTCCCCGAATCCGGACGCACGAGGCCGAGGATCGACCGCAGCAGCGTCGTCTTTCCGGCTCCGTTTTCGCCCCGAACGAGGATCGTCTCACCGGGATAGACGTCGAGGTTTGCCCCGTCGAGTACGCGGCGGCCGCCGAGCGAGACGACGAGCTCGCGTACCGACGCAACCGGCTCGTTCGCCCGGCGGCGTTCCTGAACCCGGTCGAGGATGAGTCTGTGTGCCTCATCAGGGTCGTCGGTTTCGCCGAGCAGGTCCTCGGTGGCGCAGAAGATCCGATCCTCCACGGTACTCGCGGTGAAGCGGACGTCGTTCGCCTCCAGAATCGGAATGGCCAGCCGGCTGAGCACCTCCGTTTCGATCGCCGTCACCCCCAGCCTGACCGACAGGAGCGCCCCGGCCCGGCCGACGACCTTGTCGTAGGTCGTCAGGAGCGCGTGCGGGCGAAGCTGGCGCTGTTCGTTGAGGACCGCTTCGAGCTCGAGGAGCGGGTAGAGCCATGGTCCGTCGCTTTCGAAGACTCGTTCTCCGTCGAGGTAGGCAACAAGGGTGGGCACGAGGGGGAGTATAGAGAGGGAGTTCGGGCAAAGCAAGGGTTGGACGTCCGTCGCCGGGGCGCACACGACGTCAGACGGTGAGTCGTACGTAGAGCCGCGGCAGCACGAGGGGGAGGTCCCTCATGTCGCGAAGGATGGAGAAGCGGTGCTGAGGAAACATGATTTCCATGTCTGCGAACGAGTTCTCCTCGGTGGAGATCGCGAAGGTGTGGATGTCGTGGCGCCGGTTCTCTTCGCACGCCATGCGGACGTCGTACTGCGCGTAGCGGGTTTCCGGCGAGTAGCGGTCATCCATGGGTCGGCCGTCGGTGATGACGATCAACAGCCGTTGTCGCGCCTCGACGGTCGACAGGCGCCACCCGGCGTGACGCAGCGCCGCGCCCATTCTCGTGGAGTTGGCCGGATGCGCGCGGTCGAGCCTGCGAACGGTCTCCTCGTCCCAGTCGTCGTCGATCGACTTGAACAGCAGGTACTCGCAGTTCTCAGGTCCGCGCGTCGTGAATCCGCCGATCTCGAATCGATCGCCGAGCGAGTGCAGCGCCTCGGCGAGGATGACGGTTGCCTCCTTTTCCAGGTCGATGATCGTCGTCTCGCCGTGCGTGTCGGACGTCGAGCCGCTCGCGTCGAGGAGGATCAGGACCGCGAGGTCACGCGTCTGGATGCGCGGGCGCTCGTAGAACCTCACGCGGGGAGAAGGCTCGCGGCGCGCGTCGATGAGGTAGTCGTAGAGGAGGTCGGCGTTGATCTCGTCTCCCTCCTGCAGATACTTCTCCTTGCGCGAGAGCTCGGGCTTGATGTTCTCGAAGACGCGGCGAACCCGCTTCGCCTGCTCGGCCACGCGGGCGGCGAGCAGCGAGGTCCCGCCGGCGTCCGGCACGATCTCGTGGAGCCGGCAGTAGTTCTCGTGATACTGCCCGCGAACGTGATCCCACTCGTCGTAGAGAAACGCGGCGTCCATCGTGCTCTGCTCGCCTGCCTCACCGGAACGCTGCTGTCCGTCACGAGACAAGGTGCGAGCCGATGATTCGGCCTCGTCGCCCTCGCGACGGCGGTTCGCTTCGTCGGCCTGCGAGCGCAGATCGGCGACCATCGACTCCGATGGAGCGGCCTCGACGCGCGCGGGATAGAAGAAGTCGGGGAGGAAGCGAAACGCGCGGATGCGACGGTGGCCGAGCTCGGGGTAGCCGGCGACGATCCGGTCGACGAGGAGAGCGACCGTGTCGAGCACGTTCACCGACGTACGCACGATCCGCCGGAGGTCGGCGTGCGGACGCTCGTTCGGAGCGCACGCGGGGTCGACCAGCTCCTGCAGGAGTCGCTCCGCGGGACCGGTCGGCTGGTCGGCCGCGAACTCGGTCCTCATCCCGAGGTCGAGCAGGCGTCGGGCTCCGGGCCACTCGCGACGAATCCACGCGATGACCCGTGCGTACTCGACGATGACCGCGAGGTTCTGACGCGCCATCCCGGGGCCGGTGAGGTCGGCGATCGTCTGCACATCCGGCGCTCCGTGGATACTCGGCAGCGAGCGGCGCGAGATCATCGCAGCCGAGACGACCGCGAGCAGCCGGTACCAGTCACGGTTGGCTTCGACCGTTTCGAAGGCACGGATGGTCACGGGAACGTAACACCAGCGCGCGAGGCAGACGAAGGTCGTTCCCCGCTCGATGAGATCGTCCGAGTCGAGGTTCCCCAGATCGGCGATCTCCACGTCGTGCCCGACGATCGCGCGGATGAGCGCCGCGAGCTGGCGGGAGACGTCGTCGAGCCTGCACTCGCGCGTGATCGAGCGGATGACGTTCTCCGCCGCGTTCGATTCCGAGGCGAAGTACGCGAGTTGCGCGCGCCTGTCGGCCGATCGCAGGCGCAATCCGTGCGCCACGAAGTGGTCGAGCTCGCCGCCCTCGAGGCGGTCGCGCGCGCGGGTGAAGCCGCGCGCGAAGGCGAGCGCGAATTCGGGATCGCGCTCCAGGAGACGGTTGCAGACGTTGACGAGCGCGCGCATCTCGCCTGGCGATCGGCCCAGAGACCCCGAACCGAGGAGCGCGAAGAACGCGGTGCCGAAGTGAATGCGCGCTTCGGCGAGTCGCCGTCCCAGGTCGACGACGTCGCCGAAGATGCCCGGAAGGTCGAGTATCCAGCGAGTGGAGGGGGTGAGCGCGGTGAGCAGCTCCTTCAGGACGTGATCGTACGACGACCTGTCGGCTCGTCCGAGCATCTCGAACAGCCGCCGCGTGGACTGCGCGTTTGCGGCGCCGATCGCGCCCGACTCGAGCAGATCCTGCAGCGCGCTCTCGAACAGCGACCGGTAGCCCCAGCAGACGCTCTGCAGCGAGAAGCCGTGCGCCCGGGCGACGTCAACCGCGCTTCGCGTTCCCATCGTCGCCTTCCATGAGGTCGCCGAAGTAGAGAGCGACGATGTCACGGATCGAGGCGGTCACTTCGGTTTCGTCGGTGAGCGTCTGGCCGATCGCGTGCTCGCACGCGTGTCCCGGTGTCACCCCCTGCTTCATGAGGCGGCCGGCGTAGACGAGGAGCCGGGTACTCACACCCTCGTCCAGCCCGAAGCCCTTGAGCTCCCGGATCTTCTGACCGACGGTCGCGAGCGACCTGCTCGTCGACTCGTCGAGGCCGCTTTCGGTCGCGATGATCTCGGTCTCGGTCGAGACGTCCGGGTTGCCGAAGTTGAGCGACGCGAACCGCTGTTTCGTCGACTGCTTGAGGTCCTTGACCACGCTCTGGTAGCCGGGGTTGTAGCTGAGGACCATCATGAAACGTTCGTCGGCGTGGACGACCTCTCCCGTCTTGTCTATGTAGAGGATGCGGCGATCGTCGGTGAGCGAGTGGATGATCACCGTCGTGTCCTTGCGCGCCTCCACGATCTCGTCGAGGTAGCAGATGCCGCCGTGGCGCACCGCGAGGGTCAGCGGACCGTCGTGCCACACCGTCTCACCGCCGCGGAACTGGAACCGGCCCACGAGGTCGGCCGCGGTGAGGTCTTCGTGGCAGCTGACCGTGACGAGCGGGAGCCCGAGCTCGTACGCCATGTGCTCGACGAACCGCGTCTTGCCGCAGCCGGTGGGCCCCTTGATGATGAGCGGTATCCGGCTCTCGTAGGCGGCTTTGAAGATCTCCTCTTCGTCGGCCTGGACAATGTAGTTCGGTCGCTCCTGAATCAGGAACGGTTCGACCGTTTCGGGGATCGATGTGTGTGTGCTCATGGAGTTCCTCTGGTCACCTCCATTATGGCGAATCGGGCCGATCGTGACACGCGTGGCGGGCCGGGGCGACGCCGACCGCCGCGCCCATCACCGCCTCGCGTCCGACGTCGGTCGGTACGCGCATGAGATGCGCCGGGCAACCCGCGCGACAGTCGGTGGCACCGAAGCCCGGCACGGGCGTCTCGCCGGCGAGCCCGAGGACGTAGAGGCCACCGCTCATGCGTCGGTCGGAGCCGGGCGGATTCTTCCGTCGTGCTTGCGACGGTGCAGCTCGCGAACCCGCGGCGCGAGCTCTCGATCGGGGCCGTCGGTCCTGATGCTCGGGGCGACATCGGCGATCGGAAGCGGGTTCACGGGTGGTGCGGGCACGCCGAGCTCGTCCAGCCACCGCACGAGCTGCGCGGAGGAGCTCGCGTAGACGATCCGTCCGAGTCCGACCCACGCGTGGGCCGCGGCGCACATGGGGCAGTGCTCGCCCGAGGTATAGACCGTCGCCGCGGCGCGCTCCTGCGGCGAGAGATGTCCAGCCGCCCAGCGCGCGATCGCGAGCTCCGGGTGTCGTGTCGCGTCCCCGCCGGCGACGTGGTTGTGGTCCTCGAACAGCACCTCACCGGCTTCGGAGACGAGAATCGATCCGAACGGGTCGTCGCCCGCCTGCAGTCCCGCTTCGGCGAGCTCGACGGCGCGCGCGAGGTGTTCTCTGTCGTGGGCGTCGATCATACGAAGAAGATACGAAACGCGGGCCCGAGCACAAAAAGGCCCGGCGAACCGCCTGCGGCGGTCCGACGGGCCTTTGCTCCCCCGTGTCGGCGTCCAACCGGGGCCCGAGCGCAAAAAGGCCCGCCGAACCGCCTGCGGCGGCCCGACGGGCCTTTGCTCCCCCGGTTGGACTCGAACCAACGACTTGGTGGTTAACAGCCACCCGCTCTACCAACTGAGCTACAGGGGATCGGAAAAATGCTCGCTTAAGATAGCGAGCTCCCCTGGCGGTGTCAAGCCTGATTCGGGCGTTCGTACCACGCGATGGGGCTCTCCGCGCCGCACGACGCGCACCGGGTTCCGTCGAGGCCGACGGGGCGGGCGTGGTAGCCGCTCCTGGTCACCAGCGTTGCCCCGCACGAGGAGCACCTCGTCGTCGAGTCCCCGGCAACGTTCCCGGGATAGACGTGGCTGAGATGCCGTTCGGCGATTTCCTTCGCGTGCTCGATCTGGCTGGGCGTCGTCGCCTGGACGACGTACTGGTAGGTGGGGTAGTAGCCCGAGAGGTGGAGGGCGATGTCCGGGTCGAGACCGCTCAGGAAGCGTGCGATCGATTCGACCTCCTCGTCGGAGTCGTTCTTGCCCGGGATGAGCAGTGTCGTGACCTCGGTGTTCGTGAGCTCGGAGGCGATGGTGATGAAGTCGGTGACCGCGTCGAGCTTTCCGCCCAGCTCCTCCTCGTAGAATCGGGCGTTGAAGCTCTTCAGATCGACGTTGACGGCGTCCATGCGCTCGAGCAGCTCTCGGGCGGGCGTTCTGGTGAGATGCCCGTTGGTCACGAGCGTGTTCGCGTACCCTGCGGCGCGAACGGTCTCGGTGGCTTCCATCAGGTACTCGAAGTGAATGGTCGGCTCGTTGTACGTGTAGGCGACGCCGAGCGCGCCCGCCTCCTCGACGAGACCGGGCAGGTCCTCGGGAAGCACGGTTCTCGTCTGCGCGCGTGTGGACTGTGAGATCGAGTAGTTCTGGCAGAACGGGCAGCGAAAGTTGCAGCCGAGGAATCCGACGCTGAGCAATTGCGCACCGGGATGGAAGTGGAAGAGCGGCTTCTTCTCCACGGGGTCGACGTGGAGCGCGGATACCGCCGCGTAGAACGGCAGGCCGGGTGCGCCCTCGTCGTTCGCGCGGACGCGGCAGAGACCCGTCTCGCCGGGCCTGATGTGGCACGTGTGGGCGCACAGCGTGCAGACGATCTCGCCGTCGCGCACGGTCATGAATCGAGGTTTCGGATGCGGTGAACTCGTGGTCAAACCGGCTCCAGAGCGGAGGGCGCGTCGGCCGCCATCTGATCGAGCTCCCGTTGAGCGTGGCCGTCGATGTAGCTGCGGATCGTCGCGCGCTGCCCTTCGCTGATACTCCCGAACGCGAGACTGATGCTTCGCTCGTTACGGACGACATCGGCCCGCAGCGCGAGGATCGTGTCCCCGACGCGCAGAGAGCACACGTCGATCGTGACGCCGACCTGGATATCCATGGTTCGCTGCCTGTCGAGCGGCATGAACGACACGCCGGCGGCGGACAGATCCTCGATGTGGCCGAATACGATCTCCATCTTCTGCGGGTGCGTGAACACGAATCCGATCCGGTCGATCTGGCTAGGGGCGAGGCGCTTTTCGGTCCTCGCGTCGCCGATGTCACGATACCTGTTGACGAGTTCCTTCAGACGCGCGAGCTCCTGCCGATCGTGGAGTCGCTCGTGGACAATCCCGTTTACCTGGAGCGTCTGCGCCTTGTCGGCCTCTTCGTGGTCGAAGTCGTCTCCGCGAAGAATCACGAATACACACTGTTCGCGCGCCTTCGAGTCACGCAGGAAGATCAGGAACGGCTTCCAGTGGCGAGGGAAGTCCTGCGCGCTGAACAGCACGACGTCGGGTTCCACCTCGTCGATGTTGTCCATCGCCTTGATCGGGTTGTAGTACTGGATGATCTCCGCTCCGCGTGGCATGAAGTTGTGCCGGATGTGCGCCTTCAGCTCGTCGCGCTCGGAGACCAGGAGAATCTTCACTGCCTACTCCGTTCCCAGGTTCGTCACCGCGTAGTCATAAATGTACCATACCGAGTCGCGTCTGCGAAGGAAGTAGGTGTATCGTTTGATCTCGGTGAAGGTCGGATTCGCGAAGCTCAGGTCCATGATGACCGACGCCTCCTGCGGATCGTAGGTCGTGCGGACCATCTCGTAGTCGGTGGGCACCGCGGACAGTTGCGGGTCTTCGAGCTGGTCGCTCAGCTGCGTCTCGAAGAGCTCGAGACGCTCGCGTCGATCGACCTCTCCCATGCGACGGTACGAGCGTGCGCGGGTCGGGTTCGACAGCAGCAGCCCCTCGAGATCGAGATACAGGAAGAATCGGTTCCACGCCCCCGCCTGAAGCGCATCGATCGTATACGAGACGACCTGGTCCGGCGGCAGCGCTGCGCGCTCGAGGATCGCACCGGTATCCTCGTCGATACGTGCCTGCAGCATCTGCTCCTCTCCGAGGTCCGGCTGCAGCGTCAGGCTCAGCGAGTTGGAGGCGGCGAGCACGGGGTTGCCGCTCACGAGCTCGGGGTAGAAGACCGCGGTCACGACGAACACCCCGGTGCGGTCGAGCTCGACGTAGTTGCTGAGGTTTTCGACGAAACTGAACTGCTCTCCCGGCTCGAGCGCGACGTCGCGGTAGTAGATCTGTTGATTGGATGTTCGCTCTGTTGTAAATTGCCGCGCGGGCGGCAGGGGCTGGTTCGACAGTGTGCGGACCTCCAGGTCCACGCTGAACATCCGGTTTTCGGCGAGTCTGAACCGGTAGGTCTGCCCCGAATCGTTTCGGATGGTAAACTTGACCTGCACGTCGCTGCCGGGCACGTAGATCTGTTTGTCTTCGTAGCCGATCCGCAGATCCACGCCGGCTGACGATTGAGCGGTCGCGATTGTCCCCGCGACACAGAGCAGCACGATGAGCGGAAGTATGCGTCTCATTATCACCACCAATGTCCTCCCACGCTTCAGGAGTCGTCATGGGCACGCCGCTTAACGACATGCTCGATCGGGCCCTCAAGGGCTATCGCCCCTGGCGCGAGCTGCTCGACCGGATGCGGACCGGTCCGTTTCCGTTCACCGTCGCCGGGCCGCGCGGAGCATACCTCGCGTACCTCGCGCACCAGATGTCGCAACGCGCGTCGCTGCCTCTTCTGATTATCGTCCCCACGGAGCAAGAAGCTGAGTCGGTGATCCGGGATCTCGAGTTCTTCGGGGCCTCACCGCTCGTGATGCCCTGGTGGGGCTCGATGCCCTACCGCCCGCTGCCGCGCACCGCGCCGGTATTCGGAGAGCGCGCGCGAGCGCTCGGGCAGTTGCTGACCGAACCCCCGAAGATCGTCGTTGCGAGCCTGCGGGCATTCCTCACGCCGGTTCCCGATCCTGCCCGGTTCGGCGCGCGGCTGACGCGCGTTCGCGTGGGCGACAGCTTCGACCCGGTCGACCTTGGACGGCGTCTCGAGGAATACGGGTACAGCCGCGTTCCGAAGGTCGGCGTGCGCGGCGAGTACGCGATCCGCGGCGAGGTCGTCGACCTCTTCCAGCCCGGCGACGATCACGCCATACGCATCGTCTTCGAGTGGGACGAGATCGAGGAGATCCGCCGATTCGAGGCCGATACGCAGAGCTCGGTCGGTCGGATCGACGAGTTCATCCTCCATCCCGAGCGCGAGGTCGTGTGGGACGAGGTCGAGCTCGCACACGCGGAGTCACACCTGCGCTCGCTCGGCGAGATCCGTGACGCAGACACGCTCGTCGAGCAGCTCAACGAGCAGCGGTGGGCCGAAGGAGAGGAGGCGTACTTCCCGCTCGCCGACTCACAGCCGCATTACCTCCCCGAGTACCTCCCCGAGGGGGTGACGGCGTTGTTCACCGACAGCGAGCGTCTCGTGGCGAGCTACGACGCGCTCGAACGCGAGTACCAGGGGCTCTACTCGAGCGAGCGGGTCCGACGCGACGTCCCGCGTCCCTCGCGTCTGCTTCAGTCGTTCGAACAGGCGCGCGAATCGCTCGAGCGTCACGTGCTGTTCCCGGTGCTCGCCGACAGCGGGCACGCGGACGCGCTCAGGCTCCCGTGCGACCCGCCGCGGAGCTTCTTCGGCAACGTGAGCTTCTTCAGGGAAGAGCTCGAGAACCTGCAGCGGGCCGGTTTCTCCGTCGCGATCTACGCGGACAGCGACGCCCAGTCGGGCCGGATCCGCCACCTTCTCTCGGAGTTCGACGTCCACGTGGGTACGGGCGCGATCTCCGGAGGCTTCAGCCTGCCCGACCAGAAGCTCATGGTCGTCGAGGAGAACGAGATCTTCGGCCGGCGCAAGCGCGTTCCGAAGTCGGTGAAGCAGGTCCACAGCGAGGCGATCGACACCTTCGTCGAGCTCTCCCCGGGCGACTACGTCGTCCACGTGAGCTACGGGATCGGTCGGTTCAACGGAATCAAGCGCATCGCGGCTGCCGGAAACGAGCGCGACTACATCCACCTCGAGTACGCGGGCGAAGAGTTCGTCTACATACCCATCGAGCAGGTGAATCTCATCCAGCGCTACATCGGCTCGCACGGCGAGGCGCCAAGGCTCGACAAGATCGGCGGGAAGAGCTGGGAGAACCGCAAGAGCAGGGTCCGCAAAAACGTTGAAGACCTCGCCGAACGCCTCGTCAAACTCTACTCCCGGCGCCGTCGCGCCCGCGGATTCGCCTTCCCGGAGGACACCGAGTGGCAGGTCCAGTTCGAGGCGACCTTCCCCTACGAGGAGACCGAGGACCAGCTGCGCGCGATCGACGAGGTGAAGGCCGACATGGAGCGGCCGCAGCCGATGGACCGCCTCATCTGCGGCGACGTGGGCTATGGGAAGACGGAGATCGCGATGCGCGCGGCGTTCAAGGCGGTGACCGCCGGCAAACAGGTGGCGATTCTCGCTCCCACGACGATCCTCGCCGAGCAGCACTACGATTCGTTCACCGAGCGCATGAGCGAGTTCCCCGTCAGGATCGGGATGCTCTCGCGCTTCGTCGAGAAGAAGGAGCAGAAGCGCGTGATCAACGAGCTCGCCGGCGGCGAGCTGGATGTCGTGATCGGCACGCACCGGATCCTGAGCAAGGACGTGATGTTCAAGGAGCTCGGGCTGCTGGTGATCGACGAGGAGCAGCGCTTCGGCGTGAAGGCGAAGGAGAAGCTGAAGGAGCTGAAGACGTCGGTCGATTCGCTGACCATGACGGCCACGCCCATCCCCCGGACGCTTCACATGTCGCTTCTGAAGATCCGCGACATGTCGATCATCAAGACGCCGCCGCACAATCGGCTCCCCATCCAGACGGTCATCCAGGAGTTCAACGACGACATCGTCGCGCGCGCGATTCGCAACGAAATCGAACGAGGCGGTCAGGTCTACTTTCTGCACAATCGCGTCGAGACGCTCGACAACGTCGTGCTCTTTCTGCAGGAGCTCGTGCCGGAGCTCATCGTCGACAAGGCGCACGGGCAGATGAGCTCCAAGGAGCTCGAGGACATCATGCACCGCTTCGTGCACGGCGCCTTCCAGGTCCTCGTCTCCACGACGATCATCGAGAACGGGATCGACATCCCGAACGTCAACACGATCATCATCGACCGCGCCGACATGTACGGGATCAGCCAGCTCTACCAGCTGCGCGGTCGGGTCGGGCGCAGCGGCAGGCTCGCCTACGCGTATCTGCTCTATCCCGACCAGCGCATCCTCAGCGAGATCGCGATGAAGCGCTTGCAGATCATCAGCGACTACACCGAGCTCGGAAGTGGGTTCAAGATCGCGCTGAAGGACCTCGAGGTCCGCGGCGCCGGCAATCTCCTCGGGCGCGAGCAGTCGGGCGACATCCTGTCGGTCGGATTCGACATGTACCTGCGGCTGCTCGACGAGGCGATTCGACACCTCGACGAGGAGGCCGAGGAGCAGGAGGAAGAGGTCTACCTCGAGCTCGAGTACTCCGGCTTCATCCCCGACAGCTACGTCTCGGAGCCGGTCGAGAAGATGGAGGTCTACAAACGCGTCGCGAGCATCTCCACCGAGGAGGAGCTCGAGAGCGTTGCCGGAGAGCTGCAGGACCGTTTCGGACCGCTTCCGGATGAGGTGCACAGCCTCCTCTCGCTCGCCGAGATCCGCGTGCTCTGCCGAGCGCTGCACATCGCTTCCTTGCGCGAACGCCGGGGAAAACTCGAGGTCGAGTTCGGCAAGGTGGCGAAGATCAGCGCCGACCGCGTGGTCACGCTCATTCAGAGCTCCGGCGGGAAGGTCAAGCTCGACCCGAAGCGGCCGCAGGTGCTCATCATGGACACCGAGGGAATCGGCCTCAAGGAGAAGAGCGAGTTCATTCGCGGCCGACTCTCGACCCTCGTGGCCTGAGCCATGGTAGAATAGCGCCGTGGCGACCCGCAGGGACAACATCGAGCTCATCTGGAGCATCACCGAGCTCTCGAGCCTCTTCGAACGGCGAACGAACATCGACGGGTTTCTCCAGGACGTCGTCGAGCGGATCGCGTCGCACATGGAGAGCGACGTGTGCAGCGTCTACCTCCTCGACGAGTCGAGCGGGACGCTGGTTCTGCGGGCGAGCCGCGGGCTCGAGGCCGATTCGGTAGGCCGCGTGTCGATGCAGCTCGGCGAGGGGATCACCGGAGCGGCGGTCAAGGAGCTCAGGCCGATCCGCGAGGCGCGGGCGTCGCGCAACCCCGCGTACAAGTACTTCCCCGACACGGGCGAGGAACGCTACGAGAGCTTCCTCGCCGTCCCGATCCGCCGCGGTCTCAACCGCATCGGCGCGCTCGTGGTGCAGCACCGGCGTCCCGACCGGTTCACGCGCCAGGATACGCGTGCGCTGCAGGCCATCGCGGGCCAGCTCGCGGCGACGCTGGAGAACGTGGAGATGCTGATGGAGCTCCACGGTCGGCGTGCCGCCGAGGGGACGGCGGTCGCCACGCCCGCCGAGACGATCGAGTGCTACTCTGCGAGCGAGGGCGTTGCGGTGGGGCGCATCATGCACCTGCATCCGGTGGAGCACTTCGACGAGGCCTTCAACGCCACGCTTCACGACGACGAGGAAGAGGCGTTCCTCGCCGCGCTCGAACGCACCGAAGCGCAGCTCGAGGCGATGCATCGCGACCTGGACGAGCGGATCTCCGACATCGCGAGCCTCATCTTCTCCTCGCACCTGCTGATGCTGCGCGACGAGGAGTTCTCCGGCGAGATGGTCCGATCGATCCGCGCCGGAACGCGGGCGCACGTGGCGGTCCGCTCGATCGTCGACCGCTACGTAGACCTGCTCTCGTCGAGCTCCAACCCGCGGACCCGGGAGAAGACGCACGACATCCGCGACCTCGGTCAGCGCCTGCTGCGCAATCTCCGCGGAGACGACGACGGCCACGGCGACCTGCGGGGCGCGATCGTCCTCGCGCACGAGATGTTCCCATCCGAGCTCGTGCGGATCGCGGCGCAGCACGCCGAGGGGCTGATCCTCACCGGCGGCGGCGCGACCGCGCACCTCGCGATCCTCGCGCGCAGCATGGAGATCCCGGCGGTCCTGCTGCGCGCGCCCGACGAGGCCGACCTCCACGACGGCGATCTCGTCGCGCTCGACGGGTACGAGGGCCGGATTCACCGCGACCCGCCCGAGCCGGTTCTCGTGCAGTTCCGACAGGCCAAGGAGGCTCACCGCGAGGATCGCGTGCGCGTCGAGCCGGCGCCGGCGGTGACCGCCGACGGGACGGAGGTCGAGCTGCTCGCGAACGTGAACATCCTCCACGACGTGGACGTCGCGACGAGGGTGGGGGCGACCGGCATCGGCCTCTATCGCAGCGAGTTCCCGTTTCTCGTGCGCAACGACTTCCCTTCGGAGGCCGAGCAGTACCGGATCTACCGGCGCATCGCCGAAGGAATGCCGCACGGCCCGCTGGTCCTGCGCTCGCTCGACGTCGGCGGCGACAAGCTGTTCAGCGAGTCCCAGCACCTCGAGGGCAACCCGTTCCTCGGCCTGCGCGGCATCCGGTTCAGCCTCGCGCACCCCGACCTCTTCGACGATCAGCTTCGCGCGATGCTCCGGGCGGGCGCCGGCCGCGACCTGAAGATCCTCTTCCCCATGGTCTCCTCGGTGGACGAGTTCCGCATGGCGCGTTCGCGGGTGGAGTCCGTGCTCGCCGACCTCGCCGACGAAGGATTGCCGCACCAGGACCGTCCGTCGCTCGGCGTGATGATCGAGCTGCCGTCCGCGGTCGAGTGCGCCGAGGATCTCGCGCGGGAGGCTGACTATCTGAGCATCGGGTCCAATGACCTCGTGATGTACCTCCTCGGCGTGGACCGCACCAACGAGCAGGTCGAACAGCTCTACGAGCCGTACCACCCGGCGGTGATGCGAGCGCTCGCGCGCGTGGTTCGCGCCGCGGCCGCGGCGGGGTGCCCGGTCTCCATCTGTGGAGAGGCAGGCGGCGACCCGACGATGCTGCGCTTCCTCGTCGGGTGCGGCTTGCGCAGCGTCAGCGCGGACCCCGCCCGGCTCCCGGATATTCGCGCCGCGATCGCGACGCTCGAGTCCGGCGAGGCGACCCGATTCGCCGATGCGCTGCTCGCACAACCGACCATCGCAGACCTTCGTTCGACGATCGCGGCGTGGGTCGACCACGCTCCGGGGGTCGTCGGTGAGTGAGTACCGCGACCGCGACCACATCAAGAGCTACGCCCGTCGCGCCACGCGGATGAGCCGCCACCAGCGCGACGCGTACGAGCGGCTGTGCGAGCGCTACTGCGTGCCTCGCAGCGAGACCCCGGTGGATCCCCGTTCGCTCTTCCCGGACCCCGACCGCCCGGTGATCCTCGAGATCGGCTTCGGGATGGGCTCGGCGACCGCCGAGCTCGCCGCGTCGATGCCGGGGGTCAACTTCCTCGGCGTGGAGGTCTATAGACCGGGGGTCGGCAAGCTCCTGTCGCTGATCGAGCAGGGCGGCCTGGAGAACGTCCGGATCGTCCACGACGACGCGATTCTCGTGCTCGAGCAGATGATCCCGCAGGAGTCGCTCGACGGGATACACCTCTTCTTCCCTGATCCATGGCCCAAGAAGCGCCACCACAAGCGCCGCATCGTGCGCCCGGCGCTCGCACGGGCGATGGTGTCGCGGCTGCGGCCCGGCGGCTACCTCTACATGGTGACCGACTGGGAGGAGTACGCGATGGCGGCGCTCGACGTGCTCGAGGGCACGCCCGGCCTCGAGAACCCGTACGACGGCTTCGCCCCGCCGCGCGAATGGCGCCCGCAGACCGCGTTCGAAGCGAAGGGTCGACGCGCCGATCGGCCCATCACCGAGATCTACGTGCTTCGCCGGACGGCGTAATCGAATCCGGCCTCCTCACCGGCGGACAGGTTCTCACATCCGGCGCTGCGTGATAGAGTATGCGTCAGTACCCGCATAATTATACAAACGGAAGTGAACATGGAAACGAGAGAAGACCGCTTTCTGGACGCACACGTCGAACGCGCCGAGCGGATGACGGTAATCAGCCCGCAGGAATACCTCAAGTACAACTGTAAGCGCGGTCTGCGCAACGAGGACGGAACCGGCGTGCTCGTCGGGCTCACCGAGATTGGCGAGGTGCACGGCTACATCATCGACGAGGGCGAGCGCATCCCCGCACCGGGTCGCCTTTCCTACCGCGGCTACGACGTCAGCGAGATCGCGAAGGGTTTCCAGGGAGACGGTCGCTTCGGCTTCGAGGAGATCGCGTATCTGCTCCTCTTCGGTACGCTGCCCACGCCGGCGGAGCTCGACGAAATGCGTTCGCTGCTCGCCGAGAAGCGCGAGTTACCCACCGGGTTCACCGAGGACATGGTCCTGCGGGCACCGAGCTCCGACATCATGAACAAGCTCGCGCGCAGCACTCTCGTGAGCTACTCCTACGACGAGTCGGCCGAGGAGCGATCGGTACGAAACATCCTGCGCCAGACGATCGAGCTGATCGCACGCTTCCCCACGATCGTGGCGTACGCCTATCAGGCCAAGCGTCACTACTTCAACAACGAGAGCCTCTTCATCCACGCACCCGACCCGTCGCTCGCGTCCGCCGAGAACTTCCTTCAGATGATCCGTGCCGACCGCGAGTACACCCCGCTCGAAGCGGAGACGCTCGACCTCGCGCTCGTGCTGCACGCCGAACACGGCGGTGGAAACAACTCGGCGTTCACGATCCACGTCGTCTCCTCGGCGGCCACCGACACGTATTCCGCGATGGCTGCCGCGGTCGGTTCGCTCAAGGGGACGAAGCACGGGGGCGCGAACAACCGTGTGATGTCGATGATGGACGACATCAAGCAGCACGTCTCGGACTGGAAGGACGCCGAGGAGGTGCAGCGATACCTCGAGCGGATTCTGCGCAAGGAGGCGCACGACGGGTCCGGCCTCGTATACGGGATGGGACACGCGGTCTACACCGTGAGCGACCCGCGCGCTGTGCTGCTCAAGCAGAAGGCCGCCGAGCTCGCCGCCGAAAAACAGCGGGACGACGAGATGGCTCTCTACGAGACGATCGAGCAGGTCACGCCGGCGGCGTTCCGCGCCGTGAAGGGATACGACCGGGTGATAGCTCCGAACGTCGACTTCTATTCGGGTTTCGTGTACTCGATGCTGAATATCCCGCGCGACCTCTACACGCCCATCTTCGCGATGGCGCGGGTGGCGGGGTGGTCGGCTCACCTGCTCGAGGAGTTCGTCTCCGGCGGCAGGATCATCCGCCCGGCGTACAAGTCGGTGATGCCCCGCAGGGCCTACGTGCCGCTGTTCGCGCGCAACGGCGAGCAGATGGCCGGCTGACGGCGGGACGCCGCCGGCCGGCCCGGACGGTCAGCTCTCGGCTTCCGCTTCCGCCTTCGCCGCGGCGATTACGTCTTCGGCGATCTTGCCCGAGATGGGGCTGTAGTGGCTGAACTCGAGCTCGAAGCCACCGGTACCCGAGGTAATCGAGCGCAGGTCGATCGCGTAGCGCAGCAACTCCGCCTGGGGAACCTGCGCCTTGATCTCGATGATGCCGCCGCCGAGCTGCTCCTGGCCGAGGACGCGCCCGCGACGCCCGGAGAGGTCGCCGAGCACGTCGCCGAGGTACTGCTCCTCGATGAAGACGTTGAGGTTCATCACCGGCTCGAGCAGCGTGGGCTTCGCCTTTGCCATGGCGTCGTTGAGCGCGCCGCGCGCGGCGAGCTTGAAGGCCATCTCCGATGAGTCGACCGGATGCTCCTTGCCGTCGAGCAGCTCGACGCCCACGTCGACGACGGGGTAGCCGGCGAGTACGCCGTTCTCCATCGCCTCGTGCAGGCCCTTCTCGATACCCGGGATGTACCCCTTGCTGACCGCACCGCCCTTGATGAGGTTCTGGAAGGCGTACTGCTCACCGCGATCGAGCGGGCGGATCTGAATGACCACGCGACCGAACTGCCCGTGACCGCCGGACTGCTTCTTGTGCGTGTACTCTGCATCCGAACCCGCCTGGATCGTCTCGCGATACGCGACCTTGGGAACACGCGTGTTGATTTCGATCTTCTGGGTCTCGCGGATCTTGTCGAGGATCAACTTGAGGTGCAGCTCGCCCATCCCGTTGGCGACCGTCTCCTTCGTCTCCGGGTTGTACTGGACGATGAACGTCTTGTCCTCGTCGGTCATTCGCGAGATCATCTGGGCGAGCTTGTCCTCGTCCTTGCGGTTCTCCGCTTCGATCGCGACCGAGTGCACCGGCTGCGGGAGCTGGAGCGGCTGGAAGGCGATCGGGTTGTCCGACGTCGCGAAGGTGTCGTTCGTCTGTGCGGTCGCGACCTTCGACATGACGCCGAGGTCTCCGGCGACGATCTCCGACGCCTCGTCGAGGTGCTTGCCCTGCGCGCTGTAGAGCTTGCCCGCGCGGTCCTTCTTGTCCTCGCGCACGTTGAACAGCTCGGTGTCTCCGCTGAGTACGCCGCTCATGCACTTGATGTAGCTGAGCTTGCCCGAGAACTGGTCGATGCTCGTCTTGAACACGAGCGCGCTGAACGGCTCGTCCTGCGAGATCGCCACGGTGGCCTCTTCGCCGCCCTTCGCGGTGACCTTCTCCTCCACACCGGCTGGGCTCGGGGCGTTGTTGGCGATGAAGTTCAGAAGCGAAGCCATCCCGCTGTTCTGCAGGGCGGAACCGCAGAGCACCGGGACGATCTTGTTCGCGCGCAGACCTTCTGCGATGCCGCGGCGAATCTCGTCGCTGTCGAGCGTCTCCTGCTCGAGGTACTTCATCTCGAGCTCTTCGTCGCCCTCGGCGGCGGCGCCGATCAGCACCTCGTGCGCCTCTTCGACCGCGCTCTGCATGTCTTCGGGGATGTCGACCGGCGATTCCTTGCCGCCCGCCTCCGGCGTCATGTACGCCTTCATCTCGATGAGGCTGACGACACCGCGGTAATCCGGGCCCGTGCCGATGGGAATCGTGACCGGCACGAAGGTCTTGTCGAACTTCTCGCCCAGGTCGTTGAGCACCGCGGCGAAATCCGCTCGCTCCTCGTCCATGCGGTTGACGAACACGAATCGGGGCATCTCCCGCTGGTCGAGCCGGCGCCACAGCTTGATCGTCTCGATCTGGACACCCGCGCGAGCGCCGACGACCATCATGGAGCTTTCCGCCGCACGGAACGCCGCGACGACCTCGCCTACGAAGTCCGAGGCACCGGGCGTGTCGAGCAGGTTGATCTTCGTATCCGCCCAGTTGATGTGGGCGAGCGCGGTGTGGATGGAGAAGGTGTTCGCGATCTCTTCATCGGTGAAATCGCTGACGGTCTTGCCGCTCTCCACGGTTTCCGGGCGGTCGATGGCGCCGGCGCTGTAGAGCAGGGATTCCACGAGTGCTGTCTTCCCCGTCGTGCCGTGGCCGGCAACGGCTACGTTGCGGATAGAATCAGTCGTGATACTCATCAAGGGCTCCTTGGGTGGGTTTTTTCATGGGGTTATGTCAGGATCCGTCCTACTATAGTGGCCGCCTGAAATTCGTGTCAAGCAAGCGCCGCGCGCTGCGGCTTCCGCGCCCGCTCACGCGCCGCCCTTCTTCTCGAAGTGGCTGAACTCCATCGCATAGGTTCCACGCCCCTGCGTCGCCGAGCGAAGCGCGGTCGAGTAGCCGAACATCTTCGCGAGCGGCGCGGTGGCGCGGATATGCTCGGCGCTCGGGCGCGACTCGACGCTCTGCACGAGTCCTCCGCGCATCGTTATCCCGTTGATGACGTCGCCCATGAACTCCTTCGGGACGATGACGTCGACCTTCATGATCGGCTCGAGGAGGACGGGGCCGGCCTCGCGGCACGCGTTGTCGAGGCACATCGTCGACGCGGCCTCGAAGGCGAACACGGTGGAGGTCGCCTCGTTGTAGACCGCGTTCGTGAGCGTCACGCCTATGTCGAAGGCGGGGTAGCCCTGGACGATACCCCCGGCGAGCGATCCGGTGACGCCGCGCTCGATCGCTTCGAGCAGCTCGGACGGCAGCGCGTCCTTTGCGATCCGGCTCTCGAACCGGTTCCCGCTCCCGCGCGCGAGCGGCTCTACGCTGAGCGTGAGGTCTGCGGTGTTTTCCTTGCCGGCGAACACCCGGTTGAACTTCTCGCGGTGCTCGACGCGCTTCGTGATGCTCTCGCGGTAGGTCACCTGGGGGTTCCCGACCTTCGCGCCCACGTTGAAGTCGTCGATGATCCTCGTCACGAGCACGTCGAGGTGAAGCTCGCCCATGCCGGAGATGATGAGCTCGCCGGTATCGTCGTTCTCCTTCGCGAAGAAGGTGGGGTCCTCGCGAGCGAGCGTGTCGAGCACGGTCTTGAGCTTGTCGCGCTCGCTCAGGGTTCGCGGCTCGATCGCCACCGATATGACCGGCTCGGGGAAATGCATGCGTTCGAGGACGACGGGGTAGCCCTCGCTGCCGATCGTGTCACCGGTCTGCGCGATCTTGAAGCCGATGATCGCGCCGATGTCGCCGGCGACGAGGCGGTCGACCTGCTCGGTTCGGTTGGCGTGCACGCGAAGCAACCGGTTGACTCGCTCGCGCTTCCGCTTGTTGTGATTCATGATCGCGGTGCCGGCCTTGACCTGACCGCTGTAGACGCGGACGAAACTCAGCGCGCCGGCCTCGCGCTCGGTCTGGATCTTGAAGACGAGTGCCACGTCCGGCCCGTCCTCCGCGCGCTCGATGTCCACGTCCTCGTCCTTCTTCACGTGGTGACCGACGATGGGCGGAAGCTCCTCCGGTGCCGGCAGATACGATATGACGGCGTCGAGCAGCGGCTGCACGCCGATGTTTCGCAGGCTCGCGCCGACGAGGACCGGTACGAGCGTCTGCTCGAGCGTCTGCTCGCGAATGACCCGGTCGACGAGCCCGACCGGTATCTCGTCGCCCTCGAGGAAGAGCTCGGTCATCTCGTCGGAGTGCTGGCTGAGCTGGTCGAGGAGCTTCTCGCGCCACTCGGCCGCTTCGTCCTGCATCCCGGCTCGAATGGGGTGGCGCGTCACGTCGGCACCCTGCTTCTCCTGCGACCAGTGGATCTCCTCCATGGTACGCAGATCGATCACCGCCTCGAAGGTGTTCTCGCGCCCGATGGGAATCTGGATGGCGACCGGGTTCGCCGCGAGCTTCTCGCGCATCTCGTCGAGCACCTCGGCGAAATCGGCCCCGATGCGATCCATCTTGTTGACGTAGGCGATGCGCGGGATCTCGTACGAGTTCGCCTGGCGCCAGACCGTCTCCGATTGCGGCTCGACCCCGCCGACGGCGCAGAAGATTGCGACCGCGCCGTCGAGCACGCGCAACGACCGCTCTACCTCTGCGGTGAAGTCGACGTGGCCCGGCGTGTCGATGATGTTGATCTGCGTGTCGTCCCAGAAACAGCTCGTCGCGGCGGAGGTGATCGTGATCCCGCGGTTCTGCTCCTGGACCATCCAGTCCATGATCGTGTCGCCGTAGTCGACTTCGCCGATTCGGTGACTTCGTCCGGTGTAGTAGAGGATCCGTTCGGTCGTGGTGGTCTTCCCGGCATCGATGTGCGCCATGATGCCGATGTTGCGCGTCTTTCTGGCGGACATTGCCCAAAAAGCTACTTCAGAAGGAGACCGATGGAAAGTGTTGTGGTGTCGAGGTCAGTCGCGACCGGTGGAGGCCGAAGGCCGCTGGATGTCGCGGATCAGCAATCCGCGAACGTAGTCCGAGAGCGACTCGTTCCGATTCGCCGCTGCGGCGCGCGCCGCGCGGTAGAGCTCGTCACTGCAGCGGATGACCATGTTGCGATCGAGCCGATCGGATCCGAGACGTCGGGTGGCGAGGACGGCCTGTCCCCGGCGGCTCGGAGAAACTGACGTAGACTCCATAGTACCAATCAACGATAGCACGCTGCGCTGCGGTTCACCAGTCTCACCAGTCGATCAACCGACCGAGACAGGAAACGGCCCGCCTGGAGGACGGGCCGTTCGTGGGCGCTGACGGATTTGAACCGCCGACATCTTGCTTGTAAGGCAAGCGCTCTCCCAGCTGAGCTAAGCGCCCGGGGGCCTTGAAGCTACCACCGCGGGTCACGACGGTCAATACACGGAGAGCTGCGGCGCGCTGACACGCGAGCGCGTCGCAGCTACAATCGGCCCATGTCCGCGACGAAGACAGCCGTTCACTACCGACCCATGCATCCGGGCGACATAGACGCCGCGCTCCGGCTCTGGCGCGCTACCGACGGGGTGGGACTCTCGGGTGCCGATGAGCCGGACCAGCTCGAGCGCTTCCTCCGCGCGAACGATGGCCTGTGCTGGTGCGCGGTCACCGCGAGCCGGCTGGTGGGAACGGTGCTCTGCGGGAGCGACGGGCGTCGCGGGTATCTCTACCACGTCGCGGTGGACGGAGGCGAGCAGCGCTCCGGCGTGGGCCGACGACTGGTCGACTGCGCGCTCGAAGCGGCGCGCGCAGCCGGGATCTCGAAGTGTCACGCGATGGTCTTCGCCGCGAACGAGGGCGGGCGCTCCTTCTGGGAGCGGCTCGGGTGGTCTCTGCGGGACGATCTCGTCGTCTACAGCCGTGATCTCGACCCCGGTGCCGACGATGCGGCGGCGGACGCTGCCGGCGGAGACCGCGCGTAGTATAGTAGGGATATGGGTGCCGAAGCTTCCGGGCGAAAGGTCTTCCTCCTCAATCCGCCGAGTGTGGTGGGCGAGGAGCTGATCCACGCGATCCTCGCCGCGGAGTACGAGCTCTACGTCATCAACGATCCGAATCGCGCGCTGCGCGTGTTTCGCCGGTTCCCGGACTCGATCGTGTTCGTGAACATAGACAGCGAAATGAGCGAGCCCGAGTGGGAGCGGTACGTCAGGCGGCTGCTCGACGGCGCGACCTTCACCGACCTGCGCGTGGGTATCCTCAGCTACAACAGCGACCAGGAGCTCGTCGAGAAGTACCTGATGGAGATCGGCGTGCAGTGCGGGTTCGTGCGGCTCAAGCTGGGCGCCGGCGAGAGCACGAAGATCATGCTTCAGATGCTCGAGGCGAACGAGGCACGCGGGCGCCGACGTTACGTGCGGGCGCGAACGGCCGAAGACCGCAAGGTCGGTTTCAACGTCGAGGTGGGCGGACGTCGCTACGAAGGCAGGATCCTCGATATCAGCTCGGTGGGTATGGCGGTACGCTTTGCCGAGAGCGTCCACTTCGAACCGAAGAGCTCGCTCCCGGGGATTCAGCTGCGCCTGCGCGCGGCGCTCGTTCGCGTGGACGGGGTGCTGCTCGGCAGGCGCGAGGACGACCGGTCGGTTTTCGTCGTCCTCTTCCGTCAGACGGCCGACAACAAGGCGCGGCGCCAGATTCGCGAGTACATCCACCGCTCGCTGCAGGAATACATCGACAGGATGATGGTCGACTGACGGCGCGGCCGGGATTGCGCAAAGGTTCCGCGGCCGCTACCGTAGTCGCATGAACGAACACCCGAAGGACAGCCGAGTGCAAGCGCTGCTCGAATTCCTCGACGCCTCCCCGACACCGTATCACGCCGCGGCGGCCGTCGCGCAGCGGCTCGAGTCGGCCGGATTCGCCGAGCACCGGCGCGGCGAGCGTTGGGATGGCGGCGACGACGGTCGCGGGTTCGTGCGGCTCGGCGATGGCGCGGTGCTCGCCTACGACGTGCGCGACGCGGACGTCCGGGAGGGCGTGACCGTGCTCGCGGCGCATACCGACAGTCCGGCGCTCCGCGTGAAGGAGCGTGGTGCCTCGTGGCGCAAGGGGTACCTCGCGCTGCCCACCGAAGTGTACGGCGGGCCGATTCTTTCGACCTGGACCGACCGTGAGCTTCGAATCGCCGGACGGGCGGTGACCCGCGACGGGGAGGTTCGGCTGTTCCGCGCCGACCCGACGGTGATCATCCCGAACGTCGCGATTCATCTCAACCGGAAGGTGAACGAGGGGTTCGCCTACAACGCGCAGGACCACCTCCTCGCGCTCGCATCCGCCGCCGCCGGCACGCCCGACGGGAGCGCGATCGACACGCTGCACGGCATCGTCGCGGATGCGGCGGGAACCGATCCGAAGGGCGTTGCCGAGTACGAGGCGCTCCTCTACGATCCGGCCCCCGGCGTCGTGATCGGTCAGGACCGGTCCATGTTCACGTCGAGCCGCATCGACAACCTGGCCGGATGCTTCACGTCGCTCGAGGCGTTCCTCGGCGCGACCTCGTCGCGAGCCCGCGTGCTCGCGCTGTACAACCACGAGGAGGTCGGCAGTCAGACCGGCGAGGGCGCTCATTCGAGCGCGATCGAGTCGCTCGTTCGGCGCCTCGTGCGACGCGCCGGTGGCGACGCGGAGGACGAGTCGGTCGCGATGGAGCGTTCGACGGTGGTCAGCAACGACGCGGCCCACGCGATGCATCCGGCCTACGCCGACAAGTACGATTCCGACTACGCGCCGGTGCTCGGCGGCGGCCCGGTCCTGAAGGTCAACGCGATGTACCGGTACGCGACCACGGCGTCGAGCGCAGCCGCGTTCGACGCCGCGTGCGAGGCTGCCGGGGTGTCGCTGCAGCGCCTCGCCGGACGATCGGACATGCGAAGCGGGTCGACCGTTGGACCGATGACGTGGGCGAGAACCGGGATGCAGACGGTAGACGTGGGCATCCCGCTGCTCGCGATGCACAGCATTCGCGAGACCGGGGGGAGCGCGGACGTGGATGCGATGGTCGCCGCGCTCACCGCCGTGCTCGAGGGACGCGGCGCCGCGTGAAGCGCCGGTGATCGTCGAGGCGCGGTTCCGCGACCGCGCCTTCACCCCTCATTCCTGATGCGCGAGCAGGCGATCGATCGCGAAGTCGGCGACCTCGCGGGGCGGACGCGCGAGGAAGCGGCCGCGAGGCATGTCGTAGACGCTCGTGACGATGTCGTCGTCGTTGCCGAGACCGGCGGCGACTCCGTACCATCGCTCGTCGAAACTGATCGCGAGCACGACCGAGACGCTGATGTCGTCCACCATCGCTCCGAGCAGGAAGTCGAGCCACGCCGCGAAATCGACGGAGAAGGTCCCCTCTTCGAGATAGAGCACGTAGGCATCGCCGAATCGCTCGGTTGCGTGCTCGTCGGCTCCGACGAACTCTTCCCGGAAGCCGAGGACCTCGGTGCTGAACAGCATGACCGGCTTGTGACCGAGGATATCGATCGGGGCCGGATGTTCCACCGGACGCTGGAACTCGAGACGAATCGTGCGAACGTCGCCGTCGTGACGCCGATCGAGCGAGTGGATGAAGTCCATGGGCGTGATCTCGCCTCCCTCGTACTCGGGAAACAGCGACCGCAACTCGTCGCCCGTGATGGTGGCGTCCAGATCCTTCTGCAGGAGCGCGAAGAGATAGCCGATGAACTCGTCGTCCACGACCTCCTTGGGCGGGGCGACCGAGCGGGGAGGGGCCTCGGCCTGCGCGAGCGGAGAGACCAGGAGCGCGATTGCCAGCAGGAACGTGTGCCTCACGCTTACAACCTACCGGCTGACGCCGGAGAAGACAAAGCTGTGCATCCACCGCGCGGATACGGTAGGCTACGGGTGTGACTGCCGCCGACCTGAAACGCAAGCTTCGCGATCTCAGGCGCCTCGAGCGACGCGTTCGCGGTCTCTCCGACGGCGAACCGACCGACGTGTGGCGCCGGTACTTCTCGCTCAGCCAGGGAGCCCGCGTGCGGTACCCGTTCGCTATTCTGGTCGCCTTCGACCGCGATACGCGCGAGCGCGTCTTCCGCGAATACCTCGTCGCGCTCTGGGCGCACAGCGGGGAGGGGGCGCACCGGCGGGTGACCGACGCTGGCACGGACGCCTCGTCGGCCGACGATCAGCTGCTCGCAATGCTCGGACTCGGCGCCGACGCGGACGCGGCGGCTGTGCGCTCGGCGTTCCGAAGGCTCGCGCTCGAGGTCCATCCGGACGCAGGCGGCGACGATGCGCTCATGCGAGAGCTCATCGAGAAGTATCGTGCATCGGCCTACGGCGGAGGGCACGCCGGATGAGGCGGCGAGGTTGCCCGACCGGGCGAGGTGCCCGGGTGTACGCCGGGCGCGTCGTCCGGCTGGTGCTGATCGTCGCGCTCGGCGGTCTGTGGTCCGCGGGCCACCCGGTTCACGCGGACGCGCGAGACGGGCCCGGCGTTCAGGGTGACATCCTCCTCGCTGCGACCCGGGACGTCGGTTACGCGGAGGTCCGTGCGCACGTGCGCCGGAAGAACCCGGCGATCGACGAGATCTACCTGCGCACGCTCCATCGCCACTACCTCGAGCTGTGCCGGCTCGAGGGCGTCAACATGGCCGTGGCGATCGCGCAGATGATCCACGAGACCGACTATCTCCGCTTCACCGGCAGCGTCCGCGCCGTCCAGTACAACTACGCCGGGCTCGGTGCGACAGGCGGAGGCAACCCGGGGCTGAGCTTCCCCGACATGCGAACCGGAGTGGCTGCGCACGTACAGCACATCAAGGCGTACGCGAACGACGTGGCGCTCGTGACGCCGCTCGTCGACCCGCGATTCCACCTCGTCCGTCGCGGCTCTGCGCCCACGGTACGGTCGCTCACGGGCAGGTGGGCCACCGATCCCGAGTACGGCGAGAAGCTTGTGGCGCACCTCGCTGCGATGCTGAACCAGCCTCTCGAGGTTGGCGCTCCCGCCGCCGACCGGTAGACTGAGGTATGGGCGAGTCCGAGTGGCCCGAAGCGCTCTATCTGCGCCGGGCGTCGGCCGACGACGGTGTCGAGATCTGGTCGATGATCCGGGAGATCGGACCGGGGCAGAACGGCTTCCACAACGAAGGCTACACGGTTCCCTACAGCCGCTTCCACGACTTCCTCGTCAGGATCGTCGACATGCAGCACGGCCGCGGGCTGCCCGAGGGATACGTGCCCCAGACGACCTTCTGGGCGTTCGTGGGCTCGCGGCCGGTAGGCATCAGCAAGCTGCGCCACCGACTGACCGACGCGCTTCGTCGCACGGGAGGCCACATCGGCTACTCGATCCGGCCTTCCGAACGGCGACGCGGCTACGGCACCGCGATGCTGCGGGCCACGCTCGCCGAGGCCGCGCGCCTGGGGATCGAGACCGCGCTGCTGACGATCAACGAAGACAACCGTCCTTCGTGGCGCCTCGTCGAGCGAAACGGCGGGGTGCTCGTGCGGCGCGCCGAGGGCAAGCGCTACTACGACGTTCCAACCTCGCCGCTTCAGGACATTCGGCAGTAGACTGGTAGGTGTATGGAGGAAGGAGGGACTATGCTGCCGACCATGCAATTCGGTTCAACGGGTCACGAAAGTACGCGCACGCTCTTCGGGGCGGCCGCGCTCGGCTCGGTCTCGCAGGCCGACGCCGACCGCACGATGGAGTTCCTGCTCGAGAAGGGCGTGAACCACATCGACACGGCCGCCGACTACGGTGAGAGCGAGGTCCGGCTCGGGCCGTGGATGAAGCGCTATCGCGAGCGGTTCTTCCTCGCGACCAAGACGCAGGGACGAACCTACGAGGGCGCGAAGGAGAGCATCGGACGGTCGCTCGAGCGTCTGCAGACCGACCGCATCGATCTGCTGCAGATGCACATTCTCGTGGACGAGGAGGAGTGGCAGACCGCCTTCGGAAAGCACGGGGCGCTCGAGTATCTGCGGGAGGCGAAGGACGAGGGTATCGTGCGATTCGTCGGCGTCACCGGCCACGGCCTGTCGGTCGCCCGGATGCACATGCGCAGCCTCGACGAGTATCCGTTCGACTCGGTGCTGCTGCCGTGGAACTATCCCATGTCGATGAACGAAGAGTACGCGAGCGAGTTCGCCGCGCTCCGCGACCGGTGCGTCGCGAACGGGATCGCCGTGCAGACGATCAAGAGCATCGCGCGCGGGCCGTGGGGCGAGAAGGAGCGCACGCGCGCGACCTGGTACGAGCCGCTCGAGACTCAGGAAGACATCGACAAGGCGGTCTTCTGGCTGCTCGGCCATCCGAACCTCTTCCTGAATACCGCCGGGGATATCGAACTGCTGCCCCGCGTCATCGACGCGGCCGAGCGGTTTGACGGGACGAAGCCGACCGACGACGAGATGCGTCAGCTCGTCGCGAAGGACGCGATGCAGCCGCTGTTCGTATAGGACCGGCCGCCC
>CAZICD010000012.1:0-2083 GCA_964537725.1 uncultured Spirochaetaceae bacterium | reverse complement strand
AGTTGCGCGCCGGTCCGGCTTCTGGTAGCCTCGAGCGGTGACCATCCACCAGCTCGTCGTCGATCTCGAGAACGAACCGGGACGGCTCTTTTCGGTCTCGGAGGCGATCGCCGCCGCGGGCGTCACCACGTACGCCACGACGCTCAGCGACGGCGGGGGATCCGGCACCGCCCGCATGCTCGTCAGCGACGCCAGGCGCGCGCGCGCGACCGTCATGGGGCTCGACGTCCCGGCGAGGACCGAAGAGGTGCTCGTCATCGTCATTCCGGACACCCCGGGCAGCCTCGTGGAGGTACTCGAGCCGATCTACGACGAATACGTGAACGTGCTCAACCTCACCGCGTGCTCGCTCACCGATGGGAGAGCGGTGGCGGTGATCAGCTTCAGCGACAACCGGATCGCCGAGGGAATCCTGCGCGAGCACGGCAACGAGCCGATCGCGCTCGCAGAGCTCTTCCCGGACCCGGAGGACGAGGCGTGAAGGTCTCGGTCGTCGGCGCGGGTCCGGTCGGCAGCACGCTCGCCGCGCGTCTGATCGCCGCCAACCACGAGGTCACGATCGTGGAAATCGATCCTCGCGTGCGAGAGGAGCTCCTTCAGCGGGGAATCGTGCTCACCGGTGCCCACGACGTGAGCGTCGGGGTGGAGTCGGTCGCATCGAGCATCGAGGAGCTCGAAGGCGTCGACGTGGAAGCCGTGTTCGTCGCGGTGAAGGCGCCTGCCACGCCGCTCGTTGCCGGGGCAATCGCCGACTCGCTTGCCCCCACCGCTACGGTCGTGAGCTGGCAGAACGGCATCGACACCGAACGCGAGCTCGCGACGTCGATCGCGCACGATCGCATCGTCCGCGCGGTGATCAATCACGGCGTCTCGCGTGGCGCCGACGGTTCGGTCACCGTGAGTTTCGAGCATCCACCGCATCTGCTGCGCGAGTTCGTGCCGGCCGGGGCGGGACGCGCGCGTATGGTCGCCGAGCTGCTGAGCAGAGCGGGGCTCGCGAGCGAGCGCGCGGAAAACCTCGAGCGGGCGGTCTGGCAGAAGGGAGCGCTGAACGCCGCGTTGAACGCGATCTGCGCGCTGACCGGTCTGACGATGCACGACGTGTGGAGCGACCACTACGCAGGAGACCTCGCGCGCAAGGTCCTGCGTGAGGCGCTCTCGGTCGCGCGGGCGAACGAGATCCTCGTCGGCAGCGGCTTCTACCGCTACGCGCTCGATTACCTCGCCCGGGCCGGTGCGCACCGCCCGAGCATGCTGCTCGACCGCGAGGCCGGGCGGCGAACCGAGATTGATTACATCAACGGTAAGATTGTAGAGTACGGCGAGATGTCGGGCGTACCCACGCCGTTCAACGAAGCGCTCGTCGCGCTCGTCAAGGCGGCCGAGCGGTCGACCCGACTCGTCGCGCGGGGGCCCGACCCGCGCGAGAAGGAGGCAAGGTGAATCGAAACCGACGAGTGTCCCGGGCGGCGCGCACCGCCGCGCTCACCCTTCTGTCCGCGGTGGTGCTCACCGGATGCGTCGACGTCGTCCAGTACGTCTCCGGCAGCGGCTCCACGATCGACGTCTACCTGCGGCTCACGCTGCAGAAGAGCGCGTTCGAGATGGCCAACAGTATGTCGCCCGAGCCGCAGGAGCTCGACGAGATGTTCGACGATGAGTTCGAGCTCGATCGGGAGACGGTCCTCGAGGAGCTGCCGCCGGGAATCGACGCGACCTACGAGATGGTCAACGACGAGTTCGAATACGGCTTCGAGCTCAGCTACTCCGCCTCGCGCGACGCTCTCGCGAGAGCATCCGGGACGGAGGAGGGAGCGTTCGTGCCCCGGATCGACCGGCAGGGAATGACGATTCCGCTCGCAGAGGGAGGCGGCAACGGCCAGGAGTCCGACCCGCAATCGGACCAGTTCGCGAACGCGTTCCTCGGGGGCGCGAAGTACCGCGTTTTCATCTCGCGCAGGCTCGTCAGTCGCGTGAGCTCGGCGCGTCTCGTCTTCGACGATCGCTCGACGGAGGTGACGGTTATCGAGCTTCCGGACGTCTGGATGGTCCAGTTCCCGGTCTCGCTCTGGCTCATGTCGGG
>CAZICD010000011.1:60053-62627 GCA_964537725.1 uncultured Spirochaetaceae bacterium | reverse complement strand
CACGTTCCGCGCGGGGTGGAGAAGTCGATCATGGAACGCTTCGAGACCGAGGACAAGCCGCTCTTCGAGTCGATCGCGCGCCTCATGTTCGTCTTCGAGGACTTCGTGCTCGTGGATCCGCAGGCGATCCGGAAGCTCGCCGATCGCGTGGGCGCCGACGAGCTCGCGCTCGCGCTCAAGGGCGTCAGCCGGGACGTCGTCTCGCACATCCTCGGCGCGCTCGACGACGAGCTGGTCGCGGCGATCGAGGAGGCCGAAGACGGGCTGGGCCGAGTTCGCCGAAGCGACGTAGAAGCGGCCCAGCACGATGTGATTGAAGAGTTGCGCCGGCTCGAGGAAGCCGGCGAGGTCGTGGTCGCACGACCGGACGAGGTGGTGGAGTAGACGGCCGCGGGCGCGGCAGGGTCGCGCCCGCTCGCCTGCCCGCCCTTGCCAATCGCGCGCGCAGCGCGTAGCATTCCCCAATCACGACAGAATCGGAGACCTCATGAAACGAACCGTGCTGGAAATGCTGGAGCAGGCGGCCGAATCGTTCGGCGAGAAACCGTACTGCTGGAGAAAGACCGACGCGGGCTGGACGCCGAAGAGCTTCCGCGCGACTCGCGACGAGGCGACGCTCGTCGCACGCGGCCTGCGGACTCACGGCTTCACCGCCGGTGAGAAGGCGGTGGTGCTCTCGGAGGGCAGCCCCGAGTGGGTCGCCTTCGAGCTCGGCGTGCTCACCGCCGGAGCCACATCGGTCCCCCTCTCCATCAAGCTCCTGCCCGAAGAGCTCCCCTTCCGCGTCAATCACTCCGACGCCACGGTGATCGGCGTGTCGTGGAACCAGGTGCCCAAGCTCGCAGGAGTCTACGCCGAGCTCGAGGCGAAGCCGCTTGTCGTCCTCCTCGAGGATACCGATGCGAGGCTGGAGGAGGCTCGCGCGCAGCTCGCCGACGCCGGCGTGAAGGACCCGGAAGCGAGGGTGACGAGCTACCGGCAGCTCGTGGAGGCGGGACGTGGCGCCGGGGAGGAGATCAGGGCCGATGTGCAACGCACGATCGACGAGCTCCCCGAAGACGCGGTCGCGACGATCTCCTACACGAGCGGCACCACCGGCAACCCGAAGGGGATCATGCTCACCCACCGCAACTACGTCGCCAACTGCACCGACGCGGTGAACATGTTCGAGGTACCGTACGACTTCTCGACGCTCGTGATCCTGCCCTGCGACCACAGCTTCGCGCACACCGTGGGCCTCTACGCGGCGTTGCTTCGCGGCATCGAGCTCTACTTCGTCGACGCGCGCGGCGGCGGCGTGGGGATCCTCCGTAACATCCCCATCAACATGAAGGAGACCGACCCGGTCTTCCTGCTCACCGTGCCCGCTCTCTCGGGCAACTTCATGAAGAAGATCACCGCAGGCATCGAGACGGCCGGCGGATTCGCGACACGCGTATTCAACGCGGGGGTTCGCGCGGGCATCCGTCGCGCCGGCGACGGACACCATCGCCCCGGGCTCTGGACCCGTGCGACCACCTGGCTCCCGCACGCGATCGCCGAGACGCTCGTCTTCCGGAAGGTGCGCACGACCTTCGGCAAGCGAATCCGGTTCTTCGTGGGCGGCGGCGCGCTCCTCGACCGCGGGCAGCAGGACTTCTTCTCCGCCATCGGCCTGCCGGTCTTCCAGGGCTACGGCCTCACCGAGGCCGCCCCCATCATCAGCGCGAACACGCCGAAGGCGCACAAGTTCGGCACCTCCGGGAAGGTCGCCCCCACGGTCACCTGCCGGATCACGCGCGAGGACGGGACCGAGGCTGCCACGGGCGAGTCCGGCGAGATCTGCGTTCAGGGCGACAACGTCATGGCCGGCTACTACAAGAACGAGGAGGCGAGCGCCGAGGCGCTTCGCGACGGATGGCTCTACACCGGCGACCTGGGCTACATGGACGAGGACGACTTCCTCGTCGTTACCGGCCGGGCGAAGGCGCTCCTGATCAGCGCCGACGGCGAGAAGTACAGCCCGGAGGAGATAGAAGAGACGATCACCACCGAAAGCGACCTCGTCGCGCAGGTGATGGTCTACAACGACCACCGGAAGTACACGACCGCGCTCGTGACGCTCGACGAGGAGAAGATGAAGGCGGCGATCGCCGCCGAAGGCCTGTCGACCGCGAGCGAGGTGCTCGATCGGGTCAAGCAGAGCTTCTACGCGTTCGAGGCCGCAGGCAAGCACTTCCCGCGTCAGTGGGTCCCGTCGGTCTTCGCGGTCCTGCCCGAGCCGTTCACCGAGGCAAACCGGATGATCAACAGCACGATGAAGATGGTGCGCTACCGGATCACCGACGTCTACGCCGACGAGCTCGAGTATCTCTACGCCGACGAGGGACACGACGTCCACAATGCGCGTAACGTGGAGCGCGTGGCGACGATGTTCGGGGTCGCCGCGGAGTAGGCGGCGGGGCGCCGGCGCGGCTGCGGCGATCGCGGCGTGCCGACGCCCTACCCCAGCCCGTCCTTGCGCATCCAGTACATAGAACCGCCGGGCGGGAGGTCGATCATCTCGCCCACCACGCGGTAGCCGAGCTTCTCGTA
>CAZICD010000011.1:57844-59953 GCA_964537725.1 uncultured Spirochaetaceae bacterium | reverse complement strand
TCGAAGCCGAGCCCGCGCCAGAACCGGCGAGCCGCGTCGTTTCCGACGAGCGCGTCCACGTCGGCCGTGGCCGCCTCGTAGTGCTCGAGAAGCTCGTTCACCGCCTCGCGCCCGAGGCCGAACCGCCGCGCACCGCGCGAGACGTACAGCTGGCGCAGGTAGATCGGCTCGCGCGTCGGATCGACGAGCGCGTAGCCGACGGGCACGCGGCCCGCCGACGGGCCGGCGGCTTCCTCCGCGGCGGCCTGGACCGGCGGCGCTTCGAGCACCCAGCTCTCGTACCCGTCGGCGAGCCACGCGTGCAACCGGTCCTTCAGCTGTGAGACCGGGATGTCGTCGGGGTATCCCTCGTCCTCGCGCAGCGCGTGGTTCATGCGCGCAATGACGTCGACGTCGCGCTCGTGGGCGCGCCGCACCACGAGCGCTTCGGGCGAGAGCTCGACCCCGGGGCGCGTGAAGCGGGGCTCGCCGGGCACGCGCCACGCGACGTCGAGCGTTCCCACGATCGCCGAGCGGTTGATGGGGCCGTAGACGTGGGGAAAGGCCTGGCCGGCGTCGTAGCAGTCCTCGTAGCGAACCTCGGCGTCGAGACGGCTCGTGTCGATCTCCAGCACGACGACGTCGTCGCGGCCGGCGAAGAGCGCGCGGGCGACGGGTACGAGCTGCGACCAGCGGGAGCAGTGGACGAAGCCCTCGCGCTCGAAGCCGGCCGGGGTATAGGCGGCGTGGCCGGGCGAGAGCGCGAGCCGCTCGGCGATGTGGTAGACGTGGAGCGATGGTGCTGGCATGGCGGAACTCTATCAGGTTGTCCCGGTCGTGACATCACGCGCCGCCTCCGGTAGAGTCGACGGGATGGAAATCCGATCGGCCCGCTTCCCCGACGACGCGGACCTCGTCCGCACGCTCTTCCGCGAGTACGCCGACTGGCTGGGTGTCGATCTCTCGTTCCAGCGCTTCGAGGAGGAGCTTGCGTCGCTACCCGGAAGGTACGCGCGACCCGGCGGTGACGTCCTGCTCGCCGCCGGCGACGGGGACGCGCACGGCTGCATCGCCTTCCGACCGTTCGAGGGCACCACCTGCGAGATGAAGCGGCTCTGGGTCCGGCCCGAGGCCCGGCGAGACGGGCTCGCGACGGCGCTCGTCGGGGTGCTGGAGCGCCGGGCGGCGGCGAGCGGGTACACCGCGGTCGTCCTCGACACGCTGCGCACGATGAGACCGGCGCTCGCGCTCTATCTCCGGATGGGTTACCGCGAGATCGAGCCGTACTACCACAACCCGCTGCCCGGCGCGGTCTACCTCGCGAAAGAAATCGGCCCCTCTGCGTAGCCTGCACGGTCCGCCCTCGCCTGCTATACTCGGCGCATGAGAACCGCAGCCTTCTTCGACATTGACGGGACGCTCTTCCGCGAATCGCTGATGATCGAGCACTTCAAGAAGCTGCTGCGCTACGAGGTGCTCGACGAGGCGCTGTGGCACTCGAACATCAAGAAGCGCTACGAGAACTGGCAGAAGCGACGCGGCAACTACGACGACTACATGCTCGAGCTCGCGTCGATCTACATGCAGTCGATGCGGGGACTCGACAAGGCGAAGATGGAGTTCATCACGAACCAGGTCGTCGACCTCAAGGGCGACCGCGTCTACATGTATACGCGCAACCGGATCGAATGGCACAAGACCGAGGGCCATACGGTGATCTTCATCTCCGGGAGTCCCGACTACCTCGTGCGGAAGATGGCGCAGCGGTACGGCATCACCGACTGCCGCGGCACGAAGTACCTCGTCGACGAGCACGACCGGTTCACCGGCGAGGTCCAGCAGATGTGGGACGCGAAGAGCAAGCGCGGTGCGATCGACCACTTCGTGCAGAAGTACGAGATCGATCTGGACGCGAGCTACGCCTACGGCGACACGATGGGCGATTTGTCCATGCTCGAGATGGTGGGCAACCCGGTCGCGATCAACCCTACGCGCGAGCTGCTCTCCCACCTCGCCGACCAGCCGACGCTTCGCGAGAAGGTCCGGGTCGCGGTCGAGCGCAAGGACGTGATCTACATGCTGCGGCCGGACGTGGAGACGTTCCTGGCGTACGAGGAGTAGGCGGGCTCC
>CAZICD010000011.1:42646-57744 GCA_964537725.1 uncultured Spirochaetaceae bacterium | reverse complement strand
CCGCTACCCGCGCGCGTTCTTCTCGTGCTCGTCGGTGATGGAGAAGCTCTCCGGGTTGAAGCGATCGCCGCCGAGCCAGAGGTCGATCCGCGTGCCGCTGTCGGTCGTCTTCACGTCCGCGCCCTTGAGCTGCCACCCGATCAGGTTCAGCCGCGCCGCGCCCAGGCTGTCGTAACCGGCCATCCCGCCGTAGTAGCCCGCGAGTTCCGGACGCCGTTCGTTGTTGAGCGAAGCGCGAATCGAGTCGAGCTCCGAAGGAGGCCGCTTCACGCTGTCGATCACCGCCAGGTGGAGTCCGTCGTGCTCCTGATGGACCGATATCACCATCCGCATGGGATCGGCATCCAGAACGTAGTGCGACATCTCGCTGATGAGCTGGAGCAGAAAGTCCTTGCGGTTCATTGCGTCTCCTTGTCGGACGTCTCGGCGCGTCGAAGCCTGCCCGTCGGGAAGCTCGCGCGATACCATTCGATCAGCGAGACGAGCAGCGTCGCCGTGAGACCTCCGGCGAATCCGTTGTTGTACAGGCCGATGCCCGCATGCCAGGCGCCCGACCGCATCACGATCGTGAGGTGCAGAAAGCCCGCCACGATCCCCACGAGGCTCCCGAAATCGCCGGCGAGGGGCGCGAGCGTCGTCCCGAAGAGCGCCGCGAGAATCACACCCGGCGAGGCGAGATCGCGCCCGAAGACCAGCGCCGCGAGCACGACACCGGCGAGCACCGGCCAGACGTTGCGCGGGTGCTTCCCGAACGAGGCGAACCCGATGACGGTGAACAACCCGCCGATCACGGGTCCGTTGACGGGCGCGCCCACGAGCATCACGTAGCCCCAGAGCGCGAGACCCATGATCCCCATGTTCACCAGCGCACCGGGAACCGACTCCATACTCATGAAGTCCGACGGCAGCCTTCCGGGGAGTTTGAGGATGCGCGCGAAGCTGCGGAACGAGGTGGCGCCGCCCATGACGACCCCAACAACCGCGAACACGGCGGAGACCGACGGTGTGAGAAACACGAGTACCGGCGACGGGTCGAGATTCCACACGCCGCCACCGGAGATCTGCTCGCCTCGACCGAAGATCAACGCGGCCGCGAAGAGCGCGATGAACCCGGTGGTGAGACCGATGTTGTAGAGGTTGTATCCCTGATGCAGCCTCAGCATCGCGCGGGCGATCGCCGGAAGGATCAGCCCGACGGCGACGCCGGCGAGCGCGGCGACCGGCATCCCGATCAACAGCCGCAGCTCGACCTCGACCGCGAGCAAAGACACGAGCGGTGCGAGAGCCGTCCCGAAGAGCGCGATGAGGATGTACTCGCTGAAGTCCCTGCCGGCGAGCTTCGCCGCCACGAATACGCCGGTGAGAACCGGCACGATGTTGAGCGGGGTCTTCCCGAAGAGGCCGAAACCGAACATCGTGAGCACCGCGGCGACGGTCGGGCCGGAGAGGCGGACGCCGTTGAGGCGGACCAGCCCGAGACCGATGAGCGCAACCAGCGCGGCGTTGACGAGCGCGGCCCCGGGCCCTGCCGCGAGCGTGAAGTCGTTGAGGAGCCGCGCCGGGTGAATCTGCAGGCGCCAGAGGCCGGACAGCGAGGCGGCCGGACCGTCGGCGACGAGCCCGGCGGCAATGATGCCTCCGAGAACGACGAGGAGGAGGACGTAGAGGTCACGATCCTGATGTTCGGGCGGCGTACGATCGCTCACGCGGGGATTGTACACCGGAGCGCCCGATGGCGCCACCGGAAATCGGCGCCGGTCAGCCTCCTCGCTGGACGATCCCGTAGGGGCCGTCGAAAAGAAAACAGATCCGAGGCCGCTCGACGCCGCACGAGGAGAGCTCGGCGCGGGCGCGTGCGACAAATGCGTCGAGCACGCGCTGGACGTTCGCGCTGTCGTTGGTGTACCGATGTGCTTCGCCGAGCAGCGTGTTCCCGTCGGTTCCCGGCACGATCTCGTAGTCGGCGGGCGAGCACTGCGGACTGTAGTAGACGAACTTCTCGCGCGCGAGGGCGGCGTCGAGCTTCGCCCACGACTGCACCTCCCACTGGTCGGGGAGGAAGGTCCACTCGTCCGAGAAGAGGAGCCGCGTGAAGGCCTCCGAGCCGATCATCCGCAGCAGGTGCACGAGCGTGCGGTAGCGGGGACTTCCCACCGGGTCGTCGTCGGTGTTCGCGGCCGGGAGGTAGAGCCAGCCGCCGGGGGCGAGCGCCTCCAGCGCGACGAGCGCGGGCTTCACCGCCTGGTAGTGGTTGATCGACACGAACCCGCCGTGGGTCAGCACGATGTCGTACGGCTCGTCGATCGGTATTTCCACGTACTCGCGGATCTTCGCGACGGCGGCCCGGTGCGCCGCGTCGAGCTCGCCGGCGAAGACGCCTGTCAGGCGGTAGTCGCTGTCGAGGGTCACGTTCACCGTGAAGTCGGGCGGCGCCATGCTCGCCACGGCGAACGACTCCTCGTGGTGCGGGTTGCCGTCGAGCTTCAGGTGCGTCGAGTCGGGCGAGGCGATCGCGGCCGCCGAGTGGAAGCTGTAGGTCGCCTGCTCGCCGACGATCCCCGGGCAGATCGCCTTGCGCCCGCCGGAGGCGCCGGCGAAGAAGTGGCTCTCCACGAGGCCGGTGGAGATCCTGATGTCGGCGTCGAGGTAGTGGACGTTGAGCGTCGCCTCGGTCCCACGCGACGTCGTGCCGATGGTGCGCAGCTGCGAATCGTCACGGCAGTCGTGGCTTACCACGCGCACCCCGGAGGAGAGCACGCGCGGGTCGAGCATCCGCTCGATCTCGCTCGACAGCGGGTGGTGCGTCCCGGTCCCCACGAGCACGGTAATCCGTTCTTGGGCCACCCCCGCGGCCACGAGCCGTTCGACGAGCGGCCAGAGGATCCCCTGCTCGCCGGTGTACGGCACCGGGCGCGTATTGTCGGCGATGACGATCGTCGCCGTTGGCCCCGCGCCGGCGCCCCCGCGCGGCCCGGCCGCTGCCGCGGCGACCTTCTCGCGGAGGATCACGTCGAGCGGTGGCGACCCGATCGGCCCGTCGAGCGCGGCGGTGATCGCCGCCTGCGGATCCGACAGTGGGTCCACGGAGCCCATGCGCAGGACCTCCGTCTCGGGCGGAAGGTCGAGCGAGAGCGTCTCGTCGCCAAAGGGGATCGATGTCCGTGCCATTGGCGCATCGTACCGCGGGTGCAGGCGGCGCGGCAATCGGCACGATGCGTGGCCGGCGGGCCGCACCGCCCACGCGGCCGGGCCGCACGGGTCTGGCGGCGAGACGCCCCGACGACGCGTGACCTGGGCGAGCCCGTTCACGCCGTCGGACCGCCGTGCTCCCGCTTCCGGACCTTCCACGCCTGCTCGCTCGGCCAGCGCTTCGCCCAGTCGGCGGGGATACAGAACCGGTCCTCGCTCGCGCTCTCCGGCGCGCGCAGCTCGAGGAAGTCGACGACGTCGAAGCCGGTCTCACCGAAGAGCCGCATCCAGGCAGACGGCGCGAGGTTGAACTCGACGCCGCCGGGATCGACCTCCGCGTCGCGCCAGTCCTGCACGTGCAGGTCGAAGTACGAACGGTGCAGGCGCGTGTCGGTGGGCTTCCCGCTGTACGGCGCGCAGACGATCGCCAGCGGATGCGTTCCCAGGAACACGAGCTCGCCACCGGGGCGAAGGAGCCGATGGGCTTCGGGAATCCAGCGGTAGGGGTCGCACCAGATCGCCGCGCCGTACTCGCTGATCGCAAAGTCGAACGAGCCGTCCGGGTACGGCACCTCTTCGGCGTTACCGTGGACGAGCGTGAGCTCCACCCCGTACTCGCCGGCGAGTCGGCGCGCGGTGGCAAGCTGCCTTGCCGAGTTGTCGATCCCCACCGCCCGGGCGCCGCGGCGGATCATCCAGCCGCTGACGTACCCCGTGCCGCAGCCGAGCTCGATCGTGTCGAGGCCGTCCATGCGCTCGGGCAGCAGCCGGAGATCGGACTCGGGCAGTCCCCAGATGCCCCAGATCGGCTCGGCCTGAGCCCAGTTGCGCTCCCCGGGCTCCACCCACTCGTGCGCCATGCCGTCCCAGTAGGCGCGGTTGTCGCGGACGTGCTCGGGCAGCGCACCCGGGGCGCCGTCGGATGGCGAAGAGGTCGGATCGTTCATGCGGGCACGGTACTCGAAACCCGTGACGGTGGCCAGAGGGCCGCCCGGCGGCGACGGCGAGCTCCTGCAGGTGCGTCACCCACGATCCGCTCCTCCGGTGATACCTTGGGGCGATGATCGTGGTACTCGCCCCATCGAAGAAGCAAGCGTTCGATGCGCCCGCGCCAGGCGTGAAGCCCACTCGGCCACCGTTCGCAGACCGCACCGCAACGATCGCGGCGTCGATCGCGGCCATGGACGCAGACGAAATCGCCAGCCTGTTTGGCGTCAACGACCGAATCGCCGCGGCCACGCGGGACGCCTACCTCGCGTGGACCGGCGAGGCCGGCGCGGCGGGACGCCCCGCGCTCTTCGCGTACACCGGCGAGACCTACCGCGGGCTCGCGGCGAACGAGCTCACCGCCGGCGACATCGCCTGGTCGCGCGACCATCTGCGGATACTCTCGGCCCTCTACGGGGTACTCCGCCCGCACGACGCCATCCTCCCCTACCGTCTCGACTTCACCGTCGCGCTCCGGCTGAACGGCGCCACTTCGCTCTACGACTTCTGGGGCGAGGAGCCGACCCGACACCTCGCCGCTGCGCTGAAACGAAGCGGGTCGTCGGATCTGGCCTGTCTCGCGTCGGTCGAGTTCGCGAAGCTCATCCGGGCCGACGCGCTTCCGGGCAGGATCGTGACGCCGGTCTTCAAGGAACACACGCCGCGCGGTCTGCGCACGGTGTCCGTCTACGCGAAGCAGGCCCGCGGGACGATGGCGCGCTGGATCGTCCGCAACCGGATCAACGACGCCGACGCGCTCCCACGGTTCGACCTCGGCGGGTATCGCTACGAGCCCGACGGCTCGGAATCCGACGCCCCGCTCTTCGTCCGCTGAGACCACCGGCCCGCTGCGCCCCGACACGGGCCTCGCTCGCCGGGCGGCTCTTCGCTATCTTGTACGTATGAGCATCCCTACACGCAAACTCGGTTCCACCGGCGAAGACCTATCGATCATCGGCCTCGGAGGGGGGCACATCGGCAGCAGCTCCATGACCCACCGGGAGGCGGTGCGGCTCATCCGCTACGCGATCGACGAGGGCGTGACCTTCATGGACAACGCGTGGGAGTACGCCGAGGGGCGCTCGGAGGCGCGCATGGGCGAGGCGATCGCCGACCGCCGCGACGACGTGTTCCTCATGACGAAGGTTTGCGCGCGCGACCGCGACGGGGCGCTTCGCCAGCTCGAGGACAGCCTTCGCCGCCTGCGGACCGACCACATCGACCTGTGGCAGTTCCACGAGGTCAACTACGGCAACGACCACGAATGGATCTTCGGGCCCGGCGGCGCGATCGAGGCGGCGCGCGTCGCGCTCGAATCCGGGAAGGTGCGCTACGTCGGGTTCACCGGGCACAAGGATCCGGCGTTCCACCTCAGCATGCTCGGCCACGACTTTCCCTGGGCGTCGGTGCAGATGCCGGTCAACGTCCTCGACGCGAGCTTCAGGAGCTTCACCAGGGGCGTGCTGCCGGAGGCACAGAAACGCGGCATCGGAGTCATTGGCATGAAAAGCCTGGGCGGGTCCGGTCAGCTCATCACCGAGGCCGGCCTGTCACCCGAGGAGCTCATCGGGTGGGCGCTCTCGCAGCCGATCTCAACCCTCGTGTGCGGCATGCAGTCGGTCGAGGACATCGACCAGAACGTGGCGATCGCCTCCGGCTTCGCGCCCATGAACGAAGCGGAGCAGGCCGAGCTCGTCGAGCGGACGCGATCGATCGCGACCGACGGGCGCTACGAGTACTTCAAGACGATGCAGTACTACGACAGCCCGATCCACCAGGCGCAGCACGGGTTCAGGATGTAGCCGCGCCCCGCGCAGGCTCGCAGCGAGGCGCAGGCCTCCTGCCGCGGAGGTTACTCGTACCGGGCTACGACCCCCCACCCCTCGCGCGCGAATTGTGAGAGCGTGAACTCCGCGGCGCCGAAGCCGGCGAACTCGTCCTCGCGCATTCCGTCGGGCTCGTAGGCACGGACGAAGTCCGGGATCGCGCGAAGCCGCTCGATGACCGCCTCATCGACCGGCTCGTCGACACGGGGCCGCTGAAGGAAGTCGCCGCCTGCGAGCTCGGCGGCCATCGACGGTGAGATGGAGAAGACGAAGTCGCCGCCGGCGAGCTCGGTGACGTGGCCGCAGTGGCGCATGCCCGAAGGCAGGATCGTGGCCTCGTAGCCGCGCTCGGCGAAGAGCGAGCGCGCGCGCTTCGCGACGGCGATCGCGGCCCGGTCGATCGTCTCTTCGTCCACACCGGTCGCGACACGCTTGAGATGATCGTCGAGCCGGCCGAGCATGATGACCGCGAAGCATCGCCCCGGTGTCCGGCCGGCAGCCCGCGCGGCGGTCGTTCCGCGAGCGTGCGCCTCGCCGATCGCGAGCGCCTGCGGAAGCGAGAAGCTCACCGTGGCGACGATGTTGATCCCCTCGGCCACGCACGCCTCGAGCGCCTCGAGACCGGCCTTCGTGACCGGCAGCTTGACGATGACGTTCGGCGCCCACGAGTCGAACTCGCGCGCCTGTGCGGTCATCGCCGGCGCGTCGTCGGCGAGCGACGGGTTCACCTGCGCGCAGACGTACCCGTGTTCGCCGCCGGACGCGTCGTGGACCGACGCGAGGCGGCCGGCGACGTCCGCCGCCACGCGGCGCGTGATCTCTACCGTCCGCTGGTCGCCTGCAGGCGGCAACGCCCCGCCCGCCGCGACGACGTCCCGCGTCCCGCTTTGCTCCGCCGCGAGGCCGCGTGCGAGCAGCAGCGGGTTCATCGTGACCCCCGCCGCCGCATCGGAGCGCGCGGCGACAATCTCCTCAATCACACCGGTGTCGACCCACCAGCTTCCCGGGGTCTCCGTGCTCAGCCATTCCAGGTAGTTCTTGCTCATGCTCTCTCCTCGCGATGCAGGATGACGTCCGCCGCCTCGATCGCGGCCCGGTCGTACTCGAGGCCGAGCCCCGGACCGTTCGGCACGGCGAGCGCGCCGTCGCGGACATCCGGTTCCGGGTCGACCCATCCGTGTCGCTCCTGTGTTCTGATGTGGTGTTCGTGGTACGCTCCAGGACGGTCTAGGAGCGAAACCAGGTGCAGATTCGGCGCCTGACCGAACCCGGTGCGCGGCGAGTGCGGCGTCACCGGGTAGCCGGCCGCCTCGGCGAGCCGCGCGATCCGCAGCGTTCTCGAAAGCCCGCCCGCGTAACAGACGTCCGGCTGCACGACGTCAACGCCGTGGTGGTCGAACATCCAGCGGAAGAGGTACTCGTCGGAGCACTGCTCGCCGCCGGATACGTCGATATCGAGCGCGTCGGCGACGCGTTTCGTCCCCTCGAAATCCTGGAAGTGCACCGGCTCCTCGAAGAGGTCGATGCCGTGCGTCTCCAGTCGACGGCCGACCTCGACGGCCTCGTCGACCGAATACGAGCTGTTCGCGTCCACGTAGATCGCGACGCCGTCGCCCAATCGCGCGCGGGCCTGCTCGATCAGGAGCCGGCTGCGATCCGGGCTCGCCTCCTCGTCGCCGCTCATCCTTCCGCCGATCTTGAACTTGCACGCCCTCGTGCCCGTCTCATCGAGTCGGGCACCGATATGCTCGAGCTCGTCGGCCGGATCGCTCGCGCGCGTCGTGCTCGACAGATACACCGGAATGCGCTCACGCCGCCGCCCGCCGAAGAAATCGGCAACCGGCACCCCGGCCGCTCGCCCGAGCAGATCGAGCACCGCGAGCTCCACGTGGGCGATCGCGTTCCAGAGTCCGACGCCGGCGTACTTGTAGGTGGAGTTGCTCGCGAAGCAGAGCTCTGCGAGCCAGGCGATCTCGCGGGCATCGCGCCCGAGGAAGAACGGGAAGACCCGCCGCTCGATGAGCGAGAGCGTATCCGGGATCCGTGCGTTCGCCGGCACGTACCCGGCGCGGCCATCGTCTGCGCGTGCGCGGGCGAGGAGCGCGCCGCCGATCGACACCACGTCCAGGCCCCGGATAAACACCGGCTCCGGTACGATCCGGCGGATCGTCTCGTGAATCTCGCCGCTCCAGCGGCGCACGCTCTCGTTCATCCACGTACTCCTCTACCCGAACAACGGCACCACCGCGAGCAGCACGCCGGCCGCGACCGCGGAGCCGATGACGCCGGCGACGTTCGGTCCCATCGCGTGCATCAGCAGATGATTCGACTCGTTCGCCTCCTGGCCGATCCGATTCGCCACGCGCGCGGCCATGGGCACGGCGGAGACGCCCGCTGCGCCGATGATCGGGTTGATCGGGCGCCTGCTGAAGCGGTTCATGAGCTTCGCGATGAGCACGCCGCTCGCCGTTCCGATCGCGAAGGCAACCAGCCCCAGGACGAGGATGCCGAGCGTCTCCAGCGTGAGGAACGTACCGGCGGAGAGGCGCGATCCCACGGCGAGGCCGAGCATGATCGTAACGATATTCATGAGCTCGTTGCCCGCCGCCTTCGCAAGCCGATCGGTGACCCCGGACTCCTTCACGAGGTTACCGAACATCAGCGCCCCGATCAGCGGCGTCGCCGACGGCAGGAGCAGAATGCATATGCCGAGCACGAGCAGCGGAAAGAGAATCCGCTCGAGCTTCGACACCTCGCGCAGCTGCTGCATGGGGATCGAGCGCTCGGCCTTCGTCGTGAGCAGCCGAACGATGGGCGGCTGTATGATGGGCACGAGCGCCATGTACGAGTAGGCCGCCACGGCGATCGACCCGAGCAACTCGGGCGAAAGGCGGCTCGCGAGGAAGATCGCCGTGGGTCCGTCTGCCCCGCCGATGATCCCGATCGCCGCGGCGTCGGCGAGCGAGAAGCCGATCTGCGGGAGCCGGCCCAGGCCGATCGCGCCGAGCAGCGTCGCGAAGATGCCGAACTGCGCGGCCGCGCCGAGGAGCGCGGTGCGCGGGTTGGCGAGCAGCGGCCCGAAGTCGGTGAGCGCGCCCACGCCCATGAAGATGAACAGCGGGAAGAGCCCGTTTGCTATCCCGAACCCGTACACGATGCCGATGAAGCCGCCCGACTCGGCGATGCCGATGAACGGGATGTTCGCGAGGATCCCGCCGAAGCCGATGGGAACGAGGAGCAGCGGTTCGAACTTCTTCGCGACGGCGAGGTAGATGAGCACGAGCCCGATCGCGATCATCACCACCTGCTGCCAGGCGAAGCCGGCAACTCCGGTGGAGCGCCACAGCTCGCCGAGGAGATCCGGGATACTCATGAGGCACGCACCGTGGCGACGACCGCGCCGCTCTCGATCTGGTCGCCCGCGGCGTAGCGCACCGACTCGACCACGCCGTTCACCGGCGAGGCCAGCGGCGTCTCCATCTTCATGCTCTCGAGCACGACGACCGTCGCGCCCTTCGCGACGGTCGTCCCCGGCTTCGCCTCCACGCGCAGGAGCAGCCCGGCGAAGGGGGCGGTAACCGCCTCGCCGCCGGCCGCGGACCTCTCCGTCGCGGCCGGCGGGGCGCCACCCTGCCCGAGATCCACGGCGTAGGCGACCCCGTCCACTACGGCGCGGCCGTCATCGATGGTGACCTCGTGGGATGTACCGTTGACCGTGACGGTGTAGGTCGCCGCGCCGCTGTCGCGGGCGGAGGCGGATTCCGCGGCCGTCCCGCCCGCGCGAGCGACATCGGCCTTCCCCTCAGCCTGCGGCTCGTTCTTCCGGACGTTGACCTTCGCCTCGCCCTTGAGGAAGGCGATGCCCTTCTCCTTGCACGTCGCGGCGATGAAGACGTTCTCGTCGGTGTGCGGGAGGCCCGCCTCGTCGAGCATCCTTGTCGCCGCGCCGACGCCCTTCTTCGGGTCCTCGTCGTTGATGTCGATGGGCGCGCGATCGGTGGGCTCGAGCTCCATGAGCTCGCTCGCGCGCTTCACGATCTCGGGATCGGGCGCGACGGGAGTCTTGCCGAAGTACCCGAGCACCATCTTCCCGTAGCCCTCGGCCATGCGCTCCCACGGGCCGAACATAACGTTGTTGAACGCCTGCTGAAAGTAGAACTGGCTCACCGGCGTCACCGACGTACCGAAGCCGCCGCGCTCGACGACCTCGGTCATCGCGCTGATCACCTCCGGGTAGCGGTCGAGGATGCCGTTGTCGCGCATCATCTGCGTGTTCGCCGTCAGCGCGCCGCCAGGCATTGGCGAGAAGAGGATCACCGGCTCGACCGCGAGCGCCTCCGGCGGCACGAAGTAGTCCTCCATGCACTCGCGAAAGATCGACTCCACCTCGCGGATGCGGTCGATGTCGATTCCCAGGTCGTAGTCGGTACCGCGCAGCGCGCCCCAGAGCGTCACGAGGTCGGGCTGACACGTCCCGCCGGAGACCGGCGCGAGCGAACAGTCGACCTGGTCGGCGCCGGCGTAGATCGCCGCGAGGTACTGCGCGATCGACAGGCCTGCGCTCTCGTGGCTGTGGAAGACGATGTGCGTCTGCTCGCCGAGCAGCGCGCGCGCCTGCCTGATCGTCTCGTGGACGACGGCCGGCGGGGTGGTCCCCGAGGCGTCCTTGAAGCAGACCGAGGAGTACGGGATGTCGGCGTCGAGGATCTTCCGCAGGACGCCGATGTAGAAGTCCGGGTCGTGCGCGCCGGAGAGCCCGGGCGGCAGCCCCATCATCGTGACCGAGACCTCGTGGTGGGCCCCGGCTTCGGCGATGCAGCGCCCCGAGTAGACGAGATTGTCGACGTCGTTCAGCGCGTCGAAGTTTCGGATCCGCGACACGCCGTGCTTCGCGAACATCTTCGCGTGCAGGTCGATGATGTCGCGCGACTGCGAATCGAGCCCCACGACGTTGATGCCGCGCGAGAGCGTCTGCAGGTCGGCGTCCGGTCCGGCGATCGAGCGCAGCGTGTCCATCATCTCGAACGCGTCTTCGTCGCAGTAGAAGTAGAGCGACTGGAAGCGCGCCCCGCCCCCGACTTCTATGTGTCCGAGTCCCGCGTCGACCGCCGCCTCGAAGGCGGGAAGAAAGTCGTTCGTCAGCACCCGCGCGCCGAAGTACGACTGGAAGCCGTCGCGGAAGGCGGTGATCATGGTCTGAATGCGCTTCTTCATGATCGGTCCTCCGATCGGTCCCCCGAACGCGCGGAGCGGTGATGGATCGCGGCGACGGCGGCCGCCACGACCGCGGTGTCCGTGCCCGGCGGTGAGCCCGGCCATCGGGCCGCGACCCGGCGCAACAGCGACATCGCGGCGACGAGAACGACAAGAAACGCGAACACCGTCAGCATACCCACGACGGTGAGGACGAGCCCATCTGTCAAAACGCTACCTCACAAATCCAAAAACTTCAGAAGCTCACATTGTACTGGAGCACACGCCGCGACTCAACCTGCCGCGTCAGAAGTGATACTCCACCCACCACTCGAGCGTATCTCCGGCTCCCGCCATCTGCTCGAAATAGGGCTCGAACGAGAAGGTCCGCGGATTGCCCCAGACGAGTACGTGCCCCGCGGCGAAGCTGAACCGCGCCGAGACGAGCCCGAGCCGCGGGTGACGCTGAAACACCGCGAGCGGCCCGTGCTCGTCGCAGCGCACCGCGACCGCCTGCAGCTCGTCGAGATCCGAGCACCGGAGGTACCCGTCTCCCCCCAGCGAGTACGTCGTGCGACGCGGAACGCGGACCGGCCCGGGCAGCGCGCACAGCGGCCTCGACGCCGGGTTCGCATCGTAGTCGACCGGGTAGAACGGGTGGGGAAACCACCGTACCGGCACCTGCGACCTGCCGATGTTGCGCAGCCTCGTCTCCGACCGGACGACCCGACCGGCGACGGTCAGGTCGCGCTCGAGCTCGAACGCGTACTCGCCCCACCGCTGCACGGTGCGAAACTCGATGTGGTCGGCGCGCTCGAGCACCGTCCAGTCGCAGTGCTCGCGTACCGTACGCTCTACCGTATCGCAGACGCCGATTCCGGGCACGAGCGCGAGCGGCCCCGGATCGTCGGAATCGCGCAGCGGCGCGCGCGCGAACGAGTCCGGAATGCCCTGCCCGTCGAACCAGTTGAAGCTGTCCGGATAGGTGGGCCCGGTGAGCAGCGGCCCGCCCTCGTCCTCGACCTGGAAGATGTACCCGCCGGTACAGTAGCGGGGTCCCATCCGGTCCCGGTCGCCGAGCGGATCGAGAACGGTGGTGGTCAGCTCGTCGCTGGCAAGCGTGTACATGGCGCCTCCGGTACTCCCGACAGTGGCAGAGAATCCGATTCTGAGCAACTGGTTTGCCAGGGTGGGGCGAAGCGCGTACGATGGGAGTCCCGTGCCTGCACGTACCGATCGGCCCGGCTCGAACGCCGAGCGCGCACGCGTTCGCAACCTCGTCGAGCTCAACATCGCAATCGTCCTCTTCGGCGGAACGGCGCTCTTCGCGAAGCTCATCGACCTGCCGGTGAGCGCGATCATCTTCGGCAGGTCGGCCGTCGCCGCGCTGGCGATCCTCGTCTTCGCGCTCGCCGCGCGGCAATCGCTCCGCGTGGCGAGAGGCCGGGATCTCGCCGTGCTCACCGGGCTGGGCGTGGTGCTCGCCGTGCACTGGCTCGCCTACTTCCAGTCGATCCAGGTGAGCACGGTGGCGGTGGGCGTGATCGCCCTGCACACCTACCCCATCATGACCGTCCTCGCCGAGCCGCTGGTCGACCGGACCCGTATCCACGTCGTCGACATTGGCCTCGCGCTCGTCGTGTTCGCAGGGATCATCATCCTGGTGCCGGAGTTCTCGCTCGAAAGCAGCACGACGCAGGGGGTGCTCTGGGGTGTCGGATCGGCGGCGCTGTTCACCGTGCGAAACCTCACGGTGCGCCGCTACGTCCAGCGGTACACCGGGGCGACGATCATGTTCTACCAGACGGCGGTCTCGGCCCTCGTCATCCTTCCGCTGCTCGTCGTCGCGGGGACGGTGGGGCCGACGCTCCGGGAATGGCCGCTGCTGCTCCTGCTCGGGACGGTGTTCACGGCGGTCACGCAGTCGCTCTACGCGTCGAGCCTGCGGAACCTGTCCGCGAAGACCGTGTCCATCATCGCGACGCTCATCCCGCTCTACTCGACGATCATGGCGTTCTTCGTCCTGGGAGAAGTCCCGACCGTGCGCACCGTGATCGGCGGGGCGGCGGTGATCGTCGCGGTCATGACCGAGACCGTGCGCGCGAGCGGCCGCACGCCGCGCGACACCGCACGATCGGAATGAGGCGCCGTTGCTTCCGTCTGAACCGGTTGCGGAAGCCAACGTGACGCGCTATACAGGAGCATCACCTGATTGCGAGGCAACGAACCATGGCACCAAACATCGGACTCATCGGACTGGGCATCAAGGATCTCGTCGACAAGGACCCCGAGTGGGTCCTGCAATGGCTGTCGCAGCTCGGGCTCGACGGCATCGAAGGCGCGGCCTCGTACGCCGAGAAGCTCGGAATCGGCGAAGACGAGCTCAAGCGCAAGCTGGACGGGCTCGGGCTCGCGGTCCCCTGCCAGGGCGGCATCAAGTACGGCAAGAGCGACGACGAGATTCGCGAGTCCATCGCGACGGCAAAGACAATGGGCGCGCCGTTCGTCGTCGACTACTTCGCGCCGTTCAACGACAAGGACGAGATCCTCGAGTACGCGAAGTACTACGAGCACGCCGGCAGGATCTGCGCGGACGCCGGCGTGGGCCTGCTCTACCACAACCACAACCAGGAGATGGCGAGATTCGACGGAAAGCGCGGGATCGAGATCCTCCTGGAGAACACCGATCCGACGCTCGTCAACGTCGAGCTCGACGTGGGCTGGGTCGCCTTCGGCGGCGGTAATCCCGTTGAGCTGATCGAAGCGTACCCCGACCGGTTCCCCGTCCTGCACATGAAGGATTTCGTGGCGCTCATGCCCGACGCCGCCGACCCGGGCGTGGCGCGCAAGGAAGCGGTCTTCACCGAAGTCGGTGACGGCGTCGTGGACATCGAGGGCGTAGTCGCGGCGGCGAAGCAGGCGGGCGTCCGATGGCTCACCATCGAGCAGGACCGCCTGAACAAGCTTGGCCCGAAGGAGAGCCTCGAGCGAAGCTTCGCCAATCTGAAGGCGCTGGTCGGCTGAGCCGGCGCGCGAGGGCTACGTGCCCGGCGGGGCCCCGTGCCCCCGCGCCGTCTTCCCGGAGGACGCATGGCCCCGAAAGAGACAGTCCTGATCACCGGCGCCGGCGGGATGATCGCGCGCGACCTGGTCGGGTTCCTCGAAGACCGGTACCGGCTGCGTCTCAGCGACCGCGTCCCGATCGAGACCGACCACGAGTTCGTCCGGGCCGACCTCACCGACCCGGACGCGGTCGCGCGCGCCTGTGCCGGCGTTGACGCGGTGATCCACCTGGGCGCGTTGACCTGGGACTTCGACGTCCGCACGCAGATGATCCCGGTCAACGTGGAAGGCGTGTGGAACGTCTTCGACGCCGCCCGCCGTGCCGGCGCGAAGCGGATCGTCTTCGCGAGCAGCCACCACACCGTCGGGTTCCACCACGCCGACGGCACGCTCGAGCTCACCGAGGAAGCCGAGCCGCGCCCGGACACCTACTACGCGGTGACCAAGCTCTACGGGGAGGCGCTCGCGCGTCACATCAGCGAGCGGTACGGCATCCACGCGTACTGCCTGCGAATCGGCTACTACATGAGCGCCGAGCGCATCGCCGAAGGCCTAACGCGCCCCAAGGAGGCGCTCGTCCTTTCAGCTCGCGATCTCGCGCAGATGGTCGCGCTCTGTCTCGAGGTCGAGACGCCGCGCTTCGGCGTGTACAACTGCGTCTCCAACGCGCGGCGCCCGTGGCTCAGCACGGAGAAGGCGCGCGCGGAGCTGGGCTACGAGCCGCAGGACACGGTGGAGACCATCTTCCCGGGGGTCTCTCCCCGGCCCGATCTCGAGCCAGCCGACTGGGCCTGGCTCTACGGTGAGGATTCGGGCGGCGCCGAGCACTGAGGTCCGGCC
>CAZICD010000011.1:26953-42546 GCA_964537725.1 uncultured Spirochaetaceae bacterium | reverse complement strand
GCCGCGAGCGCGTGTACCGCGGCCGCCTGCCGCGGGCCGTGCCTAGATCGGCTCCTCGACCACCCTGCCCTCCGCCGCCGACCGCAGCGCCGCCTCGCGAAGCTCCATCATCCGCACCACCGACTCCGGCGTGACCGCGAGCTCCTCGCCGCGCAGCAGGTGGCCGGCGACGTTGCCGTAGTAGGCGGCCCAGTCGCCGGGGCCGGGTGCCGACGGCTGCGGCACGGCCGCCTCGCCGGCTCTCTCGAAGCGCGCCTCGTATCCGCCCGGGCTCCGACGAGTGCCGCGCACCTCCTGGTTCAGCAGATCCTCGCGCGGGTCGAACCCGCTCACCACGAGCCTGCCCGCCGTGCCCCACACCTCGTAGCCCTTCGACGACTCGTGGTAGAGCTGATTCGTCTCGATCACGTGGCTCGTCCCGTCGTCGAAGCCGATGACGCAGAGCGCGCCGGTCTCGACGTCCACCTCGGGTACCGCGTACTCCATCCGGCAGTAGACGCTCTGCACCCGCCCCTCGTGCAGGAGCAGCGCTTGGTCCATCAGGTGTGCGCCCCAGTCGCTGAAGACTCCGCCGCCGTGCGACCGCTTCGCGCGCCAGCGAGACGGATTCGGCGCGCCGGGGCTATGGACCCACGCGCGGATGCGGATGAGGTCGCCCGGGTCGGGTGGCGTGCCGGCGGTAGCTGGGGCGGCGGCACCGGGGCCCGCGCCCGACCGGGAGCGAGCGCGCTCGAGCGCCGCCCGGACGGCGAGGAAGTCACCGTCCCACCGGCGGTTGTGGAAGACGCTCAGCATCACGCCGGCTCTCTGAGCCGCGGCGAGCATCGCCCGGGCATCGTCGACGTCGAGCGCCATGAGCTTGTCGCACACGACGTGCCGGCCCGCCTCGCACGCCTCGCGCGTGAGCGGTAGATGCGTATCGTGGGGCGTTGCGATCACGACGAGGTCCACGTCGTCGCTCGCGATGAGCTCGCTCGCCTTCGCGTGCACGCGAAGGCCGCGCCCGCGCGCGAGCTCCTGCCGGTCGGGCCGACTCGTGGAAACCGCAACGAGCTCGAACCCCGGCACCGCGGCTATCAGCGGCGCGTGGATGACCTCGCCCGCGTACCCGTACCCGACGATACCGACGCGCACTCCGGCCGGCTCAGCCATCGCTCGCCTCCCAGACGCGTACCGTCTTCTCCCGCGCCTCTTTCGCCACACCGACGGCGCTGCCCGCGTCGTAGTCCGGGCGGAAGAGCTCCACCGACAGGTAGCCGTCGTAGCCGATGCGCTCGAGCGCGCGGTAGAAGTCGATCACCGGACCGGCGCCGTCGCCGGGCATGACGCGGTCGGCGTCGGTGATCGTCTCGCGCGGCGGGTCCGCCGGGTAGTCGTTGATGTGCACGAGGCCAATCTGGTCTGCACGAAGCGCCTCGACATCGGCCACCTGAGATCCGCCGGTGTACATGTGGAAGAGGTCGAGCAGCATGCTCGCCTGGACGAGCCCGCTCTTCCTGAGCACCGTCTTCGCCTCCGCGACCGAGTGCAGGACCGGCGCGCGGCCCCAGAACTCGAGGACCGGCTCGACGCCGAGCGGCTTCGCGAGCTTGTCGAGCAGGAGGAAGTTCTCCGCGATCTCCTCCAGGTCGAGCGAGGCGACCTCGCCGGTCGGCGGAGCCGCAACGGCCGGACACCCGACGCGCTTGAGCAGGTCGATCTCGCGACGCGCCTGATCGATCCCCTGCTGCCGCACGTCGGCGTCCGCGTCGGTCCACCGGAAGAAGGCGATGCCGTTGATGACGGCGATCCCGCGGTCGCGCGCGAGCTTCGCGATCTCCTCCGGCTTGCCGCCGGCTTCGACGTACGCCTGGATCTCGCGCACCCAGAGCTCGATGCCGTCGAAACCCGCCTGCGCGGCGACGTCGATCTGCTCGGGTACGGAGAGCTCGTACGGACGAAGGGTCGATGCGTTCAGGGCTGTCTTGAACGGAAATGTTCCCATGGGTCCTCCCTATCCGATCTCGCGCGCGATCAGGTCGCGGAGTCGGGATATCTCGGCTTCGGTGTCGAGCTCCTCGCTCGGCAGGTACTCGATCGCGACGTCTCCCGGGTAGTCGATCTCGCGCAGGCGACGAAGGATCCACAGCATAGCGTCGACAGCATCGCCGAGCGGCGCCTGCATCCGGTCCACAGCGGCAGACCGAAGATGCACGTGGTGCGCGCGATCGATCAGAAAGGCGGTGGCCTCGATCGGCTCGCCCTGCATGATGAAGTGGCTCGGGTCGTAGGCGATCGTCAGCTCGGGCATGTCGTCCAGCAGGCGCCGACTCTGCGCGAGCGTCTCCACGTTCGTGTTCCAGTGGAGCTCCGGCCCGAGCGTGAGGTGGTGCTCGGCGGCGATACCGTGGATCTCCCGGATCGACGCCGCGGTGGCGGCGTAGACCGACTCGTAATCGGCGTCGGCCTGCTTCAACCCGGGGTAGTAGCTCCCCTTCGCTATCCCCAGGTCGTTCATCAACCGACAGAAGAGTCGCGTGTGCTCGATCCGCTCGGCGTTCTCGCGATCGCCGCGCTCGAAGAGCTGCGGCGTGATCGCCAGGTTCGCGGCGACCGGTGTCACCGCGTACTTCGACAGCAGTCGTCGCACCCGCTCGAGCTCGCCCGCGTAGTTGGCGACGAGCGCGTCGATCGTAACGTGACCCCACTGCGCGATGCAGATCAGGTCGACGTACTCGAAGCCGAGCGACTTCACACGCGCGAGCGCGTGCTCGAGGTCACCGCGCCATGCCGATGTAGAACAGGCGATTCTCATAACTACCTCCAGAGCTCCGCACGTCGCGGCCGGCAACCACGCCAGGGATCAGCCGCCGCTGCCGGCCGCCTCGCGTGCGATGCGAATCATATCGTCCGCGCACTGCTCCAACCCGAACCGCGGCTCCCAACCCCAATCGCGGCGGGCGCCCGCGTCCTCGTGGACCGTCGGCATGGGTCCGAGCACCTGCATGTTGATCTCCTGCGGCTCGAACTCGAAGCTGAAGCCCGGTACGCGCCTGGCAATCGCATCGGCGATGTCGCCCGCGCTCGGCGCGAAGCCGTGCAGGTTGTAGACGCGACGCGAGAGCGACGACTCGGGCGCGTCGAGCAGTCGGAGGATGCCGTCTACGACGTCGGCGACGTAGATGGTGGAGATGCCCACCTCCGGCTCCACCGGGAAGGTGAAACGCTCGCCGCGAACCGCCGCGGCAAAGGCGTGCGATGCGTACGCGCTCACCGCACCGGTGGGCGCGTACGGCGAGATCACCATGGGCAGGCGTACCGAACGGAAGTCGACACCGCGGCGCGCGGCGAAGTAGGCGCCGGCGCGCTCGACGGCGACCTTGGTGACGCCGTAGATGTTCGCCGGCCACTGCGGATAGTCCTCCGGAAGCGGATCGGGAAGCGACCCGCTGTAGGTCGCTCCGGTCGACGGGTAGAAGACCTGCGCTACCCCGTGACGCTCCGCCGACTCGAGCAGTGCCACGCTCGCCGTGGCGTTCACCCGCCACGCGAGGTCCGGCTGCGCTTCGGAGGTCATCGAGAGCAGCGACGCCATGTGGATGATGCGCTCGGGCGCGAAGCTGCGCACTATGTCGTCCACGCGCGCGTGGTCGGTGATGTCCACCCGCTCGAAATCGCCGTCCGGGGCTTCGGGCTCGTTCAGGTCGAGCTGGAGGAGCCGGTCCCCCTGCGAGGCGAGGCGCGCTACGATGTGGCGGGCGAGGTTGCCGGTCGAACCGGTGATGAGGTACTTCATGGCCGCTCCTGCCGGCAGAGCTTAGCAGAATCCCGCCCGGATTGCACCCGAGGCTCGGTTTGTGAGGCGAAACGAGCACCGGTATACTGGGCCCATGGACGCCACGACGCACGATGTCCGCTGGGACGGCCGCTGGATCTGGGACCACACCGACGGCACGGAGAAGAACGCCTACGTGCTCTTCCGCCGGGCATTCGAGCTGCGCGAGGTCCCTGCGCGGAGCGTGCTGCGGATCACCGCGACGACGCGCTATCGGCTCTACCTCAACGGCCGGCTCCTCGGCGAGGGACCGCCGAAGAGCCAACCCTTCCTCACCTACTACGACGAGTACCTCGTCGAGGGCCCTGCCGCGGCGCACGGGCCCCGGCTCGCCCGGGGAGACAACGTCATCGCGGTGATCGTCCAGCACGTCGGGTACGACGACGACAGCCGAGGAGGCCTGCTCGCCGAGCTGCGGGCGCTCGACGCCGCCACGCCGGGGCGTCCGGTCTCCGACAGCGCACCTCCGGCCGGCGCAGCGGGCGGCGGCGCGGGCCGGGCCATCGTGGTCACCGACGAGCTCTGGAAGGTCACCCGCAGCGCGGCGTGGCGAGCGGACACCTTCTTCTGCCACTTCAACCGGGTCGTGCCCTACCAGGAGCACTTCGACGCGCGCAGGCTCGATCCCCGTTGGCTCGAGCCGCGCTACGACGACGGCGCCTGGCGCGACGCGGCGATCGTGCGCGGCCGCCGTTCGGACCGCCCCCCGCGAGTCGCGCCGTGGACCCGCCTCGTCCCGCGCGACATCCCGTTCATGGACGAGCGGCCCGTGTACGCCACGACGGTGGCCGAGACGGGCGAGATCACCGCGGCGATGAACCGCACGCGAAGCGGCGACCTGTCGATCAGCCTCTCCCAGCCCGCGAAAGCGCTCGAGCTCGCGACGATCGATCGGCCCGACGCGCTCCTCGCCTCCGAAGGCGCGACGGCGCTCGCGTGCAGCACCGTCCATCGGACCGATCCGAAGATCGGCATCCGTGAGCCCGTTCTGACGCTCGACTTCGGGAGGATCATCAACGCGTACGTCGAGCTCGACGTGGAAGGGCCGGCCGGGGCGACGCTCGAGATGGGGTACGCCGAACGTCTGCACGACGGCCACTTCAATAACGCGATCGAAGGGCAGTTCGCCGACGCGATCACGATCCGCGAGGGGCGACAGCGGTGGCGGGTGTTCGCGTGGAAGGCGTTTCGCTACCTGCGCGTTCGCATCCACTCGGCCTTCTCTCCGGTCGTGGTGCACGAGCTCACCGCGAGGGAGACGCGGTACCCGTTCGAAGAGCGGGGCGCCTTTTCGGCCTCCGAGGTCCGGCTCAATCAGGTTTTCGAGATGTGCCGATACACGCTTCGCATCGGCTCGAACGAGTACATCACCGACACGCCGTGGCGCGAGCAGGGTCAGTGGCTCGGCGACGTCGCCGCGGTCACGCTGGGCGGTATCTACGCGTGCTTCGGCGAGACGCGGCTCGCGCGGAAGTTCCTGCGACAGTCGGCGGCGACCCAGTACCCCACCGGCTTCCTGGGCAATATGACGAACACGTACTCGGCGAACTGGCAGAACGTGCACGTCGACTTCGCGCTCTGGTGGCTCATGGCGGTCCGCGACTACTACCGCTACACCGGCGAAGAGCAGATCGTGCACGAGCTCTACCCGGTCGCACTCAGGCTCGTCGAGGCGGTGCTCGCGTACAGCAATCCGGACGGACTCGTCGAGGACATGCCGTACGTCGTGTTCATCGACTGGGCTGCCGTCGACACGACCGGCGCGAGCGCGGCGTTCAACGCGATCCTCGCCGGCGCGCTCGAGGCGATGGGCGAGCTCGCGCGCGTTCGTGGAGACGGGTGGATGGCGGAGCGGTCCGGCAGCGCGCGGGAAGCGATCTCCGCCCGCTTCGCGCCGGCGTTCTGGGACGAGGACGAGGGCCTCTTCTGCGACGCCGCCGACGGCGGGGTGCAGACCGGACGGTTCAGCGAGCAGACCAACGCCGCGGCGATCCTATTCGGGCTCGCCTCCGTCGAGCAGACCTCCGCGGTCATCGAGCGGCTCTGGGCCCACGGCGACCGGTTCCTCGCCGGCACGAACAACGGCGTGACCGAGGCGAACCCCTTCTTCACCGCCGTGGTACTCAGGGCGCTCAGCTCCGCCGGTCGCGCCGATCTCGCGCTCGAGGTGATCCGCGACCGGTGGGGAGGCCGCATGCTCGACGCAGGGTCCACCTCGACCCACGAGGAGTGGTCGATTCACGGAAGCTGGCGCCGCGGCGACGAGCTCACGCCCATCATGCGCACGCTCTCGCACGCGTGGAGCGCCTTCCCCGCGCGCTGGCTCGTCGAGTACCTCGCCGGGGTGCAGATCCTGGAGCCGGGCTGCCGGGCGGTGCGCGTGCGACCGGTCGCGACGACGTTCGACTACGAGGTCGTCTTCCCGACGCCGGCCGGCGAGATAGGCGTGAGCTGCCACGACGGAGAGACCGAGGTCCGCGTCCCGGACTCGATGACGCGTATCGATTAGTTCGGGTGCGTCGTGGTCGAACCTCGAGTCAGAGCACGGTGACCGCGAGGATACCGGTTGCGAGCGCGATCAGAGACCCGATCAGCCAGGTGAGCAGGCTCAGCCGTTTGTCGAAGTGGTGGCGCTGGTCGGTGAGCCGGGCGTCGACGGAGTCGAAGCGCGTGTCCACCGCCTCGAAGCGGGCTTCGATCACGCCCATGCGGCCGTCCAACCCGCCCAGGCGCGCGTCGACGGAGTCGAGGCGCGCGTCGACGGAGTCGAAGCGCGTGTCCACCGCCTCGAAGCGCGCGTCCACCGAGTCGAAGCGGGCTTCGATCACGCCCATGCGGCCGTCCACGGCGTCCACGGCGCGCGCGGTGGCCTCGAGGCTCTGCCGTATGGTGCGAAGCTCGTTCTCGTTGCCTCCGACTCGCTCGGCGAGCGCTTCCACGCGGCTGTCCAGCGAAACGAACCGTTCGTCGAGCCGCACCACTCGTTCGAGCAGCTGCGTGTTCGTGACCGGATCCGCCGACACGGGCACGACCTCCGGCACCGCCTGCTGCATCCATTCCTTGAGATTGCCGCGAACGTACTCGCCTATCCTGACCAGGTCCTCTTCGCGAATCGGCACCGCTGGATCGCCCATCCTCTGCCTCCTATTCTACCACAACGGGGCAAACGCGGCTGGTGCTTCACATCACACGGGGTGTCGTACCCGCTCGTAGACGAAGTCGAAGGCCGCCTCGAGCTCGTCGATCGTGCAGTGATCCTGCACGAAGTGGCTCGTGCAGAGGATGAGCCCGCCGTCGCGGTAGCGGTCGATGAGCGCGCCCACCTCGCGGCGCACGCGATCGAGGTCGCCGAAACCGATCGTCGTCTGCACATCGATCCCGCCCATCATCGCGAAGTGCCCGCGACCCTCGCAGTCGTAGAGGTCGTAGCTCATCCCCGCCGACTCCTGCCACGGATGCACGACGCGGAATCCCAGGCGCTTGATCGCGTCGAGCGCGGGGGCCACGTTCCCGTCCGAGTGAAGGCTCAGGTATGCGCCGCGCTCGTGCACCATCCGGGCAACCGGCTCGTGGTACGGCGCGATGAGCGACTCGAAGACCTCCGGGCTGAAGAGCAGGCCGCGCTGGCTTCCCCAGTCGTCGGAGACGTGGATCATGTCGATGCCCAGGTCCAGGCAATTGGCGGCAAACCGCTTCGTCCACTCGGCCTGACGCGCGTAGACCTCGCGCAGCTCGTCCGGGAAGAGCAACAGGTACATGAGGTGGTTCTCGATCCCGAAGTAGGCGTTGTGCGCCTCGAAGACCCCCGGGGTCTGGACGTAGACGAAGCGTCCGCGCTCGCGCTGATGGAAGCCCACGTCGCGGCGAAGCGACTCGTAGCCGGTCTCGTCGTCGGGGTCGGCGAGGTCGATCTCGAGCAGGTCCGCCGGCTCGAGCGGCCCGTTCTTCTGCTCGCGGAGCGCCTCGAGATCTTCGCGCCGGTAGCGCGGCGGCCCGCCGAAGAGGTGCGCGAGGTCGAACTCGTAGCGGTCCTCGAACGCCTCCACCGAACCGAACCGGCCGGTGATTTCGTCCTCCAGGTTCGCACGGACCCAGCCGTAGACCGGCATGCGGTCCGCCCGGCGCCCTTCAATGACCGCTCGGACTCGTTCGTTACCCGTCATCATCAGTAGCCGCCGTACCGCACGGCGGCGTCGACCATCGCGAGGACGTTTTCCGGCGGGACGTCGTTCATGATCGTGTGCACGCTCGCGAGCATGTAGCCGCCGTCCTTCCCGAGGATCCCGATCACGCGGCGGACCTCCTCGGCGACGTCGTCCGGGCTGCCGTTCGGGAGCACGTCGTGCGTGTCGATCGCCCCGCAGAAGGTAATCGCGCCGCCGTACTCGGCCTTCAGGCGCTCGAGGTCGCTCATCCGCCCGGCGCTCGTCTGGATGGGGTTGAGCACGTCCACGCCCATCTCGATGAAGTCCGGGACGAGGTCGAAAACGTCGCCGTCGGTGTGGAAGAAGACCTTCGCGCGCGTGCGCTCCCTGATGAAGCGGATGAAATCCGCGTGGATGGGGGCGAGCATTTCGCGGTACATGCCGGGCGACATGAGCAGCCCCTCCTGCGAGCCCAGGTCGTCGCCGATCTTGATGAGGTCCACGTTCGGCCCGAGCTCCTCGAGCACGTGCCCCATGAGCGTCTTCGAGAGCTCGAGGTTCTTCCGCAGGAGCGCGACGGCGAAATCGGGATACGCGGCCAGGTTCATGAGGAAGGTGTCCATGCCCTGCATCGCGAACGCCCGTTCGAGCGGGAAGAGCAACCACGGCGTGACCATGATCGCGTGCTTGTTCGCATCGGCGAGCGCGGCCGCCTCCGCGCCTATGTGCGCGTAGCGGTCGGGGTCGTCCATGTCGGGCCAGCGGTCGTACGCGTCGAGCTCCTCCGCGGTGGTGGCGTCGGCGAGCGGGTGGACGCCCGGGTACCACTCGCCGGGCCGGATCTCCACCGCGCCGCTTCCCCAGCCGTCTATGTACGGCGAGTGCTCCGGCCTCGCCCGGTTGCGCTCGCGCACCGCAACCGGAAACCGGTCGTGGACGCCGCGTACGTCGGTGTGAAGCCGCGAGAGTCCGGTCTCGCCGGGAAGCGCGGTGCCGAGCTCCGGCCAGTCGTAGAGATACCGATCGGGCTCGTCGATACCCGCCAGCTCCTTCACCCGCCTCCAGGCTCCCATCTTGACCCCGGTGGCGTTACTCACGCCCACGACGATGGGCACGCGGTCGGGGAGATCGCCGTCGAGTACGGCTCGGACGCGCTGTCGGGGTGTCACAGGCTTGCCCTCATGCGGATCACGACCTTCGCGGTCTCGTTCACGACGACGGGAACGAACGCGAGACCGATCACGATCGCCCAGTCGAGCGGGACGAGCGCGTGCACTTCGAAGAGAGCGGCGACGGGCGGAATCGAGATCACCGCCACCTGCAGCGCCGCGCCGACCACGAGCGCGAGCCAGAGCCATCGGTTCGTGAACAGGCCCATATCCAGGATGCTTCGCTCGTTGCTGCGCACGTCGAAGGCGTGGAAGAGCTGGCTCATCGCGAGGACCACGAACGCCATGGTGCGCGCGTGCGACAGCGAGTCTTCGTAGAGCGCGTTGCCGATCTGGAACGCGGCGAGCGTGATCGCGCCGATCACGAACCCGTTCAGCACGACGCTGAAGCTCGTGCCTCCGGCAAAGATGCTCTCCTCGGGGTCGCGCGGCGGGCGCCTGAGCGCGTCCGGGTCACCCGTATCCATGCCCAGCGCGAGCGCGGGCAGGCTGTCGGTGATGAGGTTCACCCAGAGGATGTGAATGGGAAGCAGCGGCGATCTCCAGCCGATCAGGATCGCGGTGAAGATCGCGACGATCTCGCCGGCGTTACACGAGAGCAGAAAGGTGATCGCCTTCTTGATGTTCGCGTAGATGTTGCGACCGGCCTCGATCGCGGTCACGATCGTCGCGAAGTTGTCGTCGGTGAGTACCATGTCGCTCGCGCCCCTGGCGACGTCGGTACCGGTAATGCCCATTGCCACGCCAATGTCGGCCGCCTGCAGGCTGGGAGCGTCGTTCACGCCGTCACCGGTCATGCTCACGAGCTCGCCGTTCTCCTGGAACGCCTGCACGATGCGGACCTTGTGCTCCGGGCTCACGCGAGCGAACACGCGCAGGTCCTTCACGCGGCGGGCGAGCTCGACGTCGTCCATCTCGTCGAGCTCGTGCCCGCTGATCGCCTGCGCCTGCGACTTCGCGATGTCCAGCTCGCGCGCGATCGCGAGCGCGGTGTTGCGATGGTCGCCGGTGATCATCACCGGCGTGATGCCGGCGCGGCGGCAGAGCGCGATCGAATCCTTCACCTCCATCCGCGGCGGATCGATCATGCCCACCAGGCCGATGAAGGTGAGATCGGTCTCGAGGTCGCTGCCGTTGGCTGCCGCCGGCTCGACCTCGCGCCGCGCCGCGGCGAGCACGCGCAGCGCCTCGTCGCTCATGGCGGCCGCGGCTGCCTGGACACGCTCCCGGTCCTCGTCGGTGATCGCGCGCTCGCCGGCCGCGGTGGCGATCCGGGCGCAGCGGGGGAGCACGCTGTCGAGCGCGCCCTTGGTGTGGACGATCGCGGCGTCACCCTCGCCGACCTCTGCGACGGTGCTCATCATCTTCCGCTCGGAGTCGAAGGGGCGCTCGGCGATCCGCGGCTGTCGCCCGGCGAGCTCGTCGCGCTCGACGCCGAACCGGGCGCCGGCGGCGAGCAGGGCCACCTCGGTGGGGTCGCCGGTCGACTCCGCCTCTTCGCCGCCGAAGGTGGCGTCGTTGCAGTGCACGATCGTTTCGAGCAACGACCGGCCGAGCGCGTCGTCGGCGTCGAGCCGGTCGAGGTCGGCCACCTCGCCGTCGCCTGCGAGGTATCGCGTGACCGTCATGCGGTTCTGCGTGAGCGTGCCGGTCTTGTCCGAGCAGACGACGGTGACGCTTCCGAGCGTCTCGACCGCGGGCAGGCGCCGCACGATCGCGTTTCGCCGGCTCATCTGCTGCACGCCGATCGCGAGCACGACCGTCACGATCGTCGGCAGGCCTTCGGGGATCGCGGCGACCGCGAGGCTGACGGCGGTCAGGAAGAGCTCGAGCAGCGGCTCGGTGGGGATCATGCCCTCGCGCACGAGGAGCTGCACGATGCCCACGCCGAACATGATCGCGCACAGCCCCAGGATGAGGAAGCCGAGGAAGCGCCCGAAGCGCTCGAGCCGCTCTTGAAGCGGCGTGGCATCGGTGCCCTGCTCTTCGAGCATGCCGGCGATGCGGCCGAGCTCGGTATCCATGCCGGTGGCCACCGCGACGCCCACGCCGCGGCCGTAGGTGACGATCGTCGAGGCGAACGCCATCGTCACCTGATCGCCGATGGAGACGCCTTCGGGCGGTACGGTGGCATCGGCATCCTTTTCGACCGGAACCGACTCGCCGGTCAGCGCGCTCTCCTCCACCTTCAGGTTGGCCGATTCGACGAGGCGCAGGTCGCACGGCACGACCCGTCCCGCCTCGAGGACGACGATGTCGCCGGGCACGATCGCAGTCGATTCGATCTCCTGGACGCGTCCGTCGCGCCGCACGAGTGCCTTCGGGCTGGAGAGCTTCTTCAGCGCGGCGATCGCCTCCTCCGCACGGCTCTCCTGGATCACGCCGATGACGGCGTTCAGGACGACGATCGCCGCGATCACAATCGCGTCGGAGAGCTCGCCGAGAACACCGCTCACGAGCGCGGCGATGAGGAGGATATAGATGAGCACGTTACGGAACTGGCCCAGGAACCGCTCGATGATGGTCGTCTTCCGACCCTCGCGAAGCCGGTTTTCCCCGTAGCGCTCGCGGCGCTCGGCCGCCTGCTGTGGATCCAGACCCCGCTCGCGATCGGTACCCATCTCTTCGAGAACCGTCGCCGCGGAGGACGACTTCCAATCGACGCGCTCTGCCATGAATGCACGGTATCCGCACGGGGCGGGAGAATCAAGCGAGACGCGCGTCAGGACGAGGCGCCCGATCGAGAGGTTGTTGACGCGCCCGGAGCAACCGGCTATCGTTCAGAAGTGGGGGTGCACGTATGGCACGGACAATGAGGAATGTCGTTTTGATTGGACTCGTTGCGGCCTTCGCCTTCCTGATGGTCGGCTGCATGACCCACGAGCACGTTGTGGGCACCGGCGCGATGACCGGGTACACCGATAGCGCCAAGCAATGGTATATCGGCTGGGGTCTGGTTCCGCTGAACAACGTCGACACCAAGGCGATGAGCGGCGGCGCCGAAAACTACAAGATCGTCACCAAGACCTCCGTGATAGACGCTATCATCAATAGTGTGGGCAGCTCCGTGAGCATCCAGGTTCGAACTGTCCAGGTCGTGAAGTAGAACGACGCCATGACGACGAGCTCTCCCCCGCCAGGGGAGAGTTTTTTTTAACCGTATGCGGAACCGATACCACCTGACACTCCCCGCACTCGTGATTCTCGCGCTCCTCGCCTGCACCCCGTCCGACGGGACATCCGGAGGCGGCGGGAGCGAAACCGCCGAGGTTGCCTTCGAAGTCATTCCCGACTACCTCGACGACCCGTACGAAAACGCGTCGCTGGGCATCGCCTTCCGTCCGCCGCTGGGATGGGACCCGCTCGACACGCAGCAGCGGGAACAGGTGGCCGATGCCCTCGTCACCGAGCAGGACGGAGACCGGTACAGCCTCCATCTCGTCGACGTCTTCCTCACGACCGACACGCTGAGCTTCGCCGCGCTTTCGCGCGTCACGAACGCCGGCGAATCGGTCTCCGACCGGGAGGCGTTCGTGGAGGCGTTCGAGTCGGGGCTCGGACCGGCGAACGAGGAGGTTCGCCAGCGCGCCGACTTTACCGTCGACGGCCTGAGTGTCACGCAGTTTCGTCAGGTCGTCGACGACCGGATCGTCTTCTCGCTGATCTTCACCGCGAACGACGGCGGCGTTGTGAAGCTCGACTACTCGATCCCCGCTGCCGTCTACGAGGATGAGGGCATCAAGCTCGAGTCGTCGATCGGTACCCTGAGGCGCATTACCACGGAGGCGGAGTGATGAACGTAACCATCTGGAACGAAGGTCGTCACGAGCAGCGTGATCAGGACGTCAGAGACGTGTACCCGAAGGGTATCCACGGGGCGCTCGCCGACTACCTGGGGACGCTCGACGGTATGGCGGTCCGCACGGCGACGCTCGACGACCCGGAGCACGGCCTGCCGCAGGAGGTCGTCGACTCGACCGACGTGATGCTCTGGTGGAGCCACATCGCGAACGACGAGGTCTCCGACGAGGTGATCGAGCGCGTCCACGCGGCCGTCGAGCGCGGCATGGGGCTGATCCTGCTCCATTCCGCCGTACTCTCCAGGCTGATCAGGCGCGTTCTCGGCACGAGCTGCGGCATCACCTGGCGCGAGGACGAGCTGCACGAACGGCTCTGGGTGGTCGACCCGACGCACCCGATCGCGGCCGGCATCGATCGCTTCTTCGAGATCCCGAAGACCGAGATGTACGGCGAATACTTCGATGTGCCCACGCCCGACGAGCTCGTCTTCGTGAGCTGGTTCGCCGGCGGCGAGGTCTTTCGAAGCGGCATGGTCTGGAAGCGGGGACGCGGGCGCGTGTTCTACTTCCGACCCGGGCACGAGACGCTGCCCATCTACTATCAGCCGGAAGTCCTGCGCGTGATCGGCAACGCGTGCCGCTATCTGGCGCCGCGGGAGACCGCGACCGTCACGGGCATCGGGTCCGCACCGCAGGCGGAGATAACGCCGGAGACCCTACGAACATCACAGGAGGAAGCATGAACATCACGATCTGGAACGAGTTTCGCCACGAGAAGGAAGACGAGGAGGTCCGGAAGATCTACCCGAAGGGTATCCACGGGGCGATCGCCGACCATCTTTCGAAGGTCGACGGGTTCGACGTCCGCACCGCCACGCTCGACGAGCCGGAGCAGGGCCTGCCGCAGGACCTGGTCGATGCGACCGACGTGATGCTCTGGTGGGGCCACCGCGCGCACAACGACGTCACCGAAGAGACGGCCGAGCGCGTCCAGACCGCCGTCCAGCGCGGCATGGGGCTGGTCGTGCTGCATTCCGGGCACTTCTCCAAGCCGTTCAGGCGGCTGATGGGCACCACGTGCGGCCTCTCCTGGCGCGAAGACGGCGCCCACGAGCGGCTCTGGGTGACCGACCCGACCCACCCGATCGCCGCAGGGATCGACCGGTACTTCGAAGTCCCGGAGACCGAGATGTACGGCGAGTTCTTCGACGTGCCCACGCCCGACGAGCTCGTCTTCGTGAGCTGGTTCGCCGGCGGCGAGGTCTTCCGAAGCGGCATGGTCTGGAAGCGCGGTCGCGGGCGGATCTTCTACTTCCGACCCGGGCACGAGACGTTCCCCATCTACTACCAGCCGGAGGTCCTCAAGGTGATCGAGAACGCCTGCCTCTACCTCACACCGCGCGACACGGCGAGCGTGACCGGCATCGGCGCGGCGCCGCAGGCGAAGGTCTCACCGGAGGCGAGCCGCGGGTAGCGCGGCCGCGAGCGCAAGCCGGCGGGCACGTCCGCGCCGGCGCGCGCCGCCTACAGCGGCATCGTGGGGATGCCCAGCTTCTTCAGCTTGGGCGCGATGATGAGCCGGCAGTACCCGGCGTTCGGGTTATTGTCGAAGTAGTCCTGATGGTAGTCTTCCGCAGGATAGAACGCTTCGAGCGGTTCGATCTGCGTCACGACGCTGCCCGAGAGCTCGCGGTCGACCTCGTCGCGGATGCGCTCGGCAGCCTGCCGCTGCTCGTCGGTCTCGTAGAGGACGATCGACCGGTACTGGGTTCCCACGTCGTTGCCCTGCCGATTGAGCGTCGTGGGATCGTGAGACGCGAAGAAGCGCTTCAGCACCTCGTCAACGCCGATCACGCCGGGGTCGAACTCGACCCGCACGACCTCGGCGTGTCCGGTCCGGCCGGTGCAGACCTCTTCGTAGGTCGGGTTCTTCGTCTCACCTCCGGCGTACCCGGAGGTCACGTCGGTTATCCCGTCTATCCGCTTGTAGACGGCTTCGATGCACCAGAAGCATCCGCCGCCGAGCGTTATCGTTTCAGTAGCCATGGCAACTCCTGGGCCCAAGATACTGGTGCGAACCGCTCACCTACTACCCCCCGGCGCGGCCGGCGTGATACGATGCCGGGCGAATGAGTTCCGCCTCGCCGCACGTCACAGCGCTGATCTCCACCTATGGCCGGCTCGCGCTGCGACTCGCCGCGGCGATCGTCGGCGACGACGAGACCGCGCGGCTCGTGGTGGAGACGAGCGCGCGCGAGTGCGAAGTCGCGGGCGACGAACGGAACGACTGGGCCGCCTTTCTCGACCGGGTGCGCCGCGAGAGCCTTCGCCGCGCGGCACGGTCGCACCCCGCAACGACCCGACCCGAGCCTCCCGCGCCGCGTCATCCGGGCGACGTCCAGACGGCGGCGATCCCCGTCGACGCGGCGCTACTGCACGAGGCCTTCTTTTCGCTCGCCGACGCCGACCGCGCGATCCTCTGGACGACACTCCTCGGCTGGAGCGAGTCGCCCGATCCGACCGCGCTTGCGGCGGCTCTCGCGCGCCTGCGTGAGGCGGTGACCCGCACCGGATTTCCGTCGGCGGAGGACATCCCGTGAACGCTCCGGAAGCCGACGCCGCGAAGCGAATCCTCGCTGACAGCGCGGCAGCTGACAGCGCGGCA
>CAZICD010000011.1:6133-26853 GCA_964537725.1 uncultured Spirochaetaceae bacterium | reverse complement strand
GCTGACAGCGCGGCAGCTGACAGCGCGGCAAACGAAGCGCTTCAAACCTTCTACGCGCTCGTGCAGCTGTTGCCGCCGCACGAGGCGGACGGCTTCCCGACCGCCGGCGACCACGAACCGCCCGACCACGCCTCCGCAGAGCGGACGCCCCTTCCCCGGCCTCGCAGGAGCCGCGGGCGCGCGGACGCGTCCGGCGCCACTCGCGCGCGACGGGCGCGACGGACTCCACGGACGGTCACGCTCCCGGTGGCGGCGCTCGTGACGATCGTCGCCGCGCTCGTATTCGTGACGACGCTTCTCTTCCTGCCGCGAGGAGGCTTCGCTCCCGAGAGCGCGATCTACCTCAGCGGGACCGGGGCCGCCCGTTCGGCCCGCGGGGTCGCGCTCGCCTCGCGGGACCGAACGGTCATCTTCGCCTCCGGTCTCAGCGAGCTGACCTCCGGATACCGCTACGTCGCGTGGCGGGTCGACGAGGTCGGGTACGAGCGGATCGGTTCGATGGTGACCCTCGGCGCCGGGAGGGCGCGTCTGCGGGCCGCTGCGGCGCTCAAAGCGGAGCAGATCGAGGTCACGATCGAGCAGAGCACGTCCACCGGCGAGCCGGAGGGCCCCACGGTGCTCGCCGGATTCCGACGCCTCGAGTAGCCTCGCCCCACCCGAGTTGACGCTGGAGGCGGCCTTCCGGATATTCGGGAGTCATGAAGCTCGCCCCCATCGATGACAACGTCGTCACCTCCCATCTCGCGGAGATCGCGGAGGACGGCATGGACATATTCCTGATCAGCGACTCCAACTATCGCGGCGCCGTGCTGCACGCCACGCGAATGATCAACCAGATGCGTGCCAATCACGAGCTCGGCATTCTGGAAACGCTCATGCTCGGTCACTCGTACATGGCCGCGGGGCTGCTGACGTCGCTCGTGAAGGGGAACGACCGCGTCGTGCTCACGATCGACTGCGACGGACCCGTTCGCGGGGTGGCGGTCGAGTCGAACGCGCACGGCGAGGTCCGCGGCTATCTGCGACGCCAGCCGATCCCGGTGGATGGGCCGGTGGAGAGCTTCGACCTCGCCCCCTACATTGGAGAGGGCACGCTCAGCGTCACGCGCCACCTCGAGATGGCGCGCAATCCGTTCTCCGGGCACGTCAAGCTCGTCTACGGCAACCTCGCGAAGGATCTCGCCAACTACTTCGTCGTGTCCGAGCAGCTGCCCACCGCCGTGAGCCTGAGCATCCAGTTCGACCGTCAGGGTCGCGTGAGCGGTGCCGGAGGCCTGTTCATCCAGTCGATGCCCGGTGCCGATCGAACCGGCGGAGCCGAGCTCGAAGACCGCGTGAAGGAGCTCCCCTCGCTCGGGTCGCGCTTCGCCCACGGAGACACGCCGGCGCACATCATCAACAGCTACTTCAACGAGTTCACTCCGGACGTGATCGGCACGCGTTCGATCGAGTTCAGCTGCCACTGCAGCCGCGAGGTCTACGCCGACTATCTCGCGTCGCTGCCCGACGAGGAGCTGGACGACATCCGAGAGAACGGCCCGTTCCCCCTGAAGATCACGTGCCACAATTGCGGCTCTACGTATATCTATGAACGAAGCGAGGTGCAGCGAATTATCGACGGGAGGAACAACGGGCATTGACGACGCCGCGACGCGGCCGGGCCCGACGTAGTACACTCACCGTGTGGGAACCGATCCGCTCCAGCACCTCTCAATAGACGGGCTGCGCTCGCTCGACGGACTCGTCGCGGACTCCTCGTCGATCATCTACGCGAACAAGGCGGGCTTCCTGCTGCCGCTCGCGCAGACGGTTACGCTCACCGCACCGCCCGGCGTGTTCGAAGAGCTCGACGAGCGAATCCCGCCCGAGGCGGGCCTGCGCTACGTCGAGCGCATCCGGGACAACGAGGCGGTCTACAAGGGATACAAGGTCGACGCGCAGGTCATCGTGGCCGCCGGGCAGATGCAGCTGCCGGTGCTCAGCGACGATCTGGGTCTCCTGGGGCGGGCCGCCGAGCACGAGATCGCCGGCTACACCGTCAGAGCGATGCTCGAGCTGCTGCTGCTGCGCGAGCGGGTCGATCTTGAAACCTATACCCGATTCAAGCGATCATTGTCGGAACTGGTTCGCTACGCCGTTCCGCTCTACCTTGCGGCGGAGGAGCTGCACTGGCAGATCAGAAAGGAGATTGGATAATGGAGTACCGGAAACTTGGAACGAGCGACCTGAACGTCTCGGTGATCGCCTTCGGCGCATGGGGCATCGCCGGCGGATCCATGTGGGGCGACCAGGACGAGGCCGACAGCATGGACGCGCTCAACGCCGCGGTCGACGCGGGCATCACGTTCATCGACACCGCCGAAGGCTACGGTGGAGGCTACTCGGAAGAAGTGATCGGCAGGGCGCTCGGCAAGCGCCGCGGCGACATCACGCTCGCGACGAAGGTATCGCCCACCAATCTCGCGCCGGCCGACCTGCGTGCCTCGTGCGAGGCGTCGCTCGAGCGGCTGCAGACCGATCACGTCGACCTCTACCAGATCCACTGGCCCACCGAGGACGTAGACCCCGATTCGGTCGTCGACACGCTTTCGAAGCTGCGCGACGAGGGCAAGATCCGGTACGTCGGTGTGTCCAACTTCGGCCCCGGCGATCTCGCGCCGTACCCGAAGGATCTGTTCGTGAGCAACCAGCTCGCCTACAGCATCGCCTTCCGCGCGATCGAGTACGCGCTCGTCGGCGCCTCTCTGGAGCGCGGCATGTCGATCATCACCTACAGCTCGCTGCTGCACGGCGTACTCACCGGGAAGTTCGCCAACGCCGACGAGGTACCGGAAGGCAGGGCGCGTACGCGGCACTTCTCCGGGAGCCGGCCTCAGGCGCGACACGGCGAGGCAGGGCACGAAGAGACGCTCTTCGCGCTCGTTGACGACATCCGTGCGGTCGCCGAGGAGGCCGGGCTCAGCGTCCGGGAAGCGGCGATGCTGTGGGTGCTCGCGCAGAAGGGGGTCGCGACGATCCTCGCGGGGTCGCGCACCGCTGCGCACGCGGAGTCGAACGCCGCGGTCGCCGACAAGAAGCTCGCGCCCGAGCACATCGAGCGGCTGACGAAGGCGAGCGAACCGCTGAAGACCGCGATGGGTCCGAACCCCGACATGTGGAAGGCCGACAGCCGGGTCAAGTACTAGGAGAGCCGACCCGCGTGAGCGACATCGGCACTACATCATCTGCATGGTCCCCTTGAAGTAGGGCACGTCCAGAACCATGATCATCGCCCCCTGTTTCTTGTCGAGGTCGCCGGTGACCTCCTCGATCCTCGCGATGATCTCCTGGACGTGCTCCTCGGGCACGAGCGCGAAGAGCGTTCTGCTCTGGTGCTTGTTCTCGCGCATGAAGCCGATGAAGTCCGCGAACAGCGGAACGTTTGAGATGTACTGGCCCATGCCCGCGCTCTCCACGATCGTCGCGCCCTCGATCCCCTCTTCGATGAAGATCTCGAGGACCGCGTAGAGCAGGTCGTCCTCGTAGAGATTGAGCATGAGCAACTGCATCGACCGCTGTTCGCGCTGCTCGCCGGGAGCCACGTCGACGTTGCGCAGAAACGCCTCGTAGAGCGCGGTCACCGTGGAGCTCTGCAGCAGCTCGTTCTTGACGTTGGTGTGACCGATCGCGCGCGAGACCGAGGCGAGGATCTTGAGGTGGTCGTTCACCCCCTCCGGCGGCCCGAGTATGACGAAGAACAGACGCACCTTCTTCCGGTCGAGCGCTCCGAAATCGACGCCTCGTCGCGAGACGGCTATGTAGAGCAGAAAGTCCTGCATGCCCGGTATCCGGGCGTGGGGTATGGCCACCTCGTTGCCGAACCCCGTGGAGCCCTGCTGTTCGCGCTCGAGGAGGAGCTGGTAGATCGTGTCGGCTTCCACCTCGCCGGCACGCTCGCTCTGCACGGCGAGATCGGAGATCTCCCGTAAGGCCTCTTCGCGGGTCCGACCGGCGAGGTCGACGGTGCAACTGTGCCTGTCGAGAATGGAATAGATGTCCATCACACCTCCATCTTGTTGCCGCGGATGATCGCCGCCTTCGACAACGGCGGGCCGACCACCTCATTCACGAAAACGCTGAGCAGAATGATGTTCACCATCGTATCCACGAGCCGAACGTTCTCCGGCGAGAGCCCCGCGGTGAGTGGTGATGCCTGGATGAGGAGAACGAGGCCGATCGCGACGCCGGCCTGCGGGAACATGCAGATGCCCAGGTTACGTCGGATCTCCGGCTCGACCCGGCTCATCACGGCGCCGGCGTACACGCCCCCGTACTTGCCGGCCGCGCGCGACAGAATGTAGACGCTGCCGAGAAGGAGAATCTCCGACTGCGCGAGGATCTGCGGACGCAGCTCGGTGCCGGCGATCACGAAGAAGAGCGCGTAGATGGGCGGCGTGAACGGTTCGAGGAAGCGGAAGATGCGGTGGTTCTGCGGACCCAGGTTGATGATGACCGCACCGGCGGCCATGTTCGTCAGCAGGGGCGAGAGCTCGAAGATGATCGCGACCGCCGTCGTGATGAAGAGCATCCCCAGCGTGATGATCAGCACCTCGTTGCTGTTGCTCTTCCTGCGCGCGAGGCCGTGGATGAGCGCGCCGCTCGCGATGCCGACGGCGAGCGAGAGTCCCACCTCGCGCAGCGCGTGGAGCACGAGGTGCCCGGCCCCGTGGTCACCGGTTCCCAGCATTCCCGCCGCGACCGCGAAGACCACCCCGAACAGCACGACCGCCCCGGCGTCGTCGAGCGCCACGACGCCGTAGAGGTAGTCGACGAACTTGCCGCGCGCCCTGAGACTCTGAACGATCGCGACCGTGGCCGCCGGCGCGGTGGCCGACGCGATCGCACCCATCAGCAGCGCGAAGGGCAGCGGCATCCGGAAGACGAGGAGCGCGACCGTCACGACGGCGAACGTCACGAAGATCTGGACGAGGGTGATCACGACGATCGCTCCGCCGAGGCGACGCAGCTTCGCCGCGTAGAACTCACCGCCTATCGTGATCGCGATGAGCCCGAGCGCGACCTCGGTGACGAGCTTGAGATCCTGACCCATGTGGTGCGGGATGATCCCCGTCACGGTGTCGCCCATGAGGATCCCGGCGAAGATGAACCCGGTGATCTCCGGCAGGCTCAGCCTCCCGGCGAGCTTACCCAGGCCGTACCCGATGATGAGCAGAACGCCGAGCGAGAAGAGCGGGTGCGTGTTGAGCAGGTCGCGCAGTTGCAGGAGCGGCGCGAGCACGGCGGCGAGACCTCCTTCGTCCATGGATTCACTATACTCATGAGCCGGATCATCGGGAACCGAGCTTGCGACCCGCGCGGGCTGTCCGTATTATGAGGGTATGAAGGGCGACATCGTCATCGTCGAAGAACACCACCGGAGCGCCGCCCGTACCATCGTCGACCGGCTCGAGTCGGACATCCGCGCCGCGTCGCGGCCGTACACGATCACCGTCGCCGGCGAGAGCGGCAGCGGGAAATCGGAGACCGGCAAGGCGATCGCCGACGAGTGCGAGAGCCGCGGGCTCGGGGCGTACGTCTTCCAGCAGGACGACTACTTCCGGCTCCCGCCGAAGTCCAACGACCGCAAGCGCCGGGAGGACATCTCGTGGGTCGGCATCGGCGAGGTGCGCCTGGACGCGCTCGACGAGCACCTGGCAGCCGCCCGCGATCGGTCGAGCGAGGTCGCGAAACCCCTCGTCGACTACGACTCGGATTCGATCGGCGAGGAGACCGTGGATCTCTCGGGCATCGATCTGGCGATCGCCGAGGGCACCTACACGACCCTGCTCCACCATGCCGACTGCCGAGTGTTCATCGCGCAAACGCGGGTCGATACGCTTCAGAGCCGCAGAAAGCGCGGCCGCGAACCCATCGAGCCGTTTCTCGAACGCGTACTCGAGATCGAGCACCGAATCATAGCCCCCCATCGGGAAAAGGCCGATGTAATCATCTCCGCCGACTACGAGGTCTCCTTCGTTGACCGGTAGCGGCAACGCGAGCCGACGAGATCGACTCATCGACTACCTCGCGCGCTTCGTCACCGAGGAGCGGCGCGCGCGCATGCGCGCCGTGCTCGCCGAGCGCACGCGCTACCTCACCGTCGCGGTGGAGGACATCTACCAGCCGCACAACGCGAGCGCGGTGCTTCGCACCTGCGACTGCTTCGGCGTGCAGGACGTGCACATCATCGAGAACCGCAACGAGTACCGGCTCAACCCGGGCGTCGAGCTGGGCACGGCGCAGTGGCTGACGCTGCACCGCTACCGCGACGGCGGGAACAACACGCCGTCCGCGCTCGAGTCGCTGCGCAACGCCGGCTACCGGATCGTCGCGACGACGCCGCACACCGACCAGGTGGCGCTCGAGGAGCTCGACCTCCGCGCCGGTCCGGTCGCGCTGCTCTTCGGGAACGAGCTCGAGGGCCTGAGCGACGCGGCGCTCGAGGCGGCCGACGAGCACCTGGTCATCCCCATGTACGGCTTCGTGGAGAGCTTCAACATCTCGGTCTCCGCGGCGATCGTCCTCCACCACCTGACGCATGCGCTTCGCGCGAGCGGTCTCGACTACCGCCTCGGCGACGAGGAGCGACGCGAGATCGAGCTCGCGTGGCTGCGCTCGAGCATCGGGCGGGTCGAGGCGCTCGAGCGCGAGTTCGACAAGGAGCACCCATGATCCCCATCGGCGCCCACGTGAGCATCGCCGGCGGCGTGCAGACCGCGCCCGACCGCGCGGTCGAGCTCGAGGCGAGCGCAATGGGTATCTTCACGAAGAACCAGCGGCAGTGGAACGCGAAGCCGCTCGCGAGCGAGGATGTAGTGGCCTTCAAGGAGGGCCTCGCGCGCTCGGGTATCCGGCAGGAACACGTGGTCATCCACGCGAGCTACCTCATCAATGTCGGGAATCCGGACCCGGCCAAGCGCAGCAAGTCGCTCGACGCGCTGCTCGACGAGTGCGCGCGCGCCGAGCAGCTCGGTCTCACGCTCGTGAACTTCCACCCCGGCAGCGGCATGGGCGAGATCAGCGAGGATGAAACGCTCGACCTCATCGCCGAGGGAGTCGTGTCGGTGCTCGACCGGACCTCGTCCGCCGTCGTCGTCCTCGAGGTGACCGCCGGACAGGGCGCGCACGTGGGCTACCGCTTCGACCAGATCGCAGAGATCATCCGCAGAGCCGGGTCGCCGCAGCGCCTGCTCGCGTGCATCGACTCGTGCCACATCTACGCCGCCGGCTACGACGTACGAAGCGAGCAGGCGTACACGGCGACGATGGACGAGTTCGCGCGCACTGTCGGGTTCGACCGGCTCGCGGCGATCCACCTCAACGACTCGATGACCGCGCTGGGCAGCCGGCGCGACCGGCACGAGCGCATCGGCATGGGCGAGATCGGTCTGCCGGGGCTGGCGAACTTCGTGCGCGACGAACGGCTTGCGAACGTGCCCTTCGTGCTCGAGACGACCGACCCCGAGCTCTGGAGGGACGAGATAGCGCTGTTGCGCTCGATCGCAGACGGATCGGCTGACCCGGCAACCGCGGTGCCGCCGGCCGCAATCGGCGCAAAGGAGACCTGATGGCGCGCAGGAAGAGCTACGAGCACCAGGAGATCGTCGACCTCGAATACCAGGGGAACGGCATCGCGAAGCCCGAAGGTCGTGTCGTATTCGTGGAGGGAGTGCTTCCCGGCGAGGTCGTCGACGTGCGGGTGACGCGGCGGAAGAAGGGCGTCGCCTTCGCGGTGCCCACCGCGTTCCACAAGACCTCGCCGAAGCGCGTGGAACCGTTCTGTCCCCACTTCGCCGACTGCGGCGGGTGCACCTGGCAGTACCTCGGCTACGAGGACCAGCTCGCCTACAAGGAGCGCTTCGTCGGCGAGGTGCTCGAGCGAATCGGCGGGATCACCGAACCGGCACCGCTTCCGATCATCGGGTGCGAGACCGATCGGTACTACCGGAACAAGCTCGAGTTCTCGTTCTCGCCCATGCGTTGGATCACCGAGCGCGAGATCGAATCAGGCGCCGACATCCCGGACCGCCGTGCGCTCGGCTTCCACGTGAGGGGGCGCTTCGACCGCGTGCTCGACGTGCAGACATGCTTCCTCCAGCGCGACCCGTCGAACGCGATCCGCAACGAGGCGCGGCGAATCGCGCGCGAACACGACTACTCGTTCCACGATCCGGCGGAGCACACGGGTCTGCTGCGCGGGCTCATCGTCCGCACCACCGAGGGCGGTGAGGTGATGGTGATCCTCGTGATCGGAGAGGAGCGGCCGGAGGTCGCGGCGACGCTGCTCGGGGAGCTCATGGAGGCGGTGCCCGAGATCACATCGGCCCACTACATCGTCAACACGACGCGCAACGACGACATTGGCCCGCATCAGGCGTATCACGTCGCCGGCACGCAGGTCATTCACGAGCGCTGCGGCCACCTGCGCTTCGCGATCCACCCGAAGAGCTTCTACCAGACGAACTCGCGCCAGGCGGAGCGGCTCTACGCCGTCGTGCGCGACTGGCTCGACGCGCGGGAGACCGACACGCTGCTCGACCTCTACTGCGGGATCGGGAGCATCGGGCTCTTCCTCGCCGACCGCGTGCGTCGCGTGGTTGGCGTGGAGTACGTCGCGGAGGCCGTCGATCGGGCCAGAGAGAACGCGACGCTCAACGGGTACTCCAACGCCGAGTTCCACGCCGGCGACGTACGCGAGATCCTCTCCTCGGTCGACCGGGCGGGCGCACGGCTGCCCCGGCCGGATATCGTCGTTCTCGACCCGCCGCGCGCCGGCGTGCACCCCGACGTGATCGGGGAGCTGCGGCGCCTGCGGCCGCGCCAGATCGTCTACGTGAGCTGCAAGCCTTCCACCCAGGCGCGCGATCTCGCGATGCTCGCCGAGGAGTACGACATCACGCGCGTCCAGCCGGTTGATATGTTCCCGCAGACCTTTCACATTGAAAGCGTCGTAGACCTGAGGCGGAAGGAGGGCGCATGAGACACGTCATCATCACCGGAGCGTCGCGCGGGCTCGGCGCCGCGCTCGCGCGAAGCCTCATGTCGCCGCAGACGAGCCTCTTCTGCGTGTCGCGTTCGCCGAACGAGGACCTCATCAGGGAGTCGAGCGAAGCGGGCGTCCCGCTTCACTGGATCCAGGCCGATCTGGCCGAGACGCTCAGCATCGAAGCGTTCATGGGCTCGATCGCCGACCGCGTCGGCGTGGACGAGCCTGAAACGATCGCGCTCATCAACAACGCGGCGGTGATCACGCCGCTCGGCGGGATCGGCACGGGGGCGGCGGACGAGCTCCAGCAGGCGGTCCACATCAACCTCACCGCGCCCATGATCCTCACCCACAGCTTCGTGCGCCACTTCGGCTCGTACCGCTGCCGGCGCACGGTGATCAACGTCTCCTCGGGCGCCGGCAGCTCGCCCATGCCGGGGCTCTCCACCTATTCCACGACCAAGGCGGCGCTGAACACGTTCACGCGCGCCGCCGCCGGCGAGCACGGCTCGGACGACCCGCGCGCGCCCTTCCGCTTCTACGCGGTGTCGCCGGGTACCGTCGACACCGACATGCAGGAAGCGCTGCGCTCGGCCGGGCCGGCGGTCCTGCCGAACCACGAGACCTACGTCGAGTGGAAGGAATCCGGCTCGCTCGTCGATCCGACCGCGGCGGCGCGCGCGATCGCGTCGCTCATCGACCGCGACGACATCGAGAACGGCTCGTACGTCCACCGGACCGAGCTCGACGGGGAGACACGATGACCGAGACACAGAAGCAGAATCTGGAGAGGATCGTGGGCGACGCGCTCGCCCGCGTGAACCCCTACGAGATGATTCGCAGCGCGGTGACGCTCGACGGCGCCACGCTCAGCATCGACACCGAAAGCGTACACGACTCGGTTGACCTGGACGCCTTCGACCGCATCGTCGTGATAGGCGCCGGCAAGGCCGGAGCCCCCATGGCGCGCGCGCTCGAAGATCTTCTCGGCGACCGGATCAGCTCGGGAGCGGTGGGCGTGAAGGAGGGTCACGTTGAGGAGCTCTCGCGCGTCCGGCTTCTCGAGGCGGGGCACCCCATTCCGAACGACGCGAGCGTGGAAGCGGGGCGCCGCATCCTCGAGCTCGCAGACGAGGCCGATCGGACGACGCTCGTCATCACCGTCATCTCCGGTGGCGGGTCGGCGCTTCTCGCCGCTCCCGTCTCCGCCGAGGTCGACGGGGAACGGGTCGCGCTGACCCTCGGGCAGCTCCAGCAGACCACCCAGGCGCTGCTCGACAGCGGGGCGACGATTCAGGAAGTCAACGCCGTGCGCAAGCACCTCTCCGCCATCAAGGGCGGGCGACTCGCCGAGGCGCTCGCGCCGGCCCATTCGATCAGCCTCATCCTCTCCGACGTCGTAGGCGACGACCTCGACTCGATCGCCTCCGGGCTGACCGTGCCGGACGGCTCGACGTACGCCGACGCGATCGGTCACATCGACCGCTACGGCATCCGCGATCGCCTTCCTGGGGATGTGGTGCGTATCCTCGAGGCCGGAGCTGCCGGCCGCGTGAGCGAGACGCCTGCTCCGGACAACGAGGCGTTCAGGCTCGTGCGCAACGTACTCGTGGGAACGAACTATCAGGCGCTCCTCGCCGCGGCCGATGCGGCCACATCGCTCGGCTACGAGACGGTGCTGCTCACCTCACGACTCACCGGGGAGGCGCGCGAGGCGGCCGGATTCCTCGCGTCGATCATCGCCGAGGTCCGCACCCACGAGCGCCCGGCCGCGGCGCCCGCGTGCATCCTCTGCGGCGGTGAGACGACGGTGACCATCCGCGGCGCAGGACGGGGCGGACGCAACCAGGAGCTCGCGCTCGCGATGGTGGACGCGATGGGCAGGCATCCGGATCTCTACGCGCACACAGCGTTCCTGTCGGCGGCGACCGACGGCACCGACGGCCCCACCGACGCCGCCGGCGCGTTCGCCTCCCCCGAGATCGCCCGCAGGGCGGCGGAAGCGGGGCTCGACGCCGCACGCTTCCTTGCCGAAAACGACTCGTTTCGTTTCTTTGATGGTATTGGCGGGCTGTTGCGCACCGGGCCCACGAATACCAACGTGTGCGACATTCAGGTCGCGCTCGTCGACGAGCCGTAGCGAGCCGGAGGAACCGTGTCGATCTATCGCGTGCACTTCAAGTGGAAGGAGAAGGAGCTCGTGCTGCGAGCACGGGGCCTCGACCTGACCCACCCCTACTTCGTGTCGATCACCGACATCGTCTTTCCCGACACGAAGAACATCATCATCGACCCTTCAGAGGACGAGGTGCGCAGGACCTTCGGGAAGGCGGACCATCTCATGATTCCGTTCCAGACCGTGAGTCTGATCGAAGAGTACAAGGACGGCGAGCCCGAGCAGGGAGCGGTCGTTCGTGACTTTCGCGTGATCGAGGAGGAGGGCGACGGTCCGGATGGCCCACCGGACGACGACGGATGAGTCATCATGACCCACCGCTCCAGCAATCGGACCGATGGGTCGCCATGTCACTATGGGAAAAGGAGTTGCGGGCAAGCGGACTGGTACGCTTCTTGCATTAAGGACAGCGTGAAGGCAAACACGACGCTCCAGACGATTCTCCTCGGTGCAGGGTTGCTCGGCGTCGCGCTGCTGACCGGCTGGCAGCTGGTGGGCAACTGGGCGCTCATCCTCGTGTTGGGGTTCCTGGCGGCCGTTGGCATCTCCTTCCTGCGCACGGAGCCACGCATGCAGCTGCGCGGAGCCCGGCCCATCCATCCCTACGAGGCGCCGGCGCTCTTCGACACGGTCGAGGCACTCTCGCGGCGCGCGGGGCTCGAGGCAACGCCGGACCTCTACTACGTGCGCAGCCGGACGATCAACGCGGCCACCGTGGGCGATCACCACAACGCGGCGATACTCGTCACCGACGGGATACTCTCCGCGCTCAGCCGGCGCGAGATCGAAGGCGTCGTCGCGCACGAGATCGCGCACATCCGCAACAACGACCTCTCGCTCTTCCGCGTCGCGGAGGTGCTTCGCCAGGCGACGCTGCTGTTTACGCGAGCCGGCTGGCTCCTCGTGCTGTTCGCGCTACCGGTGCTGCTCGTGTCAGGAGGGCTCTCGGGAGGCGCGCTGCTCGTGCTGATGGCCTCGCCGGTCGTGAGCTGGCTGCTCCAGCTCGCGCTGCTGCGTACCCGGGAGCTCGCCGCCGACGAAACCGCGGCGGAGCTGACCGGTGATCCCGAAGGGCTCGCCCGCGCGCTCCAGCGGATCGAGTACGTCCAGCAGAGTCTGCTGCAGATCTTCCTGCCCATTCAGCGCGAGAGCGAAGGCTCGCTCTTCCGTACGCATCCGTCGACCTCCGAGCGCGTCGCGCGTCTGCGAGCGATAGCGCGCCGACCGCAACTGGGCAGCCTCGGGCCGTACGTACGCGTACCGTCAGACGACTACGTGGGCGGTCCCTCGCTCACCTCCAGATAACCGTCGCGGATCGTCCACACCGTCCGCGCCACCGCTCGGACGAATCGGTCGTCGTGGCTGACGACGAGCAGCGCGCCGACGAAATCCGCGAGCGCCGTCTCGAGACACCTCATCGAGACGAGGTCGAGGTGGTTGGTCGGCTCGTCCATCACGACGAGCGCGGGGCGTCGCTCGAGCCCCAACGCGAGCATCAGCTTCCGGGTCTCGCCGGGGCTGGGGAGGCCGGTCTGCAGGAGCTTCTCCGGGTCGGAGGCGAGCCTGCTCACCGTGGAGAGCACGCGCCCGAGCGACGCCTTGTCGAGCCCGCGTGCCTCCTGCGCGAGCGCCGCCGCCTCGTCGGCGCCGATCTCCTGAGGAATCCAGAGCACCTCATGTGCCCCCGGGGCCCGGCCCGCGCCGCCGTCGAGCAGGGCGGCGACGAGCGTGGATTTCCCCGCGCCGTTGGGCCCCTGAAGCGCGATCCGGTCGTCCGGGCGCACGACGAGATCGTCGAAGACGACGCGCCGTCCGTCGGGGAGCGTCACGACACCGGCGTCGCGCGCGATGAGCGCGTCGCGCCGCGACCGTTCGCCGTGAACCGAGATGCCGACCCGCTCGCGCACCGGTCGCTCGAGCGACTCAAGACGCTCCGCAGCCTGCCTGCGGCGGCCGTCGAGCTGGTTGGTGAGACGGCCGGCCTGGCCGTCGGCCCCTGAGATCCGCGCCCGGTCTACCTTCTCGCGCGCGTCGGAGTCCTTCCATCGCAACGCGTGCTTGCTCCGCTTGCGGTTCTGGCCCGACGCCTCCTCCCGGCGGCGAGCCGCTTCAGACTCGATGTGCGCATGTTCGGCGCGGGCCGCCTCCCACGCGCGTCGCTTCTCGAGGCGCTCGCGCTCCTGCTCCTCGAGGCCGGCGGAGACGCCACCGGGGCGCACGACGGCGCGACCGGGGGCCTCGAGAAAGAGGCACCGGGCGCAGAGCCGGTCGAGCAGCTCGCGGTCGTGGCTCACGACGAGCCCCACCCCGTCGTAGCGTTCGAGCGCTTCGGCGAGCCGGCGTCGTGCCTCGCGGTCCAGATGATTCGTGGGCTCGTCCACGACGAGCAGCTCGGGGCGCCGCCAGAGCGCCGCGGCGATCTGCGCGCGCTTGCGCTCGCCGTGACTGAGGGTCTCCCAGCGCCACGGCCAATCGGCCTCGAGCCCCAGCACGGAGACGAGCCGTCCGGCATCGGCATCCGGGAAGCTCAGCAGATCGGCCAGCGCCTGCGGGGCGTGGTCGGTACGCTGATCGCAGACGACGGCGCTGCCGGGTGCAGCCACGGCGCCGCTGTCCGGTTCTATCCTGCCGGCGGCGAGCGCGAGGAGCGTGCTCTTGCCCGCGCCGTTCGGACCTACTACGCCCGTCCAGCCGGGTGCGGCGGCGAAGCTGAGATCAACGATCAGAGGGTCTGCGAGTCCGGGGTAGGTAAACGAGACCGAGGTGAAGTGCAGTTGGGTCATACGAGCCTCCTTGGAATTGCGAGATTCGTATTACCTCTTCACCGCACGACCTCCGTAACGACGCGTCGGGTGACGCACCGGGATGGTGGAAGGTTATCGGGAGCCGCATGGAGCTGTCAACACGTGGAGCTTTACAGGAATGATCGGATAGGTTATGACATGGCCATGCCGCTCTACGAGTACCAGTGCCGTTCGTGCGGAACGGTCAACGAACACCTTGTCGGCGTGGGCAGCGATGCCCCGGAGCTCGCGTGCAGCTCGTGCGGGTCGGACGAGCTCGAGAAGATGATGTCGATCATCAGCGTATCGCGGAAAGCCGCGCCCGAGGCCGGCTGCGCGGGCGCGTGCGACTGCGAGGGAGGCGGTTGCGCCGACGGTCAGTGCGCCTGCGGAGCGTGACGGAGGCGCCGGGCCGGAGGTGATGTCGCCGCGCCGGCTGCCGCTCGCGCGTCTCGCGAGACGTCAGCTCGCGCTCGTGACCGGGTCGAAGCACCCCTCGCCGTCGCCGAAGAGCGAATCGAGCCTCTGCGGCGTGGTACAGTAGGAGAACCCTTCGAACTCACCGGCATCCTCGAAGATGGAGAGGATACGCTTGTCGCACGCGTCCACCGCGCGCTCGGAGAGCGAGATGCACCCGGGCTCGGTGCCCCCCTTCTCCAGGTGCGCGGCGTAGTTGATCACGTCTGAGACGATTCGTCCGGTGTCGCTATAGAAGGTCACCGTGCCGGTGTCCAGGGCGAGACGCAGCTCCACGCGCTGCCTCACCGGGTTCGCCGGCGAGATGTTGAACAGCGGGAGCGAGCTCTGAATGTCGATCGCGCACATCACGGCTCGATCCACGTGGCCGGCGAACGTGAAGGCGAGCAGGCCACCGTCGCCGGCCCAGTTCCATACGCGGCCGTCGTAGTCGTCGAGCTTGCGCTCGAGGAAGCGCCACAGCTCGAAGTAGAGCTTCTCCATCTTCTTCGAGCCGTTCTCGCGTACGAGCGCGCTGTTTCCAACGATGTCCGCGCTGACGACGGTGATGTCGTAGGTCTTGCCGTCGCGCAGGCTCCCCCAGTTCTTCAGCCGCTCGATCTCCTGCTTCGTATAGTGGAGCCGACGCCGTGCGGGGTCGTACACGATGCCCAGCCGCGCGAGCGAATTGAAGAACACCTCGATGTCCTTCACGTCCACGCGCCGGCCGCCGAAGCTCCTGCCGTCCAGCTCGGCGACGAGCTGAATCAGGTCGGGCAGCTTCGCGCGCGATTCGGCCTCCTCGACGAGCAATTCGGCCGCCCGCGGTCGCGATATCGTGATGTGGTTGTCGGCCCCGGCCTTCTCATGACTGCTGTACGAACGGAACAGGAGGCGTCCCAGCTCGTCCACGTCGTCGGAGGTGAATGATCCTGCGATGAGCTCGCGGAGATCGTTCCGAAGCGCCGGGGAAGCAAGCTCTTCGGTCTTGGGTTTCACAATTGAGGGAGTATACAGGTTGGAGGTTTCTGTGACAAGGGCGGCGCGGAGGCTGCACCACGGGCCGCACCACGTCGCCGCGGCGCGGGGCGGAGGCTGCACCACGTCGCCGCCTTCGGCTTGGCCGCGGCGCGCGGGTATGAGTACCTTCGGCCTTGCATGAGTACGACCAACGGCTTCGTCTGGATCGACCAAATACGCGATTGCGACCGCGAGGCGTGGAACCGGCTCGCCAACCAGTACGAAACCCCGCTGCTCGACTGGGACTGGCTGCGGATTCTCGAGGAGTCGGGAAGCGTCTCCCCGGAGGAGGGGTGGATTCCCCAGCATCTGCTGCTCTACCGCGACGGAACCCTCGTCGCCGCCGCCGCGCTCTACGTGAAGACGCACAGCGCCGGCGAGTTCGTCTTCGACTACGCGTGGGCGGAGGTCTCCGAGCAGCTCGGCACCCCGTACTATCCGAAGCTCGTCGCGATGAGCCCGCTCACGCCGGCGATCGGGTACCGGTTCCTGATCGACCGCGCCGAGGACGCGCGCGCGACCGCAGCGGAGATGCTCGCGGAGATCCACGACTTCTCGCGCGCGAACGACATGCAGGGCTTCAGCATCCTCTGGCCGGAGCCCGACTTCGCAGATCTGCTCAACGCGGACGACTTCACCCCCTGGCGACATCAACACTTCCGCTGGGAGAACGAGTCGTTCGAGAGCTTCGACGACTACCTCGCGCGCTTCAACAAGAACCAGCGTCGCAACATCAAGCGCGAGCGCCGCAGCATGGGCGACCAAGGCCTCACGATAGAGAGCCGCTTCGCCTCCGAGGTCTCCGAGGAGCACCTCGTGGCGATGTACGAGTACTATTCGAGTACGAACGACCAGTTCGGGATGTGGGCCGCCCGTTTTCTCACGCCGGAGTTCTTCGGGATGCTGCAGGACGGCGTGGGCGACCGCGTACTGTTCGCCTCCGCCTACGAGACCGGCAGCGACGTACCGGTGGGGATGTCGATGCTCCTCTACAAACCCGACCGCCTCATCGGGCGGTACTGGGGCGCCGAACGCTTCGTGAACAACCTCCACTTCAACCTCTGCTACTACGAGCCCATCCGATGGGGGATCGAACACGGCGTCAAGCGCTTCGACCCGGGGATGGGAAGCAGCCACAAGGTGCGCCGGGGTTTCCGCGCGGTAGCCACGCACAGCCTGCACCACTTCTACGACGAGCGGATGCAGCTCGTGATGAAGATGAACATCGACAAGATCAACCGCTACGAAGAGATGCACATCGAGCAGCTGAACGATCACCTGCCGTTCGCCGAGCGGCAGAGATAGCGCCGGGCCGCCGCGGGTCCGAGCCGGGCGGCGGCCCCGGTAGTCACGGCGCGCCGGGCTCACTACAATGCTCGCGTGGTACGGACCGGGATCGATCTCACCCTCGTCGTTCAGCGCCCGCCGTGCGGTGCGTGCCAGGTCATCGAGCAGTTGCTGCGCGAGAGCCTCGAGAGAGCCGTGCGCGAGGACGAACGTCTGTCGCTGCACGTCCGTGAGATCCGCCACCCGTCGGAGCTTCGCGACGTGCCGGGGCTCGAGGTGGAGAAGATGCCCGCGGTGCTCGTGAACGACGAGCAGGTCAGCGCGGGCAGGATCCTGACGATCCGCGATATCCGGGAGTTTATCGATGAGCTCGACGACGAGTAGACCCAGGCTCATGATCGTGGGCGGCTTCCTGGGGGCCGGCAAGACGACGACGATCCTCGCGATCGCGCGGATGCTGCGCGACCGGGGCCTGACCTTCGGGATCGTGACGAACGACCAGGGAAGCGACCTCGTGGACACGCAGTTTCTGCGCGCTCACGACCTCGTCGTGGACGAAGTGACCGGCGGCTGTTTCTGCTGCAACTTCGACCAGTTCGCATCGGCGCTCGCCGGCTACGGCGACGAGGTGGACGTGATCCTCGCCGAGCCGGTGGGAAGCTGCACCGATCTCGTCGCCACGCTCTTCCGCCCGCTTCGCTCGGAGAAAACGAAGCGTTTCGACCTCGCGCCGCTCGCGGTCGTGATCGACCCGCGCCGCGCGCGCAAGTACATCGCGGGGAAGGGGTCGCCGGAGATCAACTACCTCTTCGAGAAGCAGTGCGAGGAGGCCGATGTCCTTCTGCTCAACAAGACCGACACGCTCGGCGACGACGAGACGGCGGCGCTCGCCCGAGCGCTCGGCGAGCGCTTTCCCGGTCGGACCGTCCTCCCGGTCGCCGCGCGCACCGGCGACGGTATTCCCGCGCTGCTCGACGAGCTCGGATCGGGCGCGCACCGCGACGCGAAGCTCGACATCTCGTACGACCGCTACGGCGCGAGCGAGGCGGCGCTCGGCTGGCTCAACCTGCGCGCCGGAATCGCCGGAGCCGCGCATCTGGACCCGAACGAGCTCGCGCTCGAGGTGCTGCGCCGCGTGGGTGCGGCGAGTCGCGAGCGGTCGTGGGAGATCGCGCACGCGAAGATCTACCTCGTAGGCGGACTCGATCACGCGAAGGCGAGTCTCACCGACGAGACCGCCCAACCGACCGTGGACGACACGATCGGCGGTCATCCGGACACGCTCGAGCTCGTGCTCAACGCGCGCGTCGCCGCGCCGCCGGAGGACCTGGAGGCGGTCGCGATCGAAGCGATCCGCGCGATCGTGCCCGAGGCCACGATCGAGAGCTCGTCCGCCTTCGCCCCCTCCTACCCGACGCCCACGCACAGGATCACTCCATGAGTATCTCGGCAACAATCACCTCGGATCACCGACAGGACACGATCGAAGTGCACGACGACGAATCGCTGCTCGGCGCGCTTCAGCGCACCGGCTGGCACCTGCCCGCGCCGTGCGGCGGCATCGGGCGGTGCGGGAAGTGTCTCGTTACGATCGATCCGCCGGAGGCGGGCGGCGCGCGCTCCCCGGAAGAGGACCGGTTCACCGGCGACGACCCGGCGCGGCGGCTCGCCTGCCGAACCTTCCCGACCGCCGACCTCACGGTGACGCTTCCCGGCCACGTCACGCCGCCGGCGAGCGCGGACACGCTCGCGAAGGGCGGCGGGATCGAAGTGCCCACGAGCGGAAAGCCCGTCGTCGTGCTCGAACGGCTGAGGCTCAACGCCCCCACGCTCGAGGACCAGCAGAGCGTGTTGCGCCGGCTTCGGGCGGCCGCCGGAATGCCGCGCCTGCGCGTCGATTGCGAACAGCTTTCGACCGCCGCGGCCGCGCTCGACGCCGGCTCCGAGCTCGACGCGATCGTCGACACCGGCGAGCCCGCGCTCGTCGCGCTCGAGCGGGCGGCAGGCGACGGTGAGGGACTGCCACTGCTCGGCGTCGCCTTCGACATAGGCACGACGACGGTGGCCGGCTACCTCGTCGACCTGGGCAGCCACGACGTGCTCGCCTCGTGCTCGGAGGCGAACGCGCAGGGCGACTACGGCGCGGACGTCATCACGCGGATCACCGCGTACGGCTCCGGGGCGCCGCTGCACGACGTGATCTGCGAGCAGCTCGCCTCGCTCACGCGCCGGCTCGCCCGCGACGCCGGTGTCGAGTCGGAGGATATCGCCACGGCCGCGATCGTGGGCAACACGACGATGATCCACCTGCTGCTCGACCTCGATCCCACATCCATGAGCCGGGCCCCCTTCATGCCGGTCCTCACCGAGGGGGTGACAGTCCCGGCCTCGGAGGTCTGCCTGCCGCTGCACCCGAACGCGCTGCTGCGCATCCCGCCGGGCGTCTCGGCGTACGTGGGTACCGACATCGTCGCCGACCTGCTCTCCTCCGGCCTCGATCGTCACCCGGGGGTATCGCTCCTCGTCGACATAGGCACGAACGGCGAAATCGTCTGCGGCGGCGAGGACGGGCTCGTCGCGTGCTCCACCGCGGCGGGTCCGGCGTTCGAGGGCGCGACGATCCGGCACGGATCGGGAGGCGTCGCCGGCGCGATCAACCACGTGCGGCGCGAGGGGACGACGCTCGTGATCGAGACGATCGGCGAGGTCGCGCCGAGGAGCGTCTGCGGCACCGGACTCATGGATACGGTCGCGATGCTGATCGAGGACGGGGTGGTCGACGAGACCGGCCGCTTCGACGCCGCTGCGGCGACGGGCGAGGCGGCCGTACTCTACGGCGAGCGTATCGTGGAGGTCGACGGCGAGCCCGCGCTCGTGCTCGCCGAGGAGGAGAGCGCGCCGACCGGGCCCATCGTCCTCACGCAGGGAGACGTCCGCCAGGTGCAGCTCGCCAAGGGCGCGATCGCCGCGGGCATCCGCGTGCTCCTCGAGGAGGCTGGCGTGGAGCCGTCGGACCTGCAGGCGATCTACCTCGCCGGCGGATTCGGGACGTACGTCCGTCCGGAGGCGGCGCTGCGCGTCGGACTCCTGCCCGGCGTGGACGCCGAACGGGTCATCCCGGTGGGAAATGCCGCGGGAGCCGGAGCGGCCCGCGTGCTCGTCGACCGCGAGAGCAGTAACGAGGCGCAGACCATCGTAGACTCGTGCCGCTACATAGAGCTCAGCGGATCGGCCGCCTTCCAGAACTTCTACATGGAAGAGATGATGTTCCCGGCGCCCGAGTAGCCGCGGCGCCTACTTCAGAAGCAGGATCGCACCGTAGCCCGCCGCGAGCGCCGCCGTGGACGCTATGCCGGTCGCCACGTGCGCCGTGCTCCCGCCCTCGAGGAAGATCACGTTCGTCAGGAAGCCCGCGGTCGCCACGCCGGTGAGCACCGCGTGCGGCCAGAAGCGCGAGAGCCGGTCGCTGTAGGCGATCGATCCCAGCCCCAGCGTCACCGAGGCCGAGGCCGCGGTGCTGATTCCCACGATCGGGTGATACGGCACGTCGAGCAACCCGAGCGTCGCGGTGACCGTCGCGAGCCCGAGCGTCACGTAACCGGAGATGCGGTGCGCGTTCGTGCGGTCAATCCAGTCGGCCAGGCCCCCTTCGCTCTGCGCGGTCGCCGTAGCAGGCAGCACAAGCGCGAGCAGAACGATCAGGACCATCGTCTTCAGAGGTGAATGGGCGTGTCTCATACCTCCAAGGTACCCATTCCCCGGACACCCGGCTATTTTTTACACTTCTTATCAACAATTTTGGATATCTTGTGCGTGTGACGACGGGAACGCGACGGCGCAGGACGATCTACATCGGGTCGAGCGGACGAGCCGGGCGGGGTCCGGCCGGGCCGATGCGATCGGCGCGCCCAGCCGCCACGAGTGACGCCAGCGGCACCGGCATGCGCCCGGCGCGCGGCGCCGGCGAGCGCGG
>CAZICD010000011.1:0-6033 GCA_964537725.1 uncultured Spirochaetaceae bacterium | reverse complement strand
GCTTCGCGGCTCCCGGCGCGGCAGCGGGTCGACCGGGCGCAGCCGAATCCGCCCGCCCCTCCCCCGCACACCGCGTGGCCGCGTTCGTCCGCCGTCACGACCGCGCGGCGCTCCTCGTCGCCGGCTTCGTGCTCGCAGTGGGCGCCGCCGCGCTCTACGACGCGATCTCCGCCGAGGCGGTCGCGCTCTCGCAGGACCAGGTCAACGAAACGGTCGTGACCGCGCTCGAGGAGTACGACGCGCTGCCGGCGGTCTCCACGCGCGCCTACGGCGCGGTGGGCGCCTCGGTGGTGCGCGTGCAGCGCCTCACCGGTAACGACGAGCTCGTCACCGAGGAGGGCGTGGGCACCGGCGTGATGATCACCGCCGACGGGCAGATCCTCACGAACCTCCACGTCGTGCAGGGCGCCGATCGGCTGGGCATCGTCTTCGCCAACGGCTTCGAGACCGAGGCGACGGTCGCCGGCGCGCAGCCGGAGAACGACCTCGCGGTGCTGCAAGCGGAGGTCATCCCGGAGGGCATCGCGCCGGCGACGATGGGGTCGGCGGCGAACCTGCGACCCGGCGACGAGGTGATCGCGGTGGGGAACCCCTTCGGCATCGGGCCGTCGGTTTCCGCCGGGGTCGTCTCCGGCCTGAACCGCAGCTACTACGCGCGGGGCCGAAGCGTCGTCGTCGACAATCTGATCCAGTTCGACGCGGCGGCGAACCCGGGCAACTCGGGCGGGCCGCTCGTGAACCGCCGCGGCGAGGTCGTGGGGATCGTAACATCGATCCTCAACCCCACCGAGGACGGCGTGTTCATAGGCATCGGCTTCGCCGTGCCTATCGAGAGCGCGGCTGCGGCCATCGGCCCGAATCCCTTCTAGGAGGAATCATGGACAAGCAGGCAGCGGTAGACCGGGAACGCGTGGAGCTCATGCAGCGCGTGCTCTACGAGGTCAAGAAGACCGTCGTGGGGCAGGACCACTTCCTCGAGCGCGTGCTCGTCGCGATGCTCGCCGGCGGCCACCTCCTCGTGGAGGGCGTGCCGGGGCTCGCGAAGACGCTCACCGTCAAGACGCTCGCGAAGGTGGTCAGCGGCGACTTCAAGCGGATCCAGTTCACCCCCGACCTCGTACCGGCAGATCTCATTGGCACGCGGATCTACAACCAGAAGACCGCCGAGTTCACCACCTCGCTCGGCCCGGTCTTCACGAATCTGCTCCTCGCCGACGAGATCAACCGAGCGCCGGCGAAGGTGCAGAGCGCGCTGCTCGAGGTCATGCAGGAGCACCAGGTCACGATCGCCGGTGTTACCTATCGCGTGCCCGAGCCCTTCCTCGTCATGGCCACGCAGAACCCGATCGAGACCGAGGGCACCTACCCGCTGCCGGAGGCGCAGATCGACCGGTTCATGATGAAGGTGCTCGTGGGCTACCCGAGCGAGGACGAGGAGTTCGTCATCGTCGAGCGGGTGACCGGAATGCTCGCCGGCGCCGGCGGGGTGACGACGACGGAGGCGCTGCTAGCGCTGCAGGCCGAATGCCGCAGGAGCTTCGTGGACCCGTCGCTCATCTCGTACGCGGTGCGCCTCGTCGCGGCCACGCGCGAGCCGGCGAAGTACGGCCTCGAGGAGCTCGAGCAGTACGTGAGCTTCGGAGCGAGCCCGCGCGCGACGATCCACCTGATCGAGGCGGCGCGCGCGCTCGGGTTCCTGAGGGGCCGCGCGTACGTGCTCCCGGAGGACGTGACCGACGTCGCCGCCGACGTGCTTCGCCACAGGCTCGTGCGCACCTACGACGCGATGGCCGACGAGGTCGGCTCGGACCGGATCGTCGGGAAGATCCTCGCGCGCGTTCCGGCGCCGGAGAAACCATTGGAGAGTCATGTCGAAGTCGAAGCAGGGAGCTGAGCAGCTCCTCGACCGCATCGAGTGGACGGTGATGCGTCGGCTCGACGGGTTGTTCCAGGGCGACTATCACAGCCTCTTCCGCGGCACGGGGATGGACCTCGCCGATCTGCGCGAGTACCAGCCGAGCGACGACGTGCGCTACATAGACTGGAACGTCACCGCGCGGATGGACACGCCGTACGTACGCGAGTACCACGAGGACCGCGAGCTCACCGCGTGGTTCCTCGTCGATCTGAGCCCCTCGGTGGAGGTGAGCTGGTCGTCGGCGCGCAAGCGCACCGTCGTCGTCGAGTTCGTCGCGCTGCTCTCGCGCCTGCTCACGCGCCGCGGGAACCGCGTGGGCGCGGTCGTCTTCGACGGCACGAGCGTCCGCCACGTCCCGTCGGGCGGCTCGCGCGACCACGTCCTCAAGCTCGTCACGCTCCTGCAGCGCAGACCCGCCGCCGAAGCCGCGCCGCCCACGGACCTGGGCCGCGTCATGCGCGACGCCGCGCGCGCGATCCGGCGCCGCTCGCTCGTCTTCGTCGTCTCCGATTTCGTGAGCGAGCCGGGCTGGGAGGCGAAGCTGGGCGAGCTCGCGCGGCGTCACGAGACGCTCGCCGTCCGCGTCGTGGACCCCGGCGAGCGCGACCTGCTCGACCTGGGGATCGTCGCGATGGAGGACGCCGAGAGCGGCGAGCAGATCGTCGTGGACACGCACGCGCCGCGGTTCCGCCGGGCGTTCGAGGAGGCGGCGGCCGAGCAGGAGGAGCGCGTGCGCGACGGCCTCGCCGAGGCGGGCGTGGACGCGCTCGAGATCCTCACCACCGACGATCTCATCGATTCGATCCTGCGCTTTGCGGCGCTCCGCAAGGCGCGACGTACCGCCGGCGTCGCCGGATAGAGGAGGCACCGTGTCGTTTACCTGGCCCTACATGCTGCTGCTCCTGATCGCGATCCCGCTGCTCGCGCTCGTCTATGTGCTCGTGATGAGACGCAAACGGGCGCAGGCGGTCCGATTCGGGAACCTGGGCGTCGTCCAGGCCGCCGCCGCGAAGGCGAGGAGCTTCCGCCGCCACGTCCCGCCGCTCCTGTTCGCGCTCGCGCTCTCGGCGCTCGTCGTCGCGATCGCGCGGCCGGCGACAGAGGTCGTCCTGCCGTCGCAGCGCGGCACGGTCATCCTCGCGATGGACATCTCCGGCAGCATGCGCGCCACCGACATCACGCCGAGCAGGCTCGAGGCCTCGCGCGTGGCCGCGCGCGCCTTCGTCGAGCAGCAGCCGCGCAACGTGAACATAGGCATCGTCGCCTTCGCCGGAGGTGCAGCGCTCGTGCAGCCGCCGACTACCGACCGGGGCGCGGTGATGGAAGCGATCGACCGACTCGACACGCAGATGGCGACCGCCGTGGGAAGCGGCATCCTCGCCTCGGTCGCGTCGATCTTCGAGGACCTCGAGCTCGACCTGGACATCCCGAACATCCCGCCCGGCCGCGCGTTCTCGCCCGGCCGCGGCGGCGGCATGGGCGGGGTAGAACCGCCGCCGGAGGAGTCGCGCCTGCCCAACCCGGTCCCGCCCGGGAGCTACGATTCCGCGGTCGTCGTGCTCCTCACCGACGGGCAGACGACGCAGGGGCCCGACCCCATCGTCGCCGCGCAGATCGCCGCGGACCTTGGCGTGAAGATCTACACCGTCGGGCTCGGCACGGAGGAGGGCGCGGTCCTCAGCTTCTTCGGCCGGTCCATGCGCGTGCAGCTCGACGAAGCGGCGCTTCAGACGATCGCCGACCGCACCCACGGCCAGTACTTTCGGGCGGGCAGCGACACCGACCTGCGCGACATCTACCAGTCGCTCAGCCTCCAGCTCGAGCTCGTCCGCGAGGAGACCGAGATCACCGCGCTCTTCGCCGCGCTCGGCGCGCTCCTCATGATCGTCGCCGCGCTGCTTTCCATGCTCTGGTTCCACCGCGTGGCGTGAGCGCGGTGGGCCCGGCGCCGCCTTCCGCCGGCCCCGCCGTCGCCCGATCGTGTATAATGAAGCGCGAGGAACGAAGCGGCCGTAGTATGGGTGTGATCGTGGACGGAAGGCTCAAGCTCACGTATCAGGAGTACCGGCACTTCCCGGATGACGGGCGGCGCCACGAGCTCGTCGACGGGGAGCACTACGTGGCACCGGCACCCGGTACAGGACACCAGGCGGCATCCGGCCGCATCTTCGCGCAGCTCTTCCGGCAGATCGAAGATGCACGGCTCGGTCGGGTCTTCGCCGCCCCCACCGACGTCGAGCTCTCGGAGGTGGACATCGTGCAGCCCGACCTCGTGGTCGTCCTGCGGAAGCGGGAGCGCATCGTCTCGCCGAGCCGGATCGTCGGCGCGCCCGACCTCGTCGTCGAGATCGCCTCGCCGTCAACCGCCGCGCGCGACCGCGAGCTCAAACGACTGCTCTACGAGCGCTCCAGCGTCCCGGTCTACTGGCTCGTCGATCCCGACGCTCAGGAGGTCACGGTCTTTGAGGCCGATGCGCACGGCGGCGGGCGCTACCGTGAGACGGGCGTCTTTCGCGAGCGGGTCCGGTTCGCTCTGAACGACGCGCGCGCGGAGGTGGAGCTGGGTCGGGTGTGGTGATCGCCGCCCGGCCGCAACGCCGAGCGGCCGGCGTGGACGCGACACCCGGGGGGCCACCCCTCACCCGCCGCGCTCGCGCATCTCGCGACGGCGCATGGGCATGGCATCGATCAGCGCGAAGATCTCCTGCAGGTCCACCGGCTCGTAGCGCCGCAGCTTCTCACCGCCGTCCTTGCCGACGAGGATGAGACAGAACGCGTCCGCCGGCACGTCCCAGGCATCGCGGAGCGAGGCGGGGTCGGCGACGGGGCCGTCGGTCGCGCGGTGCACCAGCAGGTCCCGGTCGGACACGGCGGTGGCGTGCTCCTCGAGCGCCCGTTCCATTCGGGCGAGCCGGTCGTCGCCCGCGGAGGGTGCGAAGAGGAGCAGGTGGCGGTGCTTGGGGCTGGAGCGGGGTCGATCGGTCATGGCGGCCTCCCGGCGGGTTCTGCGTCATGAATACGCAGACCGCACGCCGGGAGGCAAGCGTACGCTACTCGTGCTCGTACGCGCCGCGGTCGCAGGCGCCGCCCTGGGGACGGGAGACGCCGCGGATGTCGACGTCTACGCCGGCCCACGGACCCGGCGACCCCTGGTCGATTGCGTACGTTCCCGCGCTGCTGCCGTGGAGACGGTAGTCGACCTCGTCCCCGTCGGAGAGGTCCCAATCCCAGTCCTCGCCAAAAACGTCCCAGAAGAGGTCCGAGGCGGAGTAGTCGCTGCTCATTGTACCGCCGTCTACGTTGCCGCTGCCTTCCGTATCGACGCCGAAGCAGACATTGTAGTCACAGTAGGGAGTGTGCGATGTGTCGTTTTCGCACCCGATCGCCTCGGAGCCGTCGCCGTCGTACCCGGCGACGATGTTGCCGATGACCTCCATGTCGCACGTGGACTCGGAGTCGGCGTTGTGTATCCACATCCCGCGTTCGGAGTCCGGCGAGTCGAAGACGATCGTGTTGTGCACGACGAAACCGGACATGAGCTCGCGCTGGCAATCGATGCCTACGGCCATCCCGGACAACGCATCGCGTCCGCCGCGTACCGAGATCACGTTGTTCGCGACCATGACGCCCTGTGCGCCGTCGAGGTAGAGCCCCGTCGCGTCCGCCCCCTGCACCATGATCCGGTTTCCCCACACCTCGTGCCCGCCGCCGGGCTCGAGGAATCCGACGCTGAGTCCGGTCATGTCTTCGCCGGTCTCGGATACCGCGAGGATCGTGTTGTTGCGGACGATCACGCGCTCAGCTGGTGACGACGAATCATCCCAGTCCGATCGGCCGTCAACGGCGAGGGCTGTCACCCCGCGGCTGAACTCGCCGCCGGTCGTGACCTGGATCGTGCAATTCTCCACCGTCGCGGCGGAAGCACCACCCAGTTCGATGAGCGCGCTCGACGAGTCGGCCGTCTCCGGGACCGCGTCGCGCAGGACGATGTCGAAGAGCAGGCCGTCGAGCCCGACCGGCCGGGACGGTTCGCCGTAGTGGCTGTCGCAGCCAACCACGCTCTGCAGCCAGCCGCGTACGACGATCCGGCTCTGGTAGCGGTTCACGTCGCGGTC
>CAZICD010000010.1:0-65014 GCA_964537725.1 uncultured Spirochaetaceae bacterium | reverse complement strand
CCGGAGTACAGCGATTCGATCATCTACTGGGAGGGGATATGAGGATCGAGATTCAGGACGAAGAGCGGGTGCTCGGCGAAGCGTACGGGAGCCCGACAGTGATCAAAGTCATCGGCGTGGGAGGCGGCGGCAGCAACGCGGTCAACCGGATGATCGCCGCCGGGGTCCAGAACGTCGAGTTCTGCGCGGTCAATACCGATCTGCAGGCGCTCCAGCGCTCGAACGCGGAGGTCCGTCTTCCGCTCGGAAGCGAGCTCACCGGGGGCCTCGGCGCCGGCGGGAAGCCCGAGGTCGGGGAGAAGGCCGCGCTCGAGGACAAGAGCGAGATCCAGCGCGTCGTACAGGGCGCCGACATGGTCTTCATAACCGCCGGGATGGGTGGTGGTACCGGGACCGGTGCCGCACCGATCATCGCACAGGTCGCGCGCGACATGGGCATTCTCACCGTCGCGGTCGTGACCAAGCCGTTCGACTTCGAGCGCAAACACAAGATGCAGCTCGCCGACGACGGCCTCGCGAAGCTGCGCGAGGCGGTGGACACGCTCATCATCATCCCCAACCAGCACCTGCTGAAGATCGTCGACAAGAAGACGCCCATTACGCAGGCGTTCCTCGTCGCCGACGACGTGCTGCGCCAGGCGGTGCAGGGTATCAGCGATCTGATCACGAAACCGGGCGAGATCAACATAGACTTCGCCGACGTGCGGACGATCATGAGCGGTCAGGGCGACGCGCTGATGGGTATCGGGACCGGCGACGGCGACAACCGCGCCGTGGACGCGGCGACCGCCGCGATCAACAACCCGCTGCTCGAGGATGCGAGCATCGAAGGCGCGAAGGGGATTCTCGTCAACGTCTCGGGGGGCCTCGACTTCACGCTGACCGAGTACGAGGAGATCCTCACGATCATCACCGCGAACGCGGACGAGGATGCGCTCATCATCGCCGGTACCGCCGTCGACGAGCTCATGGAGAACGAGGTCAAGGTCAGCGTCATCGCGACCGGGTTCAACCGCGACCCCGGTGAGACGAAGCCGGCGGCGAAGAGCGAGGACCAGAACGAGGAGTACATCTCGCTCAACCAGTGGTCGGAAATGACGCGGAACAAGCTCAACCGCAGCCGCGAACAGGTGCTCGGCTCGGAGAGCGGTGACATGGACGAGCTCGGGATACCGGCGGTACTCCGGTACCAGCAGGTCGGTGGCGAGCATGGAGCCTGAGCAGCTCATCCGCAGCTTCGAAGACTATCTGACCGCGGGGCTCCGACTCTCCCGCGGGAGCGTCTCGACCTACGTGCGCGACTGCCGTGGCTTTCTCGTCTGGCTCGAAGAGAACGAGGCGACCGCTCAGGACGTGGCGACGACGCAGATCATCGACTACCTCATCGCGCGTCAGCAGGAGGACGGGATCGACCAGCGGACGATCGCGAAGACGATCAGCGCGCTGCGCAGCCTCTTTCACTATCTCGTTCTCGAGGGCGAGCGCGAGGACAATCCCGCGACGCTCGTCGAGGTGCCGCGCATGGCGCACCGCGTGCCCGGGGTGCTCGACGTGGAGGAGGTCGAGCGACTGCTCGCGGCGATCGAGGTCGACGGTCCGCTCGGGCTGCGCGACCGTGCGCTCTTCGAGCTCATCTACTCGTGCGGACTGCGGATCTCAGAGGCGGTCGAGCTGACCTTGGACCGCGTCTACCTCGCCGAGCGACTGATCCGGGTGCGGGGCAAGGGCGACAAGGAGCGGCTCGTTCCCATGGGCGAGCACGCGCGGCACTGGCTTCGCCGGTACCTCGACGAGGCGCGCGGGAAGCTCGCGAAGCGGCCGGAGAACGCGCTCTTCCTGAACAACCGGGGGCAGCAACTCTCGCGAAAGGGCATGTGGAAGCGTTTCCGCGAGATCGCCGTGAAGGCGGGGGTCGACGCCAAGGTTCACACGCTTCGCCACTCGTTCGCGACGCACCTCCTCGAGGGTGGGGCGGACCTGCGGGCGGTGCAGGAGCTGCTCGGCCATGCCGATATCTCCACGACCCAGATCTACACCCACGTCGATCGAGAGGAGCTCGCTACGTATCACGCGGATTTCCATCCGAGGGGACGGTAGTGATGCACGACGCACGTTCGGCCCGTAGAGGGGGACGAGAGTAATGACGCGGCGCCGCGCGGGCGTATCGTTCGCGCTGCTCACAGCGATGAGTCTCGTGCTGATGCTCGGTTCGTGCGAGCGCGACGATGCGCGTCTGCAGAGCATGCGCAACCTCGAGCCGGAGCCGCCGTCGGAGGACCGTGTGCAGGAGCTGAAACGCACGATCGCCGAATACGAGGACCTGGTCGCGGAGGCGATCGAGGCGGCGATCCGCGAGGCCGATGCGCTCAAGCTGCTCGGTCAGGAGTACATGCGGCAGGAACTCTACGGCCCCGCGCTCGACGCCTACGAGGAGGCGATCAGGATCGAGCCGCGCAACCACGTGCTCCACTATCTCGCGGCGGTCGCCGCCGGGTACGTCGGCAAGGCGCAGGCGCGGCCGGACGTGCGTGCCGAGTACCTCCGGCTCGCCGAGCGCTCCTACCTCGAGGCGGTCGAGATATCGCCGAATTACCTGGACGCGCGCTACGGGTTGGGGGTGCTCTACGTCTTCGAGCTCGGCGAGCCGGTGAAGGCGCTCCCCCACCTCGAGCACGCGCTCGATATCAGCGAGAACCACGCGCCGGCGCTCTTCGTCCTCGCGCGCGCGCACGTCGCGCTCGGAAACGTCGACGAGGCGGTAGACGCGTACGACCGGATCATCCGTACGGCCCCCGGCGACGAGATGCGCCGCCGCGCCGAGCGCAACCGGCAGCTGCTCCTTGGAGGTGAATCGTGATCCCCGAACCGGTACTGCGGCTCGCGATCAACCGCTTCGACGTGCTGCGTCCGAACGAGAAGTGTCTCGTCGACGAGCTCGTGGACAGCGAGGCGCTCTTCCGCGCGCTCACCCCGGGGCTGCTGTCGCAGATGGTGGGGCGGCAGGTCGGGACCCGTCGCGCCGACCGTGACGAGTCGGGTTCGCGCGGCCGCGCGCAGCCGACCCCGGATGAGCTGCTCCGGCTCGCCGAGCAGGACCTCGCCTTCCTCCGCTCGCGCGGAATCCGCGTGATCTCGCAGGCAGACCGGCGCTATCCCGCTGCGCTGCGCGAGATCTACGACCCGCCGTTCCTCCTCTACGTACGGGGGGAGCTTCCCGCCGACGAGCTGCCGTCGGTCGCCCTCGTGGGCACGCGACGCCCGACCGCCGGGGCCGTGATCGCCGCCGAGCGGCTCGCTGCCGAGCTGGCCGACGCCGGGCTCACCGTCGTCTCCGGGCTCGCGCTCGGGATCGACGTGGCCGCCCACCGCGGGGCGCTCTCGCGCGGTGTGACCGGGGCGATCCTCGCGTCCGGGATCGACATCGTCTCACCGTCCTCGCACCGGGGCGTCGCCGCCGCGATCCTCGACGCCGGCGGCTATCTCGCGACCGAGTACGCGCCCGGCGTCGCGCCGCTGAAGTATCACTTCCCGGCGCGAAACCGCATCATCAGCGGACTCTCGCGCGGTGTGGTGGTCGTCCAGGCGCCGGCGCGAAGCGGCGCGCTCATCACCGCCGACTACGCGCTCGACCACGGGCGCGACCTCTTCGTCCACCGTGCCGGGCTCGAGCCGCCCGAAGGCGCAGGCACCGCGGAGCTCGCCGCCGACGGGGCGCTCATCGTCGACGGCGCGGCGGACATCCTCGGCGAATGGGGCGTGCGCCACGTCACAGGCGCGTGCGAGCGTACTGCGGCAGCCGACCGGGAGCAGCCGCGGTCGAGCGGTGACGCCGCGGCGGCGCGCGTGGCGCAGATGCGAGCCGCCATGGGCGGGGAGGCGGGCGGATGAGCGCGCGTATGGACGACCGACGCGACGCATCCGGCGAGCGGCCCGCGTTCGCGGGCCTCGCCGCTGCCTCGGAGTACCTCGACTACCTTCGAAGCGTGCGCAATCTCAGCGAGGCGAGCGTCCGCGCCTACCGCGGCGACCTCACCGCCTTTGACGAGTGGCTCGTGTCGAACACGCTCGACGAGTCCGAGGTCGACGCCGCGCTCGTGCGGCGCTACGTGGCGCACCTGTCGCGCCAGAACGCGGCGGTGAGCACGGTGAACCGGGCGCTCTCGTCGCTGAAGGGCTACTTTCGCTTCCTCGTCCTCACCGGACGCGCGTCTGCCTCACCGTTGGAGGGTGTGCGGGGGCTCAAACGTCAGCGACACCTGCCGGGCTTCCTCTTCGAGGAGGAGATGGGTCGATTGCTCGAGCTCGAAGGCGACGACTTCACCACGCTGCGCGATCGACTTATCTTGGAATTGCTGTACTCCACCGGCTGCCGAATCAGCGAGCTCGTCACGATCAACCTGGACGAGATCGACTTCAAGCGGGGCAGGATCATCGTACACGGAAAGGGCCGCAAGGACCGGATCGTGTTTCTCGGAGGCACCGCGAAGAAGGTGCTGTCCGACTACCTGCCGTACCGGTCGTCCCGCGTGGCGCGGCTCGGCCGTGGCGACGAGAAGGCGCTCGTGATCAACGCCAACGGAGGGCGGATCACGCAGCGCGGAGTCGCCGGGATCATCCAGAAGCGCGTCGTGGAGAAGGGGATTGCCAAGAAGGTGAGTCCGCACACGTTCCGGCACAGCTTCGCGACGCATATCCTCGATCATGGCGCGGACATCCGTGTCGTTCAGGAGCTTCTCGGTCACAGCTCGCTGTCGACGACGCAGGTGTATACGCACCTCGGGCTGGGGGCGCTGAAACGAATTTACCAGCAGGCGCACCCGCACGCGGGACGCTCGGGCGGTGGTACAGCGAAGGGAGTTACGGAATGAGTACGATGCACGGTACCACCATTCTCTGCGTCCGAAAGGACGGGAACGTCGCGATGGCCGGCGACGGACAGGTCACGATGGGCCAGACGGTCATGAAGGCGAACGCACGTAAGGTCCGTCGGCTCTACGGCGACCGCATCCTCGTCGGTTTCGCCGGAGCGACGGCCGACGCGTTCACGCTCTTCGAGCGCTTCGAAGGCAAACTCAACGAGTACTCCGGCGACCTGATGCGGGGCGCCGTCGAGCTCGCCAAGGAGTGGCGAACCGACCGGATGCTTCGCCGGCTGGAGGCCTTGCTGCTGGTCGCCGACCTCGAGAAGACCTTTCTCATCTCGGGCACCGGCGACGTCGTGGAGCCCGACAAGGGGGCGATCGCGATCGGCAGCGGCGGCAACTACGCGCTCGCCGCGGCGCTCGCCTACCTCGACGAGTCGAGCCTGGCGGCCCGCGAGATCGCCGAGCGGAGCCTGGCGATCGCGGGGAACATCTGTATCTACACCAATGGAGCGCTCACCCTCGAGGAGCTCACGACGGAGGCGGCCTCATGAAACGCGACCTGAGCGAACTGACACCCAAAGAGATCGTGGCTGAGCTCGACCGGTACATCATCGGACAGGAGCGCGCCAAGAAGGCCGTGGCGATTGCGCTGCGAAACCGGGTGCGACGCCAGCGCCTGCCCGACGAGCTTCGCGACGAGGTCGCCCCGAAGAACATCATCATGATCGGACCCACCGGCGTCGGGAAGACCGAGATCGCCCGGCGGCTCAGCAAGCTCACCGGCGCGCCCTTCGTGAAGGTCGAGGCGACGAAGTACACCGAGGTCGGCTACGTGGGCCGCGACGTGGAGAGCATGGTCCGCGACCTCGTTTCGGTCGCCGTCGCGATGGTCAAGGAAGAGCTGCAGGAGGGCGTGCGCGAAGAGGCGGAGAAGCGCACCGAGGAGCAGCTTCTCGACCTCCTGCTGCCAGGTGTATCGGGTCAGCAGGGACAGAGCTCACCCGGCGACGGCGCGTCCTCAGGCGCGGCCGGTGCGACCCCCGCGACACCCGCGCCCGCGGCGGCAGGCGACAGCGCGGCCGGCGGCGTGCAGAGCGCCGCGTCTTCGACGCGCGAGAAGTTTCGGCAGAGGCTTCGCGACGGCAAGCTCGAAGAGAAGGAAGTCGAGGTCCAGGTCAGCGGCAGCCAGTCGCCGGCGATCGAGATCTTCTCCGGCAGCAGCTTCGAGGAGATGGACCTCAATCTGGGCAACCTCGGCAACCTGCTCGGCGGACGCAAGAAGCGCAAGCGGACCACCGTGCACAACGCCCGCGAGATCATCATGCAGGAGGAAATGGAGAAGCTCGTCGATCAGGACCGCGTGAGCGAGCTCGCGCGTGAGCGCGCCGAGCAGTCGGGGATCATCTTCATCGACGAGATCGACAAGATCGCGGCGAAGGAGCAACGCGGCGGGGTGGACGTGAGCCGCGAGGGCGTGCAGCGCGACATCCTGCCCATCGTCGAGGGCAGCCGTGTGAACACGAAGTACGGGATGGTCGATACCTCGCACATCCTCTTCATCGCGGCCGGCGCCTTCCACATGAGCAAGCCGAGCGATCTCATCCCGGAGCTGCAGGGGCGGTTCCCGCTGCGTGTCGAGCTCGAGGCGCTCGACGCCGACGACTTCAGGCAGATCCTCACGCAGCCGCAGAACGCGCTGATCCGTCAGTACACCGAGCTGCTGGCTACCGAGGGCGTGACGCTCGACTTCAAGGACGACGCGCTCGTCGAGCTCAGCCGCATCGCCGCAGAGGTCAATACGAAGACCGAGAACATCGGCGCGCGTCGCCTGCACACCATCCTCGAGCTGCTGCTCGAGGAGGTGAGCTTCACGGCGACCGAGCTCGCCGGACAGTCGATACCCATTACGCCGGAGTACGTGCAGGAGCGGCTCGGCGAGGTCGTGGAGGACCAGGATCTGAGCCGCTACATCCTGTAAGGGAGCGGCGGAGCGGTTTCCGGCGCGCGGAGGTCGCCCTCAAGCGGCGGCTCGATCGGCCGATGATGATAGAGAGGGGAAAGCATGTTTCTGAACAACAGCTTTGGCAAGACACTCGATGTTCTCCACCGCAGCATGGACGTCTCCATGCTGCGCCAGGACGTCATCGCCGACAATATCTCGAACGCCGACACGCCGAATTTCAAGCGCAGCTACATCAACTTCGAGAGCCAGCTCGCGGCCGCGCTCGAGAGCGAGAACCGTCCGCAGCCGCTGCCGGCGCGGATGTCGCGCGAGCGTCACATCCCGTTCCAGCGGCCGGTGGACTACCGCAGCGTGGAACCGCAACGGAGGCTCGATTACCTCACGACCGCCGACAACAACGGCAACAACGTCGACATCGAGGTGGAGAGCATGAACTTCCTGAACAACCAGTTGCTCTACTCGATGATGACCAACTCGGTGAATCAGCAGTTCCAGCGCGTCAACCTGGTGGTGAGGGGGTAATGCATGGGCATGTTCACGAGCATCAACACCGCAGCGAGCGGGCTGACCGCGCAGCGGATGCGCCAGGACGTCATCTCGAACAACATCGCGAACGCGTCCACGACGCGAACCGCGGAGGGCGGTCCCTTTCGTCGCAGCCGGGTGATCCTCCGCCCGCGCGTCGATCAGCCCTACTGGAAGAGCCCGTTCACGCCGGCTCGACTCGACAACGGCGTGGGGCAGGGCGTCCGGGTCGTGGAGATCCAGGAGGACATGGACTCCGAACCGCGGCTCGTCTGGGATCCGGAGCACCCGGATGCGATCAAGAGCGGGCCCCGCGCGGGCTACGTCGAAATGCCCAACGTGAACGTCGTCAACGAGATGGTCGACATGATATCGGCCTCGCGCAGCTACGAGGCGAATATCGCGGTGGTCAACGGCGCGAAGACGATGTTCCAGCAGGCCATCAACATAGGCCGATAGGGAGGGGATAGATGACGTTCATGAGCGCACAACAGGTAAGCGGACACGAGCTCGTGCTCGCGCGGACCGATTCGCGGCACTTCACCGGTCGGCTCGACCCCGAGTCGGGCACGGCCGCGCAAGGCTCGAGCGCGCAGGGCGGCACGTTCGCCTCGTTGCTGCTCGACAGCCTGAACTCGGTGAACGACCAGCAGCAGACCGCGGACCAGCTTTCGGTCCAGGCGGCTGTTGACCCGGAGAGCGTGAACACGCACGACGTGTCGATCGCCGCGGCGAAGGCGAACCTGAGCCTGAGCATCACGAAGAGCGTCGTGGATCGGGTGATCCAGGCGTACCGGGAGATCCAGAACGTGAGATAGCTCGATCGCCCCGGAATCGGGGTCGAACGACAGGTCGGGCCGACTGACCGTTAGCAGACGGCCCGACGCCCTTGGGAGGGGACATGGAGTGGTTTCGTAAACTCATCGCGCAGATCAAGAACCTCTGGAGCCAGTGGAAGCCCGTTCAGAAGGTGATCTTTCTCTCTATCGTGGGAGTGGTCGTCCTCGGGATCGTGCTGCTGATCACGTTCAGCGCCCAGCCGTCGCGGGTCGAGCTCTTCTCGCGCCCGATTACCGACCCCGAAGATCTCGACCGGATCGGCATCCGGCTCGACGAGGAAGGGATCGAGTACACGGTGACCTCGGACGCGCACATCCTCGTCGACGACCAGGGCGCCGCGCGTCGAGCGCGGAGCATCCTCGTGCGCGAGGACCTCGTACCGCCGGATACCGATCCGTGGCAGCTCTTCGACGTGGAGCGATGGACACAGACCGACTTCGAGCGCAACGTGAATCTGCAGCGGGCGCTGACGCGTCAGCTCGAGATGCACGTCGAGGCGATCGACGACGTCGACAACGCGAGCGTAACGATCGCGTTTCCGGAGGATCGGCTCTTCCTCGAGGAGCAGAATCCCATCACGGCGAGCGTCATCATCATGGCCAAGCCGGGAAGCGACATCCGCGACAACCGTTCGAAGATCGAAGGCATCGAGAAGCTCATCCAGTTTGCGATCGAGGGGCTCGAGCCGGCCAATATCACGATCACCGACACCTCGGGCGTCGTCCTGAACGACTTCGATAACCTCACCGCCTTCGATCGCATCCAGCAGACGCGCGAGGAACTGGAGCTGAAGGCGAGCGAGGAGAGCCGGATACGGGCCGAGATCCTCGAAGGGCTCGCCGGCATGCTGACGCCCGATCGTGTGCGCATCCCGCGGCTCGAGGTCGAGATCGACATGAGCCAGCAGGAGATCAACACGCACGAGGTGCTGCCCACGGTGATCCGCGAGGACAACCCGCTGACCCCGTACGACGACTCGGAGCTCGAGCTCTACGTGCCTCTCTCCATCGAAAGCACCGAGGAGCAGTTCAGGGGTACCGGCTTCAACCCGGAGGGACCTCCCGGCCAGGAGGGGCAGACGCCTCCCGCGTATCAGGACCTGCAGGACCAGGTCGGCGAGTGGAGCAACACCGTCCGCCGGCAGAACAACGAGGTCTCCACGCGCGAGACGCAGGAAGTGAAGAGCCCGACGCTCGGTCGACGCACCGTCGGCGTGGCGATCGACGGAGTCTGGCGAAACGAGTATGATGATAACGGTCAGCTGATCATTAGCCCGGACGGGACGATCCAGCGGACCTACACGGCTCCCTCGGAGGAGCTCCTCGCGTCGGTCGAGCAGATCGTCGAGCACGCGATCGGATTCAGCGCGGATCGAGGCGACGCGGTGACGGTGCAGCACGTCCAGTTCGACCGCACCGCGGAACACCTCCAGGAGGACGCGGCGGCACGACGACAGCGCCAGGTGCAGCAGATCGTGCTCTACAGCCTGATCGGCATCGCCGTCCTCCTCGTCGCCTTCATCGCCTTCCGGCTCATCAGCCGCGAGGTGGAGCGCCGGCGCCGACTTCGCGAAGAGGAGCTCGCGCGGCAGCATCAGGCGATGCGAGAAGCCGCGCTGCGAAGCGCCGAGGAGGAGGGAACCGAGGTCGAGATGTCGGTCGAGGAACGTGCTAGACTGGAGATGCAGGAGAATGCCATCAACATGGCGCGTGAGCATCCCGAAGACGTGGCGCAGCTCATTCGCACCTGGCTGATGGAGGAGTAGTATGGCAAAGCAGACAGCCGGTGCCGTCGCCGGAGGCGGCGGAGGCAAGAAAAGCGGCCTGAAGAAGGAACTGACCGGGCGACAGAAGGCGGCGATCTTCCTCGTGACGGTGGGCAGCGAGATCTCATCGGAGATCTTCAAGCACCTGCGCGAGGATGAGATCGAAGCGCTGACCTTCGAGATCGCCCGACTCGAGAGCGTGGACAGCGAGGAACGCGACAGCGTTCTGATGGAGTTCCAGGAGCTGATGATGGCTCAGGACTTCATCACGACCGGCGGCATCGAGTACGCCCGCGAGCTGCTCGAGAAGAGCCTGGGAAGCCAGAAGGCGGTCGACATCATCAACCGGCTCACCTCGAGCCTCCAGGTCCGCCCGTTCGACTTCGTGCGTCGGACCGACCCGATGCACCTGCTGAACTTCATTCAGACCGAGCACCCGCAGACGATCGCGCTCATCCTCGCGTATCTCGAGCCGCAGAAGGCGTCGATCATCCTCTCGAGCCTGCCTCATGAGATCCAGAGCGACGTCGCCAAGCGCATCGCGACGATGGACCGCACCTCGCCGGAGACGCTCCGCGAGGTCGAGCGTGTGCTCGAAAAGAAGCTCTCCACGCTCAGTAGCGAGGACTACACCGCCGCCGGTGGTGTCGAGAGCATCGTGGAGATCCTCAACCTCGTCGATCGGTCGACGGAGAAGGTGATCATCGAGAGCCTCGAGGAAGAGGACCCCGAGCTCGCCGAGGACATCAAGAAGCGCATGTTCGTCTTCGAGGACATCGTCATGCTCGACGATCGTGCGATTCAGAAGGTGCTGCGTGAAGTGGACGTCAGCGAAATGGCGAAGGCGCTGAAGAGCGTCGATACTGAGGTCCAGGACAAGATCTTCCGCAACATGAGTAAGCGCGCCGCGACGCTCCTCAAGGAAGACATGGAGTACATGGGGCCGATCCGCATGAAGGATGTGGAGGAGTCGCAGCAGAAGATCGTGAGTATCATCCGCAAGCTCGAAGAGCAGGGTGAGATCGTCGTCGCCCGCGCGGGCGAAGACGAACTTGTTGTTTGATCCTGCGATCAAACAACAAGTTCCGAAGAACGCCTGTGGCGTTCTTCATGAGGATGGTGGTGTAGCCGATGGCAAAGAACGTGTTTCGTGCGCAGGAGATCAAGAACACCTTCCGGAAGGTCTACGTGCAGCCGCCGGAGGAGTTCGCTCCGCAACTCGTTCCCGAGGAGGCCGAAGAGGTCGAGGAGTACACCGGCCCGACCGCCGACGACCTCCGCCGTGAGGCCGAGGAGTTCCAGGCGCAATGGGAGCAGGAAAAGGAATCTATGCTCCAGCGCGCGCGCGACGAGGCCGACCGGATCGTCAAAGACGCCGAACGCGTCGCCTTCCAGGAAGTGAAGAGCAAGCAGGAAGAAGCGCAGACGATTCACAGCGACGCCGAGAGTGAGGCGAGTCGGATCGTCTCCGAGGCCGAGCAGAAGGCAGCCGATATCACCCGTGAGGCCGAGCGCAAGGCGCAGGACGCCGAAGAGGACGCGCGGCGCGCCGGGTTCGAAGAGGGGCGCGAGAAGGGCTTCGAGGAGGGGCAGGCCGAGCACGAACGGCTCGTCGAACGGCTTCACGTGATCATCAACAAGGCGATCGACCGGCGCAACGAGATCATCGAGGAATCGGAGACGCAGATCGTGAACCTCGTCGTTCAGATCGCGAAGAAGGTGGTGAAGGTCATCAGCGAGAATCAGCGTAACGTCGTCGTGAACAACGTCGTGCAGGCGCTGCGGAAGCTGAAGGAGAAGACCGATGTGATCATCCGGGTGAACATCGAGGACCTGGAGATGGTCACCAGCCACGTTCAGGATATCATCGAACGAGTCGAACGCGAGCACCACATCACCGTGGCCGAGGACAGTACGGTCGACCCGGGTGGTGCGATCATCGAGACCGATTTCGGAGAGATCGACGCGCGGATCGCGAGCCAGCTCCAGGAGATCGAAGACCGTATTCTCGAATTGGTGCCCGTGAAAGCGAAGAAGAGATAGCATCGCGCCGGGAGGAGGGGCCCGTGGGCGTTTTTGACAAGTACACCGCCGTCGTGGAACGGACGGAGACGATCCGCTACATCGGTCGGGTGGACCGCGTGCAGGGACTGCTCATCGAGAGCACCGGCCCGCAGGCGGTGGTCGGCGAAGTATGCCAGATCGAGCTCTCGCCGGACGGTCCCATGGTCTGGGGCGAGGTCGTCGGGCTGAAGGGCCGGACCGTGCAGCTCATGCCGTTCACCGACATCGAGGGTATTCAGATCGGCTCGCGCGTGATCGCGAGCGGCAGCACGCTCAGCGTTCCGGTGGGCGAAGACCTGCTCGGCCGCGTGGTGGGGCCGCTCGGCAAGGCGGTCGACGGTCGTGGGGACATCAACACGCGTACGCTCTACCCCGTTGTGGCGACCCCTCCCGATCCGCTCGAGCGTCGGACGATCCGCGAACAGCTCGTGACCGGCGTCCGCGCGATCGACGGGATGATCGCGACGGGCAAGGGACAGCGGCTGGGCATCTTCAGCGGAAGCGGGATCGGCAAGAGCACGCTGATCGGCATGATCGCGCGCAATACCCGCGCGGACGTCAACGTGATCGCGCTCATTGGAGAGCGTGGGCGCGAGGTGCGCGAGTTCCTCGAGAACGACCTCGGTCGCGAAGGACTCGCACGCAGCGTCGTCGTCGTTTCGACCTCGAATACGCCACCGCTCGCCCGCCTGCGCGGCGCGTTCGTGGCGACGGCGATCGCCGAGTATTTCCGCGACCAGGGCAACGACGTGATGCTCCTCTTCGACTCGGTGACGCGCTTCGCGCGCGCGCAGCGGGAGATCGGCCTCGCGACCGGCGAGGCGCCGGCCACTCGCGGCTTCCCGCCGAGCGTTTTCAGCACGCTTCCGCGGCTGCTCGAACGGTCGGGAACGAGCGCGAACGGGTCCATCACCGGCTTCTATTCGATCCTCGTGGAAGGCGACGACATGGACGAGCCGGTCTCCGACACGGTGCGCGGGATCCTCGACGGCCACCTCGTGCTCAGCCGCCGGCTCGCCCAGCGCTTCCACTACCCGGCCGTCGACGTGCTCGATTCGGTCTCGCGTCTCGCGAACAAGGTCACCTCACCCCAGTTGCAGCAGGCGGCCGGGTACGTCCGGCGGATGCTCGCGACCTACCGCGAGTCGGAGGACCTCATCAACGTGGGCGCCTACGCGAAGGGCACGAACGCCGAGATCGACGAGGCGATCGACAAGCAGCCGGAGATCAACGACTTCCTGCGCCAGCAGATCAACGAGCGCGCTCCCATTGAGGAGACCCGCGCCCGCCTCCTCGAGATAGCCGGAGAAGACGAGCCGGCGGTGGAGGAGCCCGAGGCGAAGCCTGCCCCCGCGCGTACCGCCCGTCCGGACTCGGTGTCGGGGCTCCTCTCTCAGCAGCTCGGAGACGGCGAGGCGTCGGGCGCGGAGGATTCGCCGAATGCGTAGGTTCTCGTTTCAGCTCGAGAAGGTCCTGGAGCTCCGCCGCTACCACGAGCAGGAGTGGGAGCTGAAGCTCGCCGAGGTCACCGGCCGGGTCATCGCGGTGGAGAACGAGCTCACCGAGTGGGGCAACCGCCGCCACGCCACCACGCGTTCCGGCGCCCGGCGCGGTGCGATCGACCTCGATTACCTGCGCAGCCGGGAGGACTACGTGACGCTGATCGACGACCGGGTTCGCCAGCTGCAGAGTCGGCTGGTGGGGCTGGAGGCCGAGCGCGATCGTGTCCGCGAGGGCTATCTGGAGGCGAGCAGCGCGCGGAAGGCGCTCACCAAGCTGAAGGACCGCCGCAGCGACGAGTACTACAAGGACGCGAGTCGCGAGGAGCATCGGAACCTGGACGAGATCGCCGGGTCGATGCACGCGCGTCGGCGCTTCGAGTCGGAGGAAGACGATGTATGACGATCAGGGCTACAGTCGTGTCGGCGCGGCGCCGCGCATCTTCGGGCTGACGCTGCTCGTTCTCGTGCTCGCGTTCGGTGGAGCGCTCTGGTTCGATTTCCTCGGCCTGATCGACGTCACATCGCTGTTCTCCCCGGCGTTGCGGTGGGTCGGACTCGAACCGCGCGAGGAGCCGGTCACCGTCGAGGACAGCCCGCTCCTGCTCGAGGACGAGCGGCTCGGGAAGCGCGAAGAAGCGCTGGCCATTCTCTCGGGCCAGCTCGACGAGCGCGCCGCGTCGCTGGACGCGCGAGAAGCGGAGCTCCAGGCGCTGGCCGAGCAACTCGAGGAGCGGGAGGCGACGCTTGCCGACCGCGAAAATTCAGTAAACGAAGCTCTTCGGCGAGTCGAGAATGAAAGAGCAGCGTTGGTGAAGCTCTCAACGTATCTCACCAACATGCCGCCGGAGGACGCCGTGAACATCATGGTCGGGTATCAGGACCCGACGCTGATCGACGTGCTCCTGGTGACCGATGAGCTTGCTGAAGAGGCCGGCCAGGCGTCGATCGTACCGTTCTGGCTTTCGTTGATGCCCTCCGACCGAGCAGCAACAATCGGTGAAAAAATCGAGATGCTGCCGGAGATAGAGGGTGCCGATTAGTCTGACCCCACAACCTGACGCCGCCTCGGTCGAGTTCGCACGACGCCACGCGACCGTGACGCTGTCTCCTCTGCGCAACGCGTCGGGTCTGCCGCCCGGCGGTGATGTCGCTGGCGGCGGCTTCGCTGGCGGCGGCTTCGCCGCCTATTTGGCTTCCGTCATGCAGGCGGGAACGGCTGCGCGCGACGCCGGAGACGTGGCGCGGGCGAGCGAGCCTCCCGGTGACCGGACGCCGCACCAGACCGACCCGCCTTCCGACGACGCCTCGCAGGGCGCCTCCACGAAGGTCTCGAACGAAACCCCGAAGCAGCCCGAGCCGACCGACGCGTCGGCCGATCGATCGCGAGCCGACGAGGCGCGCCGCGTGGCCGAGCGCCGCGCGACTAGGCGCGCCGACGAAGACGCCGCAGAGCGCTCCGCCGACGCCCGCGCGGCGGAGAAGCGCGCGGCCGACGATCGCGACGACGCGGCGGAGTCCGCGAGGAAGGAATCCGGGAACGCGAGCAGCGAGCTCGCCGAGCGCTCCCGCCGGGCCGAGCGCGGGTCTGCCGACAAGTCCGAATCAGCAGCCGGCGCGGCCGACAGCGCGGCCGACAGCGCGGCCGACAGCGCGGCCGACAGCGCGGCCGACGCCGCGAAGGAGCTCGCCTCGCGAGGGGGTGGTGAGATAAGCGGCGCGATGAAGGCGGCCGCGGACGCTGAGCACTCGCTCGCGCGCGCCGAGAAGAGCGGACGCGCTTCGGTGCAACCACGCGTTACCGGGCGCGACGGGCGGACCTCGGTGGAGATCGACGTGCGCGTCGATAGCGAGCCCCGCGGTGACGGCGTTCGTTCCGCCGATGGTCACGGTTCACACGAGGGCCAGGCAAAGGCCGCGGTCCGTGCGGACGACACGGTCGCCGACGCGCCGGCGAAGGGCGACGGCGCCGAGGCGGATGAAGCGGCGGCCGAGGCCACGCGCGCGCGCGAAGCGGCCCGTGCCGCGAGAGCCCGCGGCGACCTTGACGGTTCGAAGAGCGATCTTCGCGCCGAACTCGCCGGGCAGGAGCGCGGGGCGGCACGACGAGGCGACGCCACCCGCGAAGCGCGCGATGAAGGCGGCGAACGCGCGGGCCGGCGCGTCGAGGTGCGCGACCTGCGTGCACGCGCCAACGATTCCGGCGGCGGTTCCGACGGAGGCGCCGATGCGCGCCGTGAAAACGACGGGAGCGGCTCGACGCTGCGCTCGCAGGCCTCGCAGGGCCGCGGCGCGACCGGCGACGATTCCGGCTCCGGCCGCGAAGCGACGAGCTCGTTCGAAGCGCTGCGGGCCGACGGGGACGCCGCGGGCGGCCGGACGGGCCGATCGGCGGCGTCGGCGACCCGGATGAGCACGGCGACCGCCGAGCTGCGGCGGGCGTTCAACGAGCAGCTCAACGGCGAGATCGTCCGCTCGGCGAGGCTCGTCGTTCGTGGCGGCGATCGCGGCGAGATCCGCCTGAATCTGAAGCCTGAATCGCTCGGAAGCGTGCGAATCGCGCTGCAGATGCAGGACGGCCATATAGCCGGACGGATTATTGTCGACAATCAGAATGTACGGGAGGCGTTCGAGCAGAACCTCGCAGCGCTTCAGAAGGCGTTCGCCGAAAGCGGCATGGACGCGTCGGGGCTGGAAGTGACCGTTGCCGATTCCGGCCGTGACTCCGGGCAGACCGATGACGGGTCACCCGGCAAGCAGAGCAGCGGAGCCGCAGCGGCGACGTTCGACAACGCCGTCCCCACGGTGAATTCGATCGAAGAACGACACGACCTGGTAGACCTGATCGTGTAGAGGAGCGGAGATGGACGGAATATCGCTGGACATGAACAACGCTGAGGTCGAACGGCTGCGTGCGCAGAACGAGAACTTCAACCTCGAGCTGAACAACACGCGCGTCGCGAAGAACGAGATGGGCAAGGACGAGTTCCTGCAGATCCTCATCACGCAGCTCACGAACCAGGATCCGACCGAGCCCATGAAGGACCGCGAGTTCATCGCGCAGATGGCGCAGTTCTCGACGCTCGAACAGATGACGAACATGTCCGGCGAGTTCCGGCAGCTCGGCGCGTTGCTGCAGTCGGGCCAGGCCGTATCGCTCCTCGGCAAGAGTGTGGACATTGACCTGGGAGCTTCGACAATCAGCGGCGTCGTGCAGGAGGTCACCGGTGGTGACTACCCGCAGGTCCTCGTCGACGGGCGTTACTACGACTACTCGGCTGTGCAACGAGTCCGGGCGGAACAGGAATAAGGGGGATCAAGCACTATGATGCGAAGTCTGTACGCGGGCGTGAGTGGCCTGCAGAACCACCAGATCCGGATGGACGTGATCGGTAACAACATCTCGAACGTCAACACGACGGGATTCAAGAAGGGCAGGGTCAACTTCCACGACATGATCAGCCAGAACCTGCAGGGTGCTTCCCGTCCGAACGAACGCGTTGGCGGCGTCAACCCGAGGCAGGTCGGGCTGGGCATGCAGATCTCCTCCATCGACACGATCTTCAACCAGGGGTCGCTGCAGACCACCGGGGTCAAGACCGATGTGGCGATCCAGGGCGAGGGGTTCTTCGTCATGCGCGAGGGGGATGTCGATCTCTACTCGCGCGCCGGCGCCTTCGGCCTCGACGAAGACGGGACCCTCGTGAACCCGGCCAACGGAATGCGCGTCCAGGGCTGGACCGCGCAGACCGAGGGGGCGGACACCTTCATCAACACCTCGGCGACGCCGGGGGACCTGGTGATCCCCATCGGCCAGAAGGACGAGGCGCGCGAGACGACCTTCGTCTTTGCCGCGAGCAACCTGGACAAGCGCACACCGGTGATTCCCCCGGGTGCGAGCGAGCAGGAGATAGCCGCCGGGACCCACACCGTGACCAAAGAGATCTACGACGCGTTCGGCGGAGCGCACCAGATGCGCATCGACTACACGCGGATTGACGGTTCGCCGAACGAGTGGCAGGCCGAGGTAACGATCAACGAAGACACCGAGAGCCCGGTCACGCCGACCGTCTCGGTCGGGGGGGTCGAGTCGGAGGACAACACCTACGTCGTCGAGTTCGACAATTTCGGGCGACTGAGCCAGATCTCCAACGCGGCCGGCGGTCTCGACGCAAACGAGAACCTGACGATCGACGTGAGCTTCCTCGTCCCCGACACCTCGGTCCCGGTAGACCCCACCACCGGCCTTGCTGAGCCTCCGGTTACGCAGACCGTCACGATGGACATCGGGCAGGTCGGCGGGATGGACGAGTCGACGACGCAGTTCACCAGCGAGAGCACGAACAAGCTCGTCCGGCAGGACGGGTACGCGATGGGCTACCTCGAGGACTTCCGCATCGACCAGAGCGGTGTCGTCACCGGCATCTACTCCAACGGCACGAATCGCGCGCTCGGGCAGCTCGCGCTCGCGAGCTTCGTCAACCCGGGCGGGCTGGAGAAGGCGGGAGAGAACACGTACGTAACGACGATCAACTCCGGGGACCCGCTGGTCGATCCTCCGGGAGCCGCGGGTAAGGGCAAGATCATCGCCGGGACGCTCGAGATGAGCAACGTAGACCTCGCGGAGCAGTTCACCGACATGATCGTCACACAGCGGGGCTTCCAGGCCAACTCGCGGACAATCCAGACGTCCGACCAGATGTTGCAGGAAGTCTTAACACTGAAGCGATAATGGAGTAATTTCGGGTAAATGATAAAGGTGACCCGGCTTGATGGGCATGAGTACTATGTGAACCCGCATCAGATCGAGTACATCGAATCCAATCCCGATACAACGCTCATTATGCTCAGTGGCAAGCGTCTGGTAGTCCAGGAGGACTACCGGACCGTCTTTGATGAGATCGTCGACTACCGGCGCCTCATCGGGGCATTCAAGAACGAGGGGTAATCGTCAGTGGATCTTGGAACGATTATCGGCATAGCGAGCGGTTTCGCTCTTGTTCTCCTCACGATCATCACCGGCGGTGCGGGCATCGGGAACTACATCAGCCTGCAGTCGATTCTGGTGGTCGTGGGCGGATCGTTCGCCGCGATGCTCGTCGCCAATCCGCTGGCCCGGATGCTCGGGATCGTGAAGTACATCCGCATCGCGCTGCGATCGCCCGACTGGCAGGAGGAGAAGATCATCAGCGATCTCGTCGCCTTCAGCGAGCGGGCGCGGCGCGAAGGATTGCTCGCGCTCGAGGACAACCTTGACGAGGTCGAAGACGAGTTCATGCGCAAGGGCATCCAGCTCGTCGTCGACGGGACCGACCCCGACATCATCAAGAGTATTCTGTACCACGACCTGAACGAGATCCAGAGCCGGCACGAGAGCGGGATCCGGATCTTCGAGGACTGGGGCAAGATCGCGCCCGCCTTCGGGATGATCGGGACGCTGATCGGCCTCATCCAGATGCTGGTCAATCTGGGCGGCGACGCCGCGGTCATCGGTGCCGGTATGGCGGTAGCGCTGATCACCACGTTCTACGGCTCGCTCTTTGCGAACCTGGTGCTCATCCCGCTGAAGACCAAGCTCGAGGATCGGGATAAGGAGGAGACACGGGTCAAGGAGATCGTGATCGAGGGGATCCTCTCGATCCAGTCCGGCGACAACCCGCGCATACTCCTGGAGAAGCTGATCAGCTTCCTCCCGCCGCAGCAGCGCGAGGTCTTGCGCCAGGAATCGGCCCGGGATTAGGCTGGGACCGGAGGAGGACCGTTGGCAGGACCGGGAGAACGAAAGAAGAAATGCCCACCCGAAGGGGCCGCGGACTGGCTGCTCACCTACGGTGACATGGTCACGCTCCTGCTCACCTTCTTCGTGCTTCTCTTCACGACCGCGACGATCGACGGCTATCAGCTTCGGCTGATACTCGCCGCTTTTCCGGGGCTGGGCAACTACACCGGCGGAAACACGCTCGAAGCCGGACCGCTCGCCGAGCTCGGCAACACGATTATGTCGCTCCCGTCCATGGAACGAGGGCGCGCGCTCAGCGAGGCGCGCCGCGAGGCGGTGAGCATCTTCGAGCCGGAGATCCGCAGCAACCTCGTGCGGATCACCGAGGACGAGCGGGGGCTCGTGATCTCGCTCGCCGCGGACGCGTTCTTCGAGAGCGGTTCCGCGGAGGTGAACATAGAACAGACCCGGGAGGTGCTGCGCAAGCTCGCGCAACTGCTCGACGCCGAGGCGTTCGGCGACCGCACCTTCCGGTTGGAGGGGCACACCGACAACATACCGGTTGGTCAGCCGAGCGACTTCGAATCGAACTGGGACCTCGCTTCGGCGCGTGCGCAGTCGGTCCTGCGGTACCTCGTCGACTACGGCGTGGACGAGGAGCAGTTCCAGCTCATGAGTCGGGGCGAGTACGCCCCGCTCGTCGAGAACACGACCGCCGAGGGACGCGCCTACAACCGGCGCGTGGATGTGATTATCCTCACGGAGGGAACGCTGTGACGGGCCCTTCGGAAAGCGGTATGAGCGTTGCCTCGGCTGCGCTCCCCGACGGCCCGCACGCCGTCGGATGCGAAAGGAGAGCGTATGGCTGATGACATGTTTGACACCGATGAAGACGTTGTCGGGGCGGAAGAGACGCAATCGACCCAGAAGCGCGTGGGATTCCTGCCCGGCGTGCTCATCCAGGTGCTCAAGTGGGTCGGGATCATCCTCGGCGCGGTCATCTTCATCGTGACCGTCGTGGTCGTCACGGTCAATTTCTTGAATCAGGGCAACGTCTCGCAGACGCGCGTTCCCACGAGCGAGGAGTACCGGGCGGAGGCGCCCATCTACGCGTGGTTCGAGCAGATCGGCGAGCTGCGCGGCAGCACGGCGGACGACGTGAGGACGACGTTCATCGTGGAACCGTTTCTCGGGTACGACGGGGAGAACGAACAGCTGACCACCGAGCTGATTCAGCGCCGGATTCAGCTCGTGGGCATCTTCAACGATTACTTCGGCTCCCGCACCACCGACGAGCTCGAGGGTCCGGAGAACAAGCTGCGCGTGGAGCAGGAGCTGCAGGACCAGATGAACCGCATCCTGCGAAACGGCATGATTCGCGATATCGTTTTCGGTAGCTACCAGTTCCTGCCGTTCTAGATGGAGGGCCGATCGTAGAGAGGGGATTGCATATCTTGTTGATGCATGCGATTATAGAGACGGAGGGGAACTGATAGAATGACGGAAGTTCTATCTCAGGACGAAATCGATCAGCTGCTGACCGCCATTTCGTCCGGAGACATGGACACAGAAGAGATTCCTCAGCCGGCCGATCAGCGCAAGATCAAGATCTACGACTTCAAGCGGCCGGACAAGTTCTCCAAGGAACAGCTGCGCACCATCAACATGATGCACGAGACCTTCGCGCGTCTGACGACGACGAGCCTCAGCGCGCAGCTGCGTAGTCTGGTTCAGCTCCACGTCGCCTCGGTCGACCAGCTGACCTACGAAGAGTTCATCCGCTCCATCCCCAACCCGACGACGCTCGCCGTGATCAACATGGACCCGCTGAAGGGCTCGGCGATCCTCGAGATCGACCCGGCGATCACCTTCAGCATCATCGACCGCCTCTTCGGCGGCCAGGGCGAGGGCAGCAAGGTAACCCGCGAGCTCTCGGACATCGAGACCTCGGTCATGGAAGGGATCATCGTTCGTATCCTCGGCAGCATGCGCGAGGCGTGGAACCAGGTGATCGACCTGCGACCGCGGCTGGGCAACATAGATACGAACCCGCAGTTCGCCCAGATCGTGCCGCCTACCGAGATGGTCGTGCTCGTGACGCTGGAGACCAAGGTCGGCGAAGTGGAGGGGATGATAAACTTCTGTATCCCCTACCTCACGATCGAGCCGATCATCGGAAAGCTCAGCGCGCAGTACTGGTATTCGACGGTGCGGCGCGGCACGACGACGGAAAATCTCAACGTGCTCCGCGAGAAGCTGGCCACCGTGGCCGTTTCGGTCGTCGCGGAGATCGGTAGCATGGACCTCACCGTGGGTGATGTGCTCAGCCTGCGGCCCGGCGACGTCATCCGACTGCCGAACGTGCGGGTCAACGACCCCATGTCGCTGAATATCGGGAATCGGCGGAAGTTCCTCTGCCGGCCGGGCCAGATCGGCAATAAGCTCGCCGTCCAGATCATCAAACAGCTCGAAGAGATCGAGCACGAGGACTTCGAAGAGCTCGTGGCCGAAGAAGGAGAATGACGATGAGTGATGGATCGCTCTCCCAGGATGAAATAGACGCTCTGCTGCAGGGAACCGGCGGGATGGACTTCGACGCGGGTCCGCAGACGCCCGCGCTCACCGACCAGCAACGCCAGCAGTTCCAGCAGATCGTGCAGGGCACGGTGGACAGCCAGCAGTCGAACCTCTCGTTGCTCGTGAACAACGAGGTCTCCATAGAGCCGCCCACGGTCGAGCTGACCGACGCGGAGACATTCTCGCCGAGCCTCCAGGGTTCCGTGGTACAGGTTGAGATCAACCTGACCGAGGGAACGCCCGGTCATCACTCGTACGTCATGTCCGAAGATGCGGCGGTCCAGGTGGCCGGCCCCATGATGGGCCAGGAAGGCGTCGAGCTCGACGACGCGGCGGTGAACGCGCTCCAGGAGGCGTTCAGCCAGATCGCGGGTCCGGTCATCACCGCGCTCGGCGACAACGCCGGCACGACGGTGATGAACGATCCGCCCACCGGACAGCACGGCGACGCCTCGTCGCTCTCGCTCCCCGGTGGCCAGTTCGTCAAGCTGACGTATTCGGTCACGGTGGACGACGGCGCGCCGTTCGAGGTCCACGAGATCTTCGACGCGAACGTCGTCCAGGCGGCGCTCGGGTCCGGAGCTGCGGGCGCGGCGCAGGCGGCTGGTGCTCAGCCGCAGATGGCCTCCGCTGGCGGCGGTATGAACGCCGGTGGCGGCAACGCCGGAATGGGCGGCATGATGGGAATGCAGATGGGCGGTGGAAACCCGAGCGTTCAGAGCGTCCAGTTCCCGAACCTGTCTCCGGCCGGCGGCGGCCAGGAGCAGGGCAACATCGGTCTTCTCATGGACGTCTACATGGAGATGACCGTCGAGCTCGGACGCACCCGCAAACTGATCAAGGAAATTCTCGGCATGGGCGAGGGAACGATTATCGAGCTGGACAAGCTCGCCGGTGAGCCGGTGGATATCCTCGTGAACCATAAGCTGATCGCCAAGGGCGAGGTCGTCGTAATAGACGAGAACTTCGGTGTGCGGGTGACGGAAATCGTCTCGCCAATGGAGCGTATGAGCGGCATGCCGTGATCGAGAGGCGGGGTCGCGCCCCGCGGTGAGGTGTTAACCGTGCCGAACCGTGATGCGTGATCCCGGCGACGGGGTTGGGAGACCCCGTTGCCACTGACGGGAGGGGACAGATCAAACGCCTTGCTTGTATCCTGGGGATGGGACTGCTCGTTCCATTCCTGACATTTGCACAGACAGGAGAATCGCCTGCGACGGGTGAGGACTCGTCTCAATCTGAGGTACCGGCGGCGTCCGGCGCGGCCGTGGACGAATCCACGCTCGTGCTCGGCGAATCGAGCCAGGAAGCCGACGGCGGTAATGCGAGCGTATCCGCGTTCGGGTTCTGGGATTTCGCACGGATGATTCTCGTGCTGGCCTGCGTGGTCGGCGTTATCTACCTCATCTTCTACCTCCTCAAGCGCGCGGGTAACGGGAAGTACGCGAGCAGCGATCTGATCAAGGTCGTCGGGTCGCAGTCGCTTCCCGGTAACCGCGCGATCTACCTCGTTCAGGTTGGTACGCAGATCTTCATGGTCGGCGCCGGCGGCGACTCGGTGACGCTCCTCGGCGAGATCACCGACAGGGAGGCCGTCGACACGATGATCCTCGCGGCGGCCGAGCAGGAGTCGCCGCCGGGGCGCAGCTTCGGCGACATCGTCGCTTCGCTCGTGAAGAGCGGACAGGGCGACAGCCTGGACCTGATGCGGCAGCAACGCGAACGGCTGCAGCGCCTCAGGCAGTAGGCGGATTCAGGAACTGGGGGGGGAATGAATCGTCTACGAACACCAACCATCGTACTCGTCATCGCGCTGCTCGCGCTCACCGTCGTTCCGTCGGTTTCGTCGCAGGAGCTCGGGAACGCCGCCGATGTCGTTCCCGAAGGCGAGGAGGCTCTGCAGATCCCGTTCGTGAACCTCGAGATTCGCGAGCCGGAGAGCAATCAGGAGGTGGCGCTCTCGCTGCAGCTGCTGCTGCTGCTGTCGGTCCTCAGCCTCGCGCCGTCGATCATCATTCTGATGACGAGCTTCCTGCGGATCGCGATCGTCTTCGACTTCGTCAAGCGGGCGCTCTCGCTCCAGCAGGTGCCGCCGTCGCAGGTGCTCATGGGGATCGCGCTGTTCATGACCGTCTTCATCATGTGGCCGACGCTGACCACGGTGTACGAGGATGCGTTTGTCCCGCTCGCCGAGGGCGAGATAGGGATCGAGGAGGCTTATCGGGAGTTCGAGGCCCCCATGCGCCTGTTCATGTACCGGCAGATGGAGGCGAGCCCCGACACGATCCGACTCTTCATGAGGATGGGCGACATGCCGGCGCCGGCGACCTTCGCGGACGTGCCCACGCACGCGCTCATCCCGGCGTTCATCCTGCACGAGCTCACCGTAGCCTTCAAGATCGGCATTCTCCTCTACATACCGTTCATCGTGATCGACATGGTCGTCGCGTCCACGCTCATGTCCATGGGTATGATCATGCTGCCGCCGATCATGATCTCGCTGCCGTTCAAGCTGATCCTGTTCGTGCTCGTGGACGGGTGGACGTTGCTGTCGCAACAGCTCGTCGCGAGCTTTGGAGGCTTCTGATGGATCTGGGATTCGCGGTACAGCTCATTCGCAGCGGCGTCTTCTACATCCTCATCGTCGCCGCGCCGGCGCTGATCACGGGCCTCGTGGTGGGCCTCATCGTGTCGATCGTGCAGGCGACGACGTCGATCCAGGAGCAAACGCTCACCTTCGTCCCGAAGATCGCGGCGATTCTGATCTCGATCTTCGTCATGGGGCCCTGGATGATCAGAGTCCTCGTGCAGTTCGCACGGAACGTGTTCGACTCCATACCCGGGATGGTCGGCTGACGATGGTGATCGACGGGCTCGTAGCCAACGCACAGCTTTTCTTCCTCCTCTTCGTCAGGGTCTTCGCGATGCTTCAGTTCGCGCCGCTTCTGAGCTCGGGGTCCATCCCGTCGCTCGCCAAGGTGGCGCTGGCGCTCATGGCCGGCGCGCTCGTCTTTCCCATGGTGGAGGCGTCCGGCTATCCGATCCCGCAGAACGGCATCGAGTACGCGATGCTCGCCTTCGGCGAGGCGATGATCGGTGTGATCATGGGCTTCATGCTCTCGATCGTGTACGCGGCGTTCCAGACCGCCGGGCAGATGTTCAGCCTGCAGATGGGGTTCGGTGCGAGCCAGGTCTTCGACCCCCTCGCGCAGATCGAAATACCCATCATGGGGCAGTTCCTCAACCTGATCGCGATGTTCGTCTTCGTGTTCACGCAGGGCTTTCAGCGCATCTTCCTGACCGGCGTCTACTACTCGTTCCAGTCGGTTCGCGCGGTCGATCTCGTGCTGCTGCGCGAGGACATCCTCGCGTCGGTGCTCGCCGGTCTCAGTTCGCTCTTCCAGAACGCGCTCATCATCTCGTTCCCCATCCTCGGAACGTTGTTTCTCGTACAGGTCGTGATGGGACTGCTCGCGAAGGCCGCGCCGCAGATGAATCTCCTCATGCTCGGCTTCCCGCTCTCGATCGGCGTCGCCTATATCATCCTCTTCATCACGGTGCCGTTCCTCATGGAGACGTTCGACCGGCTCATTTCGGTCGGATTCGAGTGGCTCTTCGAGTTCTTCCGGGGCGCGTCGGAGGTCGGGACATGAGAATGGCGACGCGGGGAGCGCAGAACACGTTTGCAGACCTCCTGCTCCCGGTCGACTCGGGTGCCGAGCGGCTACCGGGCGCGCGCGGTCGGGCGACGCCCGGCGACGACGGGTCGCTCGCGAGCGCGCTCGAAGCGATGCACCTCCAGTGGTTCGCCGCCGAGGACGAGGGGCGGACCGAGGAGCCGAGCGAGCACAAGATTCGCAAGGCGCGCGAGGACGGGAAGGTCGCCAAGAGTCAGGACGTAACCGGCTCGATTATCCTGCTGTTCACGGTCATCGCGCTTCTGATCCTCGGCCGCTACATTCTCAACAACTCGCAGGAGATGGTGACGTACTTCCTTCGCCGGTCGACGGAGGTCGATCTCGCCGGGGACGCGACGATCATGCGCGCGTTCTACTCGTACTTCATCCGGCTCACGTGGCCGATCGCGGTGATCGCCTTCGCCGCCGCGGTACTCGGCAACGTCGTGCAGGTGGGGTTCCTCTTCACGACGAAGACGATCACCCCCGACTTCAACCGCATCGCGCCGCGGTTCGGGAAGTTCTTTCAGCGCGCGCTGATGAGTACCGAGGCGCTGTTCAACCTCGCCAAGTCGATGGGCAAGGTTCTGCTCATCGTCGTGCTCGGCATCGTCAACGTCGCTTTCAGGATAAACGAGATCACCGCGACGCTGAACGCGCCGTTCCTGCAGTCGTTCTCGCTGATCACCGAGATCGCCTTCAACATGCTGCTTCAGTCGGCGATCCTGATGCTCATCCTGTCGATCTTCGACTACCTCTTTCAGCGCCACCAGCACATGGAGTCGTTGAAGATGACCCGTCAGGAGGTGAAGGAAGAGCGACGCACGTTCGAGGGAGACCCGCAGATCAAGAGCCGGATGAAGCAGCGGATGAACGAGCTGTTGAACCGCAATATGCTGCAGAACGTGCCGGAGGCCGACGTCGTGGTCACGAACCCGACGCACTTCGCCGTGGCGATGGAGTACAACCAGCTGACCATGGAGGCTCCCACGGTCGTTGCGAAGGGTCAGGACAACATCGCCTTCAGAATCAGGGAGATCGCCGGCGAGTCCGACGTTCCCATTATCGAGAACAAACCGCTCGCCCGCGCTCTCTACGCCGAAGTCGAAATCGGCGACACGATTCCGGAGAAGTTCTACGAGGCGGTCGTCATCGTGCTCAAGCAGGTCTACAAGATGACGGGCAAACCCGTCGGAGGCCGGTATGGCTGATTTCCAGTCGGTTCTGAGCAACGCGTTCCTGCGTAAGCGCAGCGACGTGTTCATCGCGGTCGGTGTGATCGTCGTCGTGGGGATGCTCATCATCCCCCTGCCGACGTTCCTCCTCGACGGGTTCATGGCGATCAACATCGTGCTGAGCCTGCTCGTGATACTGATCGTCCTCTACACATCGCGCGCGCTCGACTTCAGCGTCTTCCCCACGCTCCTGCTCGTCGCGACGGTGTTCGGGCTTGCGCTCAACGTGTCGTCGACCCGGCTGATCCTCGCTCAGGGGGAGGAGTTCGACGGGCGCATCGTGATCGCCTTCGGGAACTTCGTCGTGGGAACCACCGGGACCGAGGGTCTCGTGATCGGGATCATCATCTTCATCGTCCTGATCGCGGTGCAGTTCATCGTCATCACGAAGGGCGCGACGCGCGTCGCCGAGGTGGCCGCGCGGTTCACGCTCGACGCGCTGCCCGGCAAGCAGATGGCGATCGAGGCCGAGTACAACTCGGGTGCGATAACCGAAGAAGAGGCGGCCAAGCGCAAGAACGAGCTCGAGCGCGAGGTCGACTTCTACGGTGCGATGGATGGTGCGAGCAAGTTCGTCCAGGGCAACGTCAAGGTCGGCATCCTCATCACGGTGATCAACATCGTGGGCGGGATCATCGTCGGGGTGACGCTGCACGGGGAGACGCTCGCCCAGGCGGCCGACACGTACATCCGCTTCGCCGTCGGCGACGGTCTGGTCACGCAGTTCCCGGCCCTGCTGATCGCCACCGCGACCGGCATCATCGTCACGCGCGCCGTTTCGGACGGCTCGTTCGGCGAGGACATCACGAAGCAGTTCACGCGCCAGAGCCGGATCTACTGGATCGCAGCCGCCTTCCTGATGGGAATCGCCTTCCTGCCGGGATTCCCCTGGTACGTGCTGATCCCGCTCGCGATCATGAGCGGGTTCCTCGCCTACCGGCTCGGACACAAGCAGGCCCGCGAGGAGACCGAGGCCCGCGAAGCCGAGGCGGAGGCCGCTCCGGAGGCGCCGGCGGAGATCTCGCCGGTTGCACCGCTCGACCCGCTGTCGCTCGAGCTCGGGTACGGGCTCGTGCCGCTCGTCGACCGCGACAAGGGAGCCGAGTTGCTCGACCGCGTGACTCGGATCCGACGCGAGATGGCGCTGGACCTCGGATTGGTGGTACCGCGCATCCGCATCATCGACAACATGCGGCTCGAGCCGAGCGAGTACAGCTTCAAGATTCGAGGAACCGAGGTCGGTCGAGGGACGATTCGCATGGGGCACTACCTGGCGATCAACCCGGGCAACGTCACCGAGGAGGTGCCGGGCGAACGAACGACCGATCCCGCCTTCGGGCTGCCGGCGATGTGGATTACCGAGGACGTCCGCGACCGGGCCGAACGGGCCGGTTACACGGTGGTCGACTCGCCTTCGATCATCGCCACGCACCTGACCGAGATCATCAAGCGCCACGCCGCCGACATCCTCGGACGTCAGGAGGTGCGCAGCATGCTCGACACGCTGCGCCGCGAGTACTCGGCCGTCGTCGAGGACGTTCAGAACGTCCTCTCGCTCGGTGAGGTTCAGAAGGTACTCCAGAGCCTGCTCGTCGAGCAGGTGTCGATCAGGAACCTCGTCGTGATCCTCGAGACCCTCGCCGACTTCGCGGCCGTGAGCAAGGAGCCGACCTTCCTCGTGGAGAAGGTGCGCCAGGCGCTCGCACGGCAGATCTGCCTGCAGTACGCCGACGACTCGCACACGATCCACGTGATGACGCTCGACCCCGGGCTCGAGCAACGGATCGTGGACTCCCGGGTGGAGACCGCCGGAGGGCTGGTGCCGGCGCTGCCGCCCGATACCCAGCGGGCGTGGATCAACGCGCTGATGAACGCGGTTCGCAACGTCCAGCAGATCGGCCATATGCCGATCATTCTCTGTTCCGAAGCGGCACGCCCGCTCGTCAAGGCGAGCGCGCGCCGCGAGATCCCGGACCTCGCGGTTCTCTCGGTTCCCGAGATCGTCGCCGATGTCCGGATCGAAGCCCTCGCAGAAGTTCGCGTTGAGGAGTGAGCATGGAGTATTTTGTCGAACAGGCACCGACGCATCGAGAGGCTGAGGAACGTGTCCGCACGAAGTACGGCGACGCGGCTCGCATCATGCATCACAGATCGGTGCGGATCGGGGGGTTCCTCGGTCTGTTCACGCGCGAGGGTGTGGAAGTGACCGGCTACTTCTCGCGCGAGCCTCGCAGACAGGTCGGGGCCGATGCGCTGTCGCGGCCGGGCGAGCGCCAGCAGGCGGCCGGCGCCGGGTCGAACGGAAGCGCATCGGGAACCGGCGGCGCGTTCCCCGATGGTGGGGCCGGCTCGGCCTCGGCACGCGCGGGCGGCGGTGGCGGCGGCGGCGGGTCGCTCGAAGAGGAGAAGCGGAAGTTGCTCGACGTGATGCGCGGAGGCGACAAGACGCTGGACACGGTTCTCAGCGAGATCCGCAGCCTGCGCGACTCGCTCGGCGGCGGGCACGCCGAGGAGCATCCGACGATAGCCGAAGTCCGCTCGCTTCTCGAGCAGAACGACTTCTCGCCCGTCTACGTACGCACGATGACCGACCGGATGCGACGCGAGCTCTCGGTCGACGAGCTATCCGACAGGGACGGGGTTCACGCCCGGGTCGTCGAGTGGATTGGCCAGTCGATCCGGATCCACGAGCCCCGATCGACCGGAAAGCCGGAAATCCTGATTCTCGTCGGTCCCACCGGCGTCGGCAAGACGACGACGATCGCGAAGCTCGCGGCGATGTACGGACTCGAGCGCAGCAAGAAGGCCCGCGACATCCGGGTGCTCACTATCGACAACTACCGCATCGGTGCCCGGCAACAGATCGAGACCTACGGCCAGATCATGGATATCCCGGTCTCGTTCGTCGAGTCGGCCGATGACATGCGCAAGTACCTCGCTCTCTATCAGGACGCGGACATGATCTTCGTGGACACGATCGGCAAGAGCCCGCGGGACTTTCGCAAGCTGGGGGAGATGAACGAGTTGCTTTCCATGTGCGGGAACCGGGCTCGGGTACATCTCGCGATCAGCGCGACGACGAAGACGTGCGATGTGGCCGAGATCGCGACCCAGTTCGAACCGTTCAAGTACGAGGCAGTCGTGGTGACGAAGATGGACGAGACGACACGCGCCGGAAACATCATCAGCGTGCTCTCCGAGCGCGAGAAGCCGATCTCATTCATGACCGACGGCCAGCGGGTGCCGCAGGATATCGAGCGGGCAACCCGGCTTCGCTTCCTGATGAACCTTGAAGGATTCAGCGTTTCCCGGGCGACGCTCGAGAAGCAGTTTTCGGTGGCATGACGATGGAGATGGAAATGGCAGACCAGGCGGAAACCCTGCGCGAGATGATGCGCAACCAGGGCGGTTCGGGTAGCGGCAACACGCGGATTATCACGGTGGCCAGCGGAAAGGGAGGGGTCGGGAAGACGAACATCTCGACGAATCTCGCGCTCGCGTACGCGAAGCTGGGCAAGAAGGTCATCCTGATGGATGCGGACCTGGGCCTCGCGAACGTGAACGTGGTACTCGGGATCATACCCAAGTACAACCTCTATCATCTGATCCGCAAGCAGAAGACGATGCGCGAGATCATCATGGACACCAACTACGGGATCCAGATCGTCGCGGGAGCAAGCGGTTTTGCGAAGATCGCCAACCTCGACGAGCAGGAGCGGCAGAACTTCATTCGTGAGCTCTCGGAGTTGTCCGCCGCGGACGTGATCATCATCGACACCTCGGCCGGGGTGTCGGCAAACGTCCTCTCCTTCGTCGCTGCTGCCGACGAGGCGATCATCGTGACGACCCCGGAGCCCACCGCGATTACCGACGCGTACGGCATCATCAAGATCATCGCGACCGAGATCGACAACCTCAGCCTCTCGTTGAAGCTCATCGTGAACCGCGTGAAGAGCGTGACCGAGGGGAAGAAAGTCGCCGAGCGGGTGATCAACATCGCGAGTCAGTTCCTCAATCTCAAGGTCGACTATCTGGGCTACGTCTACGAGGACCAGGCCGTTCACCAGTCCGTGTTGCGTCAGAAGCCGTTCCTCGTCAACGATCCGAAGGGCAAGGCGTCGGCGTGCGTCCAGCACATCGTCGGGCGGCTTGAGAAGATCGACTACAAGGAGGGTGGAGGTATCGGCCAGTTCATCAAGAAGCTCTTCGGAGCCTCCGAATGAGCCGATGGTCGGCTCCGGCCCTCAGGTTGACGCCGTATGTGCTATTATCTAACCTGTAAGGCGGTACGATGAGGTTTGACTGGCGTGCCAGCGCAGTCGCCGCCACGGCGGCGCTCGTCCTCTCTCTTCTCTCAGGCATTCTCGGTGGTGTCGGTTTCGGCGCACTGGTCGTCCGCGGGATCATCGGCGGGGTCGTCTTCGGCGCGGGCGCAGCCGCGGTGTCGTACGTGATCGACCGCTACCTCCCGGATCTCAAGCAGTCGATGCAGGGAGGCGGAGCGTCCGACGGACAGTCGGCAGATGGACAGGGAACGCCAGGCGGCCGGGTGGACATCGTGGTCGACGACGAGGTCGACACGGGGGGACTCGGGGCGAGCGATTTCGACCTGGAGGAAGCGGAGGAGCCGGGGGTTTCGAGCGGCTCCGGTGACGAGGACGTGGAGGAGCTCGAGCAGGACGACGGTGCGGATGACGCGGTCGCGGATGACGCGGCCGCGGACCACGCTGCCGCGGACCACGCGACATTCACGCCGGGGCTCGCCGCCGAGCGCGTCCACGCCGGCGGCGCGGACGAAGAGGTCACCGAGCTTGAGGAGGCGGACACCGAACCGAGCGGTGAAACCGCGACGCCGGCGTCGGGGGACGCCGGCGAGGGCTCGGTTGACGGACGCGAGGCTCCGGAGGACCTTGAAGAGGCGGCGCCGGAGGCGGCGAGCACCGGAAGCCTGCCGGATATCGAGGGGTTCTCGGGCGATTTCTCCGAGGCGGCCATGGACGACAGCGAGGACGAGGAATCGTCGGGTGACTCGGGCGAGGATCCGGAAGTGATGGCTCGCGCGATTCGGACGGTCCTGAAGCGAGAAGAATAGGGAAGGGGAGTCATGGGAGAGAACCTCCTGGCCGAAAAAACAGAAGAAGAGCTCTGGCGGATCTACCAAGAGACCCGCAACCCCGAGGTGCGCGACCGTCTCGTCGAGCAGTACGCTCCGCTCGTCAAGTACGTCGCCGGCAAGGTCGCGGTGGGAATGCCGCACAACGTCGAGTTCGACGATCTCGTGGGTTACGGCGTGTTCGGCCTCTTCGACGCGATCGAGAAGTTCAATCCCGACAAGCACGTGAAGTTCAAGACGTACGCCGTCACCCGGATTCGCGGCGCCATCTTCGACGAGCTGCGGTCGATCGACTGGGTTCCTCGCTCGGTGCGGCAGAAGAGCAGGGAGATCGAGGAGAGCGTACGCCGGCTGGAGAGCTCGCTCGGCCGCGCCGCGACCGACGCGGAGATCGCGAAAGAAATGGGCATGTCCTCGAAGGACTTCGAGAAGACGATGCTCAAGGTCTCGTCGACCTCCATCCTCAGCCTCAACGACGTCTGGTATACCGGAGAGGACAACGACAAGGTTTCCATCGCCGACAGCATCGAGAGCCCGGACAGCCTCAATCCGGACATCATCGTCGAGAAGGACGAGATCAAGCGCGTCATCATGGAGGCGATTCAGGATCTGCCGGACAAGGAAAAGAAGGTGCTCGTTCTCTACTACTACGAAGATCTCACCCTGAAGGAGATCGGGCAGGTTCTGGAAGTGACCGAGTCGCGGGTATCACAGCTGCACACGAAGGCGATCATGCGGCTTCGGGCGAAGCTGACCAATATCAAGAAGGGGATCATGTAGTGGTCACGCTCGATCAGATCCAGTCGTACATGCGCGAGCAACTCGACCAGGACAGCGACAAGGGTGTCAACGTGTCCGGCGATACGCTCGAGGATGCGCTCGAACAGGCTTCGATCGAGCTGGGGTTGCCCATCAAGAAGGTCGAGTACGAGGTGCTCGAGCGCGGCTCGCGCGGCATGCTCGGGGTCGGGAAGAAGCCCTGGCTCCTGCTGGCGTATCCGGCTCGCGAGAAGGTCGACGAGGCCGGCGAGCAGGAGGAGACGAAGATCGATCTCTCGCTCCTCGCCGAGGAAGAAGAGGAGAAGGATCGCGACGGGCGCGTGTTCGTTCGCATGACACCGGACGGGATCATGCTCAAGGTCACCAGGCCTCGCGGCAGCGGGTCGAAGGCAACCGAGCGCCAGGCGATGGAGAAGCTCCTCGAGCGGACCGACGACGGTATTGACAAGGGACGCGTGTCCAAGGCGGTGAAACTTGCGCAGGGCGAGTTCATCAAGGTCGGTGATTTCGAGTACGACCCGTCCGCCGATGCGTCGCTGTCCGTGGAGCTCGCCGACGGCGAGATGAAGGCCTACCTCACGGCCTACCCGCCCGGCGACGGCGGGGCGGACCCGTCGTTCGACCAGGTCGTATCGTTCCTGCAGATGAACGGAGTGGTAGAGGGCATCGACGAGACCGTGATCGGCAACTTCGTCGAGGACCCGCTCTATCGGGAAGCGGTTCTCGTCGCGAAGGGGATCCCCCCGAAGAACGGTGACGACGCGCAGGTTCGCTACAGCTTCGACCTCGACCCGAGTCAGATCACGCTCAAGGAGACCGATGGACGCGTCGACTTCAAGGAGCTGAACCTCGTCCAGAACGTCGTCCAGGGCCAAGTGCTCGCGCGCAAGGAGGAAGCCGAGCGTGGTGAGCCGGGCCGCACGGTGACCGGCAAGCTTCTCCCGGCGACCGACGGGAAGGACGTCGAGATGCCCGTCGGCAAGAACGTCCGGCTCGCCGAAGACGGCAAGAGCGCGATCGCCGAGATCAACGGGCAGGTCGTCCTCAGCGCGGGCAGGATAACCGTCGAGCCGGTCCACGTCATCGCCGGTGACGTCAACCTGCGTACCGGGAACGTGCTCTTCCTCGGCACCGTGCTCGTGAAGGGCAACGTGGACGACGGTTTTACCGTGAAGGCCGCCGGCAATATCGAGGTCATGGGCAGCGTCGGCAAGAGCAAGCTTGATGCGGAGGGCGACATCATCGTCCACCAGGGAATTGCGGGAAAGAATGCAGGAACGATCCGATGCGGACGCAGCCTCTGGGCGAAGTTCGTCGAGAACGCGCGCGTGGAGTCCGGTGACCTCGTCGTCGTCTCCGACGGCATCATGAACTGCGAGATGCTCGCCGACCGAAAGATCATCTGCCGAGGCAAACGGGCGAGTATCGTGGGCGGGCAGCTCAAGGCGGTCGAAGAGATCAACGCGAAGACGCTCGGTTCTGTGGCCGGCAGCGAGACGGTACTCGAAGTCGGATACGACCCGAAACGCAAGGAGAAGCTCGCCGCGCTCGAAACCACTCGCGAGGAGCACCAGCAGAAGCTCGACGATCTGAAGCTCAACATGAGCACGATCGAGAACCTCGTGCGCTCGGGTCGCTCGGTATCCGAGGAGAAGAAATCGTACTACCAGGAGCTCAAGGAGCAGAAGGTCGCGCTGCAGGGTGAGGTGAAGAAGATCGACAGCCAGATTCAGGAGCTCCGCGACTACCTGGGCGACCTGAAGGTGTCGGGGCGAATCTCGGCTTCCGGAACCGTCTACCCGGGAGTACGCATCAGCATCAAGGACGCGTTCCTCGAGGTTCGCAACGAGTTCAAAGCGGTCACGTTCGTCGCCGACAAGAACACGGTCAAGGTCACCAAGTACGAGGAGTCGGACGAGGACGTCACGATCGGCAGGAGGGTATAATGGCGATCCAGCCCATCGACCTGCAGGTGCTCTTCTCCCGACTGAACCAGATCGGCAGGGAGCAGGCCGCGCTCCGCGATGCGCAGGCGCAGGCGCAGGCGGTCGCAGGGAGCGAGATTGCCGAGCGGAGCGAGCAACAGGACCATCGCGTCTCCGAGCTGCGAACCGATCAGGAGGGCCCCGAAGTCGTCGACGAGGACGGGGAGGGGGGCGGATCGGGGGGCGGCGAGGAGCACGCCTCGGGCGAGGAAGAGCGGTCCGACCAGGAGGTCTTCCGCGATCCCGACCTGGGCCGGCACGTCGATCTCTCCGGCTGATCATGAGCGGGTGGATCTCCGTTGCGATCACCGTCATCCTCGTGGTGGTCGCGTATCTCGTCCTCAACAGAAACATCAGGACCCGGACGAGTCAGCAGGCCGCGCTGGACGAGATCAAGCGCGAGGTCGGCGCGATCATCACGGAGCTCAACTCCACGACCGAACGGAACATCGAGCTCATCGAGGACCGTATCGCGTCGCTCGAGCGGCTGATCGAGCAGGCGGACAAGCGGGTCGGCGCGTTGCGGCGTGACCTCGCGACGCGCTCGGGTGAGGGCGGCACGTACACACGCCTCGGGCGGTCGTCCTCGCAGGGCCCCGCACAGGCCACGACGCGGGCCCGCGCGGAGTCGGTGGAGAACGACGGTGCGGGTGCCGATGCGGGGAGCGGCGAGACGCGGGGAGTGCAGGACGCATCCGCGGACGGCGGGACCGGCAGAGAGGCACGGCCTCGCGGCGCGGAGCGGCTCTCGGAGGGGCCGCCCGCGGGCGATGCCTCCGGCACCGTGCGGGAACGGGTACGCCGACTCTACCTCCAGGGAGTACCCATGCCCAGAATAGCCGCCATTGTTGGAAAGACCGTTGGTGAGGTAGAGTTGTTCGTCGCACTCGACGAAGGCGCGGAGGAGTAGGTGAACGGGCGGAACCAGAAGCTGCAGCGGATGTTCGACTCCGACAGCGCGATCATGTTCGAGGCACTCTCGCGGATGCTCGCGTCGATCGGGCCCGGCCAGCTTGCCGGTCCGGACATCGACCGGGCGTTTCGTGCAGCGCATTCGATCAAGTCCGAGGCCGGCTTCCTTCGGATCGGTGACGTGGCGGAGGCCGCCCACCGACTCGAAGACAGCCTCAGCGGCGTGCGGGAGGCCGGCGGCGTGGTCGACGCCGCCGCCGCGGCTTCGCTGCGGCGGGGCGTCCGGACGCTCGCCGACGCGCTCGGCGAGTACCGCAGCGGACGGGCGAACGAGCCGTCGCCGGACGAGACGACCGAGGCGCCCGCGAACGAGCGTTCGGCCGGTGGGCCCTCGCCCGGTGACGACCGTCGTTCGACCGGCGCGGACACGAACGTGGGCCGCGCCGCGAGCGCGGGCGACGCCGCGAGTGCGGGCAGCGACGCGAGCGCGGGCGGCCCCGCGCTCGCTGCGGCAGCGAGGGCCGAGCGCGGCATGCTTCGCGAGGCCCGTGCCCGGGGCGAGCACGTCTACCGCGTCGTGGTTGGTATCTCGACCGCACCGGAGCTCCGATACGCGCGTGGGTTCCTCGTCGTGAATAATCTCGAGCTCTCCTGCGCGGTGGTGCGCACCGAGCCCGATCTGGACCGGCTCGGTACCGGCGATCCGGCCCGGCTCGAGCTGATCGTAACGACGCCTTCGGAGGAGGACGTTGCCCGCGATTCGGTCCACCGGGCGGTGCACGTCGACGAGGTGGAGTTGCTCGAAGTGACCGAGCTCAGCTTTGCGGAGCTGCTCGAGGACGAGGTCGAGAGCTCCGGCACCGAGCAGACGGCGAACGACGAGACCGAACGCGTGACGGTGCCCGTGGAGACGCAGGAGGAAGTCGGGCTCTACGTCGACGAGATCCTCGGTTCCGCCGAGGAAGCGCTGCGCGGGTCAGGCGGTGAAGAGGACCGCGCCGAACGGCTGGAGACCATCCGGCGGTACGCGCGTGCGCTCCGGGATCGCGTCGGCTGGACGGCGAGAGTCCAGCTTCTCGACCTGTTCCGCGAGCTTCGTTCGAGCTCGGTCCGATACGCCGCGGCGCAGGGAAAGCGCGTGAGAGTCGTCGTTGGCGGCAACGGTGCGGTCGTACCGCCGGCGGTGGGCGATACGCTGCTTGAAGCGGTTATGCATCTGATCCGCAACAGCATCGACCACGGCGTCGGTACGCTCGAAGAGCGGGCGAGACTCGGGCGACACCCGGCGGCGACGGTGAAGGTGCGAGTCGATCGAGCCGGCGGCAGGGTTCGCATCGTCGTTCAGGACGACGGGACGGGGATCGACGAGGCGGCCGTGCGCGAACGCGCCGCCGACGCACAGAGCCCGCTCCTGACGATTCTCGCTCGGCCCGGCTTCTCCATGCGATCGTCGCCCGACCGGAGCTCCGGCAGGGGCGTGGGGCTCGACAACGTGGTCCATACCGTGCGCACCCTGCTCGGCGGCGAGATCAAGCTCGTGAACCGGCCGGGGGAGGGCATGACCTTCGTGATCGCGGTATCCGGGATGACACGTCTGGTCCACGTGTACGTGGTCGAGTCCGCCGGGGTGACGTTCGCGGTTCCTTCGGCCATGATCGTCTCGCACGGGCGCCTCGAGCGACGGCGGGTGAAGCGGGACAGTTTCGGCTCGCTCTACTACGACCACGACGGTCACACGCTCGCGCTGTCCACGGTCGGCGGGCGCACTCCCTCGCTGGGCAAGTTGTCCGACGAGGCCGTCACGCTCATCGTACGCTCGGGAAGCGAGTTGCGGGCGATCCTCGTGGACGCGGTGCTCGGCGAGGAAACCGTCGTTCGCGAAGACGCGAGAACCCGTCGGGTCTACTCGCGGCTGCTCGGGCGCGAGGCGAGCTTCGTTTTCCCGCCGTCGCTTGCCTCCGACGAGGCGGCCGCCGCCATTCGGGCATAAAAAAAACGGTATGCCTGGACGTCTGCATACCCGCGATCGCTCGCGGAGCACACTGCATACCGTTTGGATGAGAGGTCACCCATTACTAAGTGTCGGTGGGGTCCCCCATAAACTTGATTATTTCCTCGTGTTCGCCGCGCGGATCCGCGACGAAGCGGCCGCGAGCTCGTCGGCATGGTACGCCGCGCCTCTGCGAAGCGCCGTGTAGAGCTCCTGCGACGCCTCGAGCTGCTCCTCGATCCCGCCGCTTCCGAAGCCGGCGCGAACGCGGTTGATCGCCCCCTGCGCGAGGAAACTGGCGATCGCCGCCGCAGCGTGGCCCGCGAGACGCGCGTCGACCGGTTCGAGCCCGGAGAAGTCGGGCGTGCGGCCCGCCGCGTGATCGGCGCGAATGCCCGCTACGATCGCGAGCGCCTCGCCGGCGAGGGCAGACAGATCGCGTAGCGATGCGCGAAGCTCGTCGGCGACGTCCGCGAGTGCAGACGTTGTCTGTCCCGCCGCAGGCGAAGGCGAGGCCTGCGAGCGGATCCGCGCGATACCCGCGTCGACCGTCCTGCGTCTCGAGGGAAGCGCGAGCACCTCCTCGATCGTTGCGAGGCGCGTGCCCGGGATCTCGGTGCCTCCGCGCGTGAGAACCGCGGTGGGCGGGGCCTGCGGCGACTGCAGCTGCGAGGCGAACCACGTGCGGTAGACCGCCATCCTTCGGTCGGAGAGCACCGTCCCGCCGTCGTTGGCCGGTACCGGCGCGGGATTCGCGCCGGCGAGGTATCGGAAGACGACCTGCTCGGCGGGGCGAAGCCGATCGGCGAGGCGGAGCGCGAGCTCCTCGAAGTAGCTCCCGCGGCAGTGTGTTCGCGCGTGGGGAAAGCCCAGGTCGAGGCCCGCGGCGTACACCGCGTCGCAGCCCAGCCATCGCGCGAGGTCCCACGCGGTCGTGGAAACCGAGCCACCGGCTCCAAGCGAGCCGAATCGTCCGCCGACGCGCTCGAACGCATGACCGAGGGGAAAGACGCTCGAACAGAAGTACCACGGCGAATCGAACGAGCGGAACACGCGTGGATGCGCCGACCCTTCGGAGATCAGAACGGTTCGCGGCGCCCGGATCCGGTCGAGATGTCGGGCGTTCCAGTACTGCGGGTCCACCACGACCGCGAAGTCGGGTTCGACGCCGGCGCGAAGCGCGGGTGCAACCGCCGTGTCGACGGCGATGACGAGCGTCCGATCGGCGAGGTCGCGGAGACGGGGTAGTACCTGGTCGAGCGTCGGTCCGGCGGCGAGCAGCAGCACCGGGACGCCCCTGAAGGCGTCCGCGAGCTCGGCTACGCCCCGGCCGGCGGCGAGGTGTTCCAGGTTGCGGCAGAGGTTCCGCACCCATAGTTTCCCGAATCTCTGGAGCGTGTTGCGGTTGATATCCAGCCGGTCGGCGAACGCGCGCAGCGTTTCACGGCCGCGGTCGAACCGCGGATCGCCGGTTGTTCTGCCGGGAAGCTCGATGACCTCGAACCCCTCGGCGGCGTGCAGAGGCAGGGTCGCGGCGAGCTGCTCCGCGCTGCGGACGAGCACGACACGGGAATCCGCAGCGTCGGGCCTCAACCTTCCCGCGCGCACCGCGACCTCTTCGAGAGCCGGCTCGGGCTCGAAGACGACCAGCCGGGTCAGGCGGGTATTCGCGAGGAGGTACTCCGCCTGGTATCCGAGCCCGGCACCGAGGATCACGACGGCAGGCGGCTCCCGCCGCACGACCGGCTCCATCGCCCGGGCAGCCTCGCGTTCGGGATCGTGCCGGCTGTGGACGTACCGGCCGTCGACGACGAGCGTCGGACTGCCGTTCTTCGCGTGTTCGACCGTGAAGGCGGGCGAGGCCGACATCTACTCAAGCTCCAGCGTGATCGTCGTGCCCTCGCGGAGCGGAGTCCCCGCCTCGGGGGACTGTCGGACGACCCAGCCGTACCCCTCGATGCGCACGCTGACATCGTCGCGCTCGAGCAGCGGCAGGAGCGTGCGCTTGGGCAGACCGGTGAAGTCGGGAACGGTATCTCCGAGCCGCGGCAGGGTGATGGGCGCGACCTCGATCCGTCCCGCGTGGACGACCGTCGTGTCACCCTCCACGGGAATGCCCATGTACGGTACCAGGAAGTCGAGGTACTCCCGGAGGATGGGGGTGACGATGCGTCCACCGTAGAACTCCCCGGCCCGCGGATGGTCGATGACCATGTACACGATCAGCGACGGGTCGTCTACGGGCAGGATTGCCAGCGTGGAAGCCACAAAGGCCTCCTCGGAGTAGGTTCCGGTCCGCGGGTCGAGTTGTTCGGCTGTGCCGGTCTTCGCGCCGATCCGCAGTCCGTCGTAGCGCAGCCGCCGCGCCGTGCCGTTGCCGGCCACCGCCTGCTCCATCGCCGCGAGGACCGTGCGCGCGGTCTCGGGGCTCACCACCTCGCGCACCGGGGTGCGCCCGTAGTCGACGAGCACGCGCCCGCTCGGTGAGACCACCTTGTCGATGATATTCGGCTTGATGAGGATACCGCTGTTGGCGTACACCGTGGCAGCGGAGACGAGCTGGAGCGCCGTCACCGCGATCTCCTGTCCGATCGCGAGCGTCGGCTTCGTTCTGCCCGACCAGTTGTCGGGCCGGGCGAGGATACCGGCCTCCTCGCCGTTGAGATCGACCCCGGTCTCCTCGCCGAACCCGAACAGCCGAAGCATCGTGTAGAACGATCGGTCATCGGCGCGCTCGCTCGCCATCGCCGCGCCGACGTTGCTCGAAAGCCGCAGGATGCCGGGGGTGTCGACCGTCCCGTAGTTCGCGAGGTCCCTGATGGGTGGTGTGACCTCGTCGTAGACGCCCGTGGTCGCGAAGGTCGACTCGGGCGTGATCGCACCGAGCTGGAGCAGGCTGCCCACCGAGAAGATCTTGAAGACGCTGCCGGGCTCGTAGACGTCTGCGATGGGCCTGTTTCGCCGGGCGTCCTCCCGGTACGACGAGAACCGGTTCGGGTCGTAGCTGGGAAGCGAGGCGTAGCCGAGTATGTCGCCGCTGCGCGAGTCCATCGTGAGCAGCATCACCGAGTCGGCGCGGTGCTCCTCCAGCGCGCGCCGAGCGAGACGCTCTGCCTCGTACTGGATGTTCATGTCCACCGTGAGAAACACCTGGTTCCCGAAGCGCTGCCCGTCGTCGCCCGGTTCCAGCCACGGTTCCATCGTGTACTCGATTCCGGCGAGTCCGTCTCCGTCGTCTCCCACGAAACCGACGACCGGACCGAGCGACTCCTCTTCCGGGTAGCTGCGCCCGTAGTCGTCCCTCAGACGGATGCCGGCGATCATGCCGTCCTCGCGCGCCGCGCGGATCGCTTCGCTCTGCGCCGGTGAGATGGCCCGCCGGATCGTAACCGACCCCACCGGGCCGGCGAGCTTGTCCCGGACCTCCGCCTCGTCCATGTCGATCAGCGGGGCCAGCTCTGCCGCCACCCGTCCCGGGTCCTCCACTTCCGGCCGCCACGCCCATACGGTTTCCAGCTCGGTCTGGATCGCGAGGATGCGCCCGTTGCGGTCGAGAATCGGCCCCCGCTCGACCGGGTTCGGGGACGCGGCGTCCCGGTCTGTCGTGGCGGGGTCCGCACCGACCATGATCTGACCGTAGCGCGTGAGAATGAGCGCGACGACGAGGCCCACGACCACGAAGACCGTAATGAAGCGGCCGCGCGGGGGGCGATGAACCTCGTGCCTTTGTCCGGGATTTCCTGTATCGTGGGCCACAAGCGGCTCTATTTCAATATCGGACTATAACAAGCGCGGTTGAACATGTCGATATGCATAGTGAGATGCGTGGGATCATTGAGGCACAGAGCATTGAGCGACGGACCCACCCGGCTCGTCAGAGAGACGCCCGGCAGCCCGACCGGCTACGGCCGTCGGTGGGAAGTGACCTTGGGCGGTCGAGCGTGAGTACGCACGCCCGAACGCGTCTGAAAACGCGCAGCGGGGCCGCTCTGCCGGCCGCCGACGAGGTCGGCGGCCGTGACGTCGTCCCGGTCAGGACGAAATCCCGGTCGAAGCGATCCCGACGTCGCTCGACCAGATCCCGCGTCCCCGGCCGGATCGCCGGTGCGGGTACGCTGCGGCAGGCACGGTCTGACCGCCGCCGCTTCCGACGCCACCGGCTGTTCACCGGCTGGAAGCCGCAGCCGGCTCATTATCCGCTGCTTGCGGCGATTCCCGTCGTCTTCGTCCTCGCGGGTTTTCTCCTCTCGTATCTCGGGCTCTTCGACTTCTACGTCCGCCGCACCGGCATCACCGTGCCGACGACCGCCGCGCGCGATCTCATCGAGAGGACCGAGCCGACCGGCGGCCGGGGAGGTGGCGAACCGCTGAGCATCGATGCGACGGTGTTCACGCAGATCCGCCGCATCGAGTACACGGTGCAACCCGGCGACACGATCTCGGAGATCGCGTACCGATTCGGGCTCGACCCCGGCACGATTCTGTCGATGAATCCGGTCGACGATGTGCGGCGACTCCTGCCGGGTACGAAGCTCTCGATTCCCGACCGGGACGGTCTGTTCCACGCGGTCCAGCCGAACGAGTCGCTCTGGTCGATCGCAGAGAGCTACGGGGTTCCGCTGGCCGGCATTCTGGACGCGAACGATATCCGCACGGAGGTCCTCGACGTGGGCGATACGCTCTTCATCCCGGGCGCCGAGATGGACAGCGACGACTATCTGCTCGCGATCGGCGAGCTGTTCCAGTGGCCGGTGCGGAGCTACCGGTTCACCTCGGGCTACGGGATGCGGACCGACCCGATTACCGGCGAGTGGCGCATGCACAGCGGGATCGACCTCGCGAACGCCACCGGCACGCCGATTCTCGCCGCGAGGTCGGGACGGATCGTCCACGTGGAGCCGAACTCCGGAAACTACGGCAACCTGGTCATTATCGATCACGGGGACGGCTTCCGCTCGCTCTACGCTCACCTCAGCTCGTTCACGGTTGCTTCGGGGCAGTGGGTCAACACCGGGCAGGCGATCGGCAGGATCGGCAATACCGGCCGGAGTACGGGGCCCCATCTGCACTTTTCGGTCATCCGCAACGGTCGCTGGGAGGACCCGCTCAAGCACCTTCCCTGATCGTCGCGCGCCGGCGCCGGCCGGCGCGCCCGATCCGTCGCGACCGCTCCTACCGACCGTGACAGTACTTGTACTTCTTGCCGCTCCCGCACGGACACGGATCGTTTCGTCCTACCTTGGGCACGGATCGACGCACAGTCTGTTGCTGCGGCTGTGATCCCGCCGCCGGTCGTGGACGCTGCGCGACGGCCGTTCCCGCACCGGCGGCCGCGGAGGCGCCCGCTGCCGGACGCGGTCCGCCGCCGAACGCCGAAACCTGCGAATGGTGCGCCTGCGCCGAGCCCATCGGCGAGGGGCTCTGCACGCGCGCGCGGAAGCCCTCCGCCTTGACGGCCATGAGTTTGCGGGCTACGGCGATCCGGATATCGAAGAGTAACTCGTCGAAGATCTCGAAGCCCTGGAGCTTGTACTCGAGCAGCGGGTTCTTCTGCGCGTACGCGCGCAGGTAGACCGCCTCGCGCAGCGCCTCGAGATCCTCCAGATGGTCCTGCCAGCGCGAGTCGATGTTGCGCAGGTACTCGTAGCGGATCGCGAGGTTGAGCTGTTCGCCTCCGACGATCGTCTCCTTCTCCTCGATGTCCGCGAGCATCTCGGCGATGAGCGCCTCTTCGATGTCGCGTGCCGATTTCCGCACGAGCTCCTCTACGGCGAGATCGGGCGTGTAGTAGAGCCGCTCGCGCAGGAAATCGAAGAGCTCCGAGATACGGGTGGGCGTAGCGTCCGCCGGCTCGCCCACCTCCTCGAGCGACTCGCTGATCAGATCGCGGGCGGTGGCGATGACGCGGTTCTTAATGCTCGCGTCGGCGAGGATCGCGTCGCGCTGTTCGTAGATGTACTTGCGCTGTTCGTTGAGCACGTCGTCGTACTCGAGCAGGTGTTTGCGGATGTCGAAGTTGCGTTCTTCGACCCGCTTCTGAGCGCGCTCGATGCTGCGGTTGATGATCGAATGGTTGAGCGGCTCACCCTCGGGCATCCCTCGCGCCATGATCGACTTGAGGTTGGCGCCGCCCTTCCCGAAGAGGCGCATGAGGTCGTCGTCCATCGAAAGGAAGAATCGGCTCTCACCGGGGTCTCCCTGGCGTCCTGAACGACCGCGGAGCTGGTTGTCGATACGTCGCGACTCGTGACGCTCGGTGCCGAGCACGTAGAGGCCGCCGGCTTCCTGGACCTCCCGGTACTGACTCTGCCAGGTCGTGCGCTCCTGCTCGTACGCCCGGAGATAGTCATCCGGACTCGCCTCGGTTCCGGCGCGTCTGCGGGCGCGGAACTCCGGGTTGCCGCCGAGTTTGATATCGGTTCCGCGACCGGCCATATTGGTCGCGATGGTAACCGCGCCCTTCGAACCGGCCTCCGCGATGATCAGCGCCTCGCGGGCGTGATTCTTCGCGTTCAGCACCTCGTGCGGAACGCCCCGCTTGGTCAGCATGGAAGAGAGGACCTCCGACCGCTCGATGGACACGGTGCCCACGAGAACGGGTTGTCCCTTCTCGTGCAGTCGGGCGATCTCGTCGCAGATCGCGTCGAACTTCTGGCGGGCGTCCACGTAGATGACGTCGTCCTGGTCGAGCCGCGCGAGCGGCCGGTTCGTCGGAATGACCACGACGTCGAGGCCGTAGATGTTTCCGAACTCCTTCGCCTCGGTTTCGGCCGTCCCGGTCATGCCGGAGATCTTCTCGTACATGCGGAAGAAGTTCTGGAACGTGATCGTCGCGAGCGTTCGGTTGCGTTCGGCGATCCTGATGCCTTCCTTTGCTTCGATCGCCTGGTGCAGGCCATCGGAGTAGCGCCGACCGTGGAGAATCCGCCCGGTGAACTCGTCGACGATCTCCACCTTGCCTTCGGCGACGACGTACTGCTGGTCGCGGTGGAAGAGCTGGCGCGCGCGCACCGCCTGCGTGGCGAGGTGGATGTACTCGAAGTTGTCGTCCATGAAGAGCGACCCGGTGATGACGCTCGCGCGCTGGAGAAGCTGCTCGAGGTGCGACATCCCCTCTTCGGTGAAGGACACGCGCTTCGACTTCTCTTCGAGCTTGTAGTCGCCGACCGGCTCCTCCGGGTAGTCGCCGGTCTCCGGGTCCTTTTCGCACTCGACGAGGTTGGGCACGACGCGGTCGACCGCCGTGTACTTGCGCGTGTCGTCCTCGGCCGGACCGGAGATGATGAGCGGCGTGCGTGCCTCGTCGATGAGGATCGAGTCGATCTCGTCGATGATGCAGAAGTGATGCCACGCCTGGACCTTCCTCGACGAGTCGAAGCGCATGTTGTCGCGCAGGTAGTCGAAACCGAACTCGTTGTTCGTCCCGTACGTGATGTCCTTGCGATACGCCTCCTTGCGCGCGTCGTTGTCCATGTCGCTGAGAATGGCGCCCACGGAGATGCCGAGGTAATCGTAGACCGGCTGCATCCACTTCGCGTCGCGTTCGGCGAGGTAGTCGTTTACGGTGATGACGTGAACGCCCTTGCCCGTGAGCGCGTTCAGGTACGCCGCGGTGACGCTGGAGACCGTCTTTCCCTCACCGGTCTTCATCTCCATGATTTTGCCCTGATGAAGGACGATGCCACCGAGGATCTGCACGTCGTAGAGGCGCTCGCCGAGCGTTCGTCGCGCGGCCTCGCGGACGAGCGCGAACGCCTCGGGCAACAGATCGTCGAGGGGTGCGCCGCCGGCGAGTCGCTCCTTCAGACGGTCGGTCTGCTGTGGGAACTCATGCTCCTGAAGCGACATGGCCCACGGTTCGGCCGCGTTCACGGTGTGAAGCAACGGCAGGAGCGCCTTCAGATCGGCCTCGCTTTTCGAGCCGAACAGCGCGTCTATGACTTTCTGCAGCATAGGATCAATGTAGCGGGCGGGTGAGAAGCCGGTCAAGATTGACAGTTCAAGCCGCGCGCCGGTAGTATCGGACCACAATGCGGCGATTCCTGCGCTCTGCGACCCTCGTTTTGTTTCCGGTCCTGGTCGGTTCCGTCCTCTTCGGATGTTCGTCGGCCCACGTGCCGGTCCTGCAGGAGGAGCGTCTGTTCTCGCTGCAGTACGGCAAGATGGAGGACCAGGTCGAGCTGTTTCTCGACGGATCGGCTGTGACGCGCAAGACCCGACTCGCGATGCGTGGCGGCCTCTTCTTCATCGCGAGCGGATACGGCAACCGGATCATGGAGTTCACCTCCTACGGCGACCTGCTCACGCTCTACTACAACCCCGCCCAGAACCCACGCCCGGTGATGCTGCAGGCCGCCAACGACGAGGTACGGCTGACGAATCGACGCGCCTACGAGTACGAGTTCAACGTCGTGGGCGAGGTTGCGGTGACCAGCGACAACACGCTGCTCGTGGAGGATCAGGTGCCCGACCGCGTCGCGGTGTTCGACGAAGACCTGGGAGTCAGACTCAACCGGGTCGTCGTTCGCCTCGACCGCAGCGGCAACCAGATCGACTACCTCGGACAGCAGGGAATCGGAGGCGACTTCTTCCCGTATATCCAACAGATCGACGTGACGGCGAACGATGAGATCGTCGTGGTCACGACCGCACCCCCGCGATCGATCGTCTTCTGGTTCGCGTCGGACGGAACGCTTCTGCGGCGCATCGAGATCACGCCGGACACGCTGCCGGTTCCCGAAGAGGTGGCCGCGTCGCCCATCCTCGAATCGCTGCACGCCGATCACGAGCTGCGGCGGCTCTACGCGAAGGTCAACTACTACGTCTCCGATGCGGATATCGCCACGGACGGAGCGAGCGCGGTCGACCGCCTCATGAGCCGGATCTACTGGATCGATATTGACGACGGCAGCTACGAGGGGTTCGTGGACGTACCGGCGAACGTCAGGCGAGACGATGTGCTCGGACGCTTCGGCGAGGAGGAGGAGTTCTACTACGAGTTCGTCGGCGCTGCCTCGGGCGAGCACCTCTTCCTGTTGAGCCAGGAGAGCAGAGAGCGTACCCAGCTTCTCATCCTGCACACGTCCGGGAAGGTCGTGCGCCGTCGAGCGCTGGACATCGACTACAATGAGATCGTGATCAGGGACCTGCACCTCTCGCACAGTGGAATCCTCAGCGCGCTCATCGCGACGCGGGAGGATGTCGACATCGTGTGGTGGCGGACCGACCGCCTCTTCGAGGGGGGGAACGGCCGATGAGACTCGTCACCACCGACGCCATGCAGGAGATCGACCGCCGCGCGCGCGACGAGTACGGCATCCCCGGCCTGGTCCTCATGGAAAGCGCCGGCCTTCAGGCGTGGCAGGAGCTCGAGGCTCGCCTTGCCGACTCGTGCCCGCGGATCTGCGTCGTCGCCGGGAAGGGCAACAACGGCGGTGACGCCCTGGTCATGGCGCGCTACGCGATCGGGAAGGGATATCCGACGAGCGTCGTGCTCGCGGCGAGACTGGACGAGCTCGGCGAGCAGGCCCGGCTGCACGCGGCGGTCGTGCGCGAGCTCGGCGTCGAGCCGGTGGTCTGGCCGGAGGCCGAAGCGGGCGCGCGCGAGCTCATCTCCGCCGCCGACGTGATCGTCGACGGGTTGAGCGGCACCGGAATCCGCGGCGCGCTCCGCGCGCCCCTGGACGCGATCGTCGCCGCGATCAACGCAGCCGCCGGCGCCGTTGCGGCCGTGGACGCGCCGAGCGGGCTCAGCGATACCTGGACGCAGGAGATGCCCGCCGTGCGGGCGACCTGGACGCTCACGATGGGATTGCCCAAGGCGTGCCTCTACCTGCCCGCCGCGCGCCTGGAATGCGGGGAGGTCGTCGTCGTCCCGGTTTCCTTTCCTCGTGCGCTCCTCGAAGACCCGGAGATTCCGGGCGAGCTCCTCGACGCGACCGATCTTCGCACGCTGCTGCCGCCGCTGGCGGTGGACGCGTACAAGCACCGCCGGGGTGTCGTCGCCGTCTTCGCGGGCAACGTCGGAACGACCGGGGCCGCGGTGCTCGCCGCCGAAGGCGCGCAGCGGTGCCGTGCCGGACTCGTCACGATCTACGCCGACCGCGAGATCTACCCGATCGTCGCGTCGAGCGTGCGCTCTGTCATGGCCCGCCCCTTCGATTCGATCGAAGACGCGGCCGCAGCGCTCGAGGCAGCCGGCACCGACGCGGCGGTGGTCGGCCCGGGGTGGGGGATGTCCGACGAGCGGCAGGCGCACCTGCGCGACCTCGTCGGTCGCGTGAGCCGGGGAGTGCTCGACGCGGACGCGATCACCCTCTTCGCGCGGCTGGCCGATCCTCCGCGACTCGACGACGGTTGGGTACTCACGCCTCATCCCGGCGAGCTCGCCCGCGCGCTCGGCCGCACGTCGGACGACGTGCGTGCGCGGTTCTTCGACGCGGCCGCCGAGCTCGCGCGACGGACGGGAGCGGTGGTCGCGGCCAAGTCACACGTACTCGTGGTGGCCCACCCCGACGGGCGCTACGCCGTCGTCGACGGCGTCAACCCGACGATGGGAACCGGCGGCACCGGCGACGTGCTCGCCGGGGCGATCGGCGGCCTGCTCGCCGGCGGCATGGACGGGTGGGCCGCGGCCCGCGCTGCGGCGGTCGTTCATCAGGAGGCCGGACGGAGGCTTCGCGAGCGCGTCGGGGTCTTCGTCGCCGACGAGCTCGCGGTCGAGCTCGCCGCGGTCGCCGACACCCGCGACCGGGCCCGCGGGGCGAGCGGCGGCAGGGACCCGGGCCGCCAATGAACCGGAAGCGGAGTGCCGAAACGAGCGGCCGTGGCGACCTGGGCTTTCACTACGACCGGGAGGAGCGGCTCGGCGACCGCGGCGAGCGCGAGCCTGCCCGAGGCGGAATCTTCCAGCGCAACCGCTCGCTCGCGATCACGCTGCTCGACCTGCTGCTCGTGCTCATCATCTTTGCGCTCTACATGGTCTTCTTCCGGCCCGGGGCGAGCGATGCTCTGGCCCGGTTCGACGGCTACACCGTAGAGGGCAGCGCGTTCGTGTTCGAGGATGAGGTCTACGCGACGGTGACCGTCGAGCTCGACGAGGACGGGGGGGTGCGTGAGGGCGAACAGACACTCGTGACGCTCCGCTTTCCCGACGGTACCTCGTCGACCGACGTGCTTCCGTCGGCCCCCGACTTTCCCATCACCGTACGGCACGTCTTCCCGGTCGACGCGCTCGGCCGCGGCGAGCCCGAGACCGTTCCCGTGGAGGTCGAGGCGCTCGGGCGCCGGAGTGCCGTGGAGATCCCGATCGCCGACGATTGACCGCATGCGTGCCAGCCGATACTCTGGGACGAGGAGAGCGAGCAATGTACCAGGTCTACCTGCTATCGGTCGTGACGTTGATTCTCGCGAGCGTCTCGCTGGGTTTCGAGCGGCTCGAGGAGCGTCTGCACGTCGGTTCGTTCTTCAACGCCGATCTCATGCGCAGCCAGGGATACCGCTTCGGGTTGGGCGTTGTGACCGCGCTGGTCGGGCTGTTCCAGTTCCTGAGCGTGCACCCGGACGACACGATCATTCTCGGAAACCTGGTGCCGGCCGCCGCGGGAATGGTCCTGGGCGGCACGCTCGTCCTCGGCTACTACCGCGCGAAGAGCACGGTCGAATCGTCGTTCGTGGATCGGCTCGACCGGCTGTTTCTCCAGAACGCGGGAAACCTCGCGTACCTGGGTCTGCTCATCGCGATTCTGCACTTCCTGTTCCACCGGGTGCTCTTCCTGTAGACGATGAGGACTTCGACCGCGGCGCTGATACGACGCGGCCACGCCTATCTGTTCGTGCGTCGGCCGCCGGGTGGCGACCTGGGCGAGTGCTGGGAGCTGCCGGGCGGAAAGGTGGACGCGGACGAGCGGGCCGAGGCGGCGCTGTGCCGTGAGCTCGCCGAGGAGCTGGGCCTCGACGCCGAGGTGGGCGACGCGGTTGCGGAGGCGGAGTTCCGACACGCGGGCCTGCGTTTCCGTCTGATCGGCTTCGAGGTGAGCGCGGACGTGGAGTCTGCGAGGCTGTACGAGCACGAGGAGATGGCCTTCTACACGGTCGACGAGGCGCTGCGCCTGCGGCTCGCGCCGTCGGACGCGTCGCTGCTGCGCGCGCTGCCTGCCGATCTCAGATGACCGTGCCTGCCGGTATGACGCCGTTCTTCGGTACGATGATGATCCCGTCGCGAACGTAGTACGAGCCGTAGTCTCCGTCGTCGGGGAAGCGTTCGCCCACTCCGATTCGGCACCCCGCGCCGATTCGCGCGTCCTTGTCGATGATCGCGCGGGCGACCTTCGTGTCCTCACCGATTCCCAGGTTCGGGATCCCGCGTTCCCGGTTGAGCGTGTGTTGCTCCGCGGTCTCGTAGTATTCGGCCCCCATGCAGACGACGCCGTGGAGCTCGCTGCCGCGCTCGATGATCGTCCGGATACCCACCACCGAATCGCGGATCACCGCGTCGGTGATGATGCAGCCGTCCGCGGTGATCGTCTGCGAGATCGTGCAGTTGTTGAACTTGCTCGGCGGCAGATCGCGTTTGCGGGTGTAGATGGGCGAGTTCTCGAGGTAGAAGTTGAACGCCGGGTCTATGTTCGCCAGGTTGAGATTCGTCTCGTAGAAGTTCTTGATCGTCCCGATGTCTTCCCAGAAGCCCGAGTAGACGTAGGCGCCTGCCTGCCTGCCCTCGATCATCATGGGGATGATCTCCTTGCCGAAGTCGGCGAGGTCGTTGTCGAGGGCTCGCTCGAGCGCGGACGCCTTGAAGCAGTAGATCCCCATGGACGCGAGGTACTCGCGTCCGTGGGCGAGGTGATCCTTGTTCGGATGAAGCTCCGATGGTACCTTCATGTGCGAAATGTCGACGTCCAGTGGCGGCTTCTCGGTGAACTCGACGATGCGTCCGTCGGGATCGACGGTGAGAATGCCCAGTCCGACTGCCTGCGATCGGTCGACCGTCGTCGCGGCGATCGTCACCTCGTTGTCGTGTTCGATATGGTGCGCGAAGAACTCCTCCAGATTCATCCGGTAGAGCTGGTCTCCGGAGAGTATCAGGTAGTGCTCGGGCGCCTGGGTGCGGAAGTGGACGAAGTTCTTGCGGACCGCGTCACCGGTACCCTCGTACCACCCCTCGTGGTCGAACGTCTGCTCGGCGGCGAGGATCTCGACGAAGCCCTTCGTGAACGCGTCGAAGATGTACGCGTTCGAGATGTGCAGGTGCAGCGAGGCGGTGTTGAACTGCGTGAGCACGTAGATCTTCTTGAAGCCGGCGTTGATGCTGTTCGAGAGCGGAATGTCGACGAGCCGGTACTTGGCGCCGAACGGTACGGCCGGTTTCGCGCGGTTCATCGTCAGCGGGTAGAGCCTCGTCCCCTTGCCTCCGCCGAGGACAATGGTCAGGACGTTCGTTTTCGGCATCGATGTAGTCTACGCCCGCATATGGCAGCGGTCAAGAAAGCGATCGTGAGCTTTGGATGAAAAAGGTGCTACTATGACCTGGGAGGGGTGCGCGTGCACGAGCTGATCAGGAGTCTCGAGGATGACGCTCGATTCATGTCGTGCGTAACGAGGTGGGAGCGGATCCCTGCGCGCGAGGGGACGTACGCCCCGCTGCCCGACGACCTCGACCCCTCCATCCGGACTGCGCTCGCCTCGCGCGGGATCACTCGCCTCTACTCGCACCAGGCCGAATCGTACGCCGCGGCCCGGGCGGGCCGGGATTTCGTGGTCGTCACGCCGACCGCGAGCGGCAAGACCCTCTCGTACAATCTCGCGGTGCTGCAGACGCTCATCGAGTCGCCGGAGAGTCGGGCGCTCTACCTCTTCCCCACCAAGGCGCTGAGTCAGGACCAGCAGTCCGAGCTCAACGAATCGGTGATGGGCGGCGATCTGCCGGTGAAGATCGTCACCTACGACGGGGACACGCCGGTCTCGCTGCGCGTATCGGCCCGCGACAAGGGTCAGATCGTCATCTCGAATCCGGACATGCTCCACGCGGGGATCCTGCCGAACCACCCGAAGTGGATCAAGTTCCTGCGCAACCTGAAGTTCGTCGTGATCGACGAGGTCCACACCTATCGCGGGATCTTCGGATCGCACATGACGAACCTCGTGCGGCGGCTGAAACGCATCGCGGCCTTCTACGGATCCGACCCGACCTTCATCTGCTGCTCGGCGACGATCGGCAACCCCGGCGAGCTCGCCTCGCGGATCGTCGAGAAGGAGATGCTGCTGATCGACCGCAACGGCGCGCCGACCGGCGAGAAGCACCTCGTCCTCTACAACCCGCCGCTCGTCGATCGCGTCCAGGGCATCCGCCGCGGCGTGGTCAAGGAAGCCCAGCGGCTCGCGCTGCGATTCCTGCGCGGCGGGGTGAAGACGATCGTCTTCGCCCGCTCGCGCGTGCGCACCGAGCTCATCGCGAGCTACATCAACCGGAGCCTCGCGAACGTCTACAACGAGAACGAGCGTATCCGCGTCGAGGCGTACCGCGGGGGCTACCTGCCGAACGAACGGCGGGCGATCGAGAAGGGGTTGCGCGACGGTACGATCCACGGAGTCGTCTCGACGAACGCGCTCGAGCTGGGCATCGACATCGGCGGGCTCGACGCGGCGGTGCTCGGCGGCTACCCCGGATCGGTCGCCTCGGCCTGGCAGCAGGCCGGTCGTGCCGGTCGGCGGAATACGGTGAGCCTGGCGGTCGTGGTCGCATCGGCGGCGCCGATCGACCAGTACATGGTCAAGCACCCGGGATACTTCCTCGGCAGGGCGCCCGAGAGCGGCTTCGTGGACGCGAACAACATGTACGTCCTGACCGACCACCTCAAGTGCGCGGTTTTCGAGCTTCCCTTCCGCGACCGCGGCGACTTCCCGGAGGAGAGCGAGGCGGTGCTCGACTACCTCGAGGAGGGGGGCGTCGTCCGACGCGCCGGCGACGCGTACTACTGGGCCGACCGGTCCTACCCGGCCGAGGAGGTCTCGCTTCGCAGCGCCACCTCGGACAACGTGATCATCGTCGACACGACGAAGGGCCGCCACGAGGTGATCGGCGAGATGGATCGGCCCTCGGCGAAGGAGCTCATCTTCGACAACGCGATCTACATCCACCGCGGCAACGAGTACGTGGTCACCCAGCTCGACCTGGAGAACAGACGGTGCTACGTGGAGTCGACCGACGTCAACTACTTCACCGACGCGCTGGTCAAGCGCGATATCAAGGTGCTCGAGGAGGACGAGCGAACGGTCACCTCCGGCTGCCAGGTCGTCGTGGGCGACATCCTCGTGCGCAGCCAGGTCGCGAAGTTCAAGAAGCTGCGCTTCGGCACGCACGAGAACGTCGGCTACGGGGAGATCTCGCTGCCGGAGGAAGAGATGCACACGCGCAGCGTCGTGATGGTCTTTCCTCCCGAGTCGAACGCGGGTCGGGCGGTCGAGTCGATGGACGCGACCGAGATCGGCCCGGCGCTCTCCCGGATCGGGACGCTCGTGAAGAACGTCGCGCCGGTGTTCCTGCTCTGCGACCCGGGCGACATCGGCGTAGCCGAGCGCGTGCGCGACCCGCACTTCGAGTCGCCCGCGCTCTACGTCTACGACTCCTATCCCGGCGGCAGCGGGCTCAGCGAGGCGTTTCTGACGCGGATCGAGGAGATCCTCGGCGCGAGCCTCGACCTCGTACGCGCCTGCCCGTGCGAGGAGGGGTGTCCTTCGTGCGTGGGCCCACGCGACCCGGAGGAGGAGATCGACGGCAACCCCAAGGCGGCGGTCGACCACTTCCTCGCGTCGTGGCTCGGGGCGGTGGACGCGCAAGCGCCCGCCGGCGACGCTACGGGTGCGCGCCCCGGACCGGAGGGAGCCGGTGGCGGGTGATCTCTACGAGCGGCTAAAACGGATTCGCTCGGGCGCGAAGCCGGGGCGGCCGTCGGGCGCGACGCGCGCTCCCGACGACGACGGCGCCGGCGAGCGCCTGGACTTTCTGGGCCTCGACGAGTGGACGCCGGTCGCACCGCTCGTGTTCGAGCGCGAGACCGTGGAGGCGCTCCCTCCTCGCGTCGCCGAAGCGCTCGGCGAGGCGTTCGGCGAAGCGTCTGCCGCGGACGCGACCGCTGCGAAGCGCAGGCTCGAGAGCCGCGTCCTCGGGCGCGAGGTCGACGCCGCGTCGCTCGCCTTCATGGACACCGAGACGACCGGGCTATCCGGCGGCGCCGGGACGACCGTCTTTCTCGTCGGCGCCGGGCGGGTCGAGGGCGACCGCGTGCGCGTTCGCCAGGTACTGCTCGCCGACTTTCCGGGCGAGCCGTCGTTTCTCGAGCGCGTAGCGCAGGCGCTCGCCGGCGAGGTCTGGGTGAGCTACAACGGCAAGGCGTTCGACGCCCGGCTGCTCGAGTCACGCTTTCTCATGAACGGGATTCCGCCGCTTGCGAGCGAGCAGCTCGACCTGCTGCCCTGGTCGCGCAGACTCTGGCGTCGGTCGCTCGGCTCGTGCTCGCTCGGCGACATCGAGGCCGCGGTGCTCGACCGCGGACGCACCGACGACGTGCCCGGCGTCGAGATTCCGGACCGATACTTCCGATTCCTGCGCCATCGCGACGCGGGCGAGCTCTCTGGAGTCTTCGAGCACCACAGGCTCGACATCGTCTCGCTCGTCCACCTCTTCGCGCGCCTCGAGGAGGTGCTGCGCAGCCCGCTCGCGCAACCGCGGCTCGACGAGTACCAGCTCGGGCGGTGGCTGCTCCTCTCCGACGAGCCCGTCGCGCTCGAGCTCCTCGCTCGCGCCGCGGCCGACGCCGAGCGGGAGTACGCGGTGCGCGCGGCGATGCTGCTCGCGCGCGTGCACCGGCGGGCCGGGGCGGGCGAGGAGGCGTTACGCGTGCTCGAGCCGGTTGCGCATGGGTCGCTCGGCGTGGTCGAACAGATTGCGAAGATTCACGAGCACGATCGGCGGGATCCCGCAGCGGCGCTCGCTGCGCTCGAGGCGTACTTCGCCGAGGATGCCGCCGCCGCGAGCCTGCCCGGAGTCGCGCACCGGGTGGGCAGACTGCGCGAGAAGATCCGAAGGCGTCGCGTCGACGATTACGGCGCGGCGGGGCGTTCGGGCTGATCGGCCTCCGCGATCGAGCGGGCGCGTTCGTAGACGCTGAGGTACTCGGTGGCGGCCTTCTCCCAGCCGAACCGGAGCCGCATCGCGGCGCGGCGCATCGCGTCGATCCGGGTTCGCTCGTTGTGCCACATGGACACCGCGTCGCGGACCGTCGCGGCGATGTTCGTCGGACACGCCTCGTCGATGAAGAACCCGGTGCCGCCCTTCGGCGACGCCGGCTCGACCGTATCGACGAGACCGCCGGTGGTGGTGACGATGGGAAGCGACCCGTAGCGCAGCGAGTAGAGCTGGTTGAGACCGCACGGCTCGTAGCGCGACGGCATCAGGAAGAAGTCGCTCGCGGCCTCGATGAGGTGCGCGAGCCGCTCGTCGAACCCGATTACCACCGAGAGGTTTCGGTAGCGGTGCGCGAGCGAGCGCAGGTAGTACTCGTAGCGTTCCTCGCCGCTTCCGAGAATGGCGAGCTGCGCGTCGTTCTCCTCGAGGATATCCGGCAGCGCCCCGAATCCCGGGCTGGCGAGCTCTTCGAACCCCTTCTGGTCGACGAGGCGCGAGACCATGCCGATCAGCGGCTTGTCGTTGGTGACCGGCAGCCCGAACTCCTGTTGGAGCGCCTGCTTCGAGCGCTCCTTCAACGCGACCGTCTCAGCCGTATACTTCACGTCGAGGTAGGGGTCCTTCTCCGGGTTCCAGACGTCGTAGTCGACGCCGTTGAGGATGCCCACCAGCGTATCGCCGCGGTCGGCGAGGACCTTGTCGAGCGAGAAACCGCGCCGCGGAGTCCGGATCTCCTCCGCGTAGCGCGGGGAGACCGTCGTGACCATGTCGGCGTTGACGACACCCGCCTTGAGCAGGTTCAGCGAGTCGTAGTGCAGCAGCGCGCTCTCCGAGAGATCGACCCAGCTGAGGCCGCTCTCCGGCAGGTCGCCCACGGCGAAGGCACCCTGATAGCCGACGTTGTGGATCGTGAGCACCGAGGCCGGGCGCGAGGCGCCCATCGCGCCGCGCCGCCGAGCGATCACCGGTACGAGCGCGGTAGGCCAGTCGTGCGCGTGCACGACCTCCGGCTCCCAGCCTATGTAGGGCCCGATCGCGAACGCGGCGTGGCTGAGGAGGCTGAAGCGTCTGAGGTTGTCGGCGTAGCCTCCGGCGCTCGTGCCGTAGATGCCCTCGCGCGCGTAGAGCTCCTCGTGGTCGATGAAGTAGACCACGACCGACGAATCGCCGAGACGCCCCTCGTAGACCGCGGTGGTGAAGATGTCCTCGCCTACGCGTACGGAGAAGGGGGTGGGGTAGCGATAGAGGCGCTCGCGTTTGATCCCGTGGTACCGGGGCATCAGGATACGGACGTCGTGTCCCGCTCGATCGAGCTCCTGAGCGAGCGCCGACACCGCGTCGGCGAGCCCGCCGGCCTTGGCGTAGGGGACCGCCTCCGGGGTGACCATGAGGATCGAATGGTTCTTCCTGCGTTTCCGTCTCAGCATACGCTACCTGTAATACGATATCCGGAACTCATCTTCAACCGCGAAACCTATGTTGCGGTACATTCGCAGCGCCGGCGCGTTGTCTTTCTTCACGAACAGCGACGCGTTCTTCGAGTCGGACGCGAGCCGCTCGAGCAGCCGGAGCATCAACGCCGTCGCGATACCGCGCGAACGCAGCGCCCGCTCGGTGAACACCCCGCCGATCTGGTCGAAGAAGACGCCCCGCGCGTTCGTGTTCGCCTTGCCCACCGGCATCCCGTCGAGCTCGGCCACGAGCACCACCTGGTCGCGAAGCGTTTGCTTGAGGTGATGCATCGCCGCCGTCGGGCTGAACGTGTTCCCGGGCAACAGCACTTCTTCTATCTCATATTTCTTCTGGATGTCAAACAAGCTACGCGCGTCGCGCTCGGAGGCCTCGCGGATGCGCAGCTCGCGCGGCACGCGGGGCAGGGGCAGCTCCGGCGGCGGGTCCGCCTGGGCCATCAGATGGTACTCGAGGTACTGAAGCGGCGGCCGGCGGAAGGCGTCCTCGAGCGCGCGAACGTCGTCGGATCGACCCATGATCGAGTAGATCCGGCGGGTGCTCCGCGAGAGCCGGCGGATCGCGTCCGCCTCGACGACGGGGGAAACGGGGTCCAGGACTGGGTAGTAGAGCCCGCTCTGGCTCTGCAGAATCGCGCCCGTCACGCGCTCGCCGCGCTCGAGCCGCGCGATGAGCGTGTACTCCCGACCCGGGGGCAGCTCCAGCCGCCGCCGGTGAACCAGCTTCTCGGTGAACGACACGCAGCCGGCCTCCAGCGGCCCGAGGAACCGCATCAGCGGCTCGAGAAGCTCATCGTTGACCCGCACCCACGCCATGGGCTATCTGGCTCCGTCGAGCGTGACCGGCGCCGAGCCCTCCGGTGCGATCCGACCGAGCAGCACCGAGTACCCGGCGCGAAACGACTCCTCGCCCCATCCGTAGACGGCGATCGCGGAGTCCACCCAGGGCGCGTCGCGGAGATAGACCGGCGTGAGGATCGAGAAGACGGTCAGATCGACATCGAGGTCGCGGGCCTCGGCGAGCACGCCCGCAGTGTTGGGATCCGAGAGGCAGAAGATGACCGTGTCGTAGCCGGCGGCCGCGTCGCGGAAGCGTCGACGGTCGGCCGCGCTCGCGGTAGCGAACGCGGTCGACTCGATCCGTAGCGTATCGGCCCCGGGAATCAGCTCCTGCCCGATGCGCAGGAAATCCCGGTCCTTCCCGGCGAGCAGGATCCGTTCGTCCTGCGCGGTCTCCAGCGGGATCCGTTCGCCGCGGATGACGCTCACGCTGCGAGCCGCCTGGTCGCGGAAGAACTGCGCGCCTTCGTCGGGGCGCATGAGGTCGGCGAGCGAGCCGGTGTCCGGGGCGAGCGGGACGCGGTCGTCCGGTTTGATGTATTCGAGTTTGAGGTCGATGACGCGCGCGGCGGCGTCGCGCACCTGCCGACGGAAACCCGCGTCCGACTCCCACTCCTCGAGCAGGCGCTCCCAGAGCGAGCCACCGTACGGCGGTGTCGTGGAGAGCATGACCATGTCGTTGCCCACGCGAAGCGCTTCGGTGGTGATCTCGTCGATCCCCCAGTCGTGGTCGGCGCCGTACTCCCAGGCGCCGCCCATGTAGAGGTCGTCGGTGATGATCAGGCCGGTGAAGCCGAGCTCTTCGCGCAGTATGCGCTGTTTGAAGTCGTACGAGAGCGAGGCGGGGCGGCCGTCGCCGGTGACCAGCGGGAAATTGAGATGGCCCGAGAGGATCGCCGGGACTCCCTCGGCGATGAGGAAGCGGAAGGGGACCAGGTCGCGCGCCGAGAGCTCTTCGAACGAGTCGTCGATGATCGGCAGGATGCCGTGGGAGTCCTCCGACGCGTTGCCGTGCCCGGGGAAGTGCTTGGCGGTGGCGACCACCCGCGCTTCTTCGAGTCCGTGGTAGAACGCGGTACCGAGGACACCGCTCTGGACCGGGTCGTTCGAAAACGCGCGCGGCCCGATCACGTGCGCCTCCGGGTTGATGTAGACGTCCACGGTCGGCGCGAAGTTCATGTTGATGCCGAGGGCGCGAAGCTCCATGCCAATGTAGTAGCCGCTGCGATACGCGTCGTACGGCAGGTCGGAGGCGCCGATCGCCATGTTTCCCGGCGTCACCATGGTCGTGAGGTCGCCGCCACCCTTGACGTGCCTCACCCAGCCGCCCTCCTGGTCGGTGGCGGTCAACAGCGGGATCTCCAGACGGTGCTCCGCGGCGAGTCCCTGCATCGTACCGATCGCGCGGGCGAGGCGCACGAGGTTGCCGCCGTTCCAGCCGAAGACCTTCACCCCGCCCAGGTTGGGGCCGCGCAGCCACTCGAGCACTTCGGGGCTCGGATCCTCCCCGAGCCACCCGATCATGAGCGTCTGCGCGATGATCTCCTCCGGGGTCATGGCTTCGATCAGCCGCTCGCGCAGCACCTCGTCCGGCACGTCGTCCCAGAACGAGAGCGCGTGCGCCGGCGCGGCAGCGCCGGCGGCGAGCACGATGGTCAGGAAGACGAGGAGCTCGGTTCGTACGCGGAGCCTGCGGACCCTCACGCGTAGGAGAATATCAGGCGTGCACCTGTTGGTAAACGTTCCCCTCGAGCGCTTCTATGTGGTGCGCGGCGGCGTGCGCGGCAACCGCGCCCTCGCCGGCGGCCACGACGAGCTGTCGGAACGGAGTCGCGCGAACGTCGCCCACGGCGAACAGCCCGGGGACCTCCGTCTCCATGCGCTGGTCGGTGACGATGTAGCCTGCCTCGTCCTTCGGCAGGGTGGGCACGAGATCGGTCTGCGGGATCGAGCCGACGAATACGAAGACCGCGTCGGTTTCGAACCGCTGCTGCTCGCCGGTGCGCACGTCCTCGAGGGTGACCGCGCCCACCTGCTCGATGCCCATCGCGTTCTTCACCGCGTGAATCTCCTTCACCACGGTGTTGAAGCGCACCGTGATGTTCTCGTTGTCGAGCACCCGCTGCGCGACGGCCGGCTGCGCGCGGAACCGGTCGCGACGGTGCACGAGCGTGATCTTGTCCGAGAGCTTGGAGAGGAAGTTCGCCTCGTCGCACGCCGCGTCGCCTCCGCCGACGACGAGCATGCGGCGGTTCCGGAAAAAGGGCCCGTCGCACGTCGCGCAGTAGGAGACGCCGCGTCCGCCCAGCTCCTTCTCGCCGGGTACGCCGAGATGGCGGTGCTGCGCACCGGTGGCGAGGATCACCGCGGCGCCGCGTACCTCGCCCTCGGAGGTCTGGAGCACGAACTCCTCGCCCTCCTTGTCGATCCGGGTGACGGTCGCGGTCTCGAATTCGGCTCCGAAGCGCTTCGCCTGTCGCTCGAATCGCTCGGTGAACTCGTAGCCGTCGAGCGGCTCCGGGAACCCCGGGTAGTTCTCGAGGCCCTCGATGAGGAGGCACTGTCCGCCGTTGGCGGTCTGCTCGATGACGAGCGTCTTCAGGTTTGCCCGCGCGCCGTACTGCGCCGCGGTGAGCCCCGCGGCCCCGGCGCCGACGATGATGATATCGTACTTTGCTTCCATTCTCACACCTTGAATATAGAGAAGTTTATATATAGATACCGATGAGCGCCGGGCGCGTCAAGCACCATCAGGATAGTAAGTGCCGCTCATCAACGCAATCCGATCGACCGACAATCAAAGCGAGAAGGTACGCATGACGAGTGATACGAACAGCAGGATCGCGCACATCAAGGAGTCGCTGGCGCGCCAGGCCGAGCTCATGCTCGAGTTCGGGCAGCGCGAGCACGAGCTGCAGCAGGCCGTTCTCGACCGCGACTGGCCGACGATGGACGCGCTTGTTCCGCGGATGGAGCGCCTGAGCCGTGAGCTCGCCGCGCTCGACGCCCGACGGCACGCGCTCTTCCTCGAGGCGAAGGCGGAGGTCGGGCTGTCCGAGGAGGCGTCGTTCTCCGAGTACGTGCAGCGGATTCCGGCGGAAGACCGTCACGAGCTCACCTCGCTCTTCCGCTCGCTGCAGGTCTCCGTCCTTCGCGTGAAGAGCGTGACCCGGGGAATCGATTCGTACGTGCGCGGCAACCTCCGCACGACGAACGAGATGCTCGGGACGCTCTTTCCCGACCAGAAGGGCACGATCTACTCGCGGCACGGACGACGCTCGCCCGCGGACGGACGGGCGTTCGTCGTGGATCGCCATTTGTAGGAGCTGAGTATGCAATCGACGTTTTCCGGCATCGAGCTCGGCAAGCGAAGCCTCTTCGCGCAGAATCGCGGGCTGCAGACCGTCGGACACAACCTCTCCAACGCCTCGGTGGACGGCTACAGTCGCCAGCGGGTGGAGTTCTCGCCCACCGACCCGCTCTACCGACCGCAGCTCAACCGCGCCGAGACTCCCGGCCAGATAGGGCAGGGCGTGGACATCGCGCGCGTGGAGCGCATCCGCGACACGCTGCTCGAGGGACGGATCGTGAGCCAGGCGAGCGGCGAAGGGTACTGGGAGAGCAGGGACAAGTACGTGCGCATGCTCGAGCAGGTCTACAACGAACCCACCGACGTGTCGGTGCGTACGCTCATGGACCGGTTCTGGGACGGCTGGCAGGAGCTCAGCGCATTTCCGGAGCAGATCGCCGCGCGGCAGAACGTCCTCTCGCGCGGGCAGGCGCTCGTCGAATCGATCCAGAACCGCTATCAGAACCTCGAGCAGATCAGGTCGATGCTCGAGGACGAGGTCCAGATCGCCGTGGAGGAGATCAACCAGCTCACCGGCGAGATAGCCGCGCTGAACGAGGAGATCGTGAAGGTCAAGGCGGCCGGCGACAACCCGAACGACTGGCTCGACCAGCGCGACCAGCGCGTCGAGGAGCTCTCGCAGTACATCAACATCACGATCGACACGACCGATCGCGACGAGTACAACGTCCACTCCGGTGGCTACCAGCTCGTTCAGGGCTCGGTCGCGCTCGAGCTCGACACCGAGGGCGACGTGGACAACGAAGGATTCTCGCGCGTGGTCTGGGCCGAAGGCCGTGAGCAGGCGCGCTTCTCCGACGGAAAGCTCGCCGCGCTGGTGGAGCTCCGCGACGTGGACGTCCGGGGCGAGATCCAGTCGCTGGACAACATGACGATCAACTTCGTCGACCTCGTGAACGAGGTCCACCGCGAGGCGTACGGCCTCGACGGCTCGACCGATAACGAGTTCTTCGTCGAGTACCCCTTCGTGAACAACGTGCTCGGCAACTACGACTCAAACGGCGACGGCGCCTTCGACCAGACGCGCGTCTTCCGCATCAGCGGGACGAACTCGCTCGACCCGCAGCAGCAGATCGGGCTGGGCGGGACGATGACGCTCGCCGGGCCGAACGGTATCGTGGAGATCGCGTACAACCCGACCGACACCGTCGGCGACGTGATCAACCGGATCAACTTCTCCTCGAGCGAGGTCGTCGCCCGACTGGACAACGACGGCCGGCTCACGCTCAAGGGCACGCCCGCCGCTGTGACCGAGGATCCCGACTTCGTCATCCGATACCTCGAGGACTCCGGCCAGTTCCTCGCCGGATACGCGGGAATCCTCCAGGGGACCGGCCCGGACAACGCCTTCGGCTGGCAGCAGGCCGATGCGGTCACCGCGCTGCGCGGCGACGGGCTCGACTACGCGGTCGCGCCGCTCGCCCATCCGGCCGGATGGATCGGCGTGAACGAGGACCTCATCGCCGAACCCGCGCGCGTGGCGGCGAGCACCGGCACCGCCGGACGACCGGGGAACCCCGGCGACGGCAGCGCGGCGCTGCAGATCGCCGGCATTCGCAACCAGCCGGTGCAGGTCGGTCAGATCGAGAGCTTCGACGACTACTTCGCGGACACCGTGGCCGGCGTCGCGCTGAAGGGCGAAGAGGCCGAACTCTCGCTGTCCACGCAGAACGCGATCATGAAGGACCTGCGCGACACGCGGGCGAGCATCAGCGGCGTCAACGTGGACGAGGAGATCGCCCAGATGATCAAGTTCCAGCACGGCTATTCGGCCGCCGCGCGTTTCATCAGCGAAGTCGACAAGATGCTCGACACGATCATCAACCGAATGGGAGTGTAGTGAATGCAACGCATCAGCACGAACATGCCGAATGACGACATGCAGTACTACGCGCGTCGGCGCGAATCGCAACTTCTGAACACGCAGAACCAGATCGGCAGTCAGAACCGCATCCAGCAGCTCCGCGACGACCCCGCCGCGGCGGCGCACGCGACGCGTCACGACAGCTACCGGTACCGCCTCGAGCGCTACTCGGAGAACATCGAAATGGCTCAGCTGCGCCACCGCGAGAGCGAGACGTACATGCAGGAGTCGGTGAGCATCCTCCAGCGCGCGCGCGAGCTCGCGCTGCAGGGCGCACACGGCACGTACACGCAGTCGGACACGCAGGCGATGGCCGCGGAAGTGAATCAGCTCCTCAACCAGCTCGTGGAGGCGGCGAACGCGAAGGGCGGCGACGGCGCGACGCTGTTCGCAGGCGATCGTACGAAGACGCAGCCGTTCCGCGCGATCGAAGGCCGCGTCGAGGGCTTCGACGAGCCGGTGGTCACGCAGGTTCAGTACCTGGGCACCATCGCCCAGAATCGCACCGAGATCGCCGACGGCAGCTACATCCCGCTCAACTTCGCCGGCAACAAGGTGTTCTGGGCGGAGAACCAGCAGGTCTTCTCGAGCGTCGACGCCACCGGCTACGTCGTCCAGCAGGACTCGACGATCAACGTCGACGGGCAGGAGATCCAGCTCCGCGAGGGCGACGGCGTCTCTGCGATCATCGCGAAGATCAACGACTCCGGCGCCCCGGCGCGGGCGCGTCTCGACCCGGTCCAGAACTCGCTCGTGATCGAGTCGACCGGCCCGCACCAGCTCTGGCTCGACGAGGGCGAGGGAGGAGAGGTGCTCGCCGACCTGGGTATTCTTAGCGGCCGCGGAAACGCGCCTCCTGAGAATATCGCCTCCTCGGCGCGGGTCTTCGGCGGATCGACCTTCGATATGCTCATCAACCTGCGGGATCAGCTCGCCGCGGGTGATACAATCGATACCGGGGGACGCGCGCTCGGCGGGATCGACGGCGCGCTCGACAACGTGCTCGGCCGGCTGGGCACGCTCGGCTCGTACGACGAGCGGTTGTCGCTCGCCTTCGAGCGAACGGAGAACACGATCCCGGAGATCACCGAGCGGTACTCCAACGAGGTGGACGTGGACATGACCGAGACGCTGACCGAGCTGCGGATGCTCGAGTACACGCATCGGGCGGCGCTCGGCGCGGCCGCTCGCGTCATTCAGCCCACGCTCCTGGACTTTCTGAGGTAGGAATGAGAATCGAGTCGAAGGCATACGGACCCATCGAAATCAGCGAGCGGCAGGTCATTACCTTCCCGGTAGGGATCTTCGGGTTCGATCGGCTGCACGAGTACGCGCTGCTCGACGCCGCGCAACAGGGCTTCTACTGGTTGCAGAGCCTCGAGGACCCCGAGATTGCCTTCATCCTGCTCAACCCGTACGATCTGCGCCCCGACTACGTTCTCGAGGTTCCGGACGAGGACCTCGAGTCGATCGACTACGAGAACGACGAGGACATCCTGGTCTTCGCGATCGTCACCATTCCGGAGGACGAGTCGAAGATCAGTGCGAACCTCCAGGGACCGGTGATCATCAACCGGGTTGAGCAGCTCGGACGCCAGGCGATTTCGCTCGATTCGCGGTGGCATACGAAGCACCTCATTCTCGAGGAACTCGCCAGCACCGGGAGCCGGTAGATGCTCATCCTCGCACGCCGTATCAACGAGAGCATCGTCATCGGCGACGATGTCAGGGTCTCCGTGATCGACATCAAGGGAGACCAGATCAAGCTGGGAATCGAGGCACCGCGCGACGTGAAGGTCTACCGGCAGGAGGTCTACGAGGCGATCCAGGAGGAGAACCGCGAGGCCGCCAGGAGCGCCGCCGCGCGGACCGCCTCCACGCCGCTGCCGTCGCTCAAGCGGCGCGACGAACCCGCCTCCGACGCTCCGTCGTAGCGACGCCGCTTCACCGCCCTGCGTCTGACGCGCGCGCGATCTCCGCGTCGCTTCCCCGCACGTACTCCGGACCACGATCGATCTCGTCGTAGCCGACCGTCTCAAGCCTCGCCTCCGCGAGCCGCAGGAGCGTCGCCGCCCAGCCCGCGCGCGCCGATGGGTCCACGACCAGCGTCGCCTCCGACGCCGGCGGCGCGGTCTGGCGACCGCCGGCCGGCGCGCCCGCGATCGCCTCCACGAATCGAGACGCGTGGGGGCCGGTGACGATCACTTCGCGCCCCGCGCCGGCCGCGCCCGCACCGGTCTCCACAGCACCGGCCTCCGCCGCGGCGAGTAGGGCGCGCGCATCGAGATCCAGGTCCGCGGTCAGCCGGCGGCCGGCGAGAAAGCCGGCGCCGTAGAAGCGGCCCTTCTTCCCGTCGATCACCGGCACGACGAGCGCCGTCTGCGACGCCACCGTCGCGGCCATCGCGTCGAGCGTGGGTACCGACACGAGCGGCGGAGCCTCGAGACCCCGCGCGGCGGCGACCGCCCACGCGAGTCCCTTCGCCGTGGCCATCCCGATGCGCAGGCCGGTGAACGAACCCGGTCCCCGCGTACACGAAACGAGGTCCAGATCGGCGGGCTGTATGCCCGCCTCACCGAGGAGGGCGTCGACGAGCGTCATCAGGCGTCTGGTGTGTCGCAGACCCGCGTCGCGCACCGACACGAGCACGTCGCTCGCGCGATCGCGGTCACGCCGAAGCGCCGCCGAGAGCACCTCCGTCGCAGAGTCGATCGCGAGATGATTCACGTTTGCTCTCCGCGCCCGCGAGGGGCATCGCCGGGCCCATCTCCACCGGG
>CAZICD010000009.1:34356-66889 GCA_964537725.1 uncultured Spirochaetaceae bacterium | reverse complement strand
ATATCGACATTGTTCCCCAGGCCGGCCTGGAAGGGATTCGAGCAGCCTGCGAGCACGATGAGGCCCGCGACGACGACGAGGGCGCTCCGACGAGCGCCTGTGACAATGCTCCGCTTCATACCACGTCTCCCGATGACCGAGTACGGTCGTTCTATCCCACTATCGGCGCGCCCCCGCTCGCCTCTGTAGCACCTTTCGGCGGAGACGCCCCTCCCGGGTTTCTCACCCCAGAGTTAGCACACTTCATGCCAAGTTCATTCCTTCTTTCGTAAGTGCCCTGTGGGCAATGAGATGTATCGATGTTTGTCGCATTCCTGATTCAATTGGTCGTCTTGAGCCCGCAGCGTCCGATGCATCGTGCATGGGAGGCGCAAGCTGCAATGCGCGTTGCATGGCGGCGCCGGGCGCATCGACCTCACCGCCGGGCTTCCCGGCCCGATCGGTTCGTTGGTACACTCACTCCTCTCGAAGGGGTCTCCGTGTCATCGATCGTCACGACCGTCAGCAAGCGCATCGACAAGGCCATATTCGGATACGAGCTCATCCGGCCAGGTGACCGTGTACTCATCGGCCTCTCCGGCGGAAAGGACTCGGTCACGCTCGCGCACCAGCTCGCGCAGAAGGCGCGCGGGTTCTCCATTCCCTTCGAAGTCGCCGCGGTCCACATCCGGACCGAGTACGCGGATCTGGACGGTATCGATCGGCTCCGCGAGCTTGCCGGCGAGCTGGGCATGCCGTTCGAGCAGATCACGGTGTCGCTGGAGGGCCGATTGAAGCCCGGGCGGAAGATGAACTGCTACTGGTGCTCCACGCAGCGGCGCACCGAGCTCCTTCGCTACGCACAGGCGCACGGCTACTCGCGCATCGCGCTCGGCCATCATATGGACGACATCCTCGAGACCTTCCTCATGAACCTCACGCACAAGGGCGAGATCTCGACGATGCTGCCGGTGCTGCGCTACGACACGTACCCGCAGTGGATCATCCGGCCGCTCGCCTGGGTGGCCGAGGAGCAGACCGAGGCGTACGCGCGCGAGATCGGGTTCGAGGCGGTTCGATGTCGATGCGGCTACGACACGACGAGCCGCCGCAAGCGCGTTCGCCGGATCCTGGACACGATCATCGAGCGCGAGGGCGAAGGGGCTCGCAGGCAGATGATGGAGGCGTTGCACAACGTCCGGACGCGCTACATGCCGGAGTTCGCGCCGGAGCGCACCGAGTGACCCCGCTCTTCACGCGCGAGGAGATCGAATCGGGCCGCCGGACCTTCCACCGGTTCATGGGCTTCAACGTCCTCGCCTTCTCCATCCTCACCGGCAACGTCATCTCCGTCTTTGCGCTCAAGCTCGGGGTGAGCAACGCCTACATCGGGCTGCTGCAGTCGTTCATGCACCTCTCCATGGTGTTCATCCTCGCCGGACGGCTGCTGATGCAGTCGATGCGGTCGGTCACGGTGTTCGCCCTCGGCTGGTTCGCGCGCTACTTCTTCGCGGCGCTGCTGCTCGTGATCCCGCTCGTCGTGGGCCGCCCCGACGGTACCGCGATCGCGACGGTGATCGTGCTCGTCGCCGCCGCCGGCTTCCACATCTTCCGCGGGATCGGCGTGGCGGGGCAGGTCGCGATCGTCGCCGGCCTCGCGAGCGGAGCCGACCGCGGACGGTTCCTCTCGGTCAACAGCATCCTCGCGAACGGGATCGCGCTCGCCGGCGGGCTCGCGATCGCGTCGCTTCTGGGGGCCGATGCTCCGGTGGGTCGGTTCACGGCGGCCTTCGCCTTCGCGATCTTCTTTGGGCTCCTGAGCGTCGTGCAGATCCGCCGCCTGCCGGAGCCGAACGTCACCGAGCGCGCCGACTTCGCCTCCTTCCTCGCCGACGTCCGCTCGGTCGTCAGCGACGAGCCGGTCAAGCGGTTCCTCGTCTACCTCTGCGCCTTCGCCTTCGGGTCGAGCATCCTCATCGCCTTTCTCGTCGTGCTCTCCAAACGCGTCTACGGGCTCCCGGACAACTTCACCGTGCTGCTCGTCGCGATCGGGAACCTGGGGGCGATCGTCGCCGGTGTACTCAACCGACGCCTCATCGATACGTCCGGAGGAAGGCCGCTCATCGTCTTCTTCGTGGCGACGATGCTCGTCGTCTCGCTGGCGATGGCCGGCGCCGCGGGGATTACGCGAGCGCAGGGCGTGGTCATGGCCGCCGGATTCTTCTTCGCGATGGCCGCCATGAACGGGCTGCTCGTCTCGAGCCAGTCGTACTACTTCGGCCTCTACGGCGAGCAGAAGCACCGCAACCTGGGTCTGCTCTTCTCGCTCGTGATGGGCTCCTTCGGCGCGGTGGGCTCGTACGCCGGGGGTGTCGTCCTGGACGCGCTCGAGGCGAAGATGGACCTCGCGCTCGCCTTCCGATGGCTCTTCGTCGCGATCGCCGCGATCGGCGTTCTCACGCTCGTGCTGAGCCTGCGGCTCGTCCCCAACCGCGCGCGACCGCGACGTCGGGTGGGCGAGTTCATCTCGCTGCGCGCCCGCCGCTTCTGGAACCGGTTCTCCGCGAGGGTACGCCGGCGTTGAGCGGCCGCCGGCCCGGGCTTCGTCACCCCGCGTGCGGGTCGTGGTCGATCGGCCCGAGCAGGAGACGAAGCTGCCCGATCCGTGCAAACGCCCCGGTGAGCGCGTCCTGCACGCCCTCGTAGCGCGCGGTGCCCTCGCGGCCGGCTCGCGCATCGGCCTGCCCCCCGTCCCACAACGCGGCGAACGCATCCGCGTACGCCTCGTAGCCGAGCAGCTCCGCGATCGCCGCCTCGCGGTCGGGCGGTGCGGCGGCGGTGGGGTCGGCCGGACCGGCGACCGCGGAGACGAGCTCCCCGTTCATCGCCTTCACGAGCGCCCCGAACCCCTCCTCGCGCAGGTCGCCGAGCACGGTCAGCTGCATCTGCGCGGGCAGGAACGAGAAGTCGATCGCCTCGCCTGCGAGGAGCTCGTCCAGATCGGCGTCGAGACGCTCGCGGGCGAGCGGCGGGATAACGTCCTCGAGCCCGGCGAGGCGTTCGTTGTAGCGCATCCGAAGATAGGCCTGCATGGACGTTATGCTCGGCGACCGCATGGGAACCCGGAAGGTGTCGTAGAAGGTCGCCGGGTAGCCCGAGAAGAGCGGCTGCAGGCTCTCGAGCACGTCGAGCCTGCGCGCGAGAAGCGGCTTGCGCCAGCGAAGCGCGTTCACGAACAGGAGCCCGAACCCCTCCTGCACGGACGAGGAGACGACGACGTCGCTGGCCGCGGCGATCGCCTCGTAGGAGAGCGCGTAGTCGGCGTCGCGCGGGGCGATGCCCCAGATGCCGTGGATGCGCCGGTCCTCGTACGCGTAGCGAACGAGGTCGGAGTAGGGACGCTCGGCGTCGGAGACACCGGGCAGCGTCACGATGAGGTTCGCCCCCGGCGCGAGCCGCGCGATCGCGGCGGCCTCGAGGACGTTCTTCCGCCGGATCGTGCGGACGGGGTAGAGGACGAGCGGGCCGTCGGGGTGGAAGCGCTGGCCGGTGTCGGCGGCGTAGTCGGCGAGTCGCGCGACGACGCGCTCGCGGTCGGCGGCGGACGAGGCGCCGGCCGGTCCGGGGGTGCCGTCGCCCGGCGCGCCCTCCACCGGGTTGAGCAGCAGTCCCACGCGCTCGGCGGGGAGCCCGACCTCCACGAGCAGCCGTCGGTCGCGCGCGTTGATCACCGCGTAGCGCACGTTCGGCCCTGTCGGGTAGGGCGACCGACCGGCGATCCTCGTCAGGTAGGCGAGGTTCTCGTAGCGCGCGCACTCGGGGAAATCGTGCACGTGGAGCAGCATCCGGGGCGCGTTCTCGAGAGCGGCGATCCGGCAGAGCGCGAGCGTGAGCGCGGGGTTCTTGCCCACGTGATAGTTGTGCACCCACCACAGCGCGTCGTCGCCGGCGTAGCGGTCGGTGAGCGCGCGCTCGATCGAGGCGGCGCGGGCGTGCGCCTCGTCGGTGGTCTCGTGCGGATCGGTGTAGTCGACCTCCGGCAGCACGTCGATCGAGACGGGAACCGGGAGGTCCGCGAGCCGGTCGCGGACGGTGGCCGTGTTGTCTGCGCGACCGGCGACGAGGACGACCTCGCGAACGTCGTCGCGGTGGGCGACGACCGCGCGCACCGAGTGCACGACGACGTCGGTAACCCCGCCGGGCAGCAGGTGGTAGTGGAAGACGACGATCCGCATGGAGAGCAAGAGTAGCGGTTTTCCCGGGCGTTTCCAACCATCGGCCTGTCGCCGAAGGCGACGACGTCCGTTGCGCGGACCGGTGCGCCGGCACTACTATGGAGGCATGAGCACGACGACCCGGGAGCTTCTCGAATTCATCTACGGCGAGACGGGCGGCGAGGTGGACGAGCGGCTGGATGCGCTTGTGAACCGCTACCGCGAGCACCTCAGCACGCCCGACGGCTTCGAGCGCGGCGCCATCCCGCTCGAGGAACGCGATTCGATCATGATCGCCTACGGCGACAGCTTCCGCGGCGACGACGGTCCGCCGCTCGAGTACCTGTTGCGCTTCCTCGACGACGAGGCCGAAGGCGTCGTGAGCGGGGTGCACGTCCTGCCCTTCTCGCCGTACTCGTCCGACGACGGGTTCTCGGTGATCGACTACCGTGAGGTCGACCCGGAGCTGGGAAGCTGGGACGAGATCGAGGCGATCGCCGACGAGTTCGTCCTCATGGTCGACCTGGTGCTCAATCACTGCTCGGCGCAGGGTCCCTGGTTCCAGGCCTTCCTGCGCGACGAGGAGCCGTACAACCGGTACTTCATCACCGTCCCGCAAGGGACCGACGTGAGTTCGGTCGTGCGCCCGCGCGCGCATCCGCTGCTCACCCCCTTCGAGACCGACGCCGGAACGAAGTACGTCTGGACGACCTTCAGCGCCGACCAGGTCGACCTGGACTTCTCCAACCCCGACGTCCTCCTCGAGATGATGGACGTCTTCCTCGGCTACATCGCACGCGGGGCGCGCGTGGTGCGCCTCGACGCGATCGCCTACCTGTGGAAGGAGCTGGGTACGAGCTGTATCCACCTCCCGCAGACGCACGCGGTGGTGAAGCTCATGCGCGCGATCGTTGAGGAAGTCGCGCCGTGGGTGGTCATCATCACCGAGACGAACGTCCCGCACGAGGAGAACATCAGTTACTTCGGCTCCGGCGACGACGAGGCGCACATGGTCTACAACTTCTCGCTGCCGCCGCTCACGCTCGACGCGTTCCTGCGCGGCGACGCGTCGTACCTGCAGAAGTGGGCATCCACGCTCGCCACCGGGTCGCGGACGACGACATTCTTCAACTTCCTCGCCTCGCACGACGGCATCGGCCTGCTTCCCGCGAAGGGGATCCTCAGCGACGAGCAGGTGGACGCGATGATCGAGACCGTGCAGCAGCGCGGCGGGCGCATCAGCTACAAGTCGACCCCGGACGGCGAGATCCCGTACGAGATGAACGTCAACTACCTGAGCGCGATCGCGAACGAGGCGCTGCCCGACGAGCAGCGCGCGGCGGTCTTCCTCGCCGCGCAGAGCATCATGCTCGCGCTCGCCGGCGTGCCGGGCATCTACTACCACAGCCTGATCGGCAGCGAGAACTGGCCGGAGGGCGTCGAAGAGACCGGTCACAACCGCACGATCAACCGCAGGAAGCTCGACTACGACGAGCTGTCCGCGCGGGTGAACGAGCCGGACTCGCTGCGCAGTATCGTCTTCGAGGGGTACAAGGGCTACCTTCGCTCGCGCGCGAGCTCGGCCGCGTTCCATCCCTCGGCGTCGCAGCGCATCATGGAGACGCCGCCCGAGGTCTTCGCGGTCCTGCGAGGCGAACGCGACGCGGCCGGCGAGGAAAGCGACGAGCGGGTGCTCTGCCTCGTCAACGTGAGCGAGGAGGAGGCGGAGGTGTCGTTCACCGATGCCGAGCTGGGGCTGGGCGAGGAGAAGGGGTTCCGCGACCTGGTGAGCGGCGACTACGTCTTCCCCTCGCGCGACCACGGCAACCGCGTCAGCCTCGAGCTCGAGCCGTACGAGGTCCTGTGGTTAAGGTTCTGAGCCCGAGCCGACCGGGGGCGCCGGGCGGCGACGTGGATGCTAAAGAGCTATGGTCGTGAATTGACAAATTCGACATATACGATTGGCCTCGGTCGGCTATACATTCAACGGAGCGTCGCAGGACGCAGAAGGCACTGGAGGATTACGATGCAACAGAAGTATGTGTTTCTGCTCGCCCTCGCCGCCGTCATAGCCGTGAACGGGTTTGCCGGCGGCCGGGGCGAGGACGAGTCGACCGGCGACGGAGCGACGACGGTGACGCTCGGGTACAACGCCTTTCTGTCGGACTCGTTCACCGACGCGCCGCCTCCCATCGACGTCATCCGCGCCGCGCTCGAATCGCGGTACCCGGACATCGACCTCGAGTACGAGACCATGTCCCAGGACCTGCTCGATCAGCTCATCATCTGGATGACCTCGCAGGACGCGACCGTGGACATCTTCGGGATCGACGAGCCGTGGGTGAGCCAGTTCGGCCGCGCCGGGTGGGCGGTCCCGCTCAACGACCGGATCTCCGATCTGGACGAGCGTTTCAGCGCTTCCGGGCTCGACACCTTCTCCTACGAGGGTGACCGGCTGGGCGTGCCGTTCTGGGGCAGTGTCACCGGGCTCTACTACCGCTCGGACATCCTCGAAGAGTACGGGTTCGACCCGCCGCAGTCGGTCGACGAGATGGTGGAGATCGTCGAAGCGGTCCAGGTCGACGACCCCGACGTGGCCGGATTCCTCTGGCCGGGTGCGCGGGAAGAGGACCTGGTCATGTACTACGCGACGCTGCTGCACGCCTTCGGCGGCAGCTATCTCGCGAGCGACGGGAGCTACGCCTTCGACTCGCAGGAGAGCCTCCGGGCGGTGCGGTTCATGCGCGAGACGATCGAAAGCGGCGTCTCGCCGCGCGCTGTCCAGAACTGGAACCGCCAGGAGGGCCGACAGCGGTTCGCGAACGGCGATGGGATCTTCCTCTGGGACAATAACGACATCGTGATCTGGCTCGACGATCCCGAGCGGTCGCAGATCGTCGGCGACTGGGACCTCATGGTGTTCCCGTCGCAGCCCGGCGGCGAGAGCGTCGCGATCACCGGTGGATTCGCCTTCGCCGCCAATCCGTTCAGCGAGAACCTCGACGCGGCTGTCGACGTGCTCGACGTGATCGCCGGCGAGCAGGTGCAGAAGGGCTTCGCGCTCGCGTGGGGACCGGTGCAGTACTACACCGGCCTCTACGACGACCCCGAAGTCCAGGAGTACAACCCGAACGTGGAGAAGCTCATCCCGCTGCTCGACAGCGCGCGCAACCGGCCGCCCTCTGAGAGCTACGCCGAGCTCTCCGGCATCCTGCAGGAAGAGCTCAACGCGATCGTGACCGGCATCAGCGATCCGGAGGAGACGCTCGCGAGTATGAACGAGCGCGCGAACGTGCTGCGCGACTGACCCCGGGCCGTACGGGCTTCGGGGCGGGGGGAGCATGTCGTGATCGCGAAGAGACTCGAAACCCGGATCGGAGTCGCGCTGGTGATTCCGGCGATTCTGGGGCTGCTCGTCTTCAACTACTACCCGATCGTTCAGAGCGCCGTCTACACGCTGTTCGACCTGGATTCGACCACCGACGTCGCGAGCGCCGAGTTCGTCGGGCTTCGCAACTACGCGCGGGTGATGGGCAGCGGCGAGTTCTGGCGAACGCTCAGCTTCACCGTCGGCTTCACCGTCGTCGTCGTGGCGCTCGACCTCACGCTGGGTATGCTGCTCGCGCTCGCCACCTTCTACGTCCCCAAAGGGATGCGGGGGGCGCTGCGGGCGGTCATCATCATCCCCTGGGCGATCCCCAAGGTCATCCAGGCGTCCATGTGGCGCTGGATGCTGAACGGGGAGGTCGGGCCGATCGGAGACCTGCTGGTGCGCACCGGGCTCGTGGACGAGCCGCCGCTCTTTCTCGCCGACCAGGCGCTCGCGATGGGCAGCGTCTTTCTCGCGTACACGTGGAAGGGCGCGAGTATCGCCGCGTTCTTCATGATGGGCGGACTCGCGCTCATCCCGCGCGATGTGATGGAGTCGGCGCGGGTCGACGGCGCGCGCGCGCTTCGCCGCTTCTTCTCCATCACGCTTCCCATGCTGCTGCCAACGGTTTTCGTCGCGCTGCTGTACCGCTCGCAGGACGCGCTGCGCGTCTTCGACGTCATCTACGGGCTCACCGGCGGCGGGCCCGGTGCGACGACCGAGACGCTGAGCTCGTTCGCCTACACCTCGTACTTCCGCTACGCGCGCTTCGGTCGGGGCTCCACGTACGCGGTGGTGACGTTCGTGCTGGTCGCCGCCGTCGGCGTCTTCTACATAGGCCGCGTTCGCAAGCGGTTCAGCTTCAGGGAGTAGGGCAGCGTGAATCGACGACGCCGCACCATCGTGCACCGGACGCTCTCGATCGTGATCTTCGCCGCAATCGCGGTGTGGTGCCTCGCGCCGCTCGCCTGGATCGCGATCACCTCGATCAAGCCGCAGGGAACCGAGTACCGCATCCCGGTGGAGTACTGGCCGGAGAATCCGACGCTGGAGAACTACCGCACGGTCACCGGCGAGCGATTCCGGGTACAGCGGTCGATCCTGAACAGCATGGTCGTGTCGAGCGGCGCGCTCGTCGGCACCCTGCTCCTGTCCACCTTCGCCGCGTACGCGATCGCAAGGCTTCGGTTCACCTTCCGCTGGACCACGCTCTACGGCATGCAGATCGCGGGGATGATACCCCCCATCGTCGTGATCGCGCCCACCTTCGTTCTGCTCCGTTCGCTCGGCCTCACGCGCACCTACTGGGCGATGATCCTGCCGAACATGGTCTACGCGCTGCCGCTGTCGTCGTTCCTCATCGCGAGCTACTTCGCGAACATCCCCTTCGAGCTGGAGGACGCGGCGAAGATCGACGGTGCGAGCCCGTTGCGGACCATCTTCCAGGTGATCCTGCCCGTCGCCGCGCCGGGTATCTTCTCCGCCGGTGTCCTCGCGTTCCTTGGATCGTGGGGAGAGTTCATGCTCGCGAACACCGTCTCACTGGGAGCGTGGGAGGTTGAGACCGTTCCGGTGGCGATCCTGAGCCTGAGTCAGGCCTTCAACCTGCAGTGGAGCTGGGTGGCCGCCGGCACGATGCTCACGCTCATCCCGATCGTCGTCGCCGTGCTCGTGTTCCAGCGCTTCGTGGTAAGCGGCCTCTCCGCCGGCGTCACACGTTAGCCGTGCCGGCGCCTACTCCCCGAAGAAGCTCTTCACGAGGTACCACAGCTTGGTTTCGAGCACCGAATAGCTGAAGTACTTCATCGCGAGGGCGTAGTTGTGATCGACCATCTTTCGAATCCGTTCGGGGTCCGCGAGGACCGCCTTGGTCTCGGTGATCGTCTCCCTGCTGATGAAGTCGTCCATCTCTATGACCTCGAACCCGAGGGGTTTGATGTCGTGGCTGTAGATCGAATAGTTGTTGACCATGATCGGCTTTCTGAAGTAGATCGCCTCGAGAAAGGCGTTCCCGAAGCCTTCGATGATGGACGGGTAGGTGACGAGGTTCGCGTGCGGGTAGACGTCCTGGAGCGAGTAGATCTTGCGCCCGTCCGCGGTGGTCCCGCGGTAGTCGTCGATGATGTCGTCGACGAAGATCGCCTTGATCCCGAGGAGCTGCGCGTACTCCTTCACCCGCGTCTGGTACTCGTAGCCCTCGTCGCCCGAGGCGTGCGAGATCACGAGCGTCGCCGGAAGCTCCATACGCGCGACGAGCTCGATCGCGTGCTCGATCCCCTTGCGCTGCACGACCCGCGTGGGCTGGAGGATCAGGAGCTCGTCCTCGCCCACGCCGAGCGCCTCGCGGACGTCACGGTTGTAGTCGTCGACGCCGGGGGCCTGGCGCTCGAACTCCATCACGTTCGGGATCCGCGTGCTCGAGATGCCGGTGCGCAGCGCGAGCTGGTTGGCGCCCGACGTGTTGATGACGACGTGATGGATCGAGTTGAGGTGCGGCGGATAACATTGATTGAGGTAGTCCCAGACGCAGTTGCGCAGGAACCGCTTGCGTTCCCAGAAGAAGTCGTGGTGGTGCGCGATCGTGTAGATGCCGGTCTCGGCGATGAACTCTGTTGTGGCCATGCCCAGCGAGATGTTGAGCGGGATGGTGATCGCGTTCTCCGGGATCAGGAGGTCGATGTTGAACCTGTTCACGAACTCGTACAGCGATTCCTTGAGGATCTCGCGGTACTTGTGGAGGCCGGCCGTGAGCTCGCGCGGTCGTTCGGGGCTGGAGAACGCCATCTCGTAGAGCGCGCGGATGTCCGGGTGCTGGAAGTGCGCCTCCGGGACGACGTGCGAGACCTCGTCGGGCGCGTCGAGCTCGCCGCCGTAGTAGTAGCAGGTGCAGTCGTTGCGCGTGAAGATATCGGCCCACTTCTTCGTTTCGAGCGATACCCCGTCGGTCCCGGACAGGCGAAAGGAAATGAAGCCGATGTTCTTCTTCACGGTGGTCTCCTTACAGCGGCTTCACGAGCCGCGATATCTGCTTGAACTCGTCGCTGCCGGCAACCCCGACGAGCTCGAACAGCGCGCTCTCCACGGTGGAGACGGTCGCCCCCCCGGTGCGCATCCGCTCGAGCGCGAGCTCGTGGTCGAGCCGGTGACGGGAACCCGTGCAGTCGGCGAGGAGGACCGGTGTCAGGCCGCGCTCGATCAGGTCGAGCACCGTCTGCAGGACGCAGACGTGCGTCTCTATCCCGGCGACGAGCACGGTTTCAGGGCCCGCCTCGGCGAGCGCGCGATCGACGCCCTCGACGCCGCAGCAGCTGAACGAGAGCTTCTCCACAGGGGAGGCGAGCAGCCCGGCGAGCGACGGCACCGTGGGGCCGAGCCCCTTCGGGTACTGCTCGGTCGCGACGAGCGGGACGCCGAGCGCCTTCGCACCCTCGATCGCGGTTCGGATACGCACCTCGAGCTCGTCGTGCCCGTCGATGACCGGCAGGAGACGTTCCTGAACGTCGATCACCAGAAGCGCGGTGCGGTCGCGGCGTAGTCGTACCATGAATCCTCCGCGACCATTATAGGCGACGACGCCGTTGCGGGCCACCACATTGACACCGCCACATTGACACCGCGCGACGCCCGCTGCACTATTGCGCCGATGACATTCTTCGCACGCCTCGAGGCACGAGCCCGGGCGATCGATTCACCGCTGTGCGTGGGCCTCGACCCGCGAGTCGAGCCCGACGACGGCGGCCCCGACGCGGCCGCGTCCGTCGGCGCGCGCATCGTCGACGCGAACCGCCGGATCGTGGACGCCACCGCCTCCGCCGCGCTCTGCTACAAGCCGAACATCGCGTTCTACGAGCAGCACGGCCCGGCCGGGCTCGAGGCGCTCGAAGCGACGCTCGCCTCGATTCCCGACGAGATCCCCGTGATCCTCGACGCGAAGCGCGGCGACATAGGCGCGACGGCGCAGGCGTACGCGGCGGCGTGCGCGCGGCTGGGCGTCGACGCGGTCACGGTGAGCCCGTACATGGGAAGCGACTCGGTAGCGCCGTTCACCGACGCCGGGCTCGCGGTCTTCGCGCTGTGCCGCACGAGCAACCCGGGGGGCGAGGAGCTGCAGTCGCTGCGCGCACGCGGGCGCGAGCTCTACCTGGAGGTGGCGCGCGCCACCGCGGGGTGGCCGGGCGAGGTGGGGCTCGTCGTCGCCGGGAACGACCCGGCGGCGCTCCGGGCAGTGCGCGCCGAGCGGCCCGACGCGTGGCTGCTCGCGCCCGGGATCGGCGCGCAGGGTGGCTCGTTGGAGGATGCGGTCGCGGCGGGTCTGCGCGACGACGGGCTGGGGTTGCTGCCGGTGGTCGCGCGCGGGATCGCGAACGCCGACGATCCCGGCGAAGCCGCGCGGCGCTACGTCCACGGTTTCCGGGCCGCGCGCGACGCGGCCGCGTCCTCCGCGCGCGCGGGCAGCCCCCCGGCGGACCCCGCGTGCGCCGGCAGGGCGCCCGACGCCCCCACCGCCCTCCTCGACGCGATCCTCGACACCGGCTGCTTCCGGGTTGGCGAGTTCACGCTCAAGAGCGGGATCGTCTCGCCGTTCTACATCGACCTGCGCCGGCTGCAGAGCAGCCCGGATGCGCTCGACGCGGCGGCCGCGGCGTACGAGCGGCTCCTCGAAGGGGTCGCGTTCGACCGAATCGCGGGGCTGCCGGTCGCGGCGCTCCCGCTCGCCACGGCGCTCGCGCTGCGGGTTCGATCGCCGCTCATCTATCCCCGGCTGCCGCCCAAACCGCACGGCACGGGCAACCGCATTGAAGGCGAGTGGCACGCCGGTGAGCGCGCCGTCCTCGTCGACGATCTCATCACCACGGGCGCGAGCAAGCTCGAGGCGGTGGGGGTGCTGCGCGAGGACGGGATGATCGTCGAGGACCTCGTCGTGCTGCTCACCCGCGGGGCGAGCGACGAGGAGTTCCTCGCCGCCGGTATCCGCCTGCGCGCCGCGGCCGACGTGCGCGACCTGACAGGCCGCGCGGTCGATCGGGGCATCATCACCGCGGACCAGGCGCAGAGCGTGTACGATTTCCTCGGGGACTACGCGTGAAGACGCTCATCGGACTGCTCCAGGACTTCCTCGGCACGTCCATCACCTTCAACGGCGCCGGGCTCGGCGTGACCTGGGGCGAGCTCATCTTCGCCTTCGTCCTGCCGGTCGTCGGCATCTTTCTCGCGGTCCGGGTTCTCGTCTATTTCGTCAGGAGGCTGGTCGAGAAGAGCCAGATGAAGGAGGAGTCGAAGCAGCGGTTTCTGCGCTGGTTCCGTCTCGCCTACCGTCTCGCGTTTCTCCTCGCGGTGGCGCTCCTCGCGGCGAACCTGCTCGGTGACCGGATCATCGAGAGCGTTCGGTCCATTCTCGGGTTCCTGAGCGAGCCGTTCTTCACCTCCGGGAACACCGAGATATCGGTCGTGACGCTCCTGCTGCTCGTTCCCATCTTCTACGTCGCGACGTGGGCGGGGAACAGCACGCGGCGGGTCCTCGAGCACGGTGTGCTCGATCGCGTGAGTATTGACCCCTCGCGCCGGTTCTCGGTCGTGAACCTGGTTCGTTACGGCGTGATGGCCCTCGTGGTCGTGATCGGCCTGTCGATCGTGGGGATCAACCTCTCGTCGCTCGCGGTCATCTTCGGTGTGCTCGGTCTCGGACTCGGGTTCGGCCTGCAGGGGGTCGTCGCGAACTTCTTCGCCGGTCTGATGATCATCCTCTCGCGCCCCATCAAGGAGGGCGACCGGATCCACATCAACGACCTCGAGGGGGATGTCAGGCGGATCCGCATCCTCTACAGCGTCGTGAACACGATCACCAACGAGACGCTGATCATCCCCAACCGGGAGATCGTGGAGAAGGTCGTCCACAATCAGTCGTACGAGGATCCGAGCATCGTTCTCTTTACCGACGTTCAGGTGTCGTACCGGTCGGACCTCGACGAGGTCCGGCGCGTCCTGACGGAGGTGGGCGAGCGCAGCAGCTTCCGCTACGCCGACCGGCAGCCGAGCGTGCTCTTCCGCAGCTTCGACTCGTCGGGGATCACCGTGACGCTCGGTCTGCCGATCCGCACCTCGGTGGAGCGTCACCGGGCCCGTTCACAGGTTGTTCTGGATATCTGGCGTGCATTCAGAGACGCGGGAGTGGAGATACCGTTCCCGCAGATGGATCTTCACGTGAAGCAGCTTCCGCCGGCCGCCGGTGCTCCGCGCACCGGCGAGCAGGGGTAGGCAAGCCGTCGTCGGCGCGCGGACGACGGCTTCGGCCGGTGACGCCACGGTCAGCCGACCGAGAACTCCTTGCCGCTGACGATCTGGTCGAGCGCCTTCCCGTTGTTCATCTCCATGACCTTGCGTAGCGTGAGGTTCTCGAAGAACGAGATGATGTGAACGCTCGCTTCCTTCCACACGTCGTGGACGAGGCAGATGTCCTCCCGCTCGCAGCCATCCTCGCCGGTGCACGGCGTGATCTCGAGCCCCTCGCCGACCGCGTCGAAGATATCCTTGACCGTGACATCCGACGGGTCCTTCTCGAGCACGAAGCCTCCGCCGGGGCCCCGCACAGAGCTGATGATCCCCGACTTCTTCAGCTTGAAGAAGATCTGCTCGAGGAACTCCGGTGAGATCTCCTCGTCTCCCGCGATCTGCTTGATGGGGATGGGCTTGTCCGTGTCCGCCATGGCGAGATTGGTGATTGCCCGAAGCGCATAGCGCCCCTTGGTAGTTACTCTCATGTTCTCCCACTCCGGTTGGAAACCGTTCTCGGATTATATACTAGAATGAACAGGTATACACCCGGTGATCGGCGTCCTCCGACGATTTGTCAGAGTGGCAGCCGCCTACGCGTTGACGCGCTCTACGTACTCTCCACTCTCGGTATTGACGAGGATCTTGTCGCCCTGCTTGATGAAGATGGGGACCTTCACCTCGAGCCCGGTCTCGGTCTTGACCGGCTTCGTTGCTCCGGTGACCGTATCGCCGCGAAGCGCCTCAGCGGCCTCCGCGACCTCGAGCACCATCTTGAGGGGCACCGTTACGTCGATCGGGTTCGACTCCCACATGACGATCCGGTAGGTATCGCCTTCCTTGAGATAGTAGACGCGGTCTTCGAGTCCCTCGCGAGGGACCGCGAACTGGTCGTACGTCTCGGCGTCCATGAAGTGATACGAGCTGTCGTCCGCGTAGAGATACTGCGCGTCACGATCGAAGACGTCGGCCTCTTCGACCGATTCGTTCGTCTTGATCGTCTCCTGAAGCCCCTTCCCGGACCGGAGCCCCTTCAGCTTCACGCGGACGAACGCCGCTCCCTTGCCCGGGTTCACGAACTCGCGCTCGGTGACCAGGTACGGTTCGCCCTTCCAGATCAGACAGTGCCCCTTCGCTATCTGGCCGGCCTTAATCATTGATTACCTCGACTCTCGGTTGTTCCCTCACTATACCAAAACTACCCGAAGAATATTACCCCCCCAATGTCACGAATCTCGAGAAGCGCCATGATCAGACGGTCCACTCCCAGCGCCACGCCGCTGCACGACGGGGCCCCGGTGAACTCGAGAAGCGATCGCGCCGGCGGGTGCGGGACGAGCGCGTCGCGCTTACGGCGAGCCTCGCGGTCGAGGAAGCGCTCGAGCGCCTCGCGATCGGTCTCCTCGTGGTAGCAGTTCGCGATCTCCACGCCGCCGAGGTAGAGCTCCCACCGCTCGGCGAGCGGGCCGTCCCGGCGGGCGAGGGTGGGAACGAGCGCCGGGTAGTCGATGAGGAGCACCGGGTGGTCGCGCGGCAGATTCGGCTCGACGAAGGTGAGCAGGAGCCGCTGGAAGAGGTCCTCCTCGGTCTCGTCCGGGCCGATGTGCACCCCCAGCCGCCGTGCGGCGTCGCGCATCGCGTCGGTCCGCGCGAAGTCCGGCCGCACGCCCGCGTAGCGCTCGAAGCTCCCGGCGACCGTCATCCGCTCCACGGGCGCCGCCACGCGGTCCGACCCGGCGGCCGGCGGGAGGCTCGCGACGAGGTGCGCGAGCAGCCGGGCGGTGAGGTCGGCCTGGTCGCGATGATCCGCCCCGACGCCGTACCACTCGAGCATCGTGAACTCCGGCCGATGGATGCGCGAGGTGCTTTCGGCGTTGCGGAACGCCCTGCCGAGCGAGTAGATGTCGCCGTAGCCGCGGGCGAGCAGGCGCTTCATCCAGATCTCCGGCGAGGGAACGAGGTAGCGCTCCGGCGGGGCGGGTCGCTCGCTTCCGGCCTCCGGGCCGGCCGCCGCTGTGTCCGCGTAGGGATCGACGAGGCGCGTCTCGAACACCTCGATGTACGCCTCCGGGATGAGCTCGGCCGCGAGCGTAGGAGTTTCGACCTCGAGGTACCCCGCCTCGTCGAAGAAGGAGCGGATCGCGCGCATCGTCGCCGCGCGGAATCGGGCCACGTCCGGTGACAGCATACCGGTAGGATAACAGCGGTGGAGTCCGTATACTACGCGAAGGCATGACTTCTTCGCAAAGCTTCGACGCGGTCATAGACCGCTCCGGGACCAACGCGGTCAAGTGGGACTACCGCCGCACGAACACGAAGGGCGAGCCGATCCACCCCATGTGGGTCGCCGACATGGACTTCCCGGCGCCGGAGGCGGTCCGGCGGGCGCTCGCGGAGCGCGCCGAGCACCCGGTCTACGGCTATACCTTCGCACCGCAGGACTACCGCGATGCCTTTCTCTCGTGGCAGCGGGAGCGCAACGGGCTCGAGATCGACGAGGGGTGGCTCGTCTTCGCACCGGCGGTGATGCCCGCGGTGCGCGCGGCGATCCTCGCCTTCAGCGAGCCGGGCGACGAGGTCGTCGTCCAGCCCCCGGTCTACTTTCCCTTCTTCCACGCGATCCGCGACAACGGCCGACAGATCCTCGAGAACCCGCTCGCCGAGAGTCGGAGCCCCGACGGCACCGTTCGCTACGAGATGGACCTCGACCGGCTGCGCGCGGCGATCACCCCGCGCACGAAGGTGCTGCTGCTCTGCTCCCCGCACAATCCGGTCGGCCGCGTCTGGAGCCGGTCCGAGCTCGCCGCGCTCGCCGAGCTCTGCGTCGAGCACGATCTCGTCGTCGTCTCCGACGAGATCCACTCGGACATCCGGCGGGCGGACGTCGAGTACGCGCCGTTCATCGGCCTCGGCCCGGAGGCCGCCGCGCGGACGATCGCGACCTACTCGCCCAGCAAGACCTTCAACGTCGCCGGGCTCGCGAGCTCGCACATCGTCGTCCCGGACGCGTCGCTTCGCGATCGGTTCACCGCGACGCTCAAGCGGCTCGGCATGACGCTGCCGAACCTCATGAGCGTCGAGGCCTCGCGCGCGGCGTTCGCCGAAGGCGGCCACTGGGCGGACGCGCTCCTGCGCTACCTCGACGAGCAGATCGCGTGGTTCACCTCGGAGCTCGCGCGTCGATTCGGCGAGCGGTGGAAGATCGGCATGAGCCCGATCGAGGGCACGTACCTCGCCTGGCTCGACACGAGGGCCTTCCTCGCGGCGAGCGGCGCGGCGCACGACGACCTGAAACACGCGCTCCTCGAGGAGGCGGCGCTCTGGCTGAGCGAGGGCGGTCAGTTCGGGACCGGCGGCGAGGGGTTCTTCCGGATGAACCTGGCCACGCCGCGCGCGAACGTCGAGGAGGGCCTGCGCCGGCTCGAGCGCGCGCTCGCCTTCGTGGAGAGCGGCGCATGACGCTGGTACTCGGAGCGATGGACGGTGAGGTCGCCGCGATCGTAGAGAACATGGACGTCGAGCGCCGCGAGCGCTGGCACGGCTTTCCCGTGGTGGTCGGGGCGATCGGCGGGAGCCCGGTGGTCGTCAGCAGGACCGGCGTGGGCAAGACGCTCTCGGCGATGCTCTGCCAGCGGCTCATCGATCGGCACGAGCCGCAGCGCATCATCTTTACCGGCGTCGCCGGGGCGCTGCGCAAGGATCTGGACATTGGCGATACGGTCGTCGCGCGCGAGGCGCTCCAGCACGACCTGGACGTCACCGCGCTCGGTTTCCCCGTCGGGCAGGTGCCGTACTCGACCTGGCGCGTGTTCACCTGCGATCCGCCGCTCGTCGAGCGCGCGATGGCGGTGGTCCCTCCGCAGGGGCGCTCGCACCTCGGGCGCATTCTCAGCGGGGACCAGTTCATCGCGGACGCGGTTCGCCGCGAGGCGCTCGCGCGCGAGTTCGACGGAGACGCGGTGGAGATGGAGGGGGCGAGCGTCGCGCTCGTGGCGACGGTCAACGAGATCCCCTTCCTGCTCATCCGTACGATCAGCGATCACGCCGACCTCTCCGACGAGGGTTCGGCGGTCGAGTTCGAGCGCGTCGTGGAGCTCGCGGCGGCCAACTCGTGGCACTATCTCCACACCATGCTCAGGGATCTGTGAGGTGCTATGTTCTCGTTTCTCAGGAGGTCACGAGACCCGTTCTTCGGTAATCCCGACAAGCTCCGCGAGCTGCTCGACGGCGACGAGCCGTTCTACCTCGTCGACGTGCGCAGCCGGCAGGAGTACGCGCGCGGCTACATCCGCGGCGCCGAGCACATACCCTACGAGGAGATCACCGAACGGCCGCCCACCGACGACCGCTCGGCGCTGATCGTCCTCTACTGTCACAGCGGCGCGCGCAGCGAGACCGCCCGGCGCGCGCTCCTGGACGCCGGGTACGAGCGCGTCCACAACTTCGGCGGAATCGTTCACTGGCCCGACGGGCTGGTTGGAGGCACGGCATGAGCACTCACGGCACGAGCACTCACGGCACGAGCACTCACGGGTTCGAGCAGATCGACGAGCACGACCTTCCCGAGTATCGCGCGCGCGGGCGCTGGTTTCGCCACGCGCAGACCGGGGCGGAGGTCTACCACGCGGCCAACGACGACCCGGAGAACCTGTTCGCCTTCGCATTCAAGACGCTGCCGCCCGATTCGACCGGCGTGGCGCACATCCTCGAGCACACCGTCCTCTGCGGCTCCCGTCACTATCCGGTGAAGGATCCGTTCATCCTCCTCGTGAAGGGCAGCCTCAATACCTTCCTCAACGCGATGACCTATCCGGACAAGACGGTCTACCCGGCGTCGAGCACGGTGGAGCAGGACCTCTTCAACATCATGCAGGTCTACGGCGACGCGGTGTTCTTCCCTCGGCTCGAGCAGGACTTCTTCCGGCAGGAGGGCCACCGGTTGCAGTTCGACTCGAACGGCGAGCTCGAGATCACCGGCATCGTCTACAACGAGATGAAGGGCACGTACGCGAACCACGACTCGATCGCCGGTCGCTGGGCGCACCGCGCGCTGCTGCCCGACACGCCGTACGGCTACGACTCCGGCGGCGACCCCGTGGTCATCCCCGACCTCACGTACGAGGACTTCCTGGGCTTCCACCGCACCTACTACCACCCGTCGAACGCGCGGATCTTCCTCTACGGGGACATCCCCACCGAGCGCTATCTCGACTTCCTGAACGGCACGTTCCTCTCGCATTTCGAGCGGCTGGACGCCGCCTTCGACGTGCCGCTGCAGCCCCGGTGGGCCGAACCCCGCGAACGCGTGGTCACCTGTCCGACCGACGGCGAGGAGGGCGCGACGTCGGTAACGGTGAGTTGGCTGCTCGACCCGGTCACCGACCCCCGGCGCGTGATCGCCCACGAGCTCCTCTCGTACATCCTCCTGGCCACGAGCGCGGGACCGCTTCGCAAGCGGCTGATCGAGTCGGGCCTGGGCGATGACCTCTCCGCGCCGACCGGGCTCGAGACCGATCTGAAGGAGATGATCTTCGGCGCGGGTCTTCGCGGCACGAGCGCTTCGAAGAAGGCCGATGTGGAGAAGCTCGTCCTCGACACGCTCGCGCAGGTCGCGCGCGACGGGCTCGACGCGGACGTCGTGGAAGCCGCCTTCCGCAAGGTCGAGTTCCGCAACCGCGAGATCCGCGGCGGTGCCCCGAACGGGCTGCGGCTGATGAGCAAGGCGCTGCGCGGGTGGCTGCACGGCGCCGCGCCCGACGTCACCATGCGGTTCACGCGCCCCTTCGAGGAGCTCCGCGAGCAGGCGGCACCGGGGTCGCGCTTCTTCGAGAAGCTCATCGAGTCGTCGCTGCTCGAGAACCCGCATCGCGTGACCATCACCGTGCAACCCGACCCGAAGCAGAACGAGCGCGAACGGGCCGAGCTCGCCGCGCGTCTGACGACCGTGGACGCCGGGCTCGCCGACGAGGATCGGAAGCGGCTGCGCGCATCGCAGGCCGCGCTCGAGGAGCTGCAGCGCAAGCCCGACGACCCGGGGGCGGTCGCAAAGATCCCGTTCCTGAAGACCGGCGACCTGCCGCGCGAGCTCGAGGTGATCCCCACCGCCGAGTCCGCGCTTCAGGACGGGGTGCCGATCTACACGCACGACGTGTTCGCCAACGGCGTCGTCTACCTCGACCTCGCCTTCGACCTGTCGGGGCTCGAGCCGGAGCTGCTTCCGTGGGTGCCGCTCTACATCGACTCGGTGGGCGAGCTCGGGCTGCCGGGCCGAAGCTACGACGAGGTCGCCACGGAGATCGCGCTGCGGACCGGAGGGATGAGCAGCTTCTGCGAGGCGGCGATCCCGCTGCACGAGGTACGCCGCGCCGACCGCAGGCTCTACGTCCGGATGAAGGCGCTCGAGTCGACCTTCGGCGAAGCCGTCGACCTGCTGCGCTCCATCCTGCTCGAAGCGCCGTTCACGAATACCGACCGGATCGACGATCTGATCAAGGAGGGGCGCAGCGGGATGAGCGGTTCGGTGCTGCCCTCGGGGCACCATCTCGCCTCCATGCGCGCGGCGCGGGCGTTGTCGGAAGCCGACCGCTACGAGGAGCGCTGGCGAGGCGCGACGCAGCTGCTGTTCATGCACGCACTCTCCGAAGAGCGGCTCACCGAGGCATCGGGTGCGCTCGAACGCATCAACGAGGCGGTGATTCGTCGCGGCAACCTCGCCGTCAACCTCACCGCGACCGACGCCGCGCAGACGCGGGTCGGTCCGCACATCGAGCGCCTCGTGAATGCGCTGCCCGAAGGCGGGTGGGCGAGCGAGGCCGACCCGATTCCGGAGGAGCAGCTGCCGACCGCGGAGGCGCTGATCGTTCCGGCGGACGTCTCCTACGTCGCGGCCGCCGTGCGGGGCGGTCGCATCGGCAGCGACGAGTACGTGCACGAGCAGGTACTCGCCCACCTGTTGCGCACCGGCTACCTCTGGGAGGCGATCCGGATGCGCGGCGGCGCGTACGGGGCGAACGCCACCGCGCGCGGCATGGACGCGGTGTTCGGATTCTGGTCGTACCGCGACCCGCAGATCGTGGCGACGCTCGACGCCTTCCGCGGCTCGCTCGAGCACTTCGCCTCCACCGCGGTGAGCGACGACGAGCTCGACCTCGCGATCATCGGGGTGACCGGGCAGCACATCCGCCCGCTCTCGCCCGGGGAGAAGTCGATCGTGGCCTTCAGGCGCACGCTCTACGGGGTGACCGACGAGCTTCGGCAGCGAAACCACGAGATACTCTTGAAGACGAGCGCGCGGGACGTGCAGAATGCTGCTGACCGGCTGCGCGAATCGATGGCACAATCGTACGTGGCGGTCGTGTCCGGTGCCGACGCGGTGGCGAGCGCCTCCGAGCGATTTCCCGGGCTGGCCGAGAACCAGACCCGTCTGCCGGTGTAGGGGAGGGATCATGAAACAGCGAGCTCTGGCGGTCGTCCTCGTGGTGCTGGCGGTCGCCTCAGGCGGCCTCTCCGCGCAGACCGCGCCGTCGGCGCAGGAGGACGACCCCGCGCTCTACGCGGTGGGCGCGCTCGGCGCGTCGAACCTGTATACGACGTACTTCCTTCTCGGCACCCTCGCCGACGGCTACGCGACCGCGGCGTACACCGCCTCGTTCGCCGACGAGCTCGCTCGCGACGTGATCGGGCTCAACGAATCGTCGATCGAGGTGCTCGAGGACCTCCTCGACGACGACGGGTTGCTCGACGAGGACCGCACGCTCGTCAAGGAGATGATGGAGGCGCACTCGCTTCTCATCAACCAGGCGTGGGGGCTGATTGCGTACATAGAGGATTCGTCCGATACCGACGACTGGTTCGAGTACCGGCGCGCCGCGTGGGATGCGATCACGGAGTTGCTCGGCATCGAGGAATGAGTACGTTCGAGGCCATCGCAGCCGACCTTCTCGTGCCGGTCGCCGTGCTCGCCGGGGCGGCGCTCGTCGGGGTGGTCGTCGCGCTGCTCCTCGTCCGCAGCGTGGAGGCGGTCGCGCGGCGCAAGCGGTTCGTCGACCCGCAGACGGTGCGCTCGCGGCTGAGCCTGTCGAGCTCCGTTCTCGCGGCGGGGGTCTTCCTCGCCGCCGCGCTCCCGTTCGCCGGTCTCGGCCCGGAGGCGCGCGCGATCGTGCGGCAGGTCGATCGTGTCGTCGTGCTGCTGGGCGCGAGCTGGGTGATCATCCGGGTACTCGCGGTGGCCGAGGATGCGCTGCTCGCCCGCTACCGGGTCGACCACGCCGACAACCTCAAGGCGCGCAAGGTTCACACCCAGATTCGCTATCTGCGACGGGTCGCGAGTTTCGTCGTGGGGGTCATCGCCGTGGGCGCGGTGCTGCTCACCTTCGATGAGATCCAGCAGATCGGGACGACGCTGCTGACCACCGCCGGCGTCGCCGGCGTGATCGTGGGGTTCGCCGCGCAGAAGACGCTCTCCATGGTGATCGCGGGGCTCCAGATCGCGTTCACGCAGCCCATCCGCCTCGACGACGCGGTGATCGTCGAGGGCGAGTGGGGCTGGATCGAGGAGATCACGCTCACCTACGTCGTCGTAAAGCTCTGGGACTGGCGCCGTCTCGTCGTGCCCATCAACTACTTTCTGGACAACGTCTTCCAGAACTGGACCCGGAACTCGGGCCGGATGATCGGCACGGTCTACCTCTACCTCGACTATCGCTTCCCCGTGGTCACGCTTCGCGGCGCGCTCTCCGCGATCCTCGAAGAGACCGATCTCTGGGACGGCGAGGTGCAGGTGGTCCAGGTCACCGACACGACCGAGCGCACGATGGAGGTGAGGATCCTCGTCAGCGCGACGAGCTCGCCGCGCCTGTGGGACCTGCGCTGCTTCGTCCGTGAGCGCCTCGTCGCCTACGTGCAGGAGCACTACCCCGGGATGCTGCCGCGGATGCGCGCCGAGCTCGTTGCGGACCGAACCGAGGGCGGGCGATGAGCGATCCTTCGCGCCACCACTACGCGATGCTCGAGCTCGAGCCCGGCTGTTCGCTCGCCGACGCGCGCGCGGCCTACCGCAGGCTCGCCAAGCGCAACCACCCCGACCTCTTCCCCGACGAGGCGCGCGCGCGCCAGCAACTGCGGATGATGCGCATCAACGAGGCGTACATGGTCGTGCTCGCCGAGCTCACCGAGTCCGCGGCGCCGTCCGCGGCGCCGTCCGCTGCGCCGTCCGCGGCAGGGGCCGGGGCGCCGACGGCCTCGACGCCGTCCCCGGCGGCCTCGCAGCACGATGCCGGGGGCGAGGCGGCCTTCTTCACCGCCTGGCGCGAGAAGGCGAAGCCGGGGGAGCCGAGCTCGGTCACCGCGGTGGGGGCGCTTCGCGATCCGGCGTACGCCTACTACAAGCAGGGGTTCCGCTACTTCAATCTGGGCGCGACGGAGCTCTCCCGCAAGGAGGCGCCGAAGCTCAGGCGGTACCTCGCGACCGAAGGCACCGCCGACGGCTACATCCTGCGTCTCGCGCTGCGCGCGCTGCACTACTTCGAGCGCTCCTACAGCTACTTCCTCGTCGTCGTCGAGCGATATCCGACGAGCCCCTGGTACGCCGACGCGCGGTGGAAGCTGCGCCGGCTCGAGAAGTTCAGCGCGATCTATCAGCGCATCTGCGAGAATCTCTCGCGGCGCTCGTCGACGAGACGCTCGAGCTTCTCGATGGTCAGGGGCGCCGATCCCTCGTAGTGATTGTTGACGTTGACGTAGACGTCGTTTCCGCCGGCGATCATGCGCTCGACCATGTCCACGAGCGCCGGTAACTCGTCGTCTTTGGGGGCGACGACCGCGTTCCAGCGCTTGCCGGTCTCCTTCTCGATTCCCTGGCGATCAGGACCGAGCAGCCGCACCACCGACGGGCCCGGCAGCCCGTCCGGTACGGCGCGAAGCGCGTCGGCGTGGACCTCCGGAGCGGGCGGGAGGTAGTAGCCGTGACAGTAGACGTGCGGCACGCCGTGTCGCGCGAGCAGGTCGAAGTACGGGCGGTGCAGGTAGTTCGGGTTGCGCAGCTCGATCGCGACGGGCCACGGCCCGACCCGCTCGCGCAGGTCGGTGAGAAACCGGTCGAGGCGCTCGCAGAACTCGTCCACGCCGGACATTTTCTGCCGGTTGAGGTACTCGAACTGGAGCATCACGCTCCCGGTCTGTGCGCGCATGGGCTCGATCTTCGCGAGAAAATCGGCGAAGAGCTCGACGGAGAGGAAGTAGGGATTGGGACCCGAGCCGCGCTGGTTTCCCCGACGGTAGAAGTGGGTGAGCGTCACCGCGTTGGGCGCCTTGATCGTGAAGCGAAACTCCTCGTGGACGCTGCCCAGGTACTCGGCGACGGTTTCGGTCTTCGGCAGGCTGATCTTGTCGGTGTCGAAGAGCGACCAGAACCACTGGTCGATCTCGACCGTCCGGTAGCTCTTCGCGTACTCGGCGAGGTAGTCGATGCCCTTCGCCTGCGAGTAGACGAGCCCCTCCCACGAGGGAAACTTCCAGCTGCACGTGCCGAGCCGCAAGATTGACATGGGGATAGCATACTCGTAGACTCGAAAACCATCTATGCGATCGCCCCGATCTGTCACCCTCCTGGCGCCCCTGCTCATCGTCCTCGCGATCGCGCTCTCCGGCTGCTCGATCAATCAGATCGCCGTCAACGTCCTCGCGGACACGCTCGCCGGCGGGGAGGGTGGCGGTGCATCGGTCTTCACGACCGACGACGACCCTGAGCTCGTCGGAGAGGCGCTGCCCTTCGCGCTCAAGCTCTACGAGACGATCCTCGCCGAATCGCCCGATCACGAAGCGCTCCTGCTCGCGACCGGCAGCGGCTTCGTCTCGTACGCGAACGCCTTCGTGGCAACACCTGCGAGCATGCTCCCGTACGAGGAGTGGGAACGCCAGCAGGAGATGCAGGTGCGCGCGAAGAAGCTCTACCTTCGCGGACGCGAGTACCTCGTACACGGGCTCGACGTCAGGTATCCCGGGTTCGAGGATGCGCTCTTCGCCGACGAACCCGATGCCGTTCAGCCGTATCTCGAAGAGATGGTCGAGGCCGATGTGCCGTTCCTCTACTGGATTGGCGCGGGGTGGGTCGCCGCCTTCTCGCTCGACGCGTTCGACCTCGAGCTCGCCTTTTCGGTCACGAGGGCGCAGGCGCTGATGCTGCGCGCGCTCGAGCTCGACGAGGACTTCAACGACGGCGCGATCCACGACTTCCTCATCCAGTACTACGCCGGCCTGCCGGAGAGCATGGGCGGCGACAAGGAGCAGGCGGAGTACCACTTCCGCCGGGCGCTGGAGGTCGCCGACGGCCGGCTCGCCGGGCCGTACGTGAGCTACGCCGAGGCCGTCCTCATCCCGCGCCAGGACGTGGATCGTTTCGTCGAGCTCATGGAAGAGGCGCTCGCGGTAGACCCCGACGAGTATCCGCCGGCACGGCTCGTGAACATCCTCGCACAGCGCAAGGCGCGCTGGTACCTCGAGAACCTCGAGGAGTTCTTTCTGATGGACCTCCCTGAGGAGGAAGGAGACGCCCTTTGATTCATCTACGCCGCCTCCTCGCGGCGCTCGCGCTCGTATTCGCGTGCGCCTCGTTCGTCGGGGCGCAGGAGATCAAGCTCGCGAGCGTTGCCCCCGAGGCTTCACCCTGGGGTCGCGCCCTCAACGATCTGGCCGTCCAGTGGCGCGACATCTCCAACGGTCGGATCCGGCTCCGCGTGTACCACAACGCGATCGCCGGGGACGAGGACGACATCCTGCGCAAGATGCGCATAGGCCAACTGCAGGCCGGCGTTCTCACCAGCCAGGGGATGAAGCAGGTGGTGCCCGAGGTCTTCTCGGTAAGTGTCCCGTTCATGATCGGCTCCGAAGACGAGCTCGCCTACGTGATGGAGCGGATCACCCCCGAGCTGAACGAAGCGTTCGAACGCAACCGGCTCCACGTGCTCGCGTGGTCGCGCGCCGGCTGGGTCCACTTCTTCAGCAAGGAACCGGTCACCTACCCGGACGACCTCAAGTCGCAGCGGCTCGCCGCGAACCCGACCGACCAGGAGCTCCTGCAGGCGTTCCGGATCATGGGCTACCGTCCCATCCCGATGCCGCAGCCGGAGCTGCTGACCTCGCTGAACAGCGGGCTCGTCGACGCCTTCTACACCTCACCGCTCGTCGCGGCGGGGTTCCAGTGGTTCGGCCTCGCGCCGAACATGCTCGACCTGAAGGTCGCGCCGTTTCTCGGTGCGATCGTGATCTCCGACTCCGCGTGGCGGCGAATTCCGAACTCGATGAAGGACGAACTGCTCGCGGCCGCCGACGAGATCTCGGGACAGATCGACGACGAGGTGCGCGACCTCGAGGCCGAGGCGCTGGAGACGATGCAGCGCTTCGGCCTCGAGATCCAGGAGCTCACCCCGGAGATCGAGGCGGAGTGGGAGCGCGACGTGGAACAACACCGTGATGCGCTGCTCGAGGTCTTCGACCCCGCTATGACCGTACGCGTCCGGGAGCTGCTCGAAGAATTCGGTGAGCGCTGATGAGTGACATCCCCCGGTCTCCCGTACTCGGGTTTCTCCGGCGGGTCGAGTCGTGGGCGGCTACCGCGAGCCTGCTCCTGCTCGGCGTTCTCCCCGTGCTCGAGATCGTCGTCCGTCTCGTCGTCCAGGGGGGCATTTCCGGCTACAACGCGTACCTCTTCCACCTCGTCCTCATGGCTGCCTTTCTGGGAGGTATGGTCACCGCGCGCGAGGGAAGGCACCTGGCGATCAAGGTCGCCGTGGAGGCGATGCCCGACGGCATGCGCGCGGTCGCCGATACGATCAACGCCTTTCTCTCCACGACGCTCGGATTCGCGTTCTTCTGGGCCTCACTCTCCTTCGTGACGGTAGGGTTCGAGCCCGGCGCGACGGTGGGGTTTCTGCCCATCCACCTCTTTGTCGCGATCATGCCGCTGGGCTTCCTGGTCATGACCGTGCGGTTCATGCTGCGTACGCCAAAGACGACGCTCGCGCGGATCGTGGGCTTCGCCGGGATCGTGACCGGCACCTTCCTCGGATTCTCTGCGGTGGCGGACATCGCCTACCTCTACCTGCCCACGATCCCGCCGGTCGTGGATACGCTCGTGAACCTCTGGTACACGGTCGTACCGGTCGTCGCGGTGCCGCTGATCGTGCTGCTCGTGATCGCCGCGTTCGTGGGCGTCCCACTCTTCGTGGTGCTCGGCGGTGCGGCGCTTCTGCTCTTCGCGCGGGTAGGCGGCGCGCTCGCCGTCGTGCCGAACGAAGCGTACGTCATGCTCACCGGGAACACGATCCCGGCGATCCCGCTCTTCACCCTCGCGGGGTTCTTCCTGAGCGAGAGCCGCGCCGGCGAGCGACTCGTCCGTCTGTTTCGTGCGCTGTTCGGCTGGATGCCCGGCGGGCTCGTGATCGCCGCGGTCCTCGCGAGCACCTTTTTCACGACGTTCACCGGGGCCTCCGGAGTTACGATCCTCGCTCTCGGCGGGCTGCTGCTCTACGTGCTCGTGCAGAGCGGAAACCACGACGAAGGCTTCGCGACCGGCATCCTCACCGCGAGTGGCAGCATTGGCCTGCTCTTCCCGCCCAGCCTCGCGCTCATCGTCTACGGCTCTGTCGCGCAGGTCAGCATCTTCGACCTCTTTCTGGGAGGAATCCTCCCCGGGCTTCTGATGGTGCTCGCCATGTGCGCGGTGGGCGTCGTGGTGGCTATCCGCAAGGGGATCCCGAGCGTTCCCTTCGACGGCAGAGAAGCGATCGCCGCGATCCGCGAGTCGATCTGGGAAGTGCTCCTGCCGGTGATCATCATCGTCGTCTACTTCAGTGGGATCGCAACGCTGGTTGAGACCGCCGCGGTCGCCGTCGTCTACACGATGGTCGTCGAGATGGTGGTGCGCCGTGAGATCAAGGTTCGCCAGCTCGTGGAGGTAACGCTGCGCGCGCTCGCGATCATAGGCGGCGTGCTCATGATCCTCGGCCTCGCGCGCTCGCTCTCGTACTACATCATCGACACGCAGATCCCCACGATGCTCCGCGACTGGGTCGCGTCGACGATCGGCTCGCGGCTCCTCTTCCTGCTGCTGGTGAACCTCGTGCTGCTCGTCGCCGGCATGTTCATGGACATCTTCAGCGCGATCCTCGTCGTCGCCCCGCTCATCATCCCGCTGGGCGGCGTGTTCGGGGTCGACCCCGTGCACCTGGGCGTGATCTTCGTGGCGAATATGGGCATCGGCTTCATCACGCCCCCGGTGGGGCTCAATCTCTTCCTGGCCGCCTACCGCTTCGAGCAGCCGCTGTCGCGGATCTACCGCAACGTCGCTCCGTTCTTCCTCATCCAGCTCGCGATCGTGCTCGTCATCACCTACTGGCCGTGGCTCAGCACGGCGCTCGTGGGCGGGTAGGCTCGGCGTCGATTCCTCCTGCATCGCACATCCCACCTGCCATGCATATTGCATGGCAGGTGGCGATTGTGAGCTCTACTGTCAGTGCAATAACTCATTGTTATGTATGCATTTATGACTTGTCATCGGCTACTGGCACGGTGTATGCTGTCCAATCGAGATGCTCGTTCGATTGATGCTGCAAACTGTCCTCGTCCTCATCGCCGGCGCCGTCGTGCTGCCCGCGGCGCTCGCCGCAGACGGACCGGTCGCCTCGGTCGCGCCCGGCGTTCTGTGGGGACCGCTCGGCGACGGTTCGGACGAGTTCGCCCCGGGGGGACGAGCGAGCTTCGACGTCCCGGTCGGCCCGTTGCGCGCGAGCGTGGGCGCGGGCGTCTATCGATTCGGTTCCGACGGCGAGAGCTTCGGAGGGATGACCATGGTGCTGCCGGAGGCAGGCGTCGCGTACGCTCCGTCGATCAGCGTCGACTCCCTCGACATCGTAGTGTCGATCGGTGCGCTCTATCGTCACTACCTCGCCTGGTACCGCTCCGGAGGGCAGGAGTATCTGGCGTACCGACCCGTCGCTTCCTTGGCCGCGGGGACGTATCTCGCGATCGGCGATCACCTGTCGATCGGCCCGACGGTGGTCTACAGCCTGCTGTTCGAGCAGAAGCTGCGCCACGCCGTGGAGCCCCAGATCGGCATCCGGCTCTCGCTCTGAGCGCGCTGCACCCGGGAGGAGTACTACCATGAAGACCGCTCGTATCCTGTTCCATCTGCCGGCACTCGTCACGCTCGTCGTTCTTGCGGCCGGCTGCTCCGAGTACGGCGTGTACGACGTGCTGCAATCCCAAGCCTCCGATGAGGCGACTGACGTCACCGACCCCGACGCCATCCCCGACTTTCCGGACGATCCGTGGAGCACCTCGGACGCGACGTATCGTCGGCGCATCGTCATCGACAACCGTGACCGCTCCGAGGCTCTCGCGGATTTCCCGCTGATGATTCGGCTCGACGACTCGCGCATCAACTACACGCAGACCGACGGCAGCGACCTCCACTTCTTCGACGCGGGTGGTACGGTGGAACTTCCTTACGAGGTCGAGCGCTGGTCGTCGTCGCAGAGTTCGATCGTCTGGGTGAAGGTCCCGGAGATTGCCGGCGGTGACTGGGACTACGTCTGGATGTACTGGGGTGGGGGTGTGCGCACGAGCTACCGCGATGCAGCGCAAGTGTGGAGCGATTACGAGCTCGTCCTCCACATGTCGAGCAACTTCCAGGACTCCTCACCGAACGCCTGGTCCGCGACCGCGGCGGGCGGTTCCGCGCCGACCTTCGAAGCCGGGGTGGCCGGCCAGGCGATCCGGCTCGATCCGGACGGTGGAGACGGCTATCTCGACGTCGCCGAGTACGTGACCACCGTTGGAAGCGCTCCGCAGAGCGCATACACGGTGGAAGTCTGGACGAACGGAGACGCCGTCCCGGGCGACGCCGGCCAGAGCGGGCCGGTCATGTCGCAGCAGATGAGCATCGGCTGGGATCATGAGGGTCCGGCTTTCCGCGGTCGCTACCACTTCAAGGACGGCTCCGGCACATGGATCGACGTGCCTCGCGCCGGCGCGCTCGAAGCGGCGAACTGGTACTACGCGGCGGCGGTCTTCGACGCGGGTGTCGCTCGCAGCTACCTGGACGGGGTTCTCGACGGGAAGCGGACAGACGCCGGGGCGACCACGTCGACAACCAGCTACTTCCGTGTCGGCACCGATTCGGAAGCCGCGACCGTCTTCTCCGGGCTGGTAGACGAAGTGCGGGTGCAGACGAAGGCGCGGTCCGCCGACTGGATCGCGGCTCAGCACCAGGCGATGATCGACGCGATGCTCGTCTTCGGCGAGGCGGAAGCGCAGTAGCGGTGCTCTTCGGCGGCTCGTACGGCGGACCTACCCCGCCAGCGGGAAGACGGCGACGAGCATCCAGCCGAAGAAGAGCGCGTTGCCGATCGCGTACGCCCAGGGGTCGTCGGGTACCGATCCGAACACGGCCATCGCGGCGAAGGCGAGCGGCAGCGCCGGCGCGAGGAGCACGACGATGAAGAGCCCGGGCACGGTCACGCCGGCGAGGAGCAGCGCGCCCACGATCGCGACCGTCTCCGCGGCGTAGACGCCGACGCGGAGCCCAGGCGTCGCCCGGTGGTACGCGTAGCCGGAGGCGAGGAACCACGGCACCGCCGCGATCGCGGCCGCAGGCCAGCGTACGAGCCGCGACGGCACGAGCAGCCACTCGAGCGCGACGCGCCCGACCGGCAGCCCGACCGCGAGCCAGAGCACCGCGAACAGACCCGCGCCCGCGAGCAGGCTGCCCGCGTTCGGCGCGCCGGGACGTACCCCCACCGCCACCCGCGCCGTGCCGGCCGCGGCGAACCAGATCGCGAGCGCCCCGGCGACGAGCATACCGCCCAGCTCGCCCGGGTCGGTGACCGTCGCGAGCCCGGCGAGCGCGCCGGTCGCGACGAACGGCGCGCCGACCAGTGAGATCCACCACCACCGCGCCCGCATCGCCGGCATACCGCCGCGCCCCCGGCCGGCGCCTTCGGGAACCGCCCGCCGGATGAGCAGGCGGAGGGCGAAGGCCGCCACGAGCCAGCCGGCGAGCTGGACGAGGTAGCCGAGCAGCCGGCGTGCCTGGAACGAGAGCGGGGAGGATCCGGTCGGGTCGCCGGCGATCGTCTGCCCGAGCGAGGGAGGCTCCACCTCGGCGGCGACACGCGGCGTCGGCGCTGCGGCCCCCGCGTCCGCCTGGTCGCCCGCTCCCGGCCGCGGTCGCCCGAAGGTCCGGTCGAGCCACCGGCGAGCCGCGACCTGGCTCTCGCCGCGGAAGAGGATCGTGATGTGCTCGGCGGCGGGCACGACGGAGAGATCCCGGGCGGTGCCGTTCGCGAAGGCCTCGTCGTCGCTCGCGGCGCCACCGGCGGCCTCGAGCAGCCGCCGGGCGTTCGCGAGGAAGCGCTGTTCCCAGGTGCCGGCCTGCAGCAGCAGGTTGCGCGGCAGCGAGGGCGAGACGTCCGCGTCGGTGGGCGAGACCGCGACGACCGCGCCGAAGGTGTCCGGCGAGCGGATGCCTGCGCGCATCGCGGCGCCGCTTCCCATCGAGTGCCCGAGGATCGCGATCCGATCCGCGTCGACCTCCGGCTGCGCGGCGAGCCAGTCCGCGGCGAGGGAGACGTCTGCCGCGAGGGCGTCGCGGGAATCGTCGAGCGGGGAGGTGTTCGCGCCGTGCCCGCTGAAGTCGAAGAGCGCAACCGCGTAGCCGGCGGCGGCGAAGCGCTCCGCGTAGCCGAGCATGATCCGTCGCGACGAGCCGAACCCGTGCGCGACGAGGACGCCGGGCACGCCGTTGCCCGCCGCCGCCTCCGTGTCCGCGCCCGCCTCGGCGGCGTCGTCGGCCCACGCGTCCGCCGCGTCCGGGTGTACGAAGTACGTGACGGGCAGCGACCCGAGACGATCGGTACGGACGTCGAACGCGCGGTCGCCCGCCGTGAGCAGCCACCATCCCCCACCTACGAGTACGAGGCCGACGATCGCGAGCACGATGCGAAGCGGCGATGCGCCGCGCGCGGCAGAGTCGGGGCGCATGCTACGCGCCCGGGTCCGTGCCGGCGTCCGCGCCAAGCCGCGCGACGAAGGCGAGCTCGTCCTCGCGAAGGCGCCGTTCCACCGCGGTCCACAGGTCGCGCGCCTCGATCAGGTGCGAGGGGGCGCCGGCGATCGTTCCGGTGCGAAGCGCCGGCGGGGCGAGCACGTCGGCGACCCGGTCGTAGCGCTGCTGCCAGCCGCGAAAGCCGTGCGGACGGTACCGCTTGCGTACCGTCGTGCCGCCCGCGTCGGTGACCGAGCACTCGTAGGGCTCGCCGAAGAGGTAGCGCGGTTCGACGAGCTCCTCGATCGCGTGCATGGACGTGTTGGGCATGAGGCTGCAGCCGAGCATGAGAATCTGTCCGCCGGTGTGCGGCAGCCGGTGGAACGGCGAGTGCTCGCCGCACGGGGTCGAGTCGGCGAGGTGGCCGTCGGTGAGCTCGGCCGCGCGCGGGCCCGCGGCGCAGACCGAGTGGGTGGGGTGAACGCTTCGCACGACACCGTCGCGGCGACGGAAGGTCTCCGGGATCACGCCGACGTTCGACGGCGTCGTTCGTGCGTCGAACACCGGGTTCGACCTCGTGACGGTCTCGTAGCTGAGCGCGGGCAGCAGCAGCGTCCCGTCCTCGCCGATCGATGCGATCAGCGCGTCGATCACCGTCTC
>CAZICD010000009.1:0-34256 GCA_964537725.1 uncultured Spirochaetaceae bacterium | reverse complement strand
AGTCGTGGGCCGGAAACGCGACGGGGCGTCATGGACCGCGTCGAGCGGACGTGCTACGATCGGCCCAATCCACAGCAAGGAGTGACCATGCCGAAAGTAGTGATCATCGGCGCCGGGAGCCTCGTGTTCTCGAGCCGCCTCACCGCGGATATCCTGACCTACGACGCGTTCCGAAAGGCGCACTTCGCGCTCGTCGACGTAGACGGCGAGCGGCTCGAATACGCCGAGAAGATCGTCCACCGCATCTTCAAGGAAGGCAACTACGGCGAAGCGACGGTGAGTACGCACACCGACCGCACCGAGGCCCTGAAGGACGCCGACTACATCATCATCAGCATCCTCATCGGGGGCTACGAGGCGATCAAGTCGGAGATCGACATCCCCATGAAGTACGGCGTCGACCAGTGCATCGGCGACACGCTGACCCCCGGCGGCATCATGCGCTGCCTGCGGACGCTGCCGACGCTGCAGGAGATGGCGCACGACATCATGAAGATCTGCCCCGAGGCGCACGTGCTCAACTACACGAACCCCATGTCCATGCTCATCTGGGGGATGCTCGAGGCCGAACCCGAGCTGAAGCTCGTGGGACTGTGCCACTCGGTCCAGGGCGGAGCGAAGGAGTGGGCGAAGCGGCTGGGCGTGGATCTGGAGAGCGTCAACTACGTCTGCGCCGGTATCAACCACGAGGCGTTCTTCCTGAAGTTCGAGCACGAGGGCAAGGACCTCCTGCCGGAGATCCGCAAGCTCGCGCTCAAGCCGGAGATCTGGAAGGGTGACTCCACGCGCATGGAGTACCTCAAGCACTTCGGCTTCCCGGTCACCGAGTCGAGCGGCCACGTCAGCGAGTACAACCCGTGGTTCCGAAAGAACGAGGAGACCGTCGCGAAGTACTGCGACAACTCTGAGTCGAGCTGGAACGGCGGCCACGGCTACATCAAGGAGCTCTACGACCGGCCCGACTGGAGAGAGCGGATGCAGGCGATGGCGAACTGGGAAAAGCCGATTTCGCTCGAGCGCAGCCACGAGTACGGCTCCATGATCGTCAACGCGATCGAGACGGACGTCCCCACCGTCATCTACGGCAACGTGCGAAACAACGGCGTGATCCCGAACCTGCCCTCCGACGCGATCGTGGAGATCCCCTGCCTCGTCGACCGCAACGGCGTGCAGCCCACGTACGTCGGCGAGATGCCCAGCCAGCTCGCCGCGATCAACAAGAAGCAGATCGAGGTGCAGCGCCTCGCCGTGGAGGCGGTCGAGACGCGCGACGCGGAGAAGGTCTTCCAGGCGATGGCGATGGACCCGCTCACCGGCATGTCGGCGACGCTGGACGAGATCCGCGCGATGACGCGCGAGCTCATGCAGGCGCACAAGCAGTGGATCCCCGTCATGGACGGGAAGCTGCCGGCGGATCAGCCGATCATGTACGACAAGAGCGCCGCGTGGGTCGAGAAGCACGTCGACCCGGCGGAGGCGAATCAGTAGGATCCCGTCCTCGCGGGCGGCAGTCCCGCGTTTGACACCCCTCTAGGGCGCCGGTACCCTATCGTTCATGAAAGTGGTGATCGTGGGGGCCGGCGCCGTCGGTCTGCAGATAGCCAAGCAGCTGGCCGACGAGAAGAAAGACGTCGTTCTCGTCGAGCGCGATCCCGAGCGGGCGCGCCTCGCGTCGAACCGGCTCGACTGCATGGTGGTCACGCGCGAGGGCAACAGCCTCGACGGTCTGCGCGAAGCCGGCACCGCGACCGCAGACTTCTTCATCGCGGTCACCGACAGCGATGAAGTCAACATGATCGCCTGCGCGCTCGTAGAGAGCGAGTTCGACGTTCCCTACAAGATCGCGCGCGTGCGAAACATCGACTATTCCAGCTCGAAGGTCGGTCAGCGCGGCTTCCTGGGCATCGACTTCATCGTCAACCCGGAGATCGTCGCCGCGCGCGCCATTATCCGCACGATCGAGCACGGCGCGGTGAGCGACATCATGCTCTTCGAGCAGTCGAAGGTGCAGATGCGACACCTCACCGTCGACGCCGGCTCGCCGCTCGCCGACCGATCGCTCACCGACATCGGGACGTCGATCCCTCTGAGCTTCCTCGTCGCGATCGTCCTGCGCGCGAACCGGTTCATCATTCCCAGTGGGCGGACCGTCCTGAAGCAGGGCGACATCCTGTACGTCGTTGCGACCGACAAGACCTTCGACCAGCTCTACGACCGGCTGGAGAAGCGCAAGACCGATCTGCGACGGGTCGTCATCGTGGGCGGCGGCAAGATCGGGCAGATGATCGCCCGCTATCTGCTCGAAGGACAGCGTCGCGAGAGCTCGATCGTCCGCCGTCTGGTCACGGCGTTCAGCGAGGATCGCCGGCGCAGCGTCAAGATCATCGACCGCAGCTACGCCCGCTGCAAGGAGCTCTCGCAGTCGCTTCCCGGCGCGCTCGTCATCCACGCCGATATCTCGGACGAGGGAGTCTTCGAGGAAGAGCACTTCGCCAACTCCGACCTCGTCATCGCGGTCACCGGAAATCAGGAGCTCAACATCGTCTCCGCCGTCTACGCGAAGAGCCGGGGCATCAAGCGGTCGGTGGCGCTCGTGAACAAGACGAACTACACGCGGGTCGCGTCGCAGCTCGGGATCGACGTGCCGGTCAGCCTCAAGAACAGCATGGTCAACCAGATTCTCAAGCTCGTACGGCGGGGAAACGTGAAGAGCATTCACTCGATTCCCGAGGGTGACCTGGAGGTGCTCGAAATCTCGGTCGACGAGCGAAGCAGCGCGGTGGGCAAGCAGATCCGTGACATCAGGCTGCCGCAGGCGTCGCTCGTCGTGTCCGTGCTCCGCGAGAACGAGACGTTCATCCCCGACGGGTCGTATCGGCTCCAGGCCGAAGATCACATCATCGTCATCGCCCGGCTGGAGTTCATCGAGCAGATCCAGTCGCTCTTCACCGCCGCAGCATGAAAACGGTCCTCGTCGTCAAGGTCGTCTGCGTCCTCCTCCTCGTGATCGCGGCGTTCATGCTCGCCCCCATCGCGGTCGCGCTCGCCGAGGGCGAGACCGGGATGATTCGCGCGTTTCTCATCCCCATGGGCGCAACCGCCGTCCTGACCGGGGTCTACCTGCTGGCGACCCGAGGCGTGCGTGGCGGGCTGTCGGCGAAGTCGGGCTTCCTGCTCGTGACCATGAGCTGGCTGTCGGCGGCCGCGATCGGTGCGGTGCCCTTCGTCCTCTCCGGGGCGATCCCGGGGTACACGAACGCGTTCTTCGAGACGATGAGCGGGTTCACGACGACCGGGGCGACGATCCTGACCGACATAGAGGCGCTGCCCGCGTCGCTGCTCTTCTGGCGATCGCTCACCCACTGGCTCGGTGGTATGGGGATCATCGTGCTGACCGTGGCGATCCTGCCTCTGCTCGGCGTGGGCGGGTTCCAGATCATGAAGGCGGAAGCGCCCGGGCCGTCGGTCGATCGACTCACCCCCAAGATCACGCAGACGGCCAAGATCCTCTGGCTCATCTACCTGGGCCTTACCGTGCTGGAGACGACGCTGCTCATGATCGGGGGGCTCTCGCTCTACGACGCTCTGACGCATACCTTCGGGACGCTCGCGACCGGCGGGTTCAGCCCGAAGACGGCGAGCGTTGGGCACTACGCGAGTCCCTTCGTGCAGGTCGTGGTGACGGTCTTCATGATCGGCGCGGGTATCAACTTCATCCTCTACTACCGCCTGCTCGTCGGTGAGTTCCGGCTCATCGGGCGGAACACGGAGGTGAAGGCGTACCTGGGCATCTTCGCCGTCGCGACGATCGTGATCGCGATCGTGCTCTTTCGGGGCACCACCTACGAGACCTTCGGCGAGAGTCTGCGCTACGCCGGGTTCCAGGCGGCGAGTATCCTCACGACGACCGGGTACGCGACCGCCGATTTCGCGCGCTGGCCCGCGCTCGCTCAGATGGTGCTGTTCGGGCTGATGTTCGTCGGCGGGTCGGCGGGCTCGACCGGCGGGGGCATCAAGGTCGTACGCATCGTGACGGTGATCAAGCAGGGCTTCAACGAGATGCGCTACCTCATCCACTCGCGGGGGGTCTTCGCGATTCGCCTCAACGGTCAGCCGGTCCGCAAGGACATCGTCTACTCGATCACCGGACTCGCCTTCCTCTACCTCTTCATGCTGCTCGTCACCGCGACCGTCGTCGCGAGCGGCGGTCACGATCTGCTGACGAGCTTCACGACAGCGCTCGCGACGCTCGGCAACATTGGTCCCGGGTTCGGCAGAATCGGGCCGGTGGAGAACTACGCCTTCTTCCAGGACTACATCAAGTGGTACCTGAGCTTCATCATGATGGTGGGACGCCTGGAGATATACACGGTGCTCGTGCTCATCACTCCCGCCTTCTGGAGGCGTTGATGGCTTCGCGCACTGCGGCTACCCTGCGACGGACGGGACCACATCGCGTCGCCGCGGGTCTCGTCGTGGGGGTGGCGCTCGCGTGGCGAGCGGGCCATCCGTCCATTCCGATGCGCTCCGGCGCGTTCGCCGACGAGACCGGCACCGCCTGGGCGGCCTTCGCGATCGTGCTCCTGCTGATCCTCGCGGCGGCCGGCTTGCGGCTCCATCCGTCCGACCCGCAGCGCCCGCGCGCGTCTCGGATCGCCGTGCGGGCAACGGCCGCGGCTGCCGCAGCCGCGGCGCTCGTCCTGCTCGTCGTCACCGGCAGCTGGTTCGGCGCGGCGCTCGCGACTGCCTTCCTCGCGATCGAGATCTTCGCGTACGCCGCGCCGTGGCAGCCGGCCCGGCGCGTACCGTTCGAGGTCTACGCGCTCGTTGGGGAGGGCGCGCTCGCGCCGCTGATCGGCTACGCCGCGCTCGCCGGGCAACCGGCGCAGGCGGCTGTGCTCGCGATGACCGTGCCGAACGCGCTCGCGCTCGCGCTCGCCGCGTCGCTGGGAGATCCCCACTCGGTCGCGCGACCGGCAGACTCGCTTCGACCCGTGCTGCCCGGGCCGCTTCACGCCACGCTCGCGCTCGCCGCATCCACCGCGGCGGCGGTTACGGTGATCTTCGGCGTTGCGGTCGCCGCGCGCCCGGAGCTCGCGCTCCTCGCCGTTCCGGTTGCCGCGATGGCGGTGGTCTTCGGGTGGCTCGCGCTGCTCGATCCGCGCGCCGAACGCCGCGAGCAGCGGGTGGGACGACTCGTGACGATAGCCGGGCTCGCGCTCGCGGCGGGCGTGTCCTTCGTGCTCGTGTTCGCGTAGACGCGGGCGGCCACGCGGCGGCCCGGGCCGGGGCTCAGACCGAGAGCCCGAGGGTATTGTGGACGGTCACGCGCAGGAAGCCGAGCACGTCTTCGGTCGAGATGCCCAGCCCGCTCTCCGAGCTGATGCGCACCGCGTCGAGCACGCCCAGGAAGTAGACGAGGATCGCCGCCTCCAGGTGCTTGCGACTGAAGCCCTCGAGCCCCGGACCTCGCTCGGCGACCGGCGCGAGGATGGAGTCGAAGAGCGAGACGAGCTCCTCGACCTTCTCCTCCAGGCGCGTGTACTCGATCGCCTCCGAGAGCAGAATGGCGATGAGACTCGAGTCGGCGAGCAATTCGGGGAGGAAGCGGTCGAGCAGGAGCTTCATCTTCTCGTCGGGCGACGATACCCGATCGATCGCCTGGCCGAGTCGCGCGCGAAGGTCGTCCCACCCCTCCTCGACGATCGCGCGCACCAGCTCCTCTTTGTTGGTGAAGTAGGTGTAGATGCTGCCCACAGGCAGCTGGCACGCCCTCGCGACGTCGGCGACCGAGGTCGCGGCGAAGCCGTTGCGGGCGAAGAGACGCTTCGACTGCTCGAGAATGAGTTGCCGCTTTTCGACGCTGAGCGCGCGAGCCATTCGCCCATGCTATGACGCCGGTCGACCGGCGTCAACCGATTGCTTCGCTCGCGCGCGGGACGTAGCTTATGGCTGTGAAGCCCGTGATCTACCACGACGACGCCTGCCTCCTGCACGAGAACGCTCCCGGTCACCCCGAGCGTCCGGAACGCGTCGGGGCCATCATGCGCCGCGTCACCGCCGGCGAGTACCGACCGACTCCGCGCGTGATCGCTCCGCCCCCCGCCGGCCGGGCGGAGATCGAGCGTGTCCACGACGCCGGGTACGTGGACACGATCGAGGCGAGCGCGCGCGCAGGACGCACGGTGTTCGACGCCGACACGAGCGCGAACGAGCACACCTTCCGGGCCGCGATGCTCGCCGCCGGCGGTGCGCTCGAGGCAACGCGAGCCGTCTGCTCCGGCGAGGCGGTGCGTCCCTTCGTCGTGATGCGTCCTCCGGGGCATCACGCCGAGCGCGACCGCGCGATGGGGTTCTGCGTCTTCAACAACGCCGCCGTCGCCGCCGCGGACGCGATCGCCGGTGGGCTCGAGCGCGTGGCGATCGTCGACTGGGACGTCCACCACGGCAACGGGACCGAGCACATCTTCGCCGACCGCGACGACGTCCTCTACGTCTCGCTCCACGAGTACCCGCACTATCCGGGGACCGGTCGATCGGTCGACGTGGGGCGCGACGCCGGCGCCGGGTATACGGTCAACGTCCCGCTTCCCGCCGGAAGCGGTCCTGAAGAGTATCTGTTCGCCTTCGACGAGGTGGTGCTGCCGGTGCTCGACCGCTACGCGCCGCAGCTCGTCATCGTGTCGGCCGGGTTCGACGGGCACGGCGACGATCCGCTCGCCGACATGCTGCTCGACGGTTCCTCGTACGCGGCGATGACGCGCCGGCTCCTCGCTGCAGCCGAGCGTCACGCCGAAGGGCGAATTGTACATCTGCTCGAAGGCGGGTACGATCTCGCAGGGCTCGTCGACGGGTTCGGCGCGGTGCTCCGGGTGCTCGCCGGCACGGCCGCCGAAGCAGACGCGGCGCGCGGCGAGAGCGGCGATGCGGTTGCCTCGGGCGCGGCGGAGGCGATCGACGAGACGAAGCGGTCGCTCGCGCCGTGGTGGGACCTGGACGACGCGTGATGCCAAGGGGAGACGAGCGAGTGATCATCATCGAAGGCCAGATCGGCGTGGGCAAGACCACGGTGGGCGAGCTGCTTGAGCGAGAGCTCGGCATCACGCTCTTCCGCGAGCTCCAGCATCAGGAGACGCACACCCTCCTCGATCGGTTCTACTCCGACCAGCATCGGTGGGCGTTCACGCTCCAGATCCACTTCCTGAACGAGCGGTTCCGGATGATCAAGGAGATCCGTCGGTCGGGCGGCGGCGCGCTCGACCGTTCCATCTACGGCGACCGGATCTTCGCGGAGGTCCTCCACGAGGACGGGACGATGACCGACGAAGAGTTCATGACCTACGATACGCTGCTCGACAACATGCTCGAGCACGTCGAGCCGCCGGACCTGCTGATCTATCTCGATTGCAGCGTGGATACCGCGATCGAACGGATTCGCAGGCGCAACCGGGGGCTCGAGGCGGGGATTCCGCGCGACTACCTCGAACGGCTGAATCGGCACTATCTCGACTGGTACCGCGACTACGATCTGTCGCCGAAGGTGAAGATCGACACCGAGGCGCACCGGCTCGACGTGCCGGGTCAGGCAGGCGAGGCGCTCGATCTCATCCGGGGCAAGCTCAGGGGCGGGAGGTATGGCGCGACGATTCGGTGAGGCCGCCCTCGTCCTGCTGCTCCTCCTCGCCCCTTCGAGCGGCCGCGCCACCGAACCGTTCCTGATCGATCCGCTGCCGGAGGCGGATCGCCCTCCGCTCGTCCTCTCGTTCGTGGGCGACATCATGCATCACCGGCGCAACGCCGAGATGCCCGACTACGACCGGCTCTACGACGAGGTGCGTCCGCTGCTCTCCGTCGACGACCTGAGCTTCGCGAACATCGAGTTTCCCGTCGACCCCTCCCGTGAGCCTGCCGGGTATCCGCTGTTCAACGGAACACGGGACTACCTCGAGGCGGCCGTGCGGGGCGGGTTCGATGTGCTTGCGCTCGCGAACAACCACACCTTCGACCTGGGCGAGTCCGGCGTTCTCGCGACGAGCGCGGTCGTCGCCGATCTGACCGCGTCCGCGGGCGTGCGCGCCAGCGGTATCCGTTCGGCGCCCGGCAGCCCGATCACGCTGACCCGGATCCACCACCGCGGATGGCTGATCGGCTTCGTCTCGATCGCTTCGTTCTCGAACGTTCCCGGCTCCTCGCGGCACGTGAACCTCGTCGGCTACCTCGACGACGGTGCGCGCGCGGCGTTCCTCGACCGGGTCCGCGACTGGAGCGGCGAGGTCGACCTCCTCGTCGTTGCGATCCACGACGGGATCGAGTACTCGACTACGCCGGCCGCGCACAAGGTCGATTTCTTCCGGCAGGTATCCGACGCCGGTGCGCACATCGTGTGGGGCCACCATCCCCACGTGCTGCAGCCGTGGGAGCCGCGCGAGGGGAGGCTCATCGTCTACAGCGCCGGCAACTTCGTTTCGGCACAGAGGCGGTACCAGAGCCCGTACGTCCCCGTCGGCCGCTGGGCGCCGACCGGAGACACCGCCATCTACCAGGCGCGCGTCGAGCGCGGCCCGACCGGCGCGCGCGTGACGCGGGTCCGCACCCGGCTGCACACGATGGTCGACGACCCGCAGCACGGGCTCGTGCTGCGTTCGTTCGACCGGGTCCTCGCCGACGATCTGCCCCTCGCGTGGCGGGCCTTCTACCTCGCGCGCTACGCGGCCGCGCGGCGTCTCGTCACGAACGCGGGAGGCGCTGTTACAGCTCGTCGTGCTCCAGAAAGCTATAGTACCCGCGCGCGCTGAAGACCACGTGATCGAGCACCGGAATCCCCAGCAACTGTCCCGCCGACACGAGCCGCCGCGTCACCTCGACGTCCTCCGCGCTCGGCTCCAGGCTCCCGCTGGGGTGGTTGTGCGCGACGATGAGCGCGGCTGCGCGGTCGGCGAGCGCGGGAGCGAAGACCTCGCGGGGGTGGACTACCGTCCGGTTCACGAGCCCCAACGTGACGACCCGCGCGGCGGTGATCTCGTGCGCACCGTTGAGGCAGATCGACAGAAAGCACTCCTGCGGGCGTTCGACGAAGCGGTCCACGACCGGCAGGATGTCCGCCGGCGAGCGGACCTTGTGCCGCGCGGGACAGAGCACGCGACGGCCGAGCTCGAACGCCGCGACGATACCGGCGACCTTCGCCGGACCGAGACCCGCGATCGTGCGAAGCTCGTCGGCTCCGGGCGGGCCGTTGACCCGGTCGATGAGCGAAACGACGTCGCGAGAGACGAGATCGACCGATCTGCCGGCTACGCCGGTACCCACGAGGAGCGAGACGAGCTCCTCGTCGCTGAGCGCCGATGCCCCGATCGCCTGCATGCGTTCGCGCGGGAGCGGCGCCGCCGTGATGACTCCGTTCTGATCGTGTGCCACACGCCTTCTACTCGCGGAACGGCGCCGGTGCTTCACAAGCTTGAGCGGCGGACGGTGAGCGGGTAGTATCTGCGCATGTTCGGACGCAAGCGTTATCACTACATCGTGGACGGCCTCACCGACGATTCGGCGGCACTGCTGCAGAAGAGCCTGACGATAGTTCCCGAGATTCGTTCGGCGCAGGTCAGCGCGTCCCGGGGTACCGTGGAGGTCGAGGCGAGCCGCGACGTAGCCGACGCGGTCCGGGTCGCGTGCGACGTGGCCGGGGTCACGTTCCGGACACGGATGCGGCGGTGATCTCCGCGTCCGGCACGCGAGCGAGGGCTCTTCCGGGCCGATGGGCGCTCGCCGCCTGCCTCCTCGTCGCTCTCCCGGCCGTCGCGCTCGCGTCCGGCCGCGCCGACCGGTCGCCGGATTTCACGGTCGAGCCGGTGACCGCGCGCGCCATCTCCCCGAACGGCGACGGCGTGCAGGATTCGTTCGCGGTGAGCGTGACCCGCGGGGAGGCCGACGGTCGGCCGATCGTCGCGGCGGAGCTCGCGATCTACGGCGGCACCGGACCGCTGGCCGGCGAGCTCGTCGCGCTCCATCGGGTCGAGTCCGACGCGCCCTCCGGCGTGCTCGCGAGGATCCCGTTCATCGGGCGGCCGCCCGAGCTGCTGCCGCTGCGGCTGGAGTGGCGCGGCTCGTTCTCCGGGTCGTCCGCCGGCCGGCCGGGCGAGCGCGTGCCCGACGGCGACTATCTCTACCAGGTCACCGTCTTCGACGACCGCGGCGCCGCCGGGTCCACCGCGCCGATCCCGGTGACCGTGGATACCGAGCCGCCGCGCATCCATGCCGTCGCCGCCTCGCACCCGGCGTTCTCACCGAACGGCGACGGGTTGCGCGACACCGTCACCGTCGATCTTGCCGGATCGACCGAGGCCGCATGGGCCGTCCGCATCCTCGACGCCGATGGCGAGCCGGTTCGCGTGTACTCCTTCGCCCATGCCCCACCGCAGCCGGTGACCTGGGACGGCCGCGACGCCGCAGGCGAACCGCTTCCCGACGGCCGCTACCGCGTGGTCCTGGAAGGGACCGACGCCGCCGGCAACACTGCGGTGAGCGATCCGGCGCAGATCATCCTCGCCCGCCGTGCCGGCGAGCTGCGGTTGAGCTCCGCGACGCCGGTCGTGGCTCGCGACGACGACGGCGAGGTGGGGCGCGCCCCGCTGTCGGCAGAGCTCGCCACGCCGCAGGGCGTTGCCGAGTGGCGGCTTCTGGTGACCGGTCCCGAGTCGCAGCGTCGCTTCGTCGCGGCGACGGGCTCCGGCGCCCCGCCTCCCGATCTCGCCTTCGACCCGCGCGCTGCCGACGGAACCGTCCTGCCGGACGGGGCGTACCGCGTGTGGCTCGAGGCCACGCTGGGCGACGGATCGGTCGTGAGATCGGCCGCGACTACGATCACGGTGGACGCCCGGGGACCCACCGGGGTGCTCCGCGCGCGGACGCTCCCGGAGGCGACGCCACCGGGGGCGTCGCTGGTGTTCGGGGCCGGGACTCGCGCACGGCTGCAGCTGTCGGCGGAGCTCGATCCGGGCGAATGGCACGCCCTCGTCACGCACGACGGCGAGACCCGGCCCATCCCGCTCGATCGGCTCGGGCTCCACGGAGACGAGCCGTCGATCGTCTGGGACGGGTCGCTTCCCGACGGGAGCCTGGCCCCGGACGGCGTGTACGAGCTCGTGCTCGTCGCGACCGACGAGGCTGGCAACGAAGGCAGGACGAACACGCTGCGCGTCGTCCGCGATACGAGCGGTGGGCGAGCCGGCCTGACCGCGGAGCGCACGGCCTTGTCGCCGAACGGTGACGGTGTGCGCGATACCGTGGAGTTCTCCGTCGGCGTCGATCCGCGCGCGGGCGTCGAGCTGGTCCGGCTGCAGATCACCGACGCGTCCGGTCGGGCCGTACGGTCGATGGTCACGACCGAGCCGGTCGACTCGTTTCGCTGGGCCGGGCTCGCCGACACCGGTGACGCGGTCCCCGACGGCGTCTACCGGGCCCGACTGACGATCAGGTGGCGAAACGGCGCCGGCGCGACCGCGGTCAGCGCTCCGGTCGCCGTCGACACGACACCGCCGCGCATCCGAAGGCTCGATGCGCCGTACCGGCTCTTCTCGCCCAACGGGGACGGCGTGCGCGACACGCTTCGCATTGAGCAGGTGACGAGCGACGAGCCGTCGTGGGTCGGCCGTATCGTCGACCGAGACGCGACGGTCGTGTTCGAGCGGCGATGGGAAGGCGCCGCCGACAGCTTCGCGTGGGACGGCCGCGACTCCGCCGGCGAGCCGGTCGCCGACGGCGACTACACGTACGAGCTCTGCGCCACCGACGCGGGCGGAAACGCGGCCTGCGACGATCTCGCGCTCGTGATCGACACGACGTCGCTGCCGGTGAGCCGGCAGCCGCCGGTCGTATCTCTGTCAGTCACCCCCGACGCGTTCACGCCCGACGGCGACGGGACCGACGACCTCCTCCTCTTCGGAATCGACGCGGAGAGCCCGAACGAGCTGGAATCGTGGGCGATCACGCTCTCCGATCGCTTCGGGCGCGAGTTTCGCAGGCTGTCCGGCGAGGGTGCTCCGCCTTCGGCGGTTCGCTGGGACGGGCGATCTCCGCTCGGCGAGCTCGTGGAGAGCGCCGAGGTCTACGCGGCGACGCTTCGTGTCGTCGACGTTCACGGCAACGAGGCGCAGGCGCACGCCCGGGTCCGGGTGGGAATCCTCCTCCTGCCGGGGGAAGCGCTACCGGTGATCAGCGTCCCGCCGGTCACCTTTCATCCCGGCGGATCGGACCTTCACTCGGTTCCGCAGCCGCAACGAGGCCAGAATTTCGAAACGCTACGGAGCCTCGCGGAGGTGTTGCGCCGTTACCCGGATCGTGAGATTCTTATAGAGGGCCACGCCGCGCACGACGACGACCGGGAAGAAGGTCCCGAAGAGAGTCGTCAGCGGCGTGCCGAGCTGGTTGCGCTCTCGCGGGCGCGAGCGGAAGCGGTTCGTCGCGCGCTCGTCGTACTCGGCATCGAGGACGGGCGACTGACGACCGTCGGCGTTGGGGGTGCCCGCCCGGTGGTTCCTCACGGCGACCGGGAAGGCATTTGGAAGAACAGGCGTGTGGAGTTTATCTTGAAGCAGAGATAGGGACCGGAGGAAGGAGCCACTATGCGCAGGATCGTTATCATTGTAGCCCTGGTGTTCGTTGCCGCGGCGCTGTACGCCGGCGGGCAGCCGGAACCACCGGAGCTCGGGATCGGAGCGGAGGACGTGAGCTACATCTCGCCGGAATCCTCCCCGGGGGTTCAGGACGCGCTGACCATCCCCGTTTCGGTCGGCGACATCGGCGGCAACAACGTCGTCGTCGCCTACCAGCTCGAGGTGCGGAACGCCGGCGGAGACATCGTCTGGGTCGAATCCGCGGTGGACGAGAGCGAACAGCCCGGCTTCTTCGGGCGTCTGATGCAGAACCTCGGGCTCCGACAACGGGAGACCACCGTCGAGATCCCGGAGACGACCGAGTGGGACGGGACCTATCAGGGTTCCGAATTGGGGCCCGACGGCGAACCGGTTCCCGACGGCGAATACACCTACGTACTGACCGTCACCGACAGCCGCGAAGTGACGGCGACGAGCGAACCCCGCACCGTCGTCGTAGACAACACTCCTCCCGAGGCCACCGCATCGGTCAACTACACGATCTTCTCGCCGGACGGCGACGGCCGCAAGGACACCGTCACGCTGACCCAGGAGACGACCGAAGAAGACTTCTGGACCGGTACGATCCGTACCGACGGCGAAGAGGTCTACAGCGTCTCGTGGGAAGGGGAAGCACCTCCGCAGTTCACCTGGAACGGCGAGAACCTCGCCGGCGTCGAGGTCGAGGACGGGGAGTACGTCTACACGCTGACGGCGACCGACCGGGCCGGTAACACCGGCGAGATCGATCCCATCACCGTGGTCGCCGATACGCGCGAACCGGAGATCGACCTGAACGTCGCCGCCGGCGACGAGCGCCCGTCGAACCAGGCCGCCTTCTCGCCCGACGGCGACGGCATCAAGGACACCGTCACGCTGACCTTCGGCAACCCGTCGCTCGACCTGCTCGAGAGCGCGGTCATCACCGCGACAAACGAGGCCGGCAGGGAGATCGGGTCGATCGACGTCGGCGAACAGATTGGCGATTCGGTCGTACTGACCGGGCACGTCGACGAAGCGCAGACGCGTCTCGCCCCGGAGGGCACGTACAACATCTCGGTAACCGCCACCTACGGGAATGGCGCGGTCGTCACCGACGGGCCCGTGGAGGTCACGTTGGACACGACCCCGCCGACCGGTACGGTGAGCGCGAGCACGAACATCTTCAGCCCGGAGGGCGACGGGCTCAAGGACACCGTCCGCATCGTCCACGACCTAAGCGACGACGCGAACTGGACCGGGCGCATCTACCGCGCCGGTAACGACGTCCTCGAGACGATCCAGCTCGGAAGCGACGTCCCGGGCGTGGTGGTCTGGGACGGCACCGACCTCAACGGCAATCCGGTACCCGATGAGACCTACTCGTACAGCCTGATCGGTACCGACGCCGCGGGCAACCAGTACGAGACCAACGAGATCCGCGTCACCGTGGACCGCCGCGAGACGACGGTCGACCTCCAGGTGAGCCGCGAGTGGTTCTCGCCCAACGGAGACGGGGAGGGCGACGTAGTCGTCGTGCGCCCGGTTCTCTCCGTACGCGGCGGCATCGCGGAGTACGATTTCCGGATCGTCGACGAGGCCGGAACCACCGTCATGACCGGTAGCGGCGAGGGCCCGCTGCCGCGGGAGATCCCGTGGGACGGGACCGGACCGGACGGCGAGGTCCTTCCGGAGGGCCGCTACGTGGGCGCGCTCGACCTGGTGTACGAGAAGGGCAACCAGCCTCAGGGCGTGACCCCCGTCGTTACCATCGACTTCACGGTTCCGCAGGTGGCGCTTCGCGCCTCCTCCACGCGGATCACACCGGACGACGACGGTGAAGACGAGACGATCACCTTCATCCCGGTCGTCGACCCGGTCGACGAGATCGTGAGCTTCACCGGTCAGGTCGAGTCGACCGCCGGGCGCGTGGTCGCCGAAATCTCGGGTACGCGGCCGACCGGCAGTGCCGTCTGGGACGGTACGACTTCCGCCGGCACGGTGGCACCCGACGGGTCCTACTTCGGGACGCTGACCGTCGAGCACCGCAACGGCACGACGCGCAGCGCGCGCACGCGATCGATCGCGCTCGGCACGGTCGACTACTCCGGGCCGCCGCCGGTCACGGTGCGCATGACGCCGCAGCCCTTCTCGCCGGACGGCGACGGGCGCGCGGATACGCTGAACGTTACCGTCGCCGTGGGCGACAGCCGGCCCATCTCCGAATGGTCGGTCACGGTCGTCGATCCCGACGGCGATGTGTTCTTCGAGTACGCCGGAGAGGGCGAGCCGGTCCGCTCGTTCGAGTGGGACGGCCGCAACGACGCCGGCGAGCGCGTCGAGATGGCGAGCGACTACACCGTCGAGTGGGAAGTCACCGACGCGCAGGGCTCGACCGCGACCGGCACCGAGACGCTCACCATCGACATCCTCACCGTCGAGCGGTTCGGGATGCGCAAGATCGACATGCCCGACATCATCTTCGAGGGCTACACGACGCGCTACCTGAACTGGAACAAGGAGCTCTCCGAGCAGAACGTGATGGTGCTCGACGAAATCGCGGCGGCGCTCGAGAAGTTCCCCGAATACGACATCGAGCTGCACGGCCACGCGGTGAGCGTGCTCTACTACGACGAGGAGCTCTCGGACCTCGAGCACGAGCAGACGCTCATCCCGCTCAGCCGCGGACGCTCGGAGACGATCGAAGAGGCCATGGCGTCGCGAGGGATCGACGAGGAGCGCTTCACCCGGGAATGGTGGGGCAAGCTGCGGCCGCTCGTGCCGTTCAGCGACCTCGAGGATCGGTTCGTGAACCGGCGGGTGGAGTTCTACCTGATCCGTTGATCAGCCGAGCGGGGGCATCCCCCGCTTCCGGCAGGCAGCCGAGCCGGGGGAACGGGCCCCCGAGGCGTGCACAAGCGCGCTCCCGCGCGCTTGTGCGAAGCCGAGCGGGGGGAACGGGCCCCGCTCGGCTGTTGACCCCCCGCCGCGGTCTTTGTATTGTAACCGCTCAACCGACGCAGAAGGAGTCAGAATGTCGAAGGCACACAGGGGTCGACCCCTGAAAGAAGAAACACCGCGCTCGGGCCGGGGTACGTGCCCGGTGACGGGCCGAACCGGCGTGAAGCTTCTCTACGAAGTCGAGATGGACGGTGAGAAGGTAATGGTGAGCAAGGCCGGCAAGGCCACGCTCGCGAACGCAAAGCATCGCCAGGAGAAGGCCGGACGCCAGGCTAAGGCAGCCGAGGCCGCCAAGGCGGCGGAAGCCGCGCGCAAGGCCGAAGAGGCGGAGGCCGCTCGAAAGGCGAAGGAAGAGGCGGCCGCTGCTGCCGAGGCCGAGAAGGCCGCCGAGGCCGAAAAGGCCGCAGAGGCCGAGAAGGCTGCCGAGGCCGAGAAGGCCGCCGAGGCCGAAAAGGCCGACACTCCGGCGGACGCCGCGAGTGACGCCGACGCCGACGCTGACGCGTCGGGAGAGGCAACCGAACCCGCCGAGAAGGCGGAAGCAGACGCGCCCGCGAAGGATGAAGCCGCCGCCGAGGAGTCTGCGCCCGCGGAAGAGGCGAAGGCAGAAGCCGAGCCGGAAGAGGCCGTGGCCGAAACCGAAGCCGCCGAGGGCGACGCCGGGAAGGCGGACGCCGAAGAGAGCGACGAGAAGGCGTAAGCGCGCGCCTTGAGAGAGGGCCCGGGTCACCCGGGCCTTTTTTTACGTTCGGTTTTCGGGCCCGGCCCGACCGACGCGCCGGCAATCAGGGGGATCCGTGGAACTCGTTGCGCAGTTGACACCGCTCGAATGGACGCTCATCGGGGTGAGCGCGCTCCTCATCGGCATGACGAAGGCAGGTCTGATGGGCGCTGCGATGGCGGCGATCCCCATCATGGCGAACATCTTCGGCGCGCAGCTGTCGGTGGGGGTGATCCTGCCCATGCTCATCGCCGCGGACGTCATCGCGGTGATCTACTACCGGCGACACGCCGACTGGGGAGTCGTGGTGCGGCTCCTTCCGTGGGCGCTCGCCGGCATCATCATCGGCGTCGCGGTGGGCGAGGCGATCCCGGAAGAGACGTTCCGGACGCTGCTCGCGATCGTCGTCCTCGTCGGACTCATCCTGCTCGCGTACAAGGAGATCGCGCACCGCGACGTCACCGTGCCCGAGAAGTGGTGGCTCGCGGCGATCCTGGGGATGGCCGCGGGTTTCGCGACGATGGTCGGAAACGCCGCCGGGCCGATCACGACGCTCTACCTGATGTCGATGGGGATGTCCAAGAACCGGTTCATCGGCACCGGCGCGTGGTTCTACTTCGTCGTGAACGTCGTGAAGGTGCCGTTCCACATCATCTTCTGGGACACGATCACGACCGAAACGCTCGCGGTCAACCTGTTCACGATTCCGGTGATCGCGCTCGGCGGCGTCCTGGGGCTCTGGCTCGTGCGCCACATCAAGGAACGCCCCTACCGGGTCTTCATCCTCGCGATCACCGCGGTCATCAGCGTGCGCCTCTTCTTCTGAGCGCTTGTCGCGGGCGCCCGCGAGCCGACATACTTGAGCGTGGAGGGGCCCATGAAACGCGCAGTAGTACTTCTGGCCGACGGGTTCGAAGAGGTCGAGGCGATCACCCAGGTCGATTTTCTCAGACGCGCCGGCATCGAGGTCGTCGTTGCGGGCGTGACCGGCCGTGACGTGGTGGGCGGTCACGACGTTCGAGTCAACACGGATATCACCGTCGACGAGTTCGGCGATTCGTTCGACGCGCTGGTCATCCCCGGCGGCGCGACGGGCGCCGCCAACATCGCCGCCGACGAGGACGCGATGCGCCTCGTGCGGCGCGCCTTCGACGAGGGCAAACTCGTCGCGGCGATCTGCGCTTCGCCGGGCGTCGTCCTGGGCGCGAACGGGTTGCTGGGCACGAGCACGTTTACCTGCTATCCCGGCTTCGAGTCGGAGGCGACGAGCGGCAGCTTCGTCGAGGATCGGGTCGTCGTAGACGGCACGCTGATCACGAGCCGCGGCCCCGGGACGGCCGCCGAGTTTGCCGAAGCGATCGTCACGTATCTGGTCGATCGCTCCGCGGCGGACGATCTTCATCGGAAGACGCTGCAGAAGAACTGACCGGTGCCGCCGCCACTGCGGATACGAGACCGGCCGCGGCGACGAGCCAGTTGCCCGTGCCGATCGCGAGCGCGACGAGCAACAGCCCCGACCCGGTCGCTCCCATCGCGGAGCGCGCGGCCTGCGACCGTTCGCGCGCGCGAATCGACGTGTAGCGCAACGCCACCGCGGCTGCCGCGACGAGAAGCGACACCCGGCGCGCTCCCAGCGGAACGGCCAGTTCGCCGATCGACAGCACCCCCGGGACGACGATCCACACGAAGAACGGTACGATGCCAACGACCGCGAGCGCGATGCGTCGCGGCCGACGCGGTGTGCTCATCGCGACGAGGTAGCCGTAGACGAGTACGACGAGCGCGAGCAGCAGGCGGACGGAGGTTGCCAGGTCGATCATACTGCGGTCTACCACGTCGGCGGTGGAACGGCAACCGCGGTTGTTTACAATCGCGACCGTGACGGTCACAATTCGACGGCATGGACGCCGGCACCGACACGCTCTACCCCGTCGCCGAATGGAACGTCACCGAAGACACGCTCGACCTCGACCGGGTGGCCGGCGACGAGGCGGTCTTCGCCGTGGGCAACGGCTACATGGGAATCCGCGGCACCTTCGAGGAGAAGGGCGTCATCTACGCCGACGGGACCTTCGTGAACGGCTTCTACGAGACCGAACCGATCGTCTACGGCGAGCACGCCTACGGCTACGCGGAGAAGCGGCAGCGGATGATCGCGCTTCCCGACGCGTCGGTGATCGAGTTGTCGATCAACGACTATCCGCTCGACCTGACGAGCGGAGTCGTCCACGCCTACGAGCGCATGCTGCGCATGAAGACCGGCCTGCTCGAACGCACGGTCCGATGGGAGAGTCCGGACGGGACGATGGTCGACCTGAAGGTCCGCAGGCTCGTGTCGTTTCGTCGTCCTCACGTGATGGCGATCGAGTGGCGATGCACGGTGGACCGACCGGCGCGGTTGCAGCTCGTCTCGGTCATCCGCGGCAAGGGCTCCTCCCGTACCGCGGCGAACGACCCGCGTGTGGGCGGGGCGCTCGCGCGCGACGCGTTGCTGCTGCGCAAGCGGGACGTGGACGAACGTCTCGCCTACGTGCGCTACCACACCCGCAACAGCGAGTACGACGTCATCACCGCAGCCGCGAGCGTGATCGACTGCGACGGTGAGTACGATCGGTCGAGCATCTCGAGCCAGCAGGAGGTCGGGTACTCGTTCGATCTCTCGCTCGAGGCGGGCGGTACGGCGGAGCTCCACAAGTTCGTCTCCATCTTCACCAGCCGCGACCACCCCCGCTCGCGGCTCTCCGGGGTCGCGCGCCGCGAGGTGGAGATGGCGCGCCGTTCGGGGTTCGCCGCGATTGCGACCGAGCAGAGCAGCTACCTCGAGGAGTTCTGGTACCGGGCCGATCTGCGCATCGGCGGTGACGCGGCGCTGCAACAGAGCATCCGCTTCAACCTCTTCCACCTCCTGCAGGCCGCGGGGCGCAACGGCCAGACGAGCGTCGCGGCGAAGGGGCTCACCGGCGAAGGCTACGAGGGGCACTACTTCTGGGACACCGAAATCTACATGATGCCGTTCTTCACCTACACGAACCCCGGCATCGCCCGCGCCCTGCTCGAGTTCCGCTACCACACGCTCGGGGCCGCCCGCGAGCGCGCGCGCACGCTGCGCCACCGCGGAGCGCTCTACCCGTGGCGCACGATCAACGGCGAGGAGGCATCGGCCTATTTCCCGGCGGGCACGGCGCAGTACCACATCAACGCCGACATCATCCACGCGCTGCGCACGTACGTGAACGCGACCGGCGACCGCTGGTTCCTGCTCAAGCGAGGGGCGGAGATGCTCTTCGAGACCGCGCGCTTCTGGGTCGATCTGGGCTGCTACATCCCGGGACGCGGGTTCTGCATCAACGGGGTCACCGGCCCCGACGAGTACACGGCGATCGTCAACAACAACGTCTACACGAACACGATGGCCGCCGATCATCTCGCGTGGGCAGCCTACGTGTACGGAAAGATGCGGGAGCGCGACCAGTCGACGCTCGGCGCGCTCGCCGAGCGGATCGGCCTCGAGCCGGCGGAGGCCGACGAGTGGAAACGCGCGAGCGAATCCATGTACATCCCCTACGACGAGAAGCGGGGGCTTCACCCGCAGGACGATACCTTCTTCACGAAGGCGGTCTGGGACTTCGAGAACACGCCCGCCGAGCACTACCCGCTCCTGCTCCATTACCACCCGCTGACGATCTATCGCTACCAGGTGCTCAAGCAGCCCGACCTCGTCATGGCGCTCTTCCTGCAGGGTCATCGTTTCACGCGCGAGGAGAAGGCGCGCAACTTCTCGTACTACGACCCTCTGACGACCGGCGACTCGTCGCTCTCCGCCTGCGTACAGAGCATCGTCGCGGCTGAGATCGGCGAGACGCATCTCGCCTACCGCTACTTCATGAAGACCGCGCGGATGGACCTGGACAACGTGAACGGAAACGTCAAGGACGGCGTGCACGCGGCGGCGATGGCCGGAACGTGGCTCTCGCTGGTCTACGGCTTCGCGGGGATGCGCGACTTCGCGGGCTCGCTCAGCTTCCAGCCCAACCTGCCCGCCGAGTGGAACTCGCTCGCCTTCCGCGTGCTCTGGCACGGTACGCCGCTCGAGGTCGAGCTCGGCGCCGCGTCGACGACGTATCGGCTCCCGCGCGGGGGCGAGGTCGATTTCATCCACGCCGGCGAGCGCCACAGCCTGCGCGGTTCCGAGGCGGTCGAGCTCCACAACCCCACCGACGAGGAAGTGCGAACCGGTCGCATCTGACCCGGGGCCGGTAACGACCAGGGCCCGTAACGAAGCGCGAGCGCGGTTTGGCGAGTAGGGGAGGTATGGACTCCCGCCGCTTCGTTCGCGTATCGCCCGCCGGCCGGATGCTCGTCGCCGTGCTCGCGGTCTTCTCCGCCCTCCCGCTCTCCGCGGGGGAATCCGTGCTGCTCGTCGTGGACCCGATGTCGGGCATCGCCACGCGCATCGTCGTGGAGCGAGGAGGAGCCGCGCGCGCGGTGATCACCGCCCGGGGCGGATCGAAGGCGCCGATGGCGCGTGCCGGCATCGAGCTCCCCTGGCTCGTCGCCGGTCCGATCACGCTCGGCGGTGCGCTCGCCGAGATCGCGCGGCCGTCGTCCGGCGGAGCGACGAGCCCGCGGTGGTACGCTCCGGCGTCGGTCGACCTCGACGCGTCGCTCGAACCGGGCTCGCGGGCGGGGATCGGCGTCCGCGCGGCCCCGGGTACCGGGGCCGCCCTCTGGCTCGCCGACGATACGCTCCTCGCCGCGCTCGCGCTCCGCGCCCGGGGCGGCGCGGTCTTCGCCGACGGTGTCGCGCTCGCATCGCGACCGCTTCTGCTCGATGCACCGGGTCTGGCGGGTCTCGCGCGACGCGCGGCGGGTCGGCCGGTCGGCGAGGACCCGACCGAGGCGTCCTGGTTCGATGCCGGGCTGCGACCGCGGCGGACCGGACTCGCGATCGGGCGCGTCGGGGTTCTGCTCGATCGCACCTCGGCCTCTGCTGCGCTCTACGGATCGCTGCCTGACGCGACGCTTCCCGGCGTGGGGGTCCGGCTCGCGGCGCGGGGAGAGCCGGCGCGATGGCTGCGCCTGGAGACGGTGGCCGCGCTCGCCTCGCCGGACCTGCTCGACCCCTCGGGAGACCTCGCGCAGCCGCCGGCGCGCTGGGAGGCTGCTTCGACCATCGGGCGGCGCTCGACGCTGTCGCTCGGCGTCGGGCGGGTATACGCGGCCGAGGACGCCGCGTACGCGGGGGTGGCGCTTGCGCCCGGCCGGCTCGCGCCGGCGCGGACGGACTACGAGGCGCGGGTGTCGGTGCGTCCGCGGGCAGGAGGGACCGCGCCCGGCGAGGAGGGCTCGCGCGCGGGGGCGCTCGTCGAGCTGCGCTCGGCGGCGGCCGGCGTTCTGGTCCGGGCCGAGCCGGGCGCGGCGGTCGCGTGGCGCGCCGACGCGCGCGCTGCGCTCGCGCTCCGGGGGCGAGCCGTAGAGGTGCAGCCGTCGCTCCGGCTCGACGACGCGGAGGGGATCCGCATCCGCGTGCGCTCGCTCGTGCGGATGCGCGAGGTCGCGCTCGTCGGGCACATCGCGTACGAGATCGGCCCGCCGTGGGCCTCGGGAGGCGCGGATGTGGAAGCCGGCGATCCAGGCGGCGGCGCGGGCGAGCTCACCGGAGGCGTCGAGGTGCGGCTCGGGCTCGCGCGCGAGGATCGCGAAGGCGAGGCTACAGACCCAGGATGAGCCGCGCGATCTGGAAGTAGATGGTGAGCCCCGCCACGTCGATGATCGTCGCCATGAGCGGCCCCGCCATGACGGTCGGGTCGGCACCCAAACGATGGATCAGAAGCGGCGCGAAGGCGCCCACGAGCGAGGAGAACACCACGACGAAGATGAGCGAGGCGCCCACGGCGATCGCCGGGAGGAGCTCGATCCCGGGCGGAAGAAAGAGACCGCGTCCGAGGATCACGAGCCCCAGGATGAGGCCCATGAGCACGCCAACGGCCAGCTCCTTGACGAGCACCCGCCCGATGTCACGGAAGTGGACTTCGCCGGTGGCGAGGCCGCGAATCATGAGCGTGGAGCTCTGCGTCCCCGAATTGCCGCCGGTCTGGGTGATCACCGGAACGAACCAGATCAGAAACGTCGCGGCGAGCGTGATGGGCTCGAACCAGCTCAGCACGTTCGTCGTGATCGTTCCGGCGAGCAGCAGGATGATGAGCCAGGGCACGCGCTTGCGGATGAGCTTCCAGATCGTCGAGTCGACGTAGCGCTCGGTGGAGCCGTCCATGGCGCCCATCTTGTAGACGTCTTCGGTCTGCTCCTCGCGGATGACGTCGATCACGTCGTCGAAGGTGATGATGCCCAGCAGGCGGTTGAAGCCGTCCACGACCGGGAGCGCGATGAGGTCGTTCGCGTCGAGGATGCGCGCGGCCTCCTCCTGGTCTATCTCGTCGCGGACGCTGACGACGTCGGTCGCGACGATCGACGAGATGGGTTCGGTGTCGTCGGTGAACAGGAGATCGCGGAGGCTGACCACACCCACCAGTCGCTTGAGCTGGTCGACGACGTAGACGTAGTAGACGGTTTCCACGTCGCGGCCGGTGCGCCGCATGAACGCGATCGTCTGGCCCACGGTGATGTTCGGTCGCACCGCGAGGTAGCGCGGCGTCATCAGGCCCGCCGCGTCGTCCTCGTCGAAACGCAGCAGGAATTGCGTCTCCTGCCGCGCCTCGGCGCTGAGGTTGTTCCAGAGCGCCTCGCGCGCCTCCGGCGAGACCGCCTGGATGACGTCTACGAGGTCGTCGGGGTCCATCTCGTCGAAGACCACGCGCATGTTGTCGATGGGCAGTTGCCCGATCAGCCACTCCTGGTCGTACTCGCTGAGATTGCTGACGAGGTCGACCTTGCTCTCCAGGTCGAGCAGGAGGAAGGCGCGTACCGATTGCGTCTCGTCGAGCGCGTGGTAGAGGTCGAGCAGGTCGTGATCGCCCATGTCGGCGAGCATCCCGCGCAGCTCGCTGTCCGAGAGGTCGTCGAATGCGCTGTAGACCAGCTCGACGTCATGGCTGCCCATACTCCCCCCAGTCGCCCACGTAGAGCACCTCGCGCTCGAGCTCGAGGCCCAGCCGCGCGGCCACCTCTCGCTGGACGTGCTCGACGACGGCGCGGATCTCGCTCGCGGTCGCGTCTCCGGTATTGACGACGATGTTCGCGTGCAGGTCGCTGACCTTCGCGCGCCCCACGGTGTAGCCTCGCAGACCGAGGCTGTCTATGATCGCGCCGCTCGGCCGTCCGAATGCCCGGTTGTTCTTGAAGACGCTCCCGGCGCACGGCGCGGCGAAGTGGCCCTTCGATCGGCGGTCCTCCTCGTGCTCGCGCATCGACGTCCATAGCTCATCCGGATCACCCGGGCGGAGTCGGAAGGAGACCGATGTCATCACAGACGCCCGACTCATGAACGGCGACCGCTTGTAGCCGAAGTCGTCGTTCGTCGGGACGTAGTGCCCCGCGCCGCCGTCGGGCTCGACGAGGTCGACTCCGGCGAGTACCTCGGAGATCTCGCCGCCGTAGCAGCGCGCGTTCATCCACACCGCGCCTCCGGTGCTTCCCGGCATCGCATAGATGAAGTCGAGCCCGGCGAGCCCGCGGTCGGCGGCGAACGCGGCGACGTCGCTGACCGGCTCGCCCGCTCCGGCGGTGAGCGTGGTTCGCTCCACGCGGATCCCGGAGAGCGACGTCGTGTCGATCACGAGCCCGCGCACCCCGCGGTCGGAGACGAGGATGTTCGAGCCGCCGCCGATCGTGAACCAGGGTATCTCGTGCTCGTTCGCCCACGCGAGGAGCGTCGCCACGTCGCGTGCGTCGGCGGGGCGCGCGAAGAGGTCGGCCGGGCCGCCGACGCGAAACGTCGTGTGCCCGGCGAGCGGCTCGTCGGTCCGGATCTCGCCGGCGATGTTGATTTTTCGAGCCCACTCACGTAGCCTTATCACAGTCCGAGGATACCAAGGATCCCCGGCTAAATCTATGTGAGGGCGCGCATTGGCGCGATGAGACCATGGCACTCAAATTGTTCAATACATTGGGTCGGAAGCTCGAGGAGTTCGTGCCGATCACGAACGACCGCGTCGGGCTCTACTGCTGTGGTCCCACCGTCTACAACTACGCCCACATCGGGAACCTGCGCACCTACGTCTTCGAGGACATCCTCCGTCGCGTGCTCGAGCGTCAAGGCTACGAGGTGAAGCACGTGATGAACGTGACCGACGTGGGCCACCTCACCGACGACGCCGACGAGGGCGAGGACAAGATGCTCGTGGGCGCGCGCGAGCGCGGCATGACCGTCTGGGAGATCGCCGAGCACTTCACGAAGGCGTTCTTCGAAGACATCAAACGGCTGAACATAGAGATGCCCACGGTCACCTGCCGCGCGACCGAGCACATCCCGGAGATGCAGCACCTCGTCGAGCGACTCGAAGAGCGCGGTCTCACCTACGAGGGCGGGGGTAACGTCTACTTCAGCATCGATCGCTTCCCGCGCTACGGCGAGCTCGCGTTGCTCGACCGGCAGGAACTGAAGGCCGGTGCGCGCATCGAGGTGGACTCGGCCAAGAAGAACCCGCACGACTTCGTGCTCTGGTTCACGCAGAGCAAGTTCGAGCACCAGGCGATGCAGTGGGACTCCCCGTGGGGACGCGGCTACCCGGGCTGGCACCTCGAGTGCTCGGCGATGAGCATGAAGTACCTGGGCGAGCACTTCGACATCCACACCGGCGGGGTGGACCACATCAACGTGCACCACACGAATGAGATCGCGCAGTCGGAGGGCGCGACCGGCAGGAAGTGGGTCAACTACTGGCTGCACGGCGAGTTCCTGGTGATGCCGACCGGCCGGATGGGCAAGTCGGAGGGCAATATGGTCACGCTCTCCACGCTCACCGAGCGCGGGTACGACCCGCTCGACTACCGCTCCTTCCTGCTCGGCGCCCACTACCGGACGCAGCTGAGCTTCAGCTGGGAGGCGCTGGACGCCGCCCGCTCGGCGCGGAGCTCGCTCGTCGAGCAGTTGCGTGAGCTCGCCGACGCGGCCGAGGGGTGGTCGCCCGACGACGATGTCGCGCTGGGGAAGGCTGCGAGCAGCGCGCGCGCGGAGATCGACGAGGCGTTCGACGACGACCTGAACGCGCCCCGCGCGCTCGGGACGCTTCGCGCCTTCCTGAAGAACGACGCGGTGCCCCCCGCCGAACGCCTCGCCGTCGCGCTCGACGCGGATGGCGTCTTCGGGTTGCGGCTGCGCGAGGCGGTGACGACGCGCGAGGAGCTCGCCCCGGAGCTCGCGGCGATGATAGCCGAGCGCGAGCAGGCGAGGAAGGAGAAGGACTTCGCGCGCGCCGACGCGTTGAGGGACAAGCTGCGCGAGGCGGGCGTCGTAGTCGAGGACACGCCGTCCGGTACGAAGTGGAAGCTGGAGTAGTGTAACCCGGCCGGCAGGTGGATTGTTTAGAGAATGCAGTGGTCGTCTCGTGCGGACATCTTCCAGCTCGTCTACGAGCATGTGTACCCCATCATATTCCGCATCACGTACCGGATCGCCGGTCGCGAGGATGTTGCGGAAGACCTCTGCCAGGAAGCGTTCATCAAGTACTACGAACGCATCGACACGTTTCCTGACGCCGATCAGGCGAAGTACTGGTTGATCCGGGTCGCCAAGAACCTGGCGCTCAACAGCGCCAAGCGCTCGGGTCGCGAGCGCCGCGCCTACGAGCGGGTCTACCACGAGCCGAAGCGGGTTCCGCGCTCCGGCGAGGACGAGGTGATCCGTCGGGAGTCGGAAGAGGAGGTGCAGGCCGCCCTCTCGCGACTTCCCGAGAAGATGAGGACCGTGCTGGTGCTGAAAGAGTACGGGCAGCTGACGTATAAGGAGATTGGTTCCATCCTTGGCATAACCGAAGGCAATGTGAAGGTACGGGTCTTTCGCGCGCGCGAGCGGCTGCTGGAGCTGCTCAAGGGAGACGAGGCTGATGCGTCCTGATCGAATACTCCTTTCGGCGTATCTCGACGGCGAGGTGCCCGAGCGGTTCGTCGCGGAGATCGAGGCTGCGATCGAGCAGAACCCGGAGGTTCGTGCCGACTACGACGAGCTGCGGGGACTGAGATCGCTGCTCGGCGAGGAGATCCCGGTCGACGTCGCCGCAAGCGCGGAGCGCAGCTGGTCGGTCGTCCAGGAGCGAGTCCGCGATGTCGAGCCACGCAGGGACGTCTGGCACCGCAGGGTTTCGCTTCCTCTGCCGATTCTCGCCGCCGCCGCGACCGTGCTCCTCGCGCTCGCCGGGGTACTCGCCTGGTCGCTCGTACCCGCCTTTTCACCGGGCGGCGATGATCTTGCGCGCGCGAACGACGTGGACGTCACGATCCGCGTCGACGGTTCGAATATGGAGCAGGTCTTGCAGTGGCTCGTCGACAAGAATAAGCTGGGCGAGGTGAACATCCAGCTTCCCGAGCAGCGGTTTCAGATCATGGGCGAGCCGGCACTGGTGAAACCTGCTCGCTACGAGGGGGAGACGGGTAGATGATGCGGGCGCGTCCGATCATCGGACTGCTTCTGTTCTTCGCCGGTACCAGTGTCGCAGCGGTCGAGCTGGACGACATCCTCCAGGCACTGCTCGACCAGGCGCTTACCCTCCGGATCACCGCGCGCGTCGTCGAGGGTGACCGCGAGACGATTCAGAGTTACGAGCTTACCCGCGTGACGATTTCCGGGCGGGCCGTACGCCTTCGCCTCGAGGGCGGCAACATCACCGTCATCGCCGAGTTCACACCCTACGAAGAGGACGGCGGCATCCTGCTGGTCGCGGAAGGACAGATCCTGCTGCGCACCGCCGACGAGGAGGAGGTGCAGTACGTGACCTCGCTGCGAAGCGTTCCCCTCGCCATCGGCGAGCGGGCGGTCTTCTATCCCCTGGGCATGTCGACGTTTGACATGGACCTTGAAAGCGATCAGAGTGGGGCTCTGAATATCGAGCTCGAGGTCGAGGTCGCACCCTACGAGGCCGAACGAGGTTAGCCCCGCCTGATGTCAGACAGTCCGGACCGTCGCGCGCTCATTCCCGCTCTCGTCGTCGTAGCTGCGCTCGTCGCGCTGACGCTGCTCGTGGTCATCGTGGGCCGCGATCCCGTCGTCGAGCGGATTACGCCGCTCGTCGCCGCGCCTGGCGAGGAGGTCACGGTTTCCGGCCGCCATTTCGGCGAGACGGTTCAGACGATCGTGGTCGCGGGGCAGGACGTTCCGACGTCCGCGGTCGTCTCGTGGAGCGACGAGGAGATCACCTTCATCGTGCCTCGCGCCGCGGACTCCGGCCTGCTCTACGTGGAGACCGACCGCGGACGCAGCGACGGCGCGCTTCTGCAGATTGAGGCGAAGATTCCCCGCACCTCGTCGGCCGGCGAAGGACCGGGCGCACCGGTGGTCGTCGAGATCGACCGAAGCGAGGTCCAGGTCGGCGCGCTGCTGACGCTCCGGGGCTCGAACTTCGGGAGAATCCGACGCAGTTCGCGCGTGGTCTTCCCCGTATCCGGCGGCGCGGCGTGCGAACCGTGCACGAGCGACGTCGCGTACGCGTTCTGGGACGATACGAGTATCACCGTGCGTGTTCCGGCGGGAGCCGTCTCCGGCTTCGTGACCGTCGTGACGCCGTGGGGTGCGAGTAACCCGGTCCGCATCGCCGTGGATCGCCCGGCCGGCTCGGTGGTGGCCGGCGAGCCCGCCGAGATCGGGCTGCGTTACGGTGCGCGCATCGCGGAGGTCGCGACGCGCGGGACGTCGGGCGAGGGCAAAGCCGCAGGACGCCGCGATATCGTGCTGCGCCTGCCGCGCGTGAGCGCATCGGCATCCCAACGCGACGTCCGCTACCTCGACGATGAGCCCGATCGGTTCCGGTTTGAACGCGTAGACACCGATTTCGAGCACGAGGTGATCCGCACGGTGCTCGTGGACCGCTACGAGATGCGCTCGGAGATCGACCCGGCGCGCGTCTCGGCCGCGTACGAGTCGGAGACCGGCTTCTTCGACTACTACACGCGCCCGCTGCCCGACGCTCCCGTCGACCACGAGCGCGTGCGCCAGATCGCGGCTCAGCTGCGTTCCGGGCGCGGCAGCCCGTACCGCATCGCCGAAGCCGCCTACGTCGCGACGCTCGACGCGCTGACCTACGCGCTCGGGCGTGCGGACCGGTCGGCGAGCGCCGGCCTCGAGAGCGGCTACGGCGACGACTTCACTTACGCCACGCTTTTCGTGGCGCTCAGCCGCGCTGCGCTCGTTCCGGCGCGCGCCGTCGGCGGTGTTCTCGTGGCGACCACCGGCGAGGCGTACCCGCACTTCTGGGCGGAGTTCTTCGTCACCGGGATCGGCTGGATCCCCGTCGACCCGGCGCTCGGAGACGGAGCCTTCCCCGCCGGCTTTCCCGTCCCCGAGGATCCGCGGGTGTTCTACTTCGGTAACCTTGACAACCGGCGCGTTGCCTTCGGCCGCGGGTACGACGCGCTGGAGCCCACCTTCCTCGACGGAATCCGGGTCGAGCCGGAGGACCCGTACACGCTGCAGCGCTCCTACGCCGAGGGCGGGGCGCTCGTCGAGTCGTTCCGGCTGACCTGGTTTCGGCCCCGCGTGATCGGCTTCTCCGCGTCCAATTGACAGCGCGTCGGCCTGCGTCCTATCCTTCAGCCGGAAAGGAAGCCGATGTCAGATCTCAAGACTACCGACCCCGATATCTACCAGGTCCTCCAGCAGGAGGAGACTCGCCAGCGAGGAAAGCTCGAGCTGATCGCGAGCGAGAACTTCGCCAGTCGCGCGGTGCTCGACGCCGCCGGTTCGGTTCTCACCAACAAGTACGCGGAGGGCTACCCGGGCAAGCGCTACTACGGCGGCTGTGAGGTCGTCGACATCGCAGAGAACCTCGCTCGCGACCGTGCGAACGAGCTCTTCGGCAGCGAGCACGCCAACGTCCAGCCGCACTCGGGCAGTAACGCGAACATGGCGGTCTACATGACGCTGCTCGAGCCGGGCGACACGATCCTGGGCATGGACCTCGCGCACGGCGGGCACCTCACGCACGGGAGCCCGGTCAACTTCTCGGGTCAGCTGTATAACTTCGTGCACTACGGCGTCGACCGCGAGAGCGAGTTGATCGACTACGACGAGGTAGCGAGGCTCGCCGGCGAGCACAAGCCGCGTCTCATCGTCGCCGGCGCATCGGCCTACTCGCAGGTCATCGATTTCGCACGTTTCCGCGCGATCGCCGACGACGTGGGCGCGTTCTTCATGGTCGATATGGCGCACATCGCCGGCCTCGTCGCCGCGGGCGAGCATCCCTCGCCGGTGCCACACGCCCACTTCGTGACGACTACGACGCACAAGACGCTGCGGGGCCCCCGCGGCGGGCTGATCCTGATCGGAGAGGACGCGGAGAACACGCTTGGCGTAACCGCGGCCAAGTCTGGGCGGACCCGCCGGTGGTCGGAGCTGATCGACTCGGCGGTCATGCCGGGCGTCCAGGGCGGACCGCTCATGCACATCATCGCGGCGAAGGCCGTGGCGTTCCGCGAGGCGCTGCAGACGGAGTTCCGCGACTATCAGCGCCAGATCAGGGCGAACGCGCGGGCACTCGCCGCCGCGCTCGCCGAGGGAGGGGCGAGGCTCGTCTCTGGCGGCACCGACAACCACCTCATGCTGATCGACGTCAGCCCCTTCGGACTCACCGGCAAGAAGGCGGAAACCCTGCTGGACGAGGCGAACATCACGGTCAACAAGAACGCGATTCCGTTCGACACGAAGAGCCCCCTCGTGACCTCCGGTGTCCGCATCGGGACGCCGGCGGTGACCACACGCGGCATGCGTGAGGCCGAAATGAAGCGGATCGGCGAGCTCATTCTTGAAGTTTTGCGCTGTGAAGGCCGACAAGAGGTAGTAGAGTCGGTGGCAGGCCGTGTCTCCGAGCTGTGCGCCGGTTTTCCGCTGGCGAACGGGCTCGGGTAGCCGCTCACCGGCTCCAAGCGGCCCCGGACGGCGGTTATGGGGCCGGTCAGGGGTGAGTGTGCTCGGATTGACAAACGAAAACAGCGGCTCGTATACTGACGAGGAAATGTCCGACCATCGGGATTGTGCATGAGTGCTCCACTCCAGCTCTCGATCGTCAACTTCACCAAAGGCGCGTACATTATCGTGGAAGGCAAGGCCAACGCCGACCATTTCTTCATTATCCGAAGCGGTAAGGTACGGGTCAGCAAGGAAGTAGAGGTTGTCGAGGAAGAGGGCGGCAACATACTGGGACCCGGCGACTTCTTCGGCGTCGTATCCACGATGTCGTCCCACAGCCACATCGAAACCGCGCAGGCGATGACGGACGTGAGCCTCATTTCGGTGCATCGCGAGCAGTACGGCATGCTCATCGAGCGGAACACGCCGGTGGCGATGAAGATCATCGAGAGCTTCTCGCGCCGCATGCGCTACCTCGACGAGGCGCTCGCGCGCATCACGCTGAAGAGCAACGCCAACGAGGGCGATATCTCGCACCTCTTCGGCGTCGCCGAGTACTACGCGCGGCAGAGTCAGTACAATCAGGCCTACTACGCCTACTATCAGTACCTCAAGCACTGCCCGGACGGTGAGCACGTCGTGACCGCACGCGAGCGGCTCGCGAAGATCAAGCCGTACGCGAAGGCGGTCTACCTGGACGGGGACGAGAACGTCTTCACGCGCAGCTATCCGAAGGACACGATGATCTTCAGCGAGAACATGCCCGGCAAGGAGATGTACATCATCCAGAAGGGCAGCGTGAAGATTACCAAGATCGTCAACGACAACGAGGTTCTGCTCGCCGTTCTGCGGCAGGGCGACATGTTCGGCGAGATGTCGCTCATCGAGAGCAAGCCGCGGTCGGCGTCCGCGATCGCCTTTGAGGACGCGGTGCTGCTCGCGGTGAACAAGGAGAACTTCGCCCGGATGGTCCAGACCCAGCCGCAGATCATAGCGCGGCTGACGACGACGCTCGCCGAGCGGATCTGGTTCGTCTACAAGCAGCTCGCCAACACGCTGCTCTCGAGTACGGTGGGCCGGATGTACGACGCGCTGCTCATCCAGCTCGAGCGCGCACGCGTTCCCATTCGCGCGGGCGAGCCGTATACCTTCGACTTCGGCATCAAGGAGCTGATCAACATGGTCGGGCTCCCCATGTCGGAGGGTAACCAGGTCGTTCGCGACATGCTGAAGAACTCGAAGGTGAAGGCGGTGGAGAACAAGATCTACACGTCCGACATGGAGGAGATCGAGAAGCAGGCCAAGTACTACCGCAAGATGGAGCGGATTGAGAAGTCCCGGCGCGAACAGCGCCGCATCAGCTAGCCATGCTTTTTCTCCTCGGCGAGGCGCTCGAACCCTTCTTCGGGCCGTTCAGACTCTTCGCATCCCGACTCTTCCTCATCGTATCCGGGACGCTCGTGAGCTTCCTGCTGACCTTTCTGCTGATTCCCCGTGCCTTCGCGTGGCTGCCGAGCGACCGCGGCCGCAGCTTCGCCGTGGACGGACAGGTCGCCAAGGGCAAGCCCACCGGCGCGGGCGTCGTGTTCATCAGCGTATTCGCGGTGATCGCGGTGCTCGTCGTGCCGTGGGGATGGCGGCATCTGGCCGTCGTCGCGCTCGCCTTCGCGGCGATGCTCACGGGCTACTTCGACGATCGCAGCGAGAAGCCGTGGAGTGAATACCTCAAAGGCGTGCTGGACCTCGTGATCAGCCTGGGCGCCGCGCTGCTGCTCTACATCGGCCCCCAGCACACGTTCTGGCTTCCCTTCACGACGGCGCCGATCGACGTGAGCATCTACGTCTTCGTGCCCGTCGCGACGCTGTTGATCTGGGTGAGCATCAACAGCACCAACTGCACCGACGGCGTGGACGGCCTTTCGAGCACGCTCGTGCTGCTCGCGCTCGTCAGCCTGGGCGCCTTTCTCTACCTCGTGGTCGGGGTTACCGAGATCTCCGAGTATTTCCTGCTGCCCTTCTATCCCGAATCGGCGAGCTGGGCGATCATGCTCTTCACGCTCGTTGGGAGCCTCGCGGGCTACCTGTGGTACAACGCCCACCCTTCGGTGGTGCTCATGGGGGACGCGGGCTCGCGCGCGCTCGGGTTCATGATCGGGGTGGCGATCATCCTCACCGGCAACCCCTTCATGATCCTGCTCTCGTCTACGGTCATCCTCGTCAACGGCGGCACCGGGCTGCTCAAGGTCGCGCTTCTGCGTTTCGCGAGGATCCGCATCTTCCACACGATCCGGTTCCCGCTCCACGATCACTTCCGCCACACGCAGAACTGGTCGAACTCGCAGGTCCTCATCCGCTTCGCGCTGATCCAGATCCTGATCGTGATTCTGCTCTTCGGTCTGTTCATCAAGGTCCGCTGAGCCGCTACAGGTTTTCTACCGCTGCGGTTTCGATGGGCAGCCCCTTCGTGTAGCGCTCGAAGAACGCGTTGAAGCCCGCGACGTCGGCCGGGTCGGGCTCGACTGCGCTGCCGATGCTGTCGGCGAACACGCCGTCGAGGAAGTCGGCAAGCGATCGCTCGCGGTCGTCGCGCACGAGGTACGCGGCGAGCAGCGCCATGCCCCACGCTCCGCCCTCGCCCGCGGTCTCCAGCACGCTCACCGGCGTTGCGGTCGCCGCGGCCATGATTCGCTGACCGACCTGCGGAGTCTTGAAGAAGCCGCCGTGTCCGCGGATCTCCTCCACCCGAACGCCCTCGTCCTTCGTGAGGATGTCGAGCCCGGTGCGCATCGCGCCCAGCGCGCCGAACAGGTGCGAGCGCATGAAGTTGGGCAGCGTGAAGTCGGCGTCGGGGCGACGCACGAACAGCGGCCGTCCGTCGCTGAACCCCGTGACGTGCTCGCCGGAGACGTAACCGTAGGAGAGCAGGCCGCCCGCGTCCGGCTCGGCCTCGAGCGCGAGCGGCATGAGCTTCGTGTAGAGCTCATCGGGCGCGACGTCGACCCCGAGCGCCTTCGCCGCCTCGCCGAAGAGTGCGATCCACGCGTCGAAGTCGGAGGTGCAGTTGTTCGAGTGCGCCATGGCGACCTGGTTGCCGTCCGGCGTCAGCACGAGGTCGATCTCTTCGTGCACCCGCGCAAGCGGCTTCTCGAGCACGAGCATCGCGAAGACCGACGTCCCGGCGGAAACATTACCGGTTCGGGGACGGATGCTGTTCGTCGCGATCATACCCGTTCCGGCGTCGCCCTCCGGCGGAGAGAGCGGCGCGCCCGCCTCGAGCTTACCCGACGGGTCGAGCAGTCGCGCGCCCGACTCGGTCAGGGCGCCGGCCTTCTCGCCCGCCGGCACGACGCGCGGGAGCAGGTCCGCGAGCTTCCAGGGGACGTCGTGGCGTGCGACGTGGCGGTTGAAGGTCTCGATCGCCGATCGGTCGAAGTCCCCCGTGGCGGGGTCGATCGGGAACATTCCCGACGCCTCGTCGGTGCCCATCGCGTGCTCGCCGGTGAGCTTCCAGTGGACGTAGCCGGCGATCGTGGTGATGCGGGCGATCCGTGAGACGTGTTCCTCTCCGTTGAGGACCGCCTGATAGAGGTGGGCGATGCTCCATCGTTGTGCGATCGGGTAGGAGAGCAGCTCGGTGAGCTCCCGCGACGCCTGCCCGGTGATGTTGTTGCGCCAGGTTCGAAACGGCACGAGTAGCTCGCCGTCTGCGTCGAGCGCGACGTAGCCGTGCATCATACCGCTGAAGCCGGCCGCGGCCAGACGCGAGAGCTCGACACCGTAGCGTCGTGTCACGTCCGCGGCGAGGTCGGCGAAGCACGCGGAGATCCCCGACCAGACGTCGTCCATGTCGTAGGTCCAGATACCGTCGACGAGCCTGTTCTCCCATCCGTGCGAGCCGTTGGCGAGCGGTTTGAAATCATCGCCCACGAGGGTC
>CAZICD010000008.1:60865-79956 GCA_964537725.1 uncultured Spirochaetaceae bacterium | reverse complement strand
GCCGGCCGGGGGCTCCACGTACTACTCGGAGTCCGCGTACTCGGCGTCGCCCATCTATCAGACGACGACGGCCGACGGGGACCGTGTGGTCCAGTTCTTCGGTGAGACCGGAGACGGAGCCGCAGCGGTGTTCACCCGGCGACTCGAGGCGGGCGGCTGGCAGGACGTGGGACCGGCGATCGCCATGGGTGCGACCTTCACCTTCCGCGGCGGTCTCACGGTGGGCCCCGACAACGAGCTCTACCGGGTCTCCACGCGCGCCCTGGACCCGGACGTGCTCCTGCTCGAGCGCCGGGACGGATCGTGGACGTCGATGCACGAGGTCTCGCTGTCCACCGGCGCGTTCGCCGCGACCGGGCTGGCGGCCGGTGGAGAGCGGTTCGTGGTCTGGTACCTCGACGGTTCCGGTGCGGTGACTATCGCCGAGATCGACTCGCTCAGCCTCCGAGCTCCGACTCCCACTCGCCCAGCATCTGGCGCGCCATGACGAACTCGCCCAGGTGGTAGGCGGTGTGGTCGATGACCAGAAGCGCCGCGCGCACGATGCTTCGTCCGTCCATGTGCGCGACCGGTTCGAGGACGTTGCACGCAGGATCTTCGATCAGGCCGATGAGCTCATCGCGGTCGGCGCGGATCGCTTCGACGGTCGCCTTCCAGCCGGCCTCGTCGGTGACTTCATCAGGCGCGGGCCAGTAGCCGCGCGGCCACTCGGGCGAGACGTGGTCCGGGTCGCTCGCGTAGCGTAGCAGGTCCCACTGCGCGATGCGGATGTGCTCGAGCTGGTGCCAGAAGGTGTAGGGGACGTTCGGCGGTTTCTCGTTCATGAGCTCATCCGGGAAGTCGCGCACCGCGTCGTCCAGTCCCAGGTGCGCTCCGTGGCCCCGAAGCGCCGGGACGAGCCTCTCCTTCGCCTCGCGGTTGGCCGCCTCCAGATCGAATGCCATGTCTGCCTCCTTCGTCCGCGTGCTACTCCACACCTCTCACCGGGTTCGCCACGCGCGGCGCGGGCACCTCGTTCGGGATGGGGCAACGGTAGGGGCGACCGTCGGTCGCGCGCGCATGCTCGGCGCGCGCTGCGGCGAGAAGGTCGGGGTCGGTGTACAGGTCGTGCGCAGTCGCCGCCATCGTCTTTGCCGCGTGCATCATGCCCTTGTGTCCGATCGACACGCCGGCGGTCGAGACGATAGCCCAACTGTGACCGGGCGCGGCGGTCGCGAAGCACGCGGTGCGCAGCATGGACAGCGGTGCGATCCAGCTGACGTCGCCCACGTCCGTGGATCCGGTGCCGATGTGGTCCTCGTCCCAGGCGGGGTAGTTCTCCCCGACGAGCGGCTCACCGCGCACCCTGTCCACGCGCTCGCGCCACTCGGGTGGGACGCGGAAGCTGTCGAACACCGTGCGCGCGTCCTCGTCCGGAAACGCCGAGTTGACCCGCGCGGCGTAATCGACCTCCTCCTGCGAAAACTCGATGGGCCCGATCTCCTTCAGGTTCTCGTACTGCGCGTCGGCGAGCACGTGGTTGTTGAGCACGTTCGAGCAGGCGCCGCGGAACGTTCGCGTGAAGGTCGTCTCGGTCATGAGCGCGGCGCCTTCGGCGATCTTTCCGAGCCGATCTACGACCGACTCGAGCTCGTCGCGCTCGTGCGCGCGGACGAAGTACCAGACTTCCGCGGTCTCAGGGACGACGTTCGGGAGCCGCCCGCCGTCGGTGATGACGTAGTGGATGCGGACCTTCTCGCGCACGTGCTCGCGCAGGTAGTTCGCCCCCACGTTCATGAGCTCCACCGCGTCGAGCGCCGAGCGTCCCAGGTGCGGCGAGCCGCCGGCGTGCGCCGTGCGGCCGTGGAACCGGAAGACGAGGTCGTAGACGCCCACGGCGCTTCCCTTCGACGCGTGGTTGAGCTTGTCCGGGTGGAAGTTGAGCGCCGCGTCCAGGTCGTCGAACGCGCCGTCGCGCGCCATGAAGGTCTTGCCGGAGAGCTGCTCTTCGGCCGGACACCCGTAGTAGCGGATCGTGCCGGCGGTCCCGCTCTCCTCGAGCCAGTGCCGCACGGCGACCGCGGTGGCGACGCCGCCGGTGCCGAGCAGGTTGTGCCCGCACCCGTGGCCGGGCGCCCCTTCGACGAGCGGCTCCTGCTCGGGCTGCAGCTTCTGCGACAACCCGGCGAGCGCGTCGTATTCGCCGAGCACCCCGACGATCGGGCCGCCTTCGCCCCACTCGGCGACGAAGGCGGTGGAGATGCCGCCGGAGTCCCAGGTGATGCGGAATCCGTGCTCCTCGAGCAGGTCGGCCTGCAGCTTGCTCGACGCGAACTCGCGCCAGGCGACTTCCGGGGCCTGCCAGATGGCATCGGCGAGCTCGATGAACGGCGCGGCGTTGCGGTCGAGCCACGCGACGAGATCGGCCTTGGTCTTCATGCGTCCTCCGTCGGGAATCGTACCACGGGCCGATGCGCGAGCGGTAGTGCTCGCGCCAGCCGCCGGGTACGCGGCAGGGCAGGGGCCGGCCGGCCCGTCGCCACCCGCCGGCTGCGAGGCTCACCGCCGCCGCGTGAACCTCCGGACGTAGTAGGTGCGCCCTCCGTAGGCGGTCCGGGCGAGCAGCCGCTCGGCGATGAGCTCATCGACCACGCGCCAGTCCGAACCGGTCTTCGCGAGCAACGCCTCCACGGCTTCGCTTCGCATGGGGTGCACGGCGGTGATGCTCAGCAGATCGGTGCGGGCGTCCCCGGTTGAGGCGAAGGCGTCGCCCTCGTAGCCGGTGAGGTACTCGACCGCGGAGACGCGCTCCGCGAGCACGGCGTAGGCGCGCGTGACCACCGCTTCATCCGGGGCCCGAACCCACGGCTCGGCCGGTGGGCGGGTGGGGATCGCGAGGTACGAGGCGGAGGCGCGCAGATCTGCGATGAGGCCGGCGAGCTCGTACAGGTGCGGCTCTGCGTCGTTGAGGCCGGCGACGAGCATCGTCTCGGTGACGAGCGTTCCGGTGTACTCGCGCGCGAAGGTGCGGAGCGCGTCACCGAGCTCTGCGAAGTCGAGCCGAGCCGAAGGCCGATCGACCTCTCTCCAGACCGATTCGTCGGCCGCGTCGACCTTGACCGAGACCCAATCGGCCCGTGCGAGCGCGACGCGGACCTCCGGATCCGAGAGCAGCGAGCTGTTCGTGATCACCGCGACCGGGATGCCGAGCGGTGCGAGCGCGTCGATCTCGCGCGCGAGGTTCAGATCGAGCGTGGGTTCGCCGTCGGGCACGAAGGTGAGGTAGTCGACGCGCCCCCCGTCGGCGCGCACCGATTCGACGCGCGCGCGGACCGCCTCGACGATCGCCTCCGGCTCGAAGAACGCGCGCCGCCTCACGCGCGAGCGGGTGGTGCGACCAACCTGGCAGTAGACGCACGAGTACGAGCACGTCTTCGGCGGGATATTGTTGATGCCGAGGCTCCGGCCGAGGCGGCGCGACGGGATGGGACCGAAGACGAGTTCGGGCATGGGGGCTCCGTCTCGAGCGTAGGACAGCTTCGCGGCAGGCGCAAGGACCTGCAACGACGGCGCGGGCTGATCGGGCCCGCTACCCCGCGCCCTCGCTCCACGCGACCAGCCGGCGCGACTCTTCGGCGAGCGCCTCGTAGGTGCGCTCGTACCGGTCGACGAGGAAGGCGTACCGCTCGGTGTTGCCGAGTACCGGTTCGACGACGCGATCCGCGCGGGTCATCCGCTCTGCGGCCGAACGGATGTCCGGATGCACACCCGCCGCGACGCTCGCGGCGACCGCGCTGCCGAGCATGGGGGCCTCGTGCTCGGCGGGGATCGTGATGGGGGTGCCCAGCGCGTCGGCGTGTATCTGCGACCAGAGCTCGCTGCGCGTCACGCCGCCGCACATGACCGTCTCGCCGAGGGCTCCTCCGGCGGCGGCGATCCGGCGCGCGATGACCGCGGTCCCGCACGCGACCGATTCCATGATCGCCCGGGCGACGTGCTCGGGGCCGTGGCCCAGGCTGAGCCCCCGGATCACGCCTCGGGAGGTGGGATCCGACCAGGGCGTGCGGTTACCCTGGAAGTGCTCGAGCACGAGCACCCCGTCCGATCCGATCGGAACCTCCGCGGCGCGCGCGTCGAGCTCCTGCACGAGCGACCGTCCCCGACGCCCGGCCTCCTCGTGGAGCGACGGCGGCAGGAATCGGTCTGCGAACCATCGGAGCACGCTGCCGGTGGAGACCTGGCCGCCTTCGAGGAGGTGGGTGCCGCGGACGAGGCCGTTCGGATAGCTTCCGAAGAGGCCCGGCGGACGCGCCTCGTGGTCGAGCAGCGTGAAGTGGACGTGCGACGAGCCGGTGACGAGCGCGAGGCGGCCTGGCGTGACGACGCCCATGCCCAGGACGGCGATCGCGGCGTCCGCGCCTGCGACGGCGACCGGTATGCCGGATCGCAGACCCAGAGCTGCTGCGGCGTCGGCGGTGAGAGAGCCGGCGGGCGTTCCCGCGTCCGCGTACCGTGCCGGCAGTTTGGCGAGCGCGTCGCCGAGGCTGATCTGCTCGTAGAGCGATCGCGGAATCCCGCCGCGGGCGTCGTCGTAGAACATTCGCATGGAGGCCGAGCTGATCGCGCCGGTCACCGACCCGGTGAGCCGGCAGGCGAGCCAGTCGGTGAGCTCGAGGGCCATGGAAGCACGCGCGTAGTTCTCCGGCTCGTGGTTTCGCAGCCAGAGCAGCTTGCACGGAAACCACTCGGCTGAGACCGCGTCGCCCGCGGTGCAGGCGAGGGCGGGGTGCCCGGTGGCCGCCACCCGCTGCGCCTCGCGGTGCGCGCGGACGTCCATCCACAGCAGCGCCGGGCGCAGCGGCCGGCCCGCGTCGTCGAGCAGCACGACCGTCGACGTCGTACCGTCGGCGGCGAGCCCCTCGATCCGGTCGGCCCCTACCTTCGCCTCGGCGAGCGCCCCGCGCACCGCCACCGCGAGCGCCGCCTCCCAGCCGTCGGCGTCCTGCTCGGCCCAGCCCGGGTGCGGGTGGCTCGTCTCGATGGGCGCCACGCCGGTGCCGACGCGCGCACCGCGCTCGTCGAAGACGCCGGCGCGCACGCCCTCGGTGCCCACATCGATCCCGATCACGTACCTCGACATACCCCCTCCGCTCCACTACCATGACGTGGACCCACGATAGTACGGAGCCACCGGCGGCGCAACAGCGCGGCTCGCGGCGCTCCGACTCGACGAGAGGAGCAGGGATGAACCACTACGCCTTCCGCGACGGCCGCCTCGAGCACAGCGCCTTCGACTGCGCCTGCGGACGCAGGCACGAGTTGCCCATCGACGAGATCGTCGTCCGGCGCGGAGCGCTCGACGAGCTCGTGCCGGTCGTGAAGCGGCTCTCGATGGGGACGAAGTGCGTGCTCGTGAGCGACGCGAACACGCGCGAGGTCGCCGGCGCGCGGGTAGAGGCCGATCTGGCCACCGCCGGCTTCGACGTGCGGCGCTGCTTCTTCGCCACGCGCGACGGTGTGAAACCGGACGAGAAGGCCATCGGCGAGCTCATGCTCGCGATGGACGGCGATACCGACTTCCTCGTCGTAGCGGGGTCCGGCTGCCTGACCGATCTCACGCGCTTCGTAGCCTCGCGCACGGGCGTGCCCTTCGTGTCGGTCGCGACCGCGCCGTCCATGGACGGCTACGCTTCGAGCGGCGCGCCCATGACGCATCACGGGCACAAGCGGACGATCTACTGCGGCGCGCCGCGGGCGATCATCGCCGACGTGGACGTGCTCGCCGCCGCTCCGCAGCCGATGATCGCGAGCGGGTTCAGCGATACGATCGGCAAGCTCACCTCGCGGATCGACTGGGAACTCAGCGCCATCCAGCGCGACGAGTACTACTGCCCCTTCTTCGTCGAGCGCGTGAGCGAAGGCGTGGAGCAGGCCGTTTCGGTCGCCCCCGGCCTGCAGGCGCGCGAACCCGACGCGATCCGGACGCTCACCGAGTCGCTGGTAATCTCCGGAATCGCGATGCTCCTCGTGGGGAACTCGCGGCCCGCCTCCGGGAGCGAGCACAGCCTCTCGCACTACTGGGAGATGAAGGCCGCGGTCGACCGGCGGCGCGAGTTCTTCCACGGGACGAAGGTGGGCGTCGCCACGGCGGTCGTCGCCGCGTTCAACGAGCGGTTCTTCGCGCGCGACCCGTCGTCGGTCAACGTGGACGCCGTGCTCGCGCAGCGGTTGTCGCTCGAGGCGTGGGAGGGACGGTTGCGCTCGAGCCTGGGTGAGGTGGCCGACGGCATCATCCGCGAAGTGACCCGATCGCAGTACCTGAGCGACGACGCGCTGCGGGCGGAGGTCGAGGGTCTGGTCGCGCGGTGGCACGACATCGCCGCGCTCGGTTCGCGCTCCCCGTCGTTCGACGAGGTCATCCGGATCCAGCGCGAGGCGGGGGCGCCGCTCTATCCGTCTGCGATCGACGTGAGCGAAGAGTACCTGCGCGAGACGCTTCTGAACGCGAAGGAGATGCGAAGCCGCTACACGGTGCTCCGCGCGGCCGAGTCGCTCGGCTGGCTCGAGGAGCTCGCCGACGAGGTGGTCGAGCGGGTGAGCGCCGCCGACCCGGGGGTGTGAGCGGGCGGCACACGCCCGCCCGGCGGCGCCTTCCCCGGTGAGCCGCGCGCCCGACGGTGAAGCGGCCGCGCGCCCGACGGTGAAGCGGCCGCCAGGCGCCGCCGCAACCGGCCCGCGCCTACTCCACGAACTCGGTCACCAGCCGCGTGAACTCCGGTGGGTTCTCCACCATCACCGAATGTCCCACGTCGTCGAGGACGACGAGCTCGCCCGAGGGGAAGGCCGCCGCGGTGCGCTTCGCCATCTCCTCGGTGATGATCGTGTCCTTGCGGCCCACCACGACGCGGACCGGGCCGGTGTACGCCTGCGTGCGGCCGGTGTAGTCGAACCGTTCGAGCGCGCGGGCGTTCCCGGTGAACGCGATCGGGTTCATGAGCATCGCGTTGTCGGTGAGCCGGTTGAGGAAGGCGTTGTCGTCGAGCGTGGGTGTGACCGCGGCGAGCGCCTTCTTCATGAGCGAGCGGCTCGTCCGGTAGAGCTCGATGATCCCGTAGTGCTCCTCCGGCGTCGTGAGCCCGTCGGGGGCGGCGGAGTCGACGAGCATGAGTCGGCTCACGAGCTCGGGGTGGTTCACGGCGAGCGCGATCCCCACCGCGCCGCCGAGCGAGTGCGCGACGACCACCGGCGAGCCGAGGCCGAGCTCGCGGATGAAGCCGGCGACGCAGGAGGCGTAGCGGTCTATGTCCGCCTCGTCGATCCGCGCCGAGCGGCCGAAGTTCGGCAGGTCGAGCGCGATCGTCCTTCGTCCGGGGATGTCCATGACGCGCTCGAACCAGAGGTTGCATCCGGTGTTGCCGTGGATGTAGAGGATCGGCGCGGGCTCGGCACGCCCGGTCGAGCCGGGCTCGGAGCCGGGCTCCGCGGTCCGCTCGAGGTAGAAGATCGACACCCCGTCGACGTCCACGTACGATCCTCCCATGGTGGTCCTCCTGAGCATGCGATTCCTGAGCGCTATGAACGGGACCTGGAGGTACTTCGTGTAGCCGAGGAAGACCCCGTGCGCGAGCCCGCGCGGGAAGAAGAGCACGAATATAATGAGGAGCGCTCCCACGACGACGCTCAGGTAGGGGCCGAACCCCCGCGAGAAGAGGAAGGGCAGCCCCACGATGACGATGCTCCCGATCAGCCCGCCGTGCACCGACGCGAGGCCGCCGATGATCACGATCGCGAGGATGTTGAGCGAGAGCACGAGCCCGAAGTTCGGCGGCACGATGAAGCCCACGGTGTGCGCGTAGAGCCCGCCGGCGATGCCGCCGTAGACCGCGCTCATGATAAACGCGCTCAGCTTCACGCGCGAGAGGCCCACGCCGTAGGCGCGCGAGGCGACCTCGCTGTCGCGGACCATGCGGTAGCGCAGGCCCACCGGTGACTCGAGGATGCGGTACATCGCGAGCGCGAGGATCACGTAGAGCGCGCCAACGACGAGGAAGCCGGCGAGGTCGGAGCCGAAGAAGGCCGGGATGCTGCGGATGCCGTCGTGTCCGCCGAGGAAGTCGATCGACGCGATGAGCTGCTCCACGACGACGCCGAAGGCGAGCGTGGCGATCGCGAGGTAGAAGCCCTTCAGGCGCAGCGCGGGAAGCCCGATGACGATGCCGAGCAGCGCGGAGAAGAGGATCACCGGTACGATCGAGACGACGAAGGGCAGGCCGAGCTTCGTGGACAGTATCGCCGTCGTGTACGCGCCGATCGCCATGAACGCGCCGTGGCCGATCGAGATCTGTCCGGTCACGCCGAGCAGGAGATTGAAGCCCATCGCCGCGATCGCGACGGTCAGCACGCGCGAGAAGATCGCGATGAGGAAGGACTGCGACCCGAAGAGCGCGACCGCCGCGGCCATGATCGCGACGGAGATCAGCACGAACTTGAGCTTGGAGTTCATGGCCTACACCTTTCCCGTGAAGCGGGCCCCGAAGAGCCCCGACGGTTTGAAGACGAGCATGAGGACGATGATGATGAGGATGATCGAGAGCTGGTAGTCGGCGACGTTTACGCCGGTGGCGCCGGCCGCGTCGAGCAGCGCGTCCACCCCGAAGACGATGAGCTTCTCGAGGATCCCCAGGATGAACCCGCCCACGATCGCGCCGAAGAAGCTCGTGAACCCGCCGAGCACGGCGGCGGTCAGCCCGTAGAGCTGGAAGTTGACGAGCATGGTGGGGGTGATCGATGTCTTCGGCGCGACGAGCAGCGCGACGAGCGCGGCGAGGCCCACGCCGATGCCCCAGACGATCGCGTCGATCACGCGGATGTTGATCCCCACCACCTTCGCGCCCAGCTCGTTCTGAGCGCGCGCGCGGGTGCCGGTTCCGAAGCGCGTGTACTTGAGGAAGATCGCGAGCGCGAGCGACACCGCCACCGCTACGATCGTGATCGCGACGTCGTTCGCCGCGGCGACGAGCATCCCGTCGCCTACCTCGACGATCAGCGGCGGGCCGGTGTAGAGCCGCGGGAAGCTGACCGGCTCGGTACCCCAGACGATGAACGCAGTCCCCTCGAGGATCATGAGCACCCCGAGCGTGAGGATGATCATCGACGCGTGCGAGAGCCCCTTCACCCGCTTCATCAGTACCTCGTCCATCGCGACGCCGATCGCCGCGCCCACGACGAGGCCCACCACGAAGGCGAGCGCGAAGCTGCCGCTCGCGAGGTAGACGCTGAAGGCGGTAAACGCGCCGATCATCCCGCCGTTGCCGTGCGCGAAGTTCATCACCCCGACCGAGCGGAAGATGAGCGCGATACCGAACCCCATGAGGCCGTAGAGCGCGCCCATCGGAATGCCCAGAATAACCGCTTGCAGGAATAGCATTCAGATCCCCAGGTAGGCTCTGCGGACGCTGTCGTCCGCGAGCAGTTCGTTCGATGCGCCGGCGGCTACAACGCGCCCGGTCTCCAGGATGTACGTGCGGTCGGAGAGGTGCAGCGCGCGGTTCGCGTTCTGCTCGACGAGCAGGATCGAGTAGCCCATCTCGCGCAGGCGGCCGAGAACGGCGAAGACCTGGTCGACGAGGATGGGCGCGAGGCCGAGCGAGGGCTCGTCGAGCATGAGCAGCTCCGGGTCGGCCATGAGCGCGCGCCCGATCGCGAGCATCTGCTGCTCGCCGCCGGAGAGGTAGCCGGCGACCTGGCCGCGGCGTTCGGCGAGCACCGGGAAGAGCTCGAAGACCTCGACGCTCTTCTCGCGGTAGCTCCCGCGGCGGAAGGCGCCCATGCGGAGGTTCTCCTCCACGTCGAGCTCCGGGAAGATGTGCCGCCCCTCCGGGCAGAGGACGAGCCCGCGCTTCACCCGGTCGCTCGAGCCGAGCCGTCGGATGTCCTCGCCGCGGTAGGCGACGCCGCCTTCGGCGTCGACTGCGCCGGCGATCGCGAGCAGGGTGGACGACTTGCCGGCGCCGTTCGCGCCGATGAGCGAGACGATCTCGCCTGCCTCCACCGAGAAATCGATCCCCTTGACCGCGCGGACGCGTCCGTAGCTGACGCGCAACGATTCGACGGTGAGCATCACGACGCCTCCTCGCCTAAGTAGACCCGGATCACTTCCGGGTCGCGCGCCACGTCGGCCGGGGCGCCTTCCGCGATCTTCCTGCCGAAGTCCATGACCGTGATCGTCCCGGAGATGCCCATGACGAGCTGCATGTCGTGCTCGACGAGCAGGAGCGTCCTGCCCGATTCGCGGACCGCGCGCAGCACGTCCATGAACTCCTCGGTCTCGTCGCTGTTGAGCCCGGCGGCCGGCTCGTCGAGGAGGAGCAGGCGTGGTTCGCTCGCGAGCGCCCGGGCGAGCTCGATCCGCTTGAGGATGCCGTAGGGCAGCGAGGGCGGGTAGGAGGCGAGGCGGTTCTTGATGCCGAGAAGCTCGGCCACCTCGAGGATGCGGTCGCGCGCCTCGTCGTTGTAGCGCGCGAAGCGACCGGCGAGCGCGGAGAATACGCCTCCCGGGTAACCGTGGACGAGCCCGGAGTAGAGGTTGTCGAATACCGTGCAGAGCTCGAAGAGCTGCAGGTTCTGGAAGGTCCGGCTGATGCCGAGTCCGATGATCTCGTGCGCGTGCATCCCCAGCAGGTCGCGGCCCTCGAACGTTACGGTTCCCTCGTCGGGGTCGAGTACGCGCGAGACGACGTTGAAGAGCGTCGTCTTCCCGGCGCCGTTCGGCCCGATGAGCGAGTGGATGGTGTTGGCCTCCACGGTGAGCGAGAGCGAGTCGACGGCGGTCAGCCCGCCGAATCGCACCGTCACGCCCGACACTGTCAGCATGCGTCCTCCAGGTGCGCCCCGCGGCGTCGTTGTGACCGCGGGGGCGTGAACGTCCGCGGGACGCCGCCGGCGGCGTCCCGCACGATGAGCGTCTGTCTATTCGGTCAGGTAGATCCAGCCGTGCGCGCGCGCGAAGACACCGTCTTCGACCTTGAGCACGTACATGGACCGCTTACCAATGCGGCTCAGCGGGTCGTTCGCGTCGAACTCGGTGTAGGTGATGCCCTCTGCGATCGCACCGGTGAACCGGTCGAGCGTCTCGAGCGCTTCGACGTAGCCCGACCTCGTGAGGTCGCGACCGGCGCGCTCGAGGCCCTCGGTGAAGACCTCGGCGGCGATCATGCCGGCGACCGCGTACGCGTTCGGGATCTCGCCGGGGAAGCTCGCGTCGTAGATCTGGAAGAGCATCTGCTCGGTCTCGGTGAAGTCGACGTCGACCCAGGCCATCGCCTCGGCGCCCTCGGCCTGGCCCTCGGCGAGGGTCACGAAGGTAGCGTCCGCGTTCGAGTAGGTGAGCAGGTAGTTCTGCTCGGTGAGGCCGAGCTCCTTCGCCTGCTTGATGAAGTTCGCCGACTGCGGAACGAAGAGCCCCACGATGATCGCGTCCGGCTGCGCCTGGTTGAGCTGGATCAGGTTGGCGCTGAAGTCCTGCGCGCTCGGGTCGATCGCGATGTCCGCGACGAGCTCCTGCCCGTACTCGGCGAGCGATTCGCGCACGCTCTCTGCGAGCTCCTTGCCGTCGTCGAGGTTGCGGTAGACGATCGCGATGTTCTGGGCCCCCTTCTCTTCGACGAGGTACTTCGCCATGAGCGTGCCTTCGGTCGTGTAGTTCGGCTGTACGCCGAAGATGTATTCCTTGGGCGGGTTGGTGAGCAGACCCGAGCCCGAAGCCTGGTAGACGTAGGGCACCTGCTGCTCTACGACGTAGTCCATGATCGCGAGGTTGCCGGGCGTGCCCAAACCCCCGACGAGCCCGAAGACCCCGTCGGACTCGACGAGCCGCTTCACTTCCACCGTCGTGCGCGACGGGTCGAAGGCGTCGTCGGCGACGAGCAGGTTGATCTGCCGGCCGTTCACGCCGCCCTGCGCGTTGACGAAGTTGAAGTAGGCCTCCATCCCGTTCTTCACCGGAACGCCGATCGCCGCGACCGGTCCGGAGAGCGCCTGGAAGCTCCCGACGAGGACCTCGTCCTCGGTGATGCCGGCGGTCTCGTCACCCGGAGCCGGAGCGGTGGTCGCCGCGCCTTCGGGTTCCGCCGTCTCCTGCGTGCCGGTCGCGAGCGCGACGCCCGCGACGAGGAGCAGAACGAGCGCTGCTGCCGTGATTCGTAGTGTCTTCATGGTTTCCTCCATATACTGGTGCTTCCGACTACGTCGGTTTGCTGCTTTGCGATACGCCGCGGCCGGCGGTTCGGCCCGGTCACAGGACCAGCCCCCCGTCGACGCGGATGACCTGCCCGGTCACGAACGACGCCGCGTCGCTCGCGAGAAAGGCGACGACCTCCGCGATTTCCGACGGCTCGCCGAGCCGCCCGAGCGGAGTCCGGCCGACGAGGCTGTCGATGACCTTCTCCGGCACGTGCTCGATCATGGGCGTGTTGATGAACCCGGGCGCGACCGCGTTCGCACGGACCTTCGCGCCCTTGCGCGCGAGCTCTTTGGCCCAGGTCTTCGTCATGCCGATCACGCCCGCCTTGGTCGCCGAGTAGTTGGTCTGTCCCAGGTTGCCGTCCAGCCCCACGACGCTCGAGATGGATACGATCGACCCGGAGCCGGTCTCCATCATGAGCGGGCCGATCGCGCGCGTCATGTTGAACACGCCCTTGAGATTCACGCCGATGACCGCGTCCCAGTCGTCGTCGCTCATCTTCTGCACGAGCGCGTCGCGCGTGATGCCGGCGTTGTTCACCAGCACGTCGATCCGCCCGGCCGACTCCTTGACCGAATCGACGAAGCCCTCGATCGCTTGCGGATCGGTGACGTCGAGCTGGTAGCCGGTCACGTTTTCCGTTTGCTTTCCGAGCGCGTCGAGCGCCGTTCGGTTGACGTCGCACGCGTAGACGCGCTCGGCGCCGTGCGCGACGAGCACATCGACGATCGTGCGTCCGATCCCCTGCGCGCCGCCGGTGACGACGCAGATCTTCCCTTCCAGGTTCATGCTGTAGCTCCTTCGTTGGTGCTCCCGTACGGTCCCCACTGCACGACCGTCGACGCCCAGACGAATCCGAGCCCCGCGCCGACCATGACGATCGTGTCGCCGTCGGTGAGCTTGCCGTCTGCGAGGCCGAGCTCGATGCTCTGGATCTGGTCGTTCTGGCCCAGGTGGCCGTACTGGTTGAGATACGTGGTCTGGTCTTCAGACAGCCCGAGCTCGGCGAGAACCGCGTCGTGCGCCGATTTCTTGAAGTGCAGGATCGCGAGGTAGTCGATGTCCTCGTCCCGCTTTCCCGACGCTGCGAGCGACTCGCGGACGACCTTGTAGAAGTTGGGCATCGTGCGCTCGCCGAGCTTGCGCTTGAAGGCCTCCACGTCGGCGATCTCGAAGCGCATCTTCTCTACGTCGTCGGGCTCGGGCGGCCAGGCCGCGCTTCCCATCACCGGCACGATGCAGTCGTCGGCGAACGAGCCGTCTCCTTCGAAGGCCGATTCGAGCACGACGTTTTCGTCCCACCCCTTTTCGAGCAGGACCGCCGCGCCGGAGGCGCCGATGTCGAGCATGAAGCTCGTCTCTTTCACCGAGAGGTCGATGAGGTCGAGGTTGCGGTAACCGCTCACGAGGAGCACGCGGTTGAGGTTGCGCTTGGTGAGCATCATCGACTTCGCCACGTCGAGCGCGGCCATCATGGAGCCGCACATCGCCTCCATGTCGAAACTCCACGCCTTCGTCGCGCCGAGCTCGTGCGCGACCTTCAGCCCGGCGAGCCAGCACGGATAGTCCTTGTGCTGCGCGCCGTTCCAGATCACGAGGTCGATCGTCGCCGGGTCGATGTCCGCCCGCTCGATCGCGCGCCGCGCGGCGGCGATTCCCATCGCGCTCGTCGTGTCCTCCGGGCCGGGGACGGGTTTCTGCACGACGCCGAACTTCTCGCGGATCACATCCTCCGGGATGCCGGTACGCTCGGCGATCTCGGCTGCGGTCATGACGCTCTGCGGGAGATAGGTACCAATCGCTCGAATGCCGATGTTCATCGCTGCTCCAGGTCTCGATCGCGCGCCTGCCGCGGTGCGCGGTGAATCAGTTCTCAACCATCATGGGGCGAGTTGGTGAATTCGTCAACCGTTTTCTGGCGACGATCGGCGATTTCGCGCGATCGCGGTGCAAGATCGGGCCTGTGGAGCGCATAGGCGGCCATATAGGGTGGTCTGATGGGGCTTGGTACGAAGAAACGGTTGCGCCTTTCCGGAGTTCGGGCGTATAATGCCCCGCAGAGGCCGACGAGTAAGAGGGCTGAATCGGCTCTCAACAAATCGGCTCTCAACAAATCGGCACGAAATCGGCATGGGCAAGGACGACACGCGACAGCACATCATAGACACCGCCGCGGCGCTCCTCTCCGAGCGCTGGTACAGCGTCGTGTCCGTCGCGGACATCTGCCGGACTGCCGGCGTTTCGAACGGGCTCTTCTACGCGTACTTCCGCAACAAGGAGGAGCTCATCCGCGAGCTTCTCGAGCGGTTTCTCGGCGTGCTCGAAGAGTCGGTCGCCGAGCTCGACCGGGGCACTCCGGCGGATACGCTCGAGGCGTTTATCCGCACCGTCTTCGCGGTCGCGCACGAGCACCGCGACCTGCTGAGTATCTTCCGCGAGGGCCAGTACCGCTTCTACGAGTACGAGCAGCGGGTACGCGCGCTCTACACCGCGACGCTCGAGCGGATCCTCGGCAGGCGGCTCTCCGACGCGCAGACGCTCTACGTGCTCTCCGGCGTGCGCTTCGCCGCCTTTCGCTCGGTGTTCAACCGGGTGCCCGTGGACGTGGACGCGCTCGTCTCGATCGTCCTCGACGGGATCTTCGCCTCACCGGTTGCCGCGGATGCCGACGCGATGTTCGACATAGAGGTGACGCCGCTTCCCATCCGCGTGCTCGAGACGACGCGCGAGCGGCTGCTGCGCGCCGGTCGGTCGCTCTTCGGCGAACGCGGCTATCACGAGGTCAACATCCACGAGATCGCGTCGGCGGCGGGGCTGAGCGTGGGGAGCTTCTACAGCTACTTCGCCGGCAAGGAAGAGTTCTACGCCGAGATCATCGGACTCGTCAGCCGCGACATCCGGAGGTTCATCGGCACGAATCTGAACCCCGAGCTCTCGCGGGTCGAGCAGGAGATCCAGGGTATCTACCTCTTCGCCTTCCTGCTCAACCTCGAGCGCAGCGTCTACAACCTCGTCCGCGAGGCCGAGTTCGTCCTGCCGGGTACGGTGAAGGAGTACTACGACTCGTTCCAGCGCGGGTACGAGCGCAACCTCATCGGCACGCGCGAGGTGGACCGGCTGACCTCGATCAACGCGCTGCTCGGCGTATCGCACTACTTCGGCATGGAGCTGCTCTTCGACCACTCGATGCACCACGCTCGCGAGCTGCTCGAGGAGCTCGGCGGGTACTTCCACACGGGCATCCGTCCGCTCGTGGAGCCGGCCGGTCAAGGGTAAGGAGGAACGATGGCAACGGCACGAATAATCGGGAACGGGCTCTACGCGCCGGGCGAGCCGATCGACAACGAGGAGGTCATGCGCCTCACCGGCGTCGAGTTCGACGCCGACCGCCTGCGCGAGAAGCTTGGTATCCATACACGCCACATCGCGCACCTGCGGGGAATCGACGAGACGAGCGCCGATTTCGCCGAGGCGGCGGCGCGCGAGGCCATCGACGACGCGGGCGTCGACCCGAACGACATCGGCATCTTCGTCGTGGGAAGCGACACGCCCGAGTTCATCTCGCCGTCCACCGCGGTGCTGATTCAGGGCCGCATTCAGGGCGGCCAACGCGCGGCCGCCTCGTTCGACGTCAACACCTCGTGCGCCGGCTTCACCACGAGCCTCGATGTGGCCGCGCGGATGCTCGGCTCGAATGCGTCCATGCGGTACGCGGTGGTGGCCGGCGTCTACAACATGCCGCGCTACGTGCGGCCGGGGGACGCGTTCGGCTACAGCATCTTCGCAGACGGCGCGGCCGCGGTCGTGATCGAGCGCACCGACGGCCCCGGCTACGAGGACAGCGAGTTCGTCACCGACGGGACGCAGTGGGACTACGTGGGCGTCTACGCCGGCGGGACGCGACGGCCGGTGACGAAGGAGGTTCTCGACGCGGAGACCTACGGGCTCGAGAACCTGAAGCGGCTGCCGGGCGACCGGAACGTGAAGCTCTGGCCGCCGGTCGTGCGGACGCTCGCCGAGCGGAATAACCTGCAGGTGGGCGACCTGGGCCACGTGATCTTCACGCAGATCAATCGCAGCGTCATCGAGGAGGTCATGGGCATCCTCGGGCTGCCCATGGAGCGGACCACCACGATCATGGACCGCTACGGCTACACCGGATCGGCGTGCGTACCCATGGCGCTCTACCACGCGGTGCGCGAGGGCAGGGTGGGCCGTGGCGACCGGATCGCGCTCGTCGCATCCGGGGCCGGGCTCACCGTGGGCGCGAACCTGCTCACGCTCTAGGAGGAATCATGAAAGACTGGAACGACGTCTACAAGGGAAAGCTCGTCGAGATCGACGACGCGGTCAGGCGCATCAAGAGCGGCGACGACGTGATCGTCGCGCAGTGCGCGAGCGAGCCGCAGGGGTGCATGGGGCGCTTCCACACCGTGGCGGACGCGGTGGAGGACGTGAAGGTCTTCAGCGTGCTCACGCTCAAGCCGTACGACTTCTACATGAAGCCGGAGATGAAGGGCCACTTCGAGCTCGCGAGCTGGTTCCACGCCCCCGGGTCGCGCGAGGCGATCAAGGCCGGTACGGGTACCGTCACCTACGTCCCGAACATGCTCCACCGCGCGGCGACCGACCGGATCTACGCGAAGCAACCGAACGTCTTCTTCGGCACGTGCACGCCGCCCGACAGGAAGGGCTTCGTGTCGCTGAGCCTGGGGATCACCTACGAGAAGGACGTCCTCGAGGCGGCCGAGCTCGTCGTGCTGGAGGTGAACGAGAACCTCCCGCGGACCTACGGCGATACGCACGTCCACGTCCGCGACGTCGACCTCTTCGTGGAGCACAGCCAGGAGGTACCCACGCTCCCGGTCGTCGAGCCCGACGAGACCGACCAGGCGATCGGCAACTACGTCGCCGAGCTCGTCGACGACGGCGCGACGATCCAGCTCGGGATCGGCAACATCCCGAACGCGGCCGCGCTCGCGCTGCGCGACAAGCGCGACCTGGGCGTCCACACGGAGATGATGGTCGACTCGATGGTCGACCTCTACGAGGCCGGCGTCATCACGAACAAGAAGAAGAGCCTGTTCAAGGACAAGTTCATCTGCACCTTCGCGATGGGCTCGCGCAAGCTCTACGACTGGCTCGACGACAACCTCGCCGTCGAGTTCCAGCGCGGCGCGTGGGTCAACGACCCCGCCGTCGTCCGGAGAAACTCGAAGATGGTCTCGCTCAACACCTGCCTCATGGTGGACTTCACCGGCCAGGTGGCGAGCGAGTCCATAGGCACGAGGCAGTACTCGGGCACCGGCGGCCAGACCGACACCGCCGTGGGAGCGAAGGAGGCGTACGACGGGCTGGGCAAGTCGATCATCGCGTGCCGCTCCACGGCGAAGAAGGGGACGCAGAGCACGATCCTCCCCACGCTGCCGGAGGGCACGGCGGTGACGCTGCACCGCTCGAACGCCGACCACATCGTCACCGAGTACGGTATCGCTCACCTGCGCGGGCGTACCGTGCGCGAGCGCACGCAGAATCTGATCGCGGTCGCCCACCCGGACTTCCGGGGCGAGCTGACCGAGCAGGCGAAGAAGCTGGGATACCTGTAGGAGCACACCATGGAACGAGTAGCAATCGTCGGCGCGAAGCGCACGGCAATCGGAACCTTCGGCGGGATGTTTCAGAGCGTCTCCGCCGTCGACCTGGGGATCGCCGCGGTCAGCGCCGCGCTCGAGCAGGCCGGACTGACCCCCGCCGATCTGGACGAGGTGATCGCGGGCAACATCCTGTCGGCCGGGCTGGGCCAGAACGTCGCGCGGCAGATCGGCGTTGGGGCCGGCACGCCGCACGAGGTGCCAGCCTACACGGTGAACAAGCTCTGCGGCTCGGGCCTGAAGGCGGTGGACCTGGGGGTGGGTACGATCAAGCTCGGCGACGCGCGGATCATCGCCGCCGGCGGGACCGAGAACATGACGCGGGCTCCCTACCTCGTGCCGAGCGCCCGGTTCGGCGCCCGGATGGGCAACGCTGAGATGGTCGACTCGATGATCCACGACGCGCTGACCGACACCTTCAACGACTACCACATGGGCGTCACCGCGGAGAACCTCGCCGACCGCTGGGACATCACGCGCGAGGAGATGGACGCGTTCGCCGCGAAGAGCCAGAACAAGGCCGAGGCCGCGATCAAGAGCGGCCGCTTCGCCGACGAGATCGTGCCGATCGAGGTCCCGCAGCGAAAGGGCGACCCCGTGGTCGCCGACACCGACGAGCACCCGCGGCCAGGCGTGACCGCGGAGTCGCTCGCGAAGCTCAAGCCCGCCTTCCGCAAGGACGGCCGGGTCACCGCCGGCTCGTCGTCCGGGATCAACGACGGCGCGGCCTTCGTGATCCTCGCGAGCGAGTCCGCGGTGCGCGAGCACAATCTTTCCCCGCTCGCCTGGGTCGTCGCGGCGGGCTCGGCCGCCGTCGACCCGGCGTACATGGGGTACGGTCCGGTGCCCGCGACGACGAAGGCGCTCGCGAAGGCCGGCTGGAAGCTCGCCGACGTCGAGCTCGCCGAGCTCAACGAGGCGTTCGCCGCGCAGTCGCTCGCCGTGGTCAAGGGCTTCGAGCAGGAGCTGGGCGGGATCGACCCGGAGATCGTCAACGTCAACGGCGGCGCGATCGCGCTGGGCCACCCCGTTGGTGCATCCGGCTCGCGCATCCTCGTGACGCTCCTCGCCGAGATGGCGAAGCGCGACGTGAAGCGCGGCCTGGCGACGCTCTGCATCGGCGGCGGGCAGGGGATCGCGATGCTGGTCGAAATGTAGATCGGCGAAGCCGATCTACCGAAGGAACGCCTGCGGCGTTCTTCAATGTAGATCGGCGAAGC
>CAZICD010000008.1:38348-60765 GCA_964537725.1 uncultured Spirochaetaceae bacterium | reverse complement strand
GATCTACCGAAGGAACGCCTGCGGCGTTCTTCAATGTAGATCGGCGAAGCCTGTCTCCCAGATCGGCGGGGCGCGCGAACGCAGGCGGCGCGGCGAACGGCCGTCGGCACCTCGGGCGGGCCTTGCGCCGGCGCGCGCCGCCGTCGCATGATGCTCGCATGACGTCGAACAGTGCCGTGGTGCGCGCCTACTTCGCCGCGTGCGAGGCCGGCGATCTGACCGCCGTCGACCGGCTCTTCTCTCGCGACTTCGTCTCGCGAGCATCCGACGGGTCCACGTTCGGTCTCGCCGGACAGCGCGAGGCGCTCGCCGCCTTCCTTGGCGAGTTCGATAATCTGCAGCTCACCGTTCACACGATGCTCGAGTCGGGCGACCGGGTCGTCACGCACTACACGCACCACGCGACGCCGCGCGGCTCGGGGGAGCGCGTGGCGTGGGATCGCATCGTGATCCACCGCGTCGCCGACGGGAGGATCGTGGAGGCGGTGGGGGTGAGCGATTCGAAGCGGCTCGCCGACGCGCGGGCGCGGGCAGCGGGGTCGCCGGGCGGTGGTCCCGGCCGGACTCCGCCCCTCGACTCCGCCTCAGACCCCCGCTTCTCCTTCCCCGACCTGCCCGAGCCGTACGCGACGGCGCTGCGGGAGGCGGTCGACTTCATCGCATCACGTTTTCCCACGCTCACCGCGCTCGCCGCCTGCGGCACGATCGTCGGCGGCGTCCCCGACCGGTCGAGCGACCTGGACCTCTACGTCATCCACGCCGAGCCGTGGCGACAGCGGCTACAGCGGCTCTTCAACGGCGTGCCGGCGGAGATCTTCGTGAACCCGGAGTACGCTGCGGTGGGGTACCTCGCGCCGGAGAGCGACGACGGGAGGCCGCTCACCGCGCACATGCTCGCGACCGGCTTCCCCGTATTCGACCCGGAGGGCGTGCTCGACCGGCTGCGCGAGCAGGCGCGGCGCGTCCTCGACGCCGGCCCGACCCCGCCGCACGAGCGGGTCGAGCCGCGCTATCTCATCGCTTCGCTCTACGAGGACGCGACCGACGTCGTCGAGTCGGACCCCCGGATGGCCCGCCTGTTCGCGCACCGCGCCGTCTGGGAGGTGCTGCAGCAGGCGTTTCGGCGCGCCGGACGCTTCATCCCTCGGCAGAAGGAGATCCTCTCACGGCTGGCTGAGCTCGACCCGGAGCTCGGTCGCCTCGCGGTCTCCTTCGTCGACGAGCCCGACCACGCCCGCGCGGTGGAGACGGCGGGTCTCATTGTGGAGCGCGTCGCCGGGGTGCGCGGGTTCTTCGAGTGGGAGTCGGCGCCGGAGGCGGTCGAGCCGCCGGAGTAGGGGACGTCAGTGCGCCGCGCGCCGGGTGAGCCTTCGTTCGAGCGCGCGGGCGGCGAGCGAGAGGCCGCCGGTGAGCAGGAAGTAGAGCACAGTGACGGTGATCCAGACTTCGAAGGTGCGGAAGGTCGCGGACATGAGTTCGAGCCCGCGGAAGGTGAGCTCCTGGACGGAGATCACCGCGACGATCGCCGAGTCCTTGATCGTGGAGATGAACTGCCCGGCGAGCGCCGGTGAGATGGTGCGGAACGCCTGCGGCAGGATGACGAAACGGTACTGGTCGGACCTCGTGAGGCCGATGGCGGAGGCCGCCTCGGTCTGTCCCTTCTCGACCGACTGGATGCCGGCACGGACGATCTCCGCCATGTAGGCGCCCTCGTAGACGGCGAGCGTCATCACGGCGGTGAGGAACTCGCTGAAGCGCGCCGGTTCGGAGAAGAGCACGGTGACGACGTCCTGCGTCGCCGGATCCGCGTTCCTGATCCAGGCGTCTATCCCGAGCGCCGTCGTGACCTGATTTCCTACGAAATAGAAGAAGATGAAGACGAGCACGAGCGGAGGCGTGTTGCGCACGAGTTCGACGTAGACGCGCCCGATGGCCCGGGCCGATCGGCTCTTCGCGATCCTCAGGACCCCCACCAGGATGCCGATCACGAGCGCGCCCAGCGCGGACCAGATGGCGAGCCTGACGGTCGTGAGGAGCCCGCGGATCAGTACCCCCGCGACGAGGTTTCCGGTGTCCGGCTGACGCCGCAGCAGATACTGCGGGACGACCGACCAGTCCCACTCGTAGACGAGGTCGGTGCGCACGCGGCGCGCGAGCAGGATCACGACGATTGCGATCCCGCCAAGCAACGCCGCGTCGAGCAGCGTGAAGCGCCGCTTGCGCGCACCGGGGTAGTTACTCAACCTGGTCTTCCCACTCCCTCGTCCCGAACCAGTACTGCTTCCGCTCGGCGAGCCAGCCTTCGGCCTCGACGACGGTGATCCAGCTGTTGAAGTAGTTCAGCAGGTCCAGGTCGCCCTTGGGAAGCGCGAAGCCGATGGGCTCCTTGGTGAACGTCTCGTCGAGAGGCAGGTAGAGCGTCTGCGGGTTGTCGACGACGAGGTACGCCGGAAGCGGCGCCGAAGCGACGATCGCGTCCGCGCTCCCGTTCAGGACCTCCTGCACCGCCTGGGTCTCCGCCTCGAAGAGGCGCAGTTCGGCGTCGGGCAGGTATTTCTGCGCGGCGTCCGCGGCCGTCGTCCCGATGCGCGCCGCTATCGTGACCTCGGGCCGATTGAAGTCGTCGAGGCTCGTGAGGCCCGCCACCGTGCTCGCGTTCGCGGCGAGCGACATCCCGCTGTAATCGTAGGGAATCGAGAAGTTCACCCTGAGGTTGCGGTCGGGCCTGATGCCCATGCCGCCGATGATCACGTCGAACCGCCCGGTCAGCAGCGCCGGGATGATGCCCGACCACTGCGTCGGTACGAATTCGACCTCAACCCCCATGTCCTCGGCCAGGCGCGTCGCGACGTCGATCTCGAAGCCGATGAGCTCGCCGTCCTTGTCCTGCATCGCCCACGGCACGAAGGTGGACATGCCCACGCGGAGCGTTCCGCGGCGCACGATCTCGTCGAGCAGGCTCGTCGACTGCGCTTCGCCGCCATCTGCGGTATCGTCACCGGCCTGCGCCTCGCCACCGCCGCACCCGACGAGCGCGACGGCCGCGACGAGCACGGCCAGGATAGAGAGAATCGATGCTTTCTTCATAGCTCCTCCTCCGATTTTCGCGAAATATACTTCTTCGGTTCCTGACCGTCACGCTCGATCACAGGACCTTGCTGAGGAAGTCGCGCGCGCGTGGCTCGCGCGGCGCGTTGAAGAACTCCTCCGCGCCCGCCTCCTCGACGACCGCGCCTTCGTCCATGAAGACGATACGGTCGGCGACCTCGCGCGCGAAGCCCATCTCGTGCGTGACGACGACCATCGTCATGCCTTCGTTCGCGAGGTCGCGCATGACCGCGAGCACCTCGCCGATCATCTCCGGGTCGAGCGCGCTCGTCGCCTCGTCGAAGAGCATGACCTTGGGGTTCATCGCGAGCGCCCGCGCGATCGCCACCCGCTGCTGCTGGCCCCCGGAGAGTTGCGCCGGGTACGCGTCGATCTTGTCCGCGATGCCGACCTTCTCGAGGAGCGACGTCGTGACCACATCGGCCTCCTCCTGACTCTTGCCCCGAACCCGGCGCTGCGCGAGGCCGATGTTTCGCCGCACGCTCATGTGCGGGAAGAGGTTGAACGACTGGAAGACCATGCCCACCTCGCGCCGGATCTCGTCGCGGTGCTCGCGGCGGTGGTCGAGCGGAATGTCGTCGACGACGATCGTGCCCGAGTCGACGTCCTCGAGGCCGTTGAGACAGCGGAGGAAGGTCGACTTGCCGCTGCCCGACGGCCCGATCACGCAGACGACCTCTGACCGGTGGATTTCCATCGTAATGTTCTTCACCGCCTGGATCCCTCCGGGGAAGGTCTTGGAGATGTCGCGTACCGATATGATGATATCTCGCTCGTCCATCAGGTAATCCGGAGTTTGACTTCAATAATGTGCGACAACAACGAGAGAATCCCGTTGATGATCAGGTAGATCGCGGCGACGGTGAACCAGATCTCGAAGGTGAGGAAGGTGTTCGATACCGTCGCCGATCCGGCCATGGTGAGGTCGGAGATCGCGATCGTGCTCACGAGCGCGGAGTCCTTCACGAGCGAAACCGCCTGCCCGGTGAGCGGGGGCAGGATCCTGCGCAGCGCCTGGGGCAGCACGACGTGGCGGTACGTGTCGATCGACGTCAGCCCCAGGCAGTAGCACGACTCCCACTGGTGGCGCGGGATGCTCACGATCGCGCCGCGGATTATCTCCGACGCGTACGCGCCCTCGAAGAGACTCAGCGCGACGACCGCGGAGGCGAACGGCGAGAGGCCGATGATGGGCGCGATGACGAAGTAGACGAGGAAGAGCTGGATCAGAAGCGGCGTGTTGCGCACCGCCTCCAGGTAGACCTGAGCGATCAGATTCGCGGTGACCGACCGCGAGAGGCGAAAGAGCGCTGTGAGCAGGCCGATGCCCGCCGCCAGAACGAGACCCAGTGCCGAAATCTGCAGCGTCGTCCCCAGGCCCCGGAGCAGGACGCCGGGTCGCAGACCCTCCGCGGCGGAGTCGAAGAGATAGCGGGGTACGCGGAACCACTGCCAGTCGTAGCTCAAGCGGTTCGAGCCGATCGCGATGACCGCCGCGGCAACCGCGGCGAAGGCGAGAAATTCTCCGATCTCCCTGAGGCCGCGACGATGGTCGCGGGCGTACCGGGCGGTGGCGAGGAGGGTTCGTCTGAGGATTCGGTGGGTGCGCACGATCGGGGGAAAGGTACATCGGGTCGGGGGGCGGCGTCGACTGCTCAGGGCTCGGTCGCGGGGTATGTGGGCGTTGGAGGCTCCACGCCGAAGTGTCCCTGGATCGCGGCGAGGAGGAACACGTAGTTGTCGGCCAGATAGTTGTAGCCCGAAGGCAACCCGTCGCGGGTTCTCCAGTCCCAGCTCTTTCCGATCCCGAATCCCGGATGGAGCCCGGAGTGTGTAGGCTCCCGCTCGAACGTTTCGAGCATTCTGAACAGGATGTGGTCCGCCCAGCTGCGCATCCCGACTCGGTAGAGTGCGAGCAGAAAGAAGTACGCCACGACGCCGCAGAAGCCACCGTGGATGTAGTTGCCCCAGTCCGCCATCGGGGGCCATGTAATCCGGTCGGCCTCGTTCACGGGCGTCGCCATCCCCGGCACTCCGTAGCGGAACGAACCGTACCCGTTCTCCTGAAGCTTCGCGATGAGTCGCTTCAGCATCGCGCGTCCTTCGTTCTCGTTCGGGACGAGCTCTTCGATGATGGCCATTGCGGTGATGAAGGTGAAGTGGTAGTCGTGGAGCCTGCCGTCGCGGCTGATCCAGCCGGCGTAGACGCCGGTCGCCGGGTTGTAGAAGGTCGAGTGGAAGTTCTTCCGGGCGAGCGCCAGGTGACGGTCGATGCGGTCGGCGAGGTCGGCCCGCCCCAGCTCCGCGATCACGTCGCGCATTCTCCGGAAGGCCTGATGGTACACGAGGTTCGCGTAGCCGTCCTTGTAGCCGAACGCGAGGATGTCCCACCAATTGAAGCTATCCTTGGGACCGTCCGTGTTGTGGTTGCCGTGGAACGACGCTTCCAGTATCCCGTCGTCGTCCTCGTCCTTGTCGAGATTGTACTCGATGATCCTGCACACCGGCCGAAGATGCCGGCGGACGAAATCCCAGTCGTTCGTCGCGCTGAGGTAGGCGTGAAGCGCGATGAGATTGCAGCCGCCGTTCTCCCATCCGTAGCCGCTCATCCGACCCTCGCCGTCGGTGTATTCGGTGAAGGTGAGCTCGAGCGCGTTCCGGAAGAAGTCGTGGAGCGAGAGCCCGGGAAGGAGCTCGGGCGTATAGACCGACATATCGGACTTCCAGTGAATCGCGAGGTGTCCGAGTCCGTCGAGAATGGGGTTGTCTCCCAGAGAGAGCGTGGGCGGGTTGAGGGTGAACGCGTTCATCCAGCAACGTCGCAGTCCGTCCCAGCGATGACCGCTCAGGTCACAGCTCGGCAGACGCGGAGTGATCTCGCCCTCGACTCGCAATCGCAGCTCGATCTCGTGAAGCGGCATCTCAGCGGCAAACAGCAGCACGAACTCGCCGTGATGGTACGCCTTGCGTGCCGACATGCTGTTCGTGTTGTTCCAGCCGTGATTCAGACCGACATTCGTCTGGTCGGGTACGATCGAGTGGGTGAGCTCGACTCGCGGCGACGACGCTTCCACGCGCACGACGCCGAACTCGGGGAGCGTCACCAACGCGGGAAGCGTGTAATCGCGGCTGAGCGTACGGGGAGACTGAATCGACCTGGCCATGGGCTCTCTGTCCGATGCCCAGGAGCGCGGCCGGGCCCAGACCGACGGCGGGGTCATGTCGGGTGCGAAGGCGATCCGGAAGAAACGACCCTGGACCGCGTCGGCGACCGCCACCACCCGGACCGTCAGTGTCCGCTCGTCCGTCATGCGCAGATCGCAGCGGCAGAGGGTGTTGCCGTCGCCCGCGTAGCCGCGGTAGCTCATGCCGTCGGGCAAGACCGTGCCGGGCTCTTCGGGCTCCGCTCCGGCAGCCGCATGCCCGTTTCTGAGCAGACCCCCTCCCGTACCTGGACGCAGGAGGTTCTTCTCGATGTGCGTCCGTCGTCTGCCGCCCGATTCGATGCCGAAGAATGCGACCATGGGTCGGTCCCGGCGGAACGCGACGGCGAGGCGATCGGAGGCGATGTGCAGGTACTCGCCGCTCGCGAACTGCTCAATCGTGGTCATGGCATGTGTGCCTTCATGTCGGCGGACTCGGAACCAGGTCCGACTTGCTTCGCGCCGCAGGTTCGCCGCACGATCAGCCTGGTCTGCAGGACGATCTCCGTCGGGTTCGTAACCGGTTGGGTGACCTTGCGGGTCGCGTGTGCCTGCTCGATGCGGTTCAGGACCCGGTCTGCCGCGACGCGGCCGATCTCGTATTTCGGTATATCGACTGTTGTCAACGCCACCTCGGGCAGGCGTGAGAGCTCGATGTTGTCGAACCCGACGAGGGCAACGTCCTGCGGGACTCGAAGGCCGGCGTCCACCAGTGCAAGTCGCGCTCCGAGTGCCATGAGGTCGTCGAACGCGAGGATGCTGTCGAATGCCACACCGCGTTCGATCATGGCCCGGATCGCCGTCTGGGCCTCATCGGAGCTACCCTGGTTGACCCGCTCGATGATGGGCTGAGCATCTTCCGCCAGCACTCGTCGCAAAGCCGCTTCGTAGCCCTCGGCGCGCTCACGGTCGGCCCACGTTGCGGATTCGTTGCCGAGGTAGACGATCCGACGCCGCCCGTTCGCCAGCAGATGGTCCGTCGCTTCCTCGGCGCCGCTCCGGTCCGCGGCGGTCACGGTGTCCACTGAACCGCGCTCGAGCCGCGTGACCGAAACAGTTGGAACGTCTCCCTCCTGGAGCGTCCTGAGCCACTCCGGACTACCGACGGTGTTCGTGGGGCTGATCACGATACCGTCAACGCGACGCGATATCATGTCGTGGATGATCTGGAGCTCCTTCTGCGAGTCGTAGTCCGCGTCGGCGAGGATGACATTGTAGCCCTCCCGCCAGAGAGCCGCTTCCGTCCCCTTGATCATCGCGGGGAAGAAGGGGTTTGTGATATCCGGCACGACGATGCCGACGGTGTACGTGCGGTTGGTAACCAATCCCCGCGCGAGGACGTTGGGCCGATAGTTGTGGTGCTTCGCGAGCTCGAGGATTCGCTCACGTGTCTCGTCGCTGACATCGGGTTTGCCGTTCAAGGCACGCGCAATGGTCGTCACCGAGACACCGGCGATACGTGCGAGCTCCTTGATTGAGATGGACATTGAGCCTTTCTCCTTTGCTAGCTGGTATCGGACCGCTGTGCTGCCCGGCGCCTCCGGGCGCGGGCGGACACGGAATGTTACGGCAAGCCCCCCTCGAACTCTCCGAGCCGGCGCTCGCACCGGTTTCTGAACTCGTCGCCCAGTCCTCGCAGGTGGTTCAGGTCGTTCGTCCTCGAGCTGTCGTGCCGCAGGTCCTGGCTTTCCGTTGGGTCCGCGGCGAGGTCGAAGAGTTCCTCCGGGTAGTCCGGTCCGTACCAGGTGTACTTCAAGTCCTTCGACTTGACCATGATCGCGGTTCCGTCGATCTCGCTGAACGTGATGTCTCGCCACCCGGAATCCCCGCCTTCGAGGAGGGGAACCAGGCTGCGGCTATCCAGATTCCCGGGAGTCGGGAGGTCAGCGAGCTCGCAGAGCGTCGCGAACAGATCGCAGAGATTGACGTTCTCGCGCACTCGTCGACCGCCGTCAAACCGGCGCGGCCAGCGGATGACCAGTGGCACCTTCGCGCTGCCTTCGAAGAAGGAGTGTTTCTCCCAGAAACCATGCTCGCCGAGCATATCCCCGTGGTCCGAGGTATAGACGATGATCCAATCGTCGAGGTCTTCTCCCGCCTCCCGCAGTGCACCGAGCACCCGGCCGTACCGCGAGTCCATGGCCTCCACGTTGGCGTAGTAGCCGGCCAACGCACGACGCTCCTCGCGCTCGGTGATGTCTCCGTCGCTGCCCACCGAGTACGGTCCGCGCCAGTAGTTGTCAGCGCGAGTGTGCCAGGGGTTGGAAGGTAGTCGTCGGTTCGCGGTCGGTGACACCCTATTGAGATAGTGAGCGAACAGATCCGGGGGTGCGATCATGGGGTAGTGTGGATTTGCCAAGCCCAAATAGAGCAGCAGCGGGGCGCTGTGCGGTTTGTCGTAGTAGGCGCTCACGATCTGCTCGTCGATGAGGTACTCCATTCCCCGCGTCGCGAGCTCGTCCCAGTTCGTGTACGGGGAAATACCGGCTCCGGCACGCTTGATCTCCTTCTGCATCGTCCACTTCTTGCCGCTCAGGTTTCCGCGAACGTCTTCGGTCTTACCGCGGTACCGATCGAACTCCGAGTCGACCGCCCCGGCGACGTAACGGGGCGCGGCGATCTGGTCCTCCATGGTGATGCGTCTGATCCAGCCCTGCATCTGGTCCTCGCCGGCGTGGTGGAGCTTGCCGCAGGCGACGGCATAGTACGCATACTCGGCGAAGCGGCGAGCGAAGGTCATGCTGCCGGACGGGAGATCCTCGCCGTAACGTCTTACTCCGCACGAGGAGGGGTAGAGCCCGACCGCCATTGCCTGTCGGGCCGGTACGCAGATGGGCGATGGCGTGTAGGCGTTCTCGAACACCACCCCGTCGCGAGCCAGCCAGTCGAGCGTCGGAGTTCGGACGATCCCGTCTCCGGCGAACCCGGAGACGTTCCATCGGTGCTCGTCGCTCATGAGAAACAGAACGTTCGGTCGTGTGCTCATCCCTTCAGGCTCCCCAGATACATTCCCTTCACGAAATGCCGCTGCAGGAACGGATAGACGAGTATTATCGGGATCGTCGCGACCAGTATCTGCGCGGCGTTGAATGTCCGCCGGCTCAGATTGAGCATCAGCTCGAGTTGATCGGTGTCCATGAGGTCGAAGTCGGGCTGAACGATGACGTTCCGCAGATACGTCTGCAGCGGGTACTTGTCGACCGAATCCATGTAAAGCAGGCCCATGAGCCATTCGTTCCAGTGGAATACGGCGTTGAAGATGATCAGCGTCGCGAGGGCGGCCTTGGACAGCGGCACGTAGATGTGCACGAGAGTGCGCCACGGTCCGGCGCCGTCCATGAAGGCGGAGTCCTCCAGGTCGGAGGGGATCTGCCGGAAGAAATTGAGCAGAATGGTGATGTGAAAGGCGTTCGTCGCTATCGGCAGGATCAGCGCCCAGATACTGTTCCTCAAGCCGGTCTTGATCACGACGAGATACGTGGGGATGAGACCACCGTGGACGAGCATCGTGATCACGAAGAACCACGCGTAGATCGTCCTCCCCGGGATTCGCTCGTTGGACTTGGAGAGCGGGTAGGCGGTGAGCGTAATGATCGTTATCTGAATGATCAACCCCAGTACGAGCCGCTGCACCGTGTTCCAGAGCGTGATGAGGAACTCCTGCCGTTGAAACGTGTACTCGAATGCCGAGAGCGTGAAATCGATGGGCCAGAGACCGACCCGGCCTGCATCCGCCGCCGGGCCGGAGCTGAGGCTCAGTGCTATCACGTGCACGAACGGCAGCACGCAGCTGATCGCCGCCAACGAGAGAATCACGTAGTTGGCCGTGTGGAATATCTTGTCGCCCGTAGTCAGCTTCACGGTGCCCCCTAGAAGATCCGGTAGCCGGCGAATCGGTACGCGAGATAGTATGAGACCGAGACCATCACGAGCGATATGCCCGACTTGAAGAGGCCGATCGTCGTCGCCAGGTCGTACTGCGCTTCTATGATGCCCATCCGGTAGGTGAGCGTGTCGATGATGTCTCCGGTGGAGTAGACGAGAGGGTTGTACATGTTGAACACCTGCTCGAAGCCTGCGTTGAGGATGTTCCCCAGGTTGAGAATCGCCACGAGCACGATGATGGGAATCAGGTTTGGAAAGGTGATGTGGCGGATCTTCTGAAAGCGACTCGCTCCGTCGATGTTCGCGGCCTCGTAATGATTTGGATCAACGCCACTGAGTGCGGCGAGGTAGATGATAGTTCCGAAGCCAAAGCTCTTCCACACGTCGGTCACGACGAGGACGTACGGGAAGAGGTCGGGTCTGCCAAGAAAGTACACGGGATCGCCGCCGAACGACTCGATGATGTTGTTGATTGCGCCGTTGGACGGGGAGAGGAGGTCGACGAAGACGCCGCTGATGACTACCCACGAGATGAAGTGGGGCAGGTAGACGAGCGTCTGGATCAGACGTTTCGGCCTGTCCGAGATCATCTCGTTGAGGAGGATGGAGACGACGATGGGGACGATCATACCAGCGAGCCATTTCATGACGGAGATGTAGAGCGTGTTCCAGATCACCCGCCAGAAGTTGGGGTAGTTGAAGATGTACCTGAAGTTATCGAAGCCTATCCACTGCTGATCAAAGAAACCGCGAGCGATGTCGTAGCGCTGGAAGGCGATCGACAGTCCGAACAGCGGACCGTAGTGGTAGATAAGCACGAGGACCGCGCCGGGGAGCAGCATCACCAACAGCGACCACTGGACTCGAAGGCGTCGACCGCGTGAGCGAGTGATGCCGGATCGGGCAAGGGCGTTTTCCGTCATTGATCTTCCTCGATTCGGGGCGCGGAGCGAGGGGCCGCCGGGGCGACCCCTCGTCGTGCCAAGGCTTCAGGCTGACTCAACGCCCCTCGTACCAGGCGTTCAGTTCCTCGAGAATCTGCCGGCCTCCCAGCTCGTGCCAGCGCTCGACGAAGTCGTCGAAGTCGTCCAGCGGTCGGTTGCCGGTGACTATTTGGATGATGTATTCGTCCTCGACCTGTTGCAGCGCTCCGATCAGCCGGCTCATTTCCGGTGTAACCACTCCTTCGGCAGGACTGATCATGTAACGTTCGTCGAACCGATAATCGTTCAGTGCCCCGAAGACCGAGCGGTCACCGTACCATTGATTGTACCGGATCCACTGGGTGTTCGTCGGCTTCTCATCGGCCTCCATTGCCTCGAAGTACTCGGCGACGGGCGGGTACTGGTTGCGATCGTGCGGCGTCTCGAGGTACGACTCGTCGAAGCCGTTGTCGATCGCGGCTGTGACGTTCACCTGCGTATCCAGGTTCAGGAACGTCGGCGCGTAGGCCGAGTAGAACGGCTGGTACTGGTGATACGTGTACTCGTCGTCGCTGTGATAGATCTCCGTCTGTGCTCGCTCAGGGTCGTTGAGCTTGGCGATCTGGAGGTTCATGATCTTGACGAACGCCTCCGGGTAGTCGAAGCCATCGCTGACCGCGTACATCTGCCGCTCCACGTTGTCCAGCTGGACGAGCGCTTCGTCCGCGTAGCCTTCCATGGGCAGGATCGGGTAGACCTCCCAGTTCACCCCATCGGTCTGCCAGAGCTGCGGCAGGGGCCACGTGATCACCCACGGCGCCGCCACGGCGACTCCCACCTGGCTGTTGAGCAGGTGCGGCGCGGTCGCCGAACCGTCGATCGTCGCAAACTCGGGATGGACGAGCCCCTGCTCGTAGAAGTCCCGGTAGAGCGCGATGACGTCTTTCATCCCCGGCTGAATCGATCCGTAGGAGATCTCTCCGTCCTCGTTGAGGACCCACTTCCGGGGGTAGACTCCCATCGAGTTGGCGATTCCGGTCATGTCGGCGAAGCCACTCGTTGAGATCTCGTTGTTGAGCAGAATGCCGTACCGATTGTCCGGGTCTTCGGCCTTGAACGCCTCTGCGATTTCGATGACGTCGTCCATCGTCTCCGGCGGCTCGAGACCCAGCTCTTCGCGCCAGTCCTGTCGGATGTAGACGATTCTCGGCGACTGGTAACTGAGCCCTCCCCGAGCGAAGCCGAAGATCTGATCGTCGACGGTGCCCCAGCTTTTCATGACGCCACCGTCGCTCTCGTAGAACTCCTTGAACTTCGGATAGGCGAACTTCTCGTACTCCTCGGTCATGTTCGTGAGCTTCCCGGCGTTCAGCAGCCTGCTGTACATGTTGTACTGGGGCAGGGTGAGGATGTCGGGTAGATCGTTGCTAGCTATGGCGAGGTTCATGCGGGTGTTGTAGTCGTCTCCGCCTTCCGCCTCGAATTTGTTCACGAGGGTAATCCCCAGCTCGTCTTCGATCGCCTCGTACCAAACGTTCTCCGAGTACGACCAACCCTCCGGGTGGTCGATGGCGGCGTTCGTCTCCTTCGCGATCGTGACCGTGATGGGGGTCTCGTATCGTCCGAACGGATCGACCGTTTCGGGGTACTGCTGACCCTCTTCCGCGGCCCCCGTCTCGGTTGTCCCCGTAGCCAGCGCCAGGCCGCCCACCATGAGCAGCAACAGGCAGGCTGTTCCAAGCCTCTTCATAGATGCCTCCTTCGGTCTGGTATCGTTACCGGTTTCGTTGTCGGTAACGATACCGGTAACGTAACCGGAGTATCGCACGCACTCGTGCGGGTGTCAATCCTTTCTTGTCCTCGCCGCGGACCTCCTTGAGCCCCGCGTCCCCCGGTGCTACTCTGGTCGGACCGGAGGAGGACACATGCGCAGGATCCGGATACCCGGGACCGAACTGGACGTTTCGACCGTGTCGTACGGCACCGCCGACCTGGGGGTCGACATGAGCGATGCCGATGCGGCGCGTCTGCTCGACGCGTACCGCGACGCCGGGGGAAACTTTATTGACACGGCTCACGTCTACGCGTTCTGGACGCGCTACGGGGCGGGTTCGAGCGAGACGACGATCGCGCGCTACATCAAGGAGCGCGGCCGCGGCGACCTCGTGATCGCGACGAAGGGCGGGCACCCGGGCGCGCCGGGCTATCGCAAGGTGGATCGATGGCTCGATCCCGGCCGCGTGCACGCGGACATCGAGGACAGCCTCGGGCGCCTGGAGGTCGATACCATCGACCTCTACTACCTGCACCGCGACGACACGCGCTTCAGCGTTGCCGACGTAATTGAGATGCTGAACGCGGAGATCGCCGCGGGCACGATACGAGCGATCGCGGCGAGCAACTGGACGAGCGAGCGGCTCGAGGCTGCGAACGCGTACGCCGCCGAGCGCGGGCTGCACGGCTTCGTCGCCTCGCAGGTCCAGTGGAGCTTCGCGGTGAAGGACACCCCACCGCCCATGCCGCACGGCGAGCAGGGGGTCTACGCCCAGCCGGACGACATCGGCTTTCACGAGCGCTCCGGACTTCCGCTCGCCGCCTACACGTCGACCGCGCGCGGCTATTTCACCGACCGCGAGCCGAAGCCGTCGAGCTTCGACTCGGACGGGAGCCGCGCTCGCCTCGAGCGGGCCCGCGAGATCGCCGCCGGGAAGGGCGTGACGGCGAACCAGATCGCGCTCGCGTGGCTCATGCACCAGGAGTTCCCCTGCATCCCGATCACCGGGACGAGGGACCTCGAGCACCTGCGAGAGAATCTCGCCGCGAGCGAGGTGACCTTGAGCGAGCACGAGATGGAGTATCTGACCCAGGGAGGATCACGGTGACGTTCACGAAACAGAAGCTGTCGGACGCGCAGATGGGCTACGCCGTGTCGAAGGCGCGCGTTCTCGGCGCGGAGCGGGTCATCGCTGCGAGCGAGGCGGAGGGACCGGCGGTGGTCTTCGAAGGGGCCGATATGGAGCCGCGGGTGTTGGCGAAGGAGCCCGGGGGTACCATGGGCTTCGCCGCGGTACCCGGCCGCGACGACGCGCTGTTCGTCATCACCGGCTTCTACCCCGTCTTCAAGGCCGAGACCGCCGGCATTCACCTCTACCGCGCCTCCGACGGCCTGACGGCCCCCTGGCAGGGCGAGCGCGTGATCGAGCTGCCCTTCGTCCATCGGATCGCGAGCGTGGCCACGCCGATCGGCGACTACCTGATCGGCGCCACCGTCTGCGGGGGGAAGGAGTACCGCGACGACTGGTCGAAACCGGGCGCGGTCTACGCGTACCCCGTCCCCGCCGGCCTGGACGGGCCGTGGGAGGCGCAGACGGTTCTGGACGGGATTCACCGCAACCACGGCCTTGCGCTCGGGCGGGTCGACGGGGTCGACAGCCTGCTCGTCTCCGGCAGCGAGGGGCTGTTCGCGCTCGCGCTCCCGGGAGAAGAGGACGCGAGCGGGAAGCCGGTCGAGCCGTGGCGGGCGACGAAGCTCCTCGACCACGAGGTGAGCGAGATGGGGCTCATCGACTTCGACGGCGACGGCGAAGACGAGCTCGCCGTGATCGAGCCGTTCCACGGAGACGCGTTCTCCGTCTACAAGAACCGTGGCGGCGGCTGGGAGCGGGTCTACTCGGCAGAGCTCAGCTTCGGACACGGGCTGTCGGTAGGCTCGCTCGCGGGCGTTCCGGTCGCAGTCGCCGGCAACCGCGACGGCAGCAAGAACCTCGTCTGCTACCGGCCCGGCCCCGATGATGCCTTCGCGATGGAGGAGATCGTCGTCGACGAGGGGCCGGCGACCGCGGGCACCACGATCGCGTCGACTCCCGAGGGCGACGGCATCGTCGCGTCGAACCCCGAGTTCGCCGAGTACGCGCTCTACCTCGCGCGCCCGTGAGGCGGGCGCGATACGCACCGGAGGACGAGATGAAGATTGGTTTTGTTGGACTTGGCATCATGGGCGGGCACATGGCCCGGCACCTCGCGGCGAAGCACGAGATCGTCGTGTTCGACGTGGACGGCGCGAAGATCGACGCGGTGACCGGCGCGTCGGACTCGACCGCGGGCACGCGCGGCGCGGCGAGCATCGCCGAGCTGGGCGAGGCCTGCGACGTCGTGCTCATGTCGCTACCCACGAGCGCGATCGTCGAGGCGGTGGCGATCGGCGACGGTGGACTCGCCGGGTCGATGGCCGGCGGATCGCTCGTCGTGGATACGAGCACGACCGAGCCCACCGTGACCGCTCGGCTGGCGGCGGCGCTCGAGGAGCGCGGCATCGGCTTCATCGACGCGCCGGTCTCCGGCGGCGAGGGCGGCGCGAAGGCGGCGAGCCTGTCGATCATGGCGGGCGGGCCCGAGGAACTCGTCGAGCGGGCGAGGCCGGTCCTCGAGGTGATCGGCTCGTCGGTCGTTCGCGTGGGCGACATTGGCGCGGGCGAGGTCGCGAAGCTCGTGAACAACATGATCGTGGGGTCGACGTTCGCGGTGATCGCAGAGAGCTTCGCGCTGGGCAAGACGATGGGGCTCGACCCGAAGGTGCTCTACGAGGCGATCCGGGGCGGCTGGGCCGGCTCCGCCGTGCTCGACGTCGCCGCTCCCGGCATCGCCGAGCGCAACTTCACCCCCGGCGGCAGCGTGGACGTGCTCTTCAAGGACATCGGCTACGCGCTCTCGCTCGCCCGGGAGAAGAACGTTCCCACCCCCATGACCGCGCTCGTCGACGAGATCTTCAAGGCCGCCCGCGCCTCCGGCCGCGGCCCGAAGGCGCAGCAGGTGATCATCCAGCTCTGGGAAGAGCTCTTGGGGCTCGAGTAGGGCCCGCGGGGCCGCAGCAGGACAGAGCCGGGGCCGGGCTCCGCGAGCCGGCATCAAAGGGAGGCCGCATGAAGATCGTTGACGTGAAGACCGTCTGCCTGTCGCGCATCCACGAGCGCGAGGACCAGTGGATAACCGCGCGCTACCGGTCGGTCAAGGCCGACTGCGCGGTCGTGGTGATCACGACCGACGAGGGGCTCACGGGCATCGGGGAGGCCTCCGCGTACGGGTGGCCGCTCGTGATCCGCCGATCGGTCGAGTGGCTCGAGCCCACGCTCACCGGCAGCGACCCGCGCGACCGCTCGATCGTCCCGACGCCCACCGGCCGCGACCGGGGCTACGACGCCGCGGCGGCGGGCATCGACTGCGCGCTCTGGGACCTGCGCGGGCAGATCGAGGGCGCGTCGATCGCGACGATGCTCAACGCGCAGGCGACCGACAGCGTCCGCGTCTACGCTTCGAGCGGCTGCCGCTACGACTGGGACGACCGGCCCGAGCAGCTCGTCGAAGAGGTGCTCGGCTACGCCGATGCGGGCTGGAGCGCGTGCAAGGTCCGGATGGGAACCGAGTGGCGGTGGTCCGGGGTGACCGTGGATCGGTTCCTGGGGCACATGCGCGACCTCGCCGGCGCCGTTGACGGTCGGATCGAGCTGATGCTCGACGGTAACCAGCGCCTGAGTGAGGATCAGGCGCTGCCGATCGCGCGCGAGCTCGATCGGCTCGGCTTCACCTGGTTCGAGGAGCCGATCCCGCAGGACGACGTGGACGGGTACGCGCGGCTGAACCGTGCGGTGGACATGCCCATCACCGGCGGCGAGCAGTTCGCCACGCTCGACCGATTCCGGGAGTACCTCGAGCGCGGTGCCTACGGGATCGTCCAGCCCGACGCCGGGATCGCCGGGATCACGCAGACCTACCGGATCGCCGAGGCCGCGCACCGCCACGGCGTCGACTTCTGCCCGCACAGCTGGCACAACGGCCTCATGTGCATGGCGAACGCGCACCTCGTGGCCGCCTCGCCGAAACCGCGCGTGCTCGAGGTGTGCATGGTGCAGGGGCCGCTGCAGTGGGCGATCCTCGCCGAACCCCCGACGATCCGCGACGGCCGGCTCGAGCTGCCCGACCGGCCCGGCATGGGCGTGCGCCTGGCCGGAGGGCTCGAGGAGCGCTTCCCCTACGTCGAGGGGCACTACGCGGTCACCGTGGAGCGATGAGCGCGGGGCCGGCGCGGCGGCCCGGGAGGCACGACATGGAAGACACCAATGAAACCACGGCGCTTTCGGTCGTCCTCGCCGGACCCGACGATCTGAGAGTCGAGCGCATCCCCGTCCCGAGCGTGGGCGACGACGCGGTCCGTGTCCGCCTGGGCTCGTGCGGGATCTGCGGGAGCGACCTGCGCTACCTGCGCGGCGAGAATCCCTGGAGCCAGCACACGCTGGGCAGGCACGTCGTCTCGCCGCCGAATATGGTGCTCGGCCACGAGGTCGCCGGCGTTGCGCGGGGAGCCGACGGCGAGACCCGCGTCGCGATCCTCGCGTACAAGGCGTGTGGCACGTGCCCGGCGTGTCGCGCCGGTCGCGAGAACATCTGCGCCAACGTCCAGCACATAGGCCACGCGACCGGGTGGGGCGAGATGGACTACTACCCCGGGGGTATGGCCGAGGAGTTCGAGGTGTGGCCCGGCTTCGCCTACCCCATCCCCGAGCGTGTCTCGTTCGACGAGGCCACCTTCCTCGACGGGCTCGCGGTGTCCATCCACGCGTGCGACCGAGCGAGGGTGGAAGCCGGATCGCGCGTCGGGGTCGTCGGGCTCGGGCCGATCGGGATGATGGCCGCGCAGGTCGCGACGCACCGCGGCGCTTCGCGGGTGGCGGCGTGCGACGCGACCGAGCTCCCGGTCCGACTCGCGCACGGGTTGGGCCTCGACGAGGCGGTCCGCGCCGACGCGATCGACTTCCTGGCTGTTGCCGACGAGTACGACGCGATCGTCGATACGATCGGCACGCCCGAGACCGTTGCCGCGGCTTTGCGGGCGCTCCGCCCGGGTGGGGCGCTTGCGCTCCTCGCGGTGCACGACGGTGAGATCCGCGTGAATCAGCTCGCCCTGAGCGGCGAACGGCTGGTGACGACCTCCGCGAACAACCCGTACGACGACTTCGCGCGGGCGATCGAGCTCATGGCCGCCGGCGCGGTGGACGTGAAGTCGCTCGTGACGCACCGCTTCCCGCTCTCGCGCGCGGCCGAAGCGTTCGAGATCATGGCGAACAAGGATCGGATGGGCGCGTACAAGATCGTGCTGCACGCGTGAGCGGAAGAGACCCGGTGGACGGGCCGCGACGCCGGCCGGCGTGTGCCTTGCCCGCCGCGCCCTACTTCGTATGCTCCTGCACGTACTCGGCGATGCGCGCGATCTTGGGCTCGCTGCGGCCGCCGGGGACGTAGGTGTTCTCCATATACGTGCGCACGAGCACGCGCGCGAGTTTGGGCCCGGTGACCTGCGCGCCGAGCGCGATGAGGTTCGCGTTGTTGCTGAGCTGCGCGCGCTCTGCCTGGTAAGCGTCGGTGAGAAGCGCGCAGTCGGCGCCGGGGACCTTGTTCGCGGCGATGCTCGCGCCGAGTCCGGTGCCGCACATCACCACGCCCCGGTCGTAGTCGCCGGCAGCCACGGCCTCCGCGACTCTGAGGATCGTGTTCGCGTAGACCGGGTCGTCGCCGCCGAAGTCGTTCACCTCGTGGCCGAGCGATTCGAGCTCGTCGATCACCTCGCGCTTGAGCGCGTCCGCGTTCGGATCGCACCCGATTGCCACTCTCATACGTCCTCCCCCGCGGCGAGCTCTTTCATGGTTTCGCCCATCGTCTTCAGCAACAGGTAGCAGCTCGTCGCGCCGGCGTCGAGCGTCCCCTTCGATCGCTCGCCGAGCCGGGCCGACCGGCCGATCTTCGCGACCATGTCCTCGGTCGACTTCCAGCCCCGCTCGGCCGCCTCGATCATCGCATCGACTGCCGTGTCGAGCCCGGCCCCGCCGTCTGCGGCCTCGCGCGCGGCCGTGGACGCGGGGTCGAGCGTGTCGACGATCGTCTTGTCGCCGGGCTTCGCGTCGCCGAGCTCGCGCACGCTCTCGTAGGCCGATTCGAGCATCTCGGCGAGCGTCTGCGCGGTCACCGTCTCCTCGTCCCGGCTCGCGCGCGCCATCTTCCGGAACATCGACCCGTAGAGCGGACCCATCGACCCGCCTATCTCCATCACGAGCGTCCTGCCGAGCGTCTTGAGCGCGTCGGACATCGACATCTCTTCGCCCTCGATCTCCTTCTCCACGAGCGTGAACCCTTTGTCCATGTTCACGCCGTGGTCGCCGTCGCCGATCGCGCCGTCGATCTCGCTCAGGAAAGCCCGATTCTCGTGGATGACCGCGATCATGCGCTCGACGACGATCTTCCCCGCTGCGTTCGCAAACCCGTCAGCCATTGCTCCTCCTACACCGCGGCCTGTCGCAGACCCATCGAGTACGCGTCGGCGTCGATGAGCTCCCTGAGCTCGTCGTCGAGCTTGAGCACGGTGAGCGTCACGCCCATCATCTCCAGGCTCGTGAAGTAGTTGCCCACGTACGGTCGGTGGATGGTCATCTTCTTCTCGCCGAGCAGTTGCGCGACGCGGCGGTAGAAGATGTAGAGCTCCATGACCGGCGTCGCGCCCAGGCCGCTCACGAGCACGGCGACGTCGTCGCCGGCCGAGAAGGGCAGGTCGGGCAGGACCACGTCGAGACAGAGCGAAGCCATCTCGTCGGCCGGCTTGATGTCCTCCACGCGGATTCCCGGCTCGCCGTGGTGGCCAATGCCCACTTCCATCTTGCCCGGCTCCACGGTGAAGTTGGGCTTGCCGACCGCGGGAATCGTGCAGGGCGAGAGGCCGATGCCGATGCTTCGCGTGTTGTCGATCGTCTTCTGCGCGACGGCGATGACCTCGTCGAGCGATGCTCCCTGCGCCGCCTTCGCCCCGGCGGTCTTCCACATGAGGACCTCGCCGGCGACCCCGCGGCGCTTGTCGCGCTCGTCTGCGGGTGCGCTCGGTACGTCGTCGTTCGCGATGACGCGCTTGACCGGTATATCGTCGTCCTCTGCCTCCTCCATCGCCATCTTCACGTTCATGTTGTCGCCGGCGTAGTTGCCGTAGAGGACCGCGACGCCCTTTCCGGCGTCGGCCGCGCGGATCGCGTCGTAGAACGACTTTGCCGTGGGGGAGGTGAAGATCTCACCCACCGCGACCGCGTCCACGAGGTTCCTCCCGATGTAGCCGATGAAGGCGGGCTTGTGGCCGCTGCCACCGCCGGTGACGATACCGACCTTGCCGTCAACCGGGGCGTGCCGGTAGGCGAGCACGCGCGGATTCGACGTCGTCTTCACGGTGTCCGCGTGCGCGGCCGCGAAGCCTTCGAGCATCTCCTCGACGACCAGGTTCGGGTCATTGAAGATTCGTTGCATAGCGCTCCTCCGGGTCCGCATTGTAGCGCGCAGTCGGCGATCGTGCCAGCGCCTGCGATTGCCGCGTCGCGCGCCGCGACGTAGAATCGCTCGCATGAGAGAGTCGATGGACGGGCGGAAGCTGGCGGCACGGTACGGCGGGATCGCGGTCGTCGCCGGGGCGAGCGAGGGCATCGGAGCGGCGTTCGCGCGGCGTCTCGCGCGGGCGGGCTTCGAGCTGCTGCTCATCGCGCGGCGGCCGGATCCGCTCGCGACGCTCGCCGACGAGCTGCGTGCCGCGCACGGTGCGAGTGTCGAAACCCTGCGATGCGACCTCGCCGAGCCCGGCGCGGTGGACGCGATCCACGCCGCGGTCGACGGCCGCGACGTGGGGCTGCTCGTCTACAACGCGGCGGCGGCGCCGGTGGGGCGCTTTCTCGAGCGTGCGCCCGACGCGCTCGAAACCGTGGTCGCGGTCAACGTGCGCACGCCCACGCTGCTCGTTCGGCGGCTCTTCGGCGAGCCGGCCGCCGGCGGGACGGGGTCTGCCGGCGCGCGCCGCGGCGTGGTGCTTCTGAGCTCGATGGCCGGCTGGCAGGGCGCGCCCATGCTCGCGGCCTACGGGGCGAGCAAGGCGTATCTGCGCGTGCTCGCCGAGGGCCTCTGGGACGAGCTTCGCGACGACGGGGTCGACGTCGTGGCCGCCGTGCCCGGCGCGACCGCGACGCCGGGATACGAGGAGCAGTCGGGCCGCGGCGGCGGCATCGGCATCCTCGCGCCGGACCTGGTCGCGCGCGACGCGCTGTGCGCGCTCGGGCGACGGCCGGTGTCGGTTCCCGGAGCGCTCTATCGCCTGTCGGCCTTCCTCATGAACCGACTCACGCCGCGGCGGCTCGCGATCCGCGCGATGGGCGTGGCCGGGCGGAAGCTCGGCGGTGGAGCGGCGTTTTGACACACCGCGCGAACCGTGCTACGCATAGCGGAAGGGAGTGAACCATGCCGAAATACAGCGTCATTACCGGATTCCTCGGCCAGACCAAGGACCGTTTCCACACGTATAACGAAGAACGCGACCTCGACGCGAAGCTCGCCGCCGCGAAGGAGATCCCGGGATACTCGGCGGTGGAGGTCGTGTACCCCTACGAGACGAAGGACCCGGCGGTGCTGAAGTCGCTGCTCGACAAGCACGGGCTCGCGGTGAGCGCGATCAACGTCAACGTGAAGGGCGAGCCCGAGTTCGTCGCCGGCGGCATCACCTCGCCGAAGAAGGAGGTGCGTCGCAAGGCGATCGGCTTCATCACCGACGCGATGGACTTCGCTGCGGACGTGGGAGTCAACCGGGTGACCTGCTGCCCGCTCGGCGACGGCTTCGAGTTTCCCTTTCAGACCGACTACCGCGCGGCGTGGACGCATCTGTGCGACGCGTTCGGCGAGGGCGCCGGCCACCGCTCGGATGTGACGCTGCACATCGAGTACAAGCCCAAGGAGACCCGACGCCACTGCTTCGTCGGACGCGCGGCCGACACGCTCTGCCTGATCCACGACATCGGCGCGAAGAACCTTGGCGTGACGATGGACTACGGTCACTCGATCTACGCAGGCGAGCACCCCGCCGACGCGCTGTCGATGCTCCATCACTCCGGGCACCCGTACTACATCCACATCAACGACAACGACAAGACGTGGGACTGGGACTTCTTCACCGGCAGCCATACGCTGCTCGAGTACGTGGAGTTCGTCTACTACATGAAGGAGTTCGGCTACGACGACTACGTGACCTCGGACACGCATCCCACGCGCTGGGACATCCGACGCACCTTCGAAATCAACGCGCGGCTCACCGACAAGATCTGGTCGCTCCTCGACACCGTGGGCATGGACGACATCCGCAAGCTCATCGACAACGAGGACTATCCCACGACGTGGCGCTTCATCGAGGAGAAGATCCTCGGCTGGAAGTAACGGCGCCCGGTCGACGCGGCGCCGGGC
>CAZICD010000008.1:0-38248 GCA_964537725.1 uncultured Spirochaetaceae bacterium | reverse complement strand
CGAGGAGAAGATCCTCGGCTGGAAGTAACGGCGCCCGGTCGACGCGGCGCCGGGCGGGCCACGCGCCCCCCTTTGACACGGCGCGCCGCGCCCCCCTTTGACACGGCGCGCCGCGCCGGCAACAGTGTCGTATGATCATCTGCATAGGCGAATCGTTGATCGATTTCGTGCCGCGGGAGACGCCCGAGCCGGGAGGCCCGGCCACCGGCGGGCCGCGACTCCCCGGCTACAGCCCCGTCGCCGGCGGCTGCCCGTACAACTGCTCCATCGCGGCGGCGCGGCTCGGCGCGGAGGTCTTCTTCGCCGGGACGGTTTCGCGCGACTTCTTCGGCGACCACATCGTCGAGCGGTTGCAGGGGAATCGGGTGGGACTCGATTACGTCAGCCGCGTCGATGGGCCGACCACGCTCGCCTTCGTGAAGAAGGAGCCCGACGGCTCGGCGCGCTACGCCTTCTACACCGCCGGGGCGGCCGACCGCGCCCTCGACCGGGAGCATCTGCGCAGGCCGCTATCGGAGGGCGCGATCCTGCAGATGGGCTCCATCTCCATCATCCCCGATCCCGAAGGCACGACCATCCTCGAGCTCGCCGAGGCCGAGCGGGGCCGCCGCGTGATCGCCTTCGATCCCAACGTCCGCGAGACGCTCGCCGACGACCCCGACGACTACCGCCGGCGGATCGCGCGGGCGCTCGGCGCGAGCACGATTCTCAAGACGAGCGATGAGGACCTCGCCTGGATCTTCCCGGAGGACGACGTGGAGGCCGCGGTCTCGCGGGTTCTCGGCCTCGGCGTTCGGCTCGTCGTGGTCACGCGGGGCGCTGCGGGAAGCGAGGCGATCACGGAGTCCGTCCGGGTCCGCGTTCCGGCAGAGCAGGTCGAGGTATCCGACACGATCGGCGCGGGCGACTCGTTCCTCGCGGCGCTCCTCGTCTGGATGGACGAGCACGGTGTCCTCGACGTACCGGCGGTCGAGGCGCTCGGCGAGCGCGAGCTGACCGAGGCTCTGGAGTTCGCCTCTACCGTCGCCGCCGTGACCTGCACGCGCGTCGGGGCCGACCCGCCCTATCGCGACGACCTCATCGCCCGCTGAGCGGCGGCGCTACAGGTAGGCGACGAGCGCGAAGAGCCCGAGCCCGGCGACGAAGAAGAGCAGAACCGTTCGCAGCTCCGGCGCCACGCGCTCCACCCGATGCGCGACCCGCTTCCCCGGTTGCGTGCGCATCAGGAGGTAGAGCGCGACTCCCAGAAGCAGCGGCGGGAGGGCACCGGCGAGTTTGGCGGGCTCGAAGAACGAGTACGGAACGGCGGACGGGTCTGCCCCGACGGGCGACGCGACCAGCAGCCGCGCCAGCTGTCCCGCGATCGGTCGGGCGAACAGCCCGGTGGCGAGGCAGAGGAGGGCGAGCACGATCGCCGGGAGTTGGACGAGGACGCCTGGGCGGTAGGTTGGCGCGCGCGAAGCCTCTTCGGCCGGGTGCGCGGCCAGCCGTGGGCCGGGCATCACGATGCGCGAGATCTTGATGAACGAGGCCGTCGTTCCCACGGCGGTGATCCACAGCAGCACGTAGGCCGGGTGGCCCTCCAGGGCTCCGGAAATGAGCTGCTTGCTCGCGAAACCGTTGAACGGCGGGACGCCGGCGATCGAGAGGGCGCCCACGAGGAACGCGGCTGCCAGAAGCGGCGCGCGTCGGCCGATGGGCGTCATCCGGTAGACGTCTCGCGAGCCGGTCATCGAGATGGCCGTGCCCGCCACGAGGAAGAGCAGACTCTTGAACAGCGCGTGGTGCACCGCGTGGGCGAACGCGGCGGTCGTCGCGATCGCGCTCGCGGTCCCGAAGGCCGCGAGGATGTAGCCCATCTGCGAGATCGAGTGGTAGGCGAGCAGCCGCTTCGCGTCGGTCTGCGCGAGTGCCCACACGACCGCGACGAGCGCCGTCACCGCGCCGATCCAGAGCAGGAGATCGTTCAGGTAGGCGGCGCGGAAGGTCACGAGGATGCGCATCATCGCAAAGAACGAGACCTTGATGAGCACGCCCGAGAGGACGGCGCTGATCGGGTGCGGGGCGTAGGCGTGCGCCTCCGGAAGCCACGTGTGGAACGGGATAAAGGCGGTGCGTACGCCGATTCCCACGCACAGCGCGGCGACGGCGAAGTGAATGCTCGTCGAGCCGGCGATCTCGGGTGTGTCGGCCGCCTGGCGGATCATCGCGAGCGACAGCGAGCCGAAATCGCGGTACACGAGGAAGACGCCGAATAGAAAGAACAGAATCCCCACGGAGCTGAGGATGAGGTACTTGAGGCTCGCGAGCAGGCCCTCGTCGGTTCGGTCGAAGGCGATGAGCACGTAGGCCGAAATCGCCACGATCTCGAAGCCTACGAACATCGTGAAGATGTCGCCGGTCAGCACGACGATCTGCATCCCGGCCACCAGCAGCAGCAGGAAGAAGAAGTAGCTCGTGCGGTACTTCGGATCCGCGAACGAAACGATCGCCACCGCGAGCGAGATTAGGACGATCAGCGCGGAGCTGAGCCAGGAGAGCCCGTTGAGGTAGAGGCCGATGCCGTACGGCTCGGCCCAACCGCCGAGCTCGTAGACGACCTGCGTCCCGCCGATCACCACCGGGTACTGCAGCGCGAGCGAGACGGCCGTGCCGACGAGCGTTACCACGGCGAGGAGGGAGAAGGGGAGCTCGAGCCGGGTTACCTTGCCGAGCAGCGCCGCGAGCGCTCCGGCAAACGGCAGGACGACGAGGAGGACGACGTTACTCATCGGCCTTCCATATTCGTCGTTCCAGCTCGTGAACATCGAGCGTCCCGTAGCGCTGATAGAGCCGGTACACGAGCGCGAGCGCGAGCGCGATGACGCAGACCCCCACGACGATCGCGGTGAGCATGAGCGCCTGCGGAAGCGGATCGACCGGCGTACCGGACGCGCCGGTGAGGATGGGCGCGGTATCGCCGGAGAGCGAGCCGAAGTAGATGAAGAAGAGGATCACCGCGCTGTTCATGATCGACAGCGCCACGACCTTCTTGATGAGGTTCGGCACGGCGATGATTCCCCAGAGTCCGACGAGGAAGATCGCGCCGATCAGGTACCACGACATCTATCCCTCCCGGAAGAGATGCAGGCAGATGAGACTCACGCCCGCGGCTACCTTCACCCCGATGAGGACGTTCAGCACGAAGATGAACGGTGCCCGCAGCAGGGCGATCTCGACGGAGTCGGTCACGAAGTCTGCGAGAAATCCCGCGCCTACGAGCACACCCCCCATGCCCGTTGCGAGAATGAGCGCGAAGGTGACCGCCTCGGCGAGCGCCAGTTTCTCGCGCGGGAAGTGCTCCTCTGCGGCTTCGGCGCCCTTGGCCATCGCGAGCAGGATGATTCCGCTGGCGATCACCACGCCGCCCTGGAATCCGCCGCCCGGCGAGACGTCGCCGTAGGTGACGAGGTAGAGCCCGAAGAGAAACATGTAGGGCGCGAGCTTGCGGGAGGCTACGTCGAGGATATCCGTCTTCTTCACTTCCTGCCCTCCACGAGAAAGGCAACGCCCGATACCGCGAGCAGCAGGACGATCGTCTCGCCGAGCGTGTCGAAGGCACGGTACCCGAGGTAGATTGCCGTCACGAGGTTCTGCGCGCCGGTCTCCTCGGTCCCGTTCTCCACGATGTGCGCGCGGATCGGCGTCTCGCTCGGATGCTCGCCGGAGAGCGCAAAGACGAGAAACGTCGCGACGACGACGATTGCGGCGAGCTCAACCAATCGGGCCACGGTCCCTCCGTTCGGTCTTGGAGACGATCCAGATGAAGACGACGCTGCCCACGCCCGTGCCGACGGCCGCCTCGGTCAGCGCGACGTCCGGTGCGCCCAGTATGTAGAAGACCAGACAGCTCACCAGGCTGAAGACGCTCACGAGGACTACGGTGCCGAGCAGGTCGCGCACGAGAATGGCGAGGATCGCGAGCACGAGCATGAGCACGAGCAAAACGTCAACCATCGGTGGACCCTCCCAGCTCCCGTCGCTCCTCGTAGCTGCGTCGCCACGGGACGACCTCGCTCTCCCAGGCGAAGCGGGCGATGATGTGCGAGGCGATCGGATTCGTGATGAAGAAGAACAGCGTGATGACCAGGATCTTCCCGGTCAGCGGACTGAAGCCGCTCAAGACCATGCAGGCGACGAAGACCGAGAAGACCGACGTCGTGCTGCACGTCGACGACGCCTGCAACCGGGTGTATACGTCCGGGAAGACGAGTACCCCCAGATTGCCCATGAGCGCGAAGACCGCGCCCAGCACGAAGAAGCCCAGCGCAACCCACGTCATGATCGATGCATCCTTCCGCGGAAGTACCGCGCCATCGCGAGAATCCCGATGAAGCCGAAGATGTCGTAGACGAGCGCCACGTCCAGGTAATTCGATCGGCCCTCGCGGACGGCGTAGAGGACGAGCAGCGCCAGAATCTGCGCCGACACGAGGTTGAGGCCCGTCATGCGGTCGGCGGTCGTGGGTCCGATGAGCACGCGGACGATGCTCACGACGGTCGAACCGAGGAAGAAGTAGATCGTGTAGAGCAGGAGGTCGTCGACGGCTACGCCCATATGCGCCTCAGGAGCCGTTCGTACGGCTCGGCCACGAGCTTGCTCGCGTACTTCGAATGGGTGGTCCGTGCGTCGAGCCAGTGGACGATCAGATGGTCGTCGTCCAGGAAGAGCGTGATCGTTCCCGGCGTGAGCGTGATCGAGCTCGTCAGCGCCACCCGGGCGATGTCGGTGCGCAATCTCGTGCGGAAGTGGACAACCCCCGGGTTGATGCGACCCCGGAGGATCTGCCAGAGCACCTTGAAACTCGCGACGTACATGCTGAACACGAGTACGAGGAGGAATACCCCCAGGAGCTCGATCCGTGGGAGGTGCGAGCGGCGCGCGGCTTCGTCGCTTTCGACGAAGACCGGGAAGGCGAGCAGGGCGATGATCGCGCTGTGGATCAGCCCGAGCACGAGCGACCCGGGCGAGACGCTCCACGTGAACAGGAGCCAGCCGAGCATCAGGTAGACCGTCGTCACCGCGATCCGGACCGTGTTCCATCGGCTCCATCGCGTCATACTCAGTGCTCCCGTTCTTCGAAGACGGACACGATCTTCTGCGCGTCCTCCGCGGTGAGCAACGCATCCTTCAACCCGGGATCGTGGAGGTAGCGAGCGAGTCTGCTCAAAAGACGCAGGTGCTCGTTATGCGCTCCCGGGGGGCCGACCATCAGGAAAAAGAGCTGCACCGGTCGCTTGTCGACCGCGTCGAACTTCGCGCCCTTCCTGCGGCGTCCGAAGGCGAGCGTGGTCTCCGGAGCCGCCTCGCTGAGACAGTGAGGGATGGCGATACCGCCGCCGATGCCCGTCGTCGTCATCTCTTCGCGTTCCAGCACCTGTCGCGTGACCTGGTCCGCGTCGCGGATCTTCCCGGCGGCGGCGAGCACTTCGACGAGTTCGCGGATGATGTCCGGCTTCTTGCGCGCGGCGATGTCCAGCTTCACGCACGACTCATCAAGTACGTCGACAATCGAATCGATCACGGCTTTCCCTCGCTTTCGCTGCCGCCATCCGGTGGCGGTTCCTGCCCTACCAGTCCGACCGCGAAGTCGACCGGCACCGAGAAGAGGATGCCGGTACCGGGCGCGGAGAGGCCGCCGCAGACCTCGTCGAGGATCGACCGCAGGTCTTCGAGAAGCGCGTCGTCTTCGACGACGGACAGGATCGTCTTGTTGTACGGCTTATTGCCCTTCATGAATCCCTTGAAGTCCGCGAAGAGCGGGACTTCGTACGTGAGGAATCGACCCATGCCTTCGGAGTCGACTATCGTCGCGCCGGTGATGCCCACTTCGACGTACGCCTCGAGCACCCGCTCGAGGAGTTCCTCTCTGTTCAGCACGAAGACGATCAGCCTCATGATGGGGCGAAGTATAGACCTCGTGCGCCCGTCTTTGAAGGCGGTTGGAGATTTTTGGAACACGAAAGAAGTGACTCGGAAGGGGGAGACGAGGACAGAAAGTGGGTATAGTATAGGGCAACCCATATTTGGAAGGAGAACAGCATGAGTGACAAGGAAAACCTGGTCGTTGCATCAAAGGTTAAGGCGTACATCAAGGAGAAGGGTGACCTCAAGTGCTCCGCTGCCGTCTTCGATGCTCTTTCTGACAAGATTCGCGAGATGTGCGACGCCGCCATTCAGAGCGCCAAGGCCGACAAGCGGAAGACAGTCCAGGAGAAAGACTTCGCGTAGTCTTCTGCTCTCGGCCGTGAGCTGAACCGATTCACCCGCCGGGGCGCGACGCGGCGGCCGGCGTCGCAGCCCTAGCCTCTTCCACACCAGACACGATCCTCCCGCCCGTATGGACTACTGCTGTCCGCCCGCGCAGCGCGTACGCTTACAGCATGGACACACGTACGTACAGAAACCGTGAAGAGGCGGGACGCGCACTGGCCGACGAGCTCGGCCGGTTCAGCCGGGCCGAGGACGCGGTGGTCTACGGGCTCGCCCGTGGCGGGGTCCCGGTCGCCGCCGAGGTATCGCGGGCGCTCGGCCTTCCGCTCGACGTCATCGTCGTGCGGAAGGTCGGCGCGCCCGGCAACCCGGAGCTTGCCGTCGGTGCGATCACGAGCGTCGGCGGTCTCGTCGTCAACGACCGCGTTGCCGGGACGATGGGCCTCTCTCGCGACGACATCTCCGACCGCGCAGACGCGGAGGCGCAAGAGCTCGCGTCGCTGGAGGAGAGCATCCGCGGAGACCACGGCCGGATCGATCCGCGCGGCAGGACGGCGATCCTCGTCGACGACGGGCTGGCTACCGGGGCGAGTATGGCCGCCGCCGTTCGCGCCGTGCGCGAATCGGGCGCGAAGCAGGTCACCGTCGGCGTTCCCGTAGCCTCCGAGCAGGCGGTCGAGCGCGTCCGGGAGCTCGCGGACGACGTCGTCTGCCTCATGGCGCCGCCGAGCTTTGCTGCCGTCGGTCAGTGGTACCAGGAGTTCGGTCAGACCTCGAACGACGAGGTGAGACGCTTGCTGGCAGCGAGCGACTGAGCGCGCCGGCAGCTGAAGAGTCCCCCTCTACCCGCGCACAACCCATTCGGGTCATCGCATCCTCCTCTCCGAGTCGGTACGTTCCCATTCAGGAGGAACCATGCCAACACGAAGAGCCGAAGCAACCTGGAAGGGCGATCTGAAGTCCGGCCACGGCTGGATGAAGAGCGAAACAGGGACGGTGGAGGGCACGTACTCTGCCGCGTCGCGTTTCGAGGACGGCCGGGGCACCAACCCGGAGGAGCTGATGGCAGCCGCGCACGCCGGCTGCTACTCGATGGCATTCTCGCTGATGCTGTCGGAGGCGGGCTACACCGCAGAGGCGATCGACACGTCGGCCGACGTGCGGATCGAGCAGTCCGGCGGCGGATACGCGATCACGCAGATATCGCTTTCGACGAAGGCCGATGTTCCGGGAATCGACAAGGACGAATTCCACGCGATCGCCGAGAAGGCGAAAGAGGGCTGCCCGGTGAGCAAGGCGCTGAAGGCGGTGCCCATCACGCTGACCGCCGAGCTCGTGTCGAGCTGAGGTCGATGCGCGCACGCGCGCGTGATGTCTCCCGGGGCCGCTACTCCTTCGACGAGCCCGACGTGAGACCGCTCACGAGCTGATCCTGCAGCGCCAGGAAGAACACCACGATCGGCACCGCACCGATGAGCGCCGCGGTCGCGAAGATCCCCCACCGCTGCCCGTAGTTGCCGGTGATGAACGTCTGCAGGCCCACCGCGAGCGTGTACTGCTCGCGGCCCTGCAGCAGGATACTCGCGAGGAGGAAGTCACCGTAGACCATCACGATGATCAGGATGAACACGACGACGAGGATGGGCCGGACGAGCGGGAGTATGATCCGCACGAAGGCCTGGAAGTGCGAAGCGCCGTCGACGCGCGCGGAGTCCTCGAGCGAGTAGGGCAGAGAGTCGAAGTAGCCCTTCATGAGCCAGGTGTTGAAGCCGAGCGCGCCGCCCAGGTAGACCATGAGCAGGCCCAGGTGTGAGTTGAGTCCCGCCCAGGGGAAGTAGATGCCGATCGTGAACAGCAGCGCGTAGATCGCGACCATGGAGAGCGTCTGGGGGAACATCTGGATGAGCAGGATGCCCAGCAGGCCGGCGCGTCGGCCCTTGAAGCGGAACCGGGAGAACGAGTACGCGGCGAGCGCGCACATGAGCGTCCCCAGCACCCCCGTCAGGACGGCGAGCTTCGTGCTGTTCCAGAGCCAGAGCAGGAAGGGAGCGGTGAAGTCTTCGCCCTCCCCGGTGAAGAAGATCTCGTAGTTCTTCCACGTGATCTCATCCGGGATGAGTTGCTGCTGAAGCAGCGACCCGGTCGGGTTGATGGACGCGGAGAAGATCCAGACGATCGGGAACAGCGCGAAAACCAGCGCGATCCACGTCACGAAGTGGCGAATCCCGTTGCCGCCCAGCCAGCGAATGAAGCGTCGACCCCTGCTCATAGTATGACTATACATTTTCACCCATCTCCTCCAGCGCGCCGGTCCAGCGGAAGTTGAGGCCGCTGATGGTCCCGATCAGCGCGAAGATGATCACCGAGACTGCGGCTGCGAATCCGTAGAGCGTTCCACCCTGTCCGCCGAAGGCGAGCTGGTAGGTGTACGATATGAGGATGTCGGTAGCGCCTGCGACGCTCGCTCCCGGTATCGGCGGATCACCCTGCGTGACCAGGAAGATGACGTTGAAGTTGTTGAAGTTGAACGCGAACGACCCAATCAGCAGCGGTCCCACCGAAAGCAGCAATAGCGGCAGCGTTATGCTGACAAACTGCCGCGGCCCCGACGCTCCATCGATTTTGGCCACTTCGTAGAGTTGTGGCGGAATGCTCTGCAGCGCTCCCAGCGTAATCACCATCATGTAGGGGAAACCCAGCCAGAGGTTCACGATCAGTACCGCTATCTTGGCGAGGGTGGCCTCCTGGAACCAGGCCGGCGCGATGTCGAACAGCGGCTGGAGTATCTTCGTGTTGATCATGCCTGCGGAGGTGTTGAAGAACCCGCGCCACATCAGCGCGGTTATGAAGATCGGCATCGCGTAGGGAACGATGAGCAGCGACCGGTAGATCTTCTTGAACCGCATGCTCGGTTCGTTGAGGTTGAGCGCGAGCATGAGGCCGAGCGTGAAGGTCGTCGCGACGCTCAGGAAAGCCCAGAGGAAGGTCCACCCGAACACGCGGAAGAACGGCCCGGTGATGAGCGGGTTCGTGAAGATCGCGCGGTAGTTGCGGAACCCGATCGGGACGCGGAACCCCGGCTGTATCGTACGGTCGCCCTCCACCGCCGTGAACGTGCCTACAACCGGCTCGAAGACCTCACCGGTCCGATTGTCGACGACTCGGTCCTCGTCGGGTCGGTATTCGTAACGCTGGACCGCCTCCGCGAAGGCGTTCATGCTCCGCATGGATACCGCGAAATCGTCTGCTTCAGGTGTCCACCCTTCGAGGCGCCCGATGACCTGGACGAGATCGCCGCGGTTCATGAGCGTGTACCCCTCGATCTCATCGATCGTGCCGTCGCCGTCGGAGTCGATGAACCGGTCGGCGGTGAGGTCCACCGGCTCGAGCGTCTGGCCACCGGTGAGGTACGCCTGCTCGGATCCCTCCGGACTGAGGAGCAGCCGGATGTCGCCCGCGTCGTTCCGGTACGCGTCGAAGGTGAACGTCCGCGCGTCCTCAGGGACATAGTACCGATCCTCGAGGATCTGGATCGCCTGGTCCTTCGTGAGCAGATGACCCGTCCCGTAGTTCGTGAACGAGAGATAGACGGTATGGATGATCGGGTAGAGAACGAAGATGACCATGAAGAGCACGCCCGGAACCATGTAGCGGAACTTGTACGCGCCCTGGAGCAGGAAGATCGCCGTCACGAGGATCGCGACCGCCGTCAGGGCCGCCGCCATCGTCGTGCCGCCGCGGGCGACGGCGGTGACGATGCCGGCGGCTATGAGCGCGTCGAATCCGACGAGCAGGATCACGCGTATCCCGACTCTTCTCACGAAGCCTTGTAGTGCGTCGAGCATCGCAGCTGTCCCTCCATGCGGGCAGGAAGAGAGAAGAGGAGCCGCCGGCGTCGCTCACGCCGACGACTCCGTCGTGGCTACTGGCCCTCAGCCAGCGCCTGTTCGATGCCCTCCACGGCGTCTTCCATCGCCGCCATGGGCTCCTGTTCCTGCTGCGCGATCAGCTGCAGCTTGCTGTTCGTCTGATCCCATACGCTTCCCATTTCGGGGATATTCGGCATGGGGATCCCGGAGCGAGCGGCGTCGGCGAACGCCCGGGTGTCGGGGTCGTCGGCGGTGATCTCTTCGAGCGCCGGGATGTAGGCCGGAGGTCGATTTCCGTTCTCGTAGATCTGCGTCATGACCTCCTGCGTCGCGACGTTCTGCTTCAGGAACTCGTTCGCGAGCACACGGTTCTCAGTGAACGCGCTTACGAAGAACCCCTGCGCGCCGACGAACGGCTGAGGGGTGTTGCCGTCCATGTCGGGGAGCGGGACGACGCCGTAGTCGATGTTGGCGTCCTCGACGTTTCCGATCGCCCACGGACCGGTCATGAACATCGAGGCATCGCCGCCGAGGAAGAGGCTTTCGGCGGTGTTGAAGTCGAGACCCGACGGCAGCAGGCCGTCCTCGTACATCGTGTCGAGAATCTCGAGACCTTCGACCGCGCCGTCGGTCGCGAGACCGATGTCCTCCGGATTGAAGCCTTCTCCCTCCTCGTAGGCGAAGATGTACCCGCCGAACGCGCTGATGAAGGGGAAGGTATGATAGGTGTCGGCGGCGCCCGGGTAGACGAAGCCGTATCGACCGTCGCCGCCCTCCACGCGATTCCGCGAGTGCTCCATGACGTCGTCCCACGTTTCCGGAGGCGTGTCGACCAATTCCTTGTTGTAGATGATAGCGATCGACTCGATGGCGTAGGGAAGCGCCCAGAGCTCGCCGTTGTACGTGAAACCCTCGAGCGAGACGTCGACGAGCTTGTCTCGAAGCTCCTGCCTGAGCGAGATCTCCTGAATGAGACCGTTCTGCGCGAGCTCACCGGTCCAGTCGTGCGCGCCCACGAGGATGTCGGGGCCCTCGCCGGCCGGTGCCGCGTTCGACATCTTCTGCCGCATGTCGCCGAACGGCACCTCCACGACCTCGACCTCGATGCCGTATTCCTCGGCAAAGTCCTGGCCCGCCTCGTTGATCGGCTCGTAGCGCAGGTTGTCGGTCCAGATCGTCAACGTGGTCTGCGCCGCGAGCGGCGTGGCGATGACTGCAACGATGAAGAGCAGTACCCATATTCGTCTCATGTCGTTCCTCCTTGGGGGCGTTCTTTACCCCGCACGATCGAGGGTAGGAAGCGCGTCGTGACGTTGGTATCACCCAGATGGTGTATGGGTTAGGTTCGCCCCGGCTGTTTAGCTGGTGGGGTGAGGAAGCATATGAGACGCACCACCATGTCCAGAGTTCTCGCAGCGGTTGCCCTTGCCGTGCTCGCGGCGGTCTCCGCCTGGCCCACCGGGCTCGCCGAATCGGGCGTCGTCGGCACGAACACCGCCGGTGCCGTCCCGCCCGCCCGCCACGTCCGATCCCCCGCGTGGGAAGACCAGGTCATCTACTTCGTCATGACCGACCGGTTCAACGACGGCAACGAGGCAAACAACGATCAGGGCGCCGGCGAGTACGACCCGGACGACGGGCGCAAGTACTCCGGCGGCGACCTCGCGGGCATCACGGAACGACTCGACTACATCGAGGAGCTCGGCGCGACCGCCGTCTGGATCACGCCGCCGGTGAAGAATCAGTGGTGGGACCCGCTCGTCGACTACGGGGGCTACCACGGCTACTGGGCGAGCGACTTCAGCAGACTCGACCCGCACGTGGGCACGCTCGCCGAGTATCGCGAGCTCGCAGAAGAGCTCCACCGCCGTGGCATGTACCTGGTGCAGGACGCTGTCGTGAACCATACGGGCAACTTCTTCACCTACGAGGACGGCGCCTACGACCCGGACGACCCCACCGCCGGTTTCACCCTGAACACGGAGAGCGTGCCCGTGAGCAGACCCGGGCTCTTTCCGCTCGGGTACAACGACGTCCGCACGACGGCGGGGCGCGAGGCGAACGTCTTCAACTGGACGCCCGACATAGAGGACGAGTCGGTCGACGAGCAGCGGCTGACCTATCAGCTCTTCGATCTGGACGACCTCAACACCGAGAACCCGGTCGTGCGCGAGACGCTTCGCGAGGCGTACGCCCGCTGGATCCGGGAGGTGGGCGTCGACGCCTTCCGTTTCGACACGGCGATCTACGTGAGCCACGACTTCTGGCACGAGCTGATGCACGCCGAGGACACGCCCACACCGGGCCTCTTCGAGGTCGCGCGCGAGACCGGTCGCGACGACTTCCTCGCCTTCGGGGAGGCCTTCGTCGGGTCTGACCCGGGCAGTTCGGCCGGCGAACGACGCGTCGCCTCCTACCTCGGGGGCGAGGAGCGGCCGGAGCTGAACAGCATGATCAACTTCCCGCTCTACTTCACCATCGAGAGGGTCTTCGCCGAGGGGCGCCCGACGAGCCTGATGGAGGAGCGGCTCGAGGCGATCGAGGAGGTCTTCGACCGGCCCGAACGGCTGCCGACCTTCATCGACAACCACGACACCTCGCGCTTCCTCACGCGAACGACCGCGGACGGGTTCCGCCAGGCGCTCATGTTCATGATGACCGTCCCCGGCATCCCCGTGATCTACCAGGGAACCGAACAGGCGATGACCGGGCAGCGCGCGTCGATGTTCGAAGGCGGCTACGGCTCGGGCGGGCGCGACCGCTTCGACACGCAGAGCGAGCACTTCCGCTATCTGCAGCGGCTCGTCGAGCTTCGCCGATCGGACGCGGTCTTCACGCGCGGCGACCTGGAGGTGCTCGCGAGCAGCGAGCGAGGCGCCGGGCCGCTCGTCTACCGTCGCGCGTACGAGGGGCGAGAGGCGATCGTGGTCATGAACACCTCGTCGCGCACCGTCCTCCTGAGCGCCGTCGACACCGGGCTCGACGCCGGTCGACTCCTCGAGCTTCGCGCGGGCTCCGGGGCGCCCGACGACGTCGTGACAGGGTCCGACGGGACGCTTACGCTCGAGCTCCCGCCGCGCGCCTCGTGGGTCTTCGCGCCGGCCGGTGCGGCCGCATCCGTGCCCGGCTCCGACACGACGATCACGCTCTCATCCGGTCTCGCGGGAGGCCGATTCACCGACGACATCACCGTCCGCGGAAGCGTTTCCCGGCCCGGCGTCGAGCTCGCGCTCGTGGTGAACGGGAACCTCGGCCGCGCCGAGCGCTTCGCCGCAGGCGACGACGGCTCGTTCGAGACGACGCTCCCCCTCTCGGGCTTTCCCGCCGGGGAGAGCACGAATACGATCTCCGTCTACGCGCCCGCAGCCGGTGTCGCGACCGAGCCGGTGGAGATCACTACCGTCGTGCGCTCGCGGGGACGCGCGACCACCGTCCACGACGCTCACGGCGACGACGTGGGGCCCCTCCCGACGAGCGGCTACACGCTCCCCGGCGAGGAGTACGACGGCGTCGCAGACATCGTGAGGACGACCGTCTCCGAGGAGGACGGTGAGCTCCGCGTGACGGTCGCACCCGCGCGCCTCGCCGCCGACTCCCGGGTGCCCAACGGCTTCACCCGCGTGCGCTTCCACGTCTTTCTTGATCTTCCCGGGGAGCAGGGGGCCGATGTGCTTCCGCAGCTCGGCGCGAGCGCGCCCGAGGGGTTCGCGTGGGACCTCGCCGGCGTGCACGACGGCCGGCGAAGCAGCGTTCATCGCGCCGACCGTGCCGACGCGTCGTCGTACGGCGAGCCGGTCTCGGGTCGCTCCGCCGGCCGCCGCGCGGTGCCGGTCACCGTCGACACCGAGGCCGGGACGCTAACCTTCGCGTATCCCGCCGACCTCTTCGGCGAGCGCGACTCGCTCGTTGGGACCCGCGTCTACGTGGCGACCTGGCCGGTGGGCGAGGGAGGCGAGTTGCTCCCGCTCGGCTCGGACTCAGAAGGCCCGGCGGTGACCGCTTCCGGCGAGGCGGGCGCGCGGATCCTCGACGACACGGCGGTCGTCCCGCTCGAAGACCGTCTGCAGATCACCACCCCGGACCCCGCCGGCGACGACCACGGGCCCGCCGGTGAGTACGAGCTACCCACCGACTCGACCTTCGGCGACCAGATGGATCTGCGCCGCGTGAGCGCCGTCCCCGTCGGCTCGAACCTCGTCGTGGAGCTCGACATGGCCGAGATCACCACGGTCTGGGGTCCTCCCAACGGGTTCGACCACGTCCTCTTCCACGTGTTCATCGACCTGCCGGGAACCGGCGAAGGAACGACCGTGCTGCCGAATATCAACGCCACCGCACCCGCGGGGTTCGCGTGGGACTACCTCGGGTTCCACGAGGGGTGGAGCAATCGGCTCTACTCCAACGAGGGCGCCGGGGCCGATTCGTACGGCACGGTCGTCACGCCGACTCCCGAGATCACCGCCGACGAGGAGGCCGGAACGGTGACCGTGACCTACGGCGCGCAGGCGCTCGGCAACCCCGATAACCTCGACGAGGTCGACGTCTACGTCACGACCTGGGACTGGGACGGCCCGCAGGCCGACTACCGGGGCCTCGTGGCGGCGCCCACGCAGTGGAACTTCGGCGGGGGCGACGACGAGACCGATCCCCTCATCATGGACAGCGCGCTCGCAGGTATGTCGACCGAGTTCACCCCGCCGGAACCCGGGACGCAGGAGGTCGCCGTGCGCTTCGTCGTCACCGACGTGCCGGACTCGACGCCAGAGGACGCCACGCTCTACCTCGCCGGACCGTTCAACAACTGGACCCCGGACCACGAGTCGTTCGCGTTCAGCGAACAGGATGGACGCTACGTCCTCGAGTGGGAGTTCGACGCGGGCACCGAGCTCGCCTACAGGATCACCCGCGGGAGCTGGAACAACCAGGAGCTGCTCGACCCGGACGACCGCTTCGCGAACCGCACGACGACCGTGCCGCAGGCCGACGAGTACACGGTCGAGATGGAAATCGACGGGTGGTGGTCGCCACAACGGTGATTGCCCCGGCGGTGATCAGAAGGTGAGCACCGTCCCGGCCGGGATGGGATGCACCCGTCCCGGCAGCTCACGGGCGAGCACCGCAGCCGCCCTCTCGCCGGTGCAGTGGCCCACGTCGAGCTCGCGCGCCCCCTCGAGCAGATGCGCCACCTCGCGCACGGTCTCGTCGGGCTCGTGGCTCAGGTGGAGCCCGCCCACGACCGCGCGCACGTCCACATCGGCGGCCTCGTAGATGTTGGCGATTCCCCGGTGCGAGCACCCGGTGACGAGGACCGCGCCTTCGGCGGTCTCGACGAGCACGAAGAGCTCGTCCTCGAAGGGGTCGGGCTCGTAGCCGTGGCTCGTCTCGCGCAGGAGGCGCTTGTTGTCGGACGGTGGGGCGTGCTTCAGGGGGGCAGCCGGAACGATCTCGACGCCCGGGAAGAGATCGCAGCGCCCCTCGACCGTCCGGAGGCGGTCGCCGAGTCCGCGTACGACCGATTGATCGACGCCGATGTCGCGCATCCCCTGCGGCGATCGCGCGGCCTTCGGGCGGGTCACGTTCACTCCGGCGTACAGCGCCGCGTCCGTCGCGTCGAGCGCCGTCGCGAGCCCCCCGGCGTGGTCGTAGTGGCCGTGGGAGAGGACGATCGCATCGGCCTTCGCGAGATCGACATCAAGCTTCCGCGCGTTCTCCGCGAACGCCCCGGACGTACCGGTGTCGAACAGGAACCGATGCCCGTCGGTCTCGATCCAGAGCGACAGCCCGTGCTCGCTCGCAAGCGCATCGGAGGTTGCCGCATTCTCCAGGAGTACGGTGATGGTCATGGTTCATCTTAGCGCTGACAGCGCTCGCAAAGATAGGCGCTGCGCCCGCCTACGGTGGCTTTTGTGATCGGCCCGCCGCAGACGGGACACGGCTCGCCGGGCGCGCGACGGTGAATCAGCCACGAGTCGGGCATGCGCTCGGGGTCGGCGTGCGCGTCGATCGCCGTCCAGCACACCTCGCCTGTCTTGGCGTGCAACCGCTCGAGCTCCTCGTCGCCGATATCGCCGCACGCGCGCCTCGGATCGATCCCGGCGTGGAAGAGGATCTCGTCGGTGTAGATGTTGCCCAGTCCGGCGAGCCGGTTCTGGTTCATGAGCGTGCTCTTGATCGCACCGCGGCCGCCTCTCACCACTTCCTCGAGCGCGGTGAGCGAGACCGCGAGCGCGTCCGGACCGAGCCCTTGCGCGCGCACGTACTCGTCAATGTCGTCGACGATCGCGATCTGCCCGAGCATGCGGGTGATCACGTAGGCGAGGCGCGAGCCGTCTGCGAAGTCGAGGGCGAGGTGCGTGTGCTCGGGCGTCCCGCGCTGCCGGTCCGCGCGAAGCGTCCCGGTCATGCCGAAGTGGAGCATCAGCGCCCCGCCGGAATCCCGCAGGTTGAGGAAGAGGTGCTTCCCGTGACGTCGCGCCGCTTCGAACGCGTCGCCCTTGAGGCGCCGGGCGAGGAGCTGTCTGCTCGTATCGGCGAGCAGCCGCTCGTCGTCGAGCGAGGTGTGCGCGATCTCGCGGTGCAGGCTCGTCGCCTGGGCGTACTCGCGCAGGTATTCGACGTCGGGCAGCTCGGGCATGGTGGGCCTCCACGCGTGACGATGCAAGAAGCCTGCCAGCGGCGCCGGGTGGGTAGGATCGATCCGGCGGGGGGCGGACGCGCACCCGCGCCGACCTACTCTACCCGCCGCACCGTCACGTAGTACGCGCCGCAGAGCGGTCTGCCGTCGGGGTCGTCGAACCACGTGTGCAGCCGGCTCGGTCCTTCGGCGAGGTCCGCGGTGAAGGTCGCGGCGGTCGTGTCGGCGGCGACCGGTTGCTCCTGCCATTCGCCCTGCACGAAGAGGCGGGCCCGCGCTATCGGCATGGGCTGGCCGGCGACGAGCACGCCGTCGGTGACCTCGGTCTGCGGACAACCGCCGGGGATCGCGAGCCCGCTCTCCTCGGGCCACCGCCGCAGCTCGAGCTCGTAGCGACCGGCGTGTGCGACGTGGAGGTGCCAGTAGCTGTTGCGGGAGACGCCCACGCGGATCTGCTTCTGCTGATCGACGAAGACATCGGCCCACTCGCAGGCGGAGAGCCGACTCGGGTTCTCCTCGTCGCTTCCCACGATGACGCGCTGGTGCTCGTTCGCGACGGTGGCGACCTCGTCCCACCAGCGATGAAGGTGCTCGCGCATGCGCGCGGCGACCTCCGGATGCTCGCCTATCGCGTTGTGCTGCTGTTCCGGGTCCGATTCCAGGTCGTAGAGCTCGCGCTCGCGGAGCAGCCGCCATCGCCTCCAGAGCACCGCGGAGCCGTCGCGCCGTACCACCGCCGGGCTGTCCGGCGTGGGGTAGTCGAGGTTGCCGGGCATGCGGCTGTAGTTCACGACGAGCATCCGGTCCTCCGGCGGCCCCCCGTCGCCACGGAGCGCGGGCGCGAGCGAGACCCCGTCGAGGTCGACGGGCGGAGCCAGCCCGCACAGGTCGGCGAGCGTGGGCAGAACGTCCTGGACCTCGGTGAGCCCGGCGACGTCGCGCGCCTCGCCCAGCCCGCCGGCCGGCCAGCGAACGAAGCAGGGGACGCGGTGGCCTCCCTCCCAGAGTTGCGTCTTGGAGCCGCGCATCCCGGCGTTGTAGTAGGAGGGACCGAAGGTGCTCCCGTTGTCGGTCATGAAGACGAGGATCGTGTTCTCCGCGGCGCCCGAGCGCTCGAGGAAGTCACGCAGTCTGCCCAGGTGGCCGTCGAGGTTGCGGATCATCGCGAGGAAGCGGATGATGGAGGGGCGCAGGTGCGGCTCGATCGGCGCGAGGCGGCTCTCGTTCTGCGCGAAGTACTCCTCGACCGTTTCGCGGTCCTCGGTCGGGACCCAGAGCGGCGCGTGCGGCGCGTTCGTGGGCAGGTAGGCGAGGAACGGCTCGTCGGCCTCCACTCGGTCGCCCATCCAGCGCATCGCCTCGTCGAAGAAGACCTCGGTGCAGTAGCCCTCGTAGCGCTCGCGACGGCCGTTTCGCGTATAGACGTCGTCGAAGTAGTCGTTCTCCCAGTAGTCGGGCAGCGAGTTGATGTGCGAGGAGGGGAACCAGAGCGTCTCTTCGAATCCACGGTCCTGGGGCCGGAACGGGTAGTTGTCGCCCAGGTGCCACTTGCCGAAGAGGCCGGTGCGATACCCGGCACCCCGGAAGACGTCCGCCATCGTCGGCAGGTTCGCTCGCAGGAGCGTGCGGCCGCTCGAGACGTTGAGCGCGCCGTTTCGCGCCGCGTCGAGCCCGGTCAACAGTTGCCCGCGCGTAGGCGTGCACATGGGAGCGGCGTGGAAGTCGGTGAACCGGACGCTCTCGTCGTGGAGCCGGTCCAGGTTGGGCGTGAGGGCGACCGGGTTCCCGTGACACGCGAGGTCTCCGTATCCCTGGTCGTCGGTGATGACGATGATGACGTTGGGCCGATCTGCGCTCATGGGAAACCCTCCGTCGGCAGTCTACCGCGGAGCGCGCTCATCTGTCGCCCGGCGCCCGCGCAGCCCGGCTTGCCCACGATCGCCCGCAGCGACACGCGGCCCGCACGGCCCGGCATCCCCCACGATTGCCTGCCGCGTGGCTATCTTGTGCGGATGAGCGAATCGATCCACCTCTTCTCACCCATCACCTTGCGCGGTGTGACCGCGCGCAACCGCATCTTCGTCTCGCCCATGTGCCAGTACTCGAGCGAGGACGGCTTCGCCGACGAGTGGCACCTGGTCCACCTGGGGAGCCGCGCCGTTGGCGGCGCCGGCCTGGTGATGAGCGAGGCGGCCGCGATCACGCCCGAAGGCCGCATCTCCTACGCCGATCTGGGGATCTGGAGCGACGAGCACGTCGACGCGCTTCGCGGGGTCACCGCCTTCGTCGCCGAACACGGTGCGGTCCCCGCGATCCAGCTCGCGCACGCCGGGCGCAAGGCGTCCACCGCTCCGCCCTGGGAGGGCCCTGAGGCGCTCGAAGCGCCCGGCCGCACCTGGGAGCCGGTTGCCCCCACCGATCGACCCTTCTCCGACGCGTCGCCGAAGCCTCGCCGCCTGTCGACGACCGATGTCCACGAGCTCGTGGACGCATTCGCAGCTGCTGCAGCGCGCTCGCTCATGGCCGGGTTCCAGGCGATCGAGATCCACGGGGCGCACGGTTATCTCGTCCACGAGTTTCTCTCGCCGCTGTCCAACGACCGTGACGACGAGTACGGCGGCGACTTCGACGGTCGCACGCGCTTCCTCATGGAGATCGTCGCCGCGGTGCGCGCGGCGATCGGGGAGGAGGTGCCGCTGTTCGTTCGCCTCTCTGCGACCGACTGGCACGACGAGGGCTGGAACCTTGACGACTCGGTGGAGCTCTCGCGCCGGCTCGCGGCCGCGGGAGTGGACCTCGTCGACTGCTCGTCGGCCGGGATCGTGCCCTCGGTACCGGTGCCGGTGGGGACCGGGTACCAGACGCATCTGGCCGCGGCCGTCCGCGCCGGCGCCGGGCTCGCAAGCGGTGCGGTGGGGCTCATTACCTCGCCCGAGCAGGCGGACCACATCGTGCGTTCCGGACAGGCCGATGTCGTCCTGCTCGCGCGTGAGCTCCTGCGCGACCCGTACTGGCCCTACCGGGCGGCGAAGGCGCTGGGCGTGGAGCCGGAGGCGCCGCCGCAGTACGGCCGGGCGTGGTAGGGGGCGCCCGGTCAGGAGCCCGGCTACTCCGCCGGCTCCACCCGGTTGCGGCCCGACTCCTTCGCCCGGTAGAGCGCGCGGTCGACCCGCGCGAGCGCCTCGTCCGAGCTCTCGTGCCCGGAGACGGTTCCGACACCGGCGGAGATCGTTACGCGCTCCCCGTGCTCGTGGTCGATCCTCTCAACCTCGGACCGCACGCGCTCGATCGACTGGAACGCCTCCTCCGCCGAAGCCTCGGGCAGCACGGCGAGGAACTCCTCACCGCCCCACCGGCTCACGTGGTCGTACTCGCGAAGCGCGTCGCGAATTCGACTCGCGATCGCCTTGAGCGCCCGATCCCCGGCGAGGTGCCCGTGCGTGTCGTTCAGAGTCTTGAAACGGTCCACGTCGAGAATCGCGATCGCGAGCGGCCGTGCGCTCCGACGCGCTCGGGATATCTCACGTCTGAGCGTCTGCTCGCCGCTTCTGCGGTTCGGGAGTTGCGTAAGGCGATCGGTGGTCGCGAGCGCCACGAGCCGGTCGCGCAGCCTGCGCTCTGACCCGCGGGCCTGCTCTTCCGCGACGTACTGCTCGTGGACGTCACGGGTGATCGCCACCATCCGGGGCGCGCCGGTCGCCGCCGGTCGCGTGTAGCTTCGCGTCTCCGCCCAGCGGTAGCTTCCGTCACCTTGCCTGAGGCGGTAGGTGACGCGGCTCTCGGACGTCTGGAGAGTGGCCGCGTGATCGCGGCTGATACGCTCGACGTCGTCGGGGTGGAAGAGCGCGTAGGAGTTCGTCCCGATCAGCTGTTCGCGCGGTATCCCCAGGAACTCTTCGCAGTTCGGGCTTATCCAGAGGTAGTCTCCGTTGAGCTCGTGGACCGTTATGAGGTCGTGCGTATGCGTGATGATGAGACGGCAGAGTTCCTCGTCCGCGAGCTCGTCAACGACGGCGGGCTCGCCCGCGGGTACGACGTCGAGCTCCGCCTCGAGCGCCGCGATCTCCGCTCTGAGCTCCGCGAGCCGGACGAGCTTCGATTCCAGATCGCGTCTGCCGGTTTCAGCCATGCGCGTGGAAGTATACGCATCGGTCGCCGGACGGCCAAGCGCGCGGCCGGCCGCACGGGCGCGGCCGGCCCGACGTTCGCCTACTGGCCCTGACCCAGCGAGAATCCGGGCTCGCCGTCGAAGGTGTAGAGCTGCTCGGTCTTGATGATGTTGAACCCATGATCGTGGACACGCTGCAGGAGGTCGATGATCTGCTGCTGCGTGACCTCCTTGCCGCTCGTCGTGGAGGTGAAGCGGCAGCGCCAGTGATCGGTGCAGAAGGTCTCCGGGGCGCCCTTGGGCCAGACCTTCAGTCCCCGGTTCGTGATCATCGTGAGCTCGATGTCCCCGTTGCCGGCCCTGGAGAGCTTGTCGCCCAGAACGTTGGGGTCGCGGTCGTCCTCCACCCAGTCGAGGAAGACGTCCACGCCCTGCAGTTCCTTCTTCGCCGGGTTGGTGCGAATCGCATCGCTCGCCTTCGGGATGCCGGCGCCGCCCTCGTAGACGACCGGCTCGAGCGTCTCCGGCTTCCGGCCCAGCCGCTCGATCACCGCGTCGGCGAACTCCTTCGTGCCGACCTTCTGCTTGCTCACGCCTTCGCGGAAGATATCGTAGGTGTGGATGCCGTCCTCGATCGTCTTGAGCCACGCGTTGTGCACGCGCTCGGCGACGTCGGGCTGGCCTATGTGGACCATCATCATCACGCCTCCCAGCAGCAGTCCGCTGGGGTTGGCGAGGTTCTGGCCGGCGCGACGCGGTGCGCTCCCGTGGATCGCCTCGAACATCGCCCCGTGCTCGCCGATGTTCGCGCTTCCGGCGAGGCCCACCGAACCGGCGATCTGAGCGGCCACGTCTGAGAGCACGTCGCCGTAGAGGTTGGGAAGCACGATGACGTCGAAGCGTTCGGGGGTGTCCGCCATCTTGGCTGCACCAATGTCGACGATCCAGAACTCGTTCTCGATGTCCGGGTACTCGACGGCGACCTCATCGAAGATCTTGTGGAAGATCCCGTCGGTGAGTTTCATGATGTTGTCTTTCGTGAAGCAGGTCACCTTCTTGCGCTTGTTCGCCCGGGCGTACTCGAAGGCGTAGCGGATGATCCGTTCGCTTCCCGGCCGCGAGATGAGCTTCAGGCACTGGTAGACCTCGTCGGTCTGCCGGTGCTCGATGCCCGCGTAGAGGTCCTCCTCGTTCTCGCGGATGATGACGAGGTCCTGGTTGGGGTGCTTGGTGTCCACGAAGGGGTGCAGCGACCGCGTGGGGCGAACGTTCGCGTAGAGCGAGAGCGTCTTGCGCGTCGTCACGTTGATGCTCTTGAAGCCACCGCCCTGCGGGGTGGTCAGCGGCGCCTTGAAGAAGACCTTCGTGCGGCGGATCGAGTCCCAGAACTTCGGGTCGATCCCGCTCGTGTTGCCGGCGAGATAGATCTTCTCGCCCACGGTGACCTCGTCGATGTCGAACTCGGCGCCGCCGGCCTCGAGGATCCGAAGCGACGCCTCCATGATCTCGGGGCCAATGCCGTCGCCGTACGCGACCGTAATCGGTGTCTTGCTCATGCGTTCCTCCCTCTGTGCTGCGCGGAAGATACTACTTGATGCAAGAAGCGTCATTCATGAATTACATGTTTATGTTCTCGTCGCCGATGCGTCCGGTGCGGATGCGTCCGGGGCCCCCGCACGTCACCGGAGGACGGTCGTGCCCGGCGTGCTGCCCGGTTCGATCGGGCCGAAGGTCTCTTCGAGCGAGCCCGACCGGTAGTAGTACCACTCCTGCGCGCTCGTCGCGCTCTCCGGTTCCGTCGTGAGCATGTTGAACCCGTCCATGCCGACAAGTCGACCGCCCGCGTCGTAGAGGTAGCGGTAGCGCTCGATCTCGCCGTCGAGCGGGAAGCGCAGCTCGACCGCGTAGGGGAGCGCTAATTCCCCGAGTCGCGCCCACGCGTAGCGCTCGGCCCGGAAGAGTCCCTCACCGTAGGCATCCTCCTCCTCGAGTTCTACGAGGCGGCCGGCATCGTCGTAGCGCATGCGCACCTGCCCCGTCATCCCCTCGTTCGTGGTCATGGAGCCGGACCGCGGTCCGGTCGCCGTGTAGTCGGCGAAGTCGAACCGGTCGACGTAGAGCACGTCGTCGCCCTCTTCGTCGTAGCTCGTGTAGGTGAGCGACTCAACCTGACCGTCGGCGCGGTAGCGCACCTCTGCGTCCATGTAGGGAAGGCCGGTCGCGAGGTCGGCGTAGCGGATGAACGTCGGTAGTCCGTCAGCGTCGTACTCGTAGATGAGAAGCTCGTCGCCGTACGGCCCGGTGTATCTGCTCTCGTACGGCAGCTCCTCCTGGTGAAGGAAGGGCGCGTCGAGTATCAGGCCGATGTTCTTGCGGAGCAGCGTCCCTGCCTCCTGCGCGGTAAGGGCCGAGCCCGTCGCGAGGAGCACGATCGTCGCCACCAGCCACGCCTGTCGTCTCATGCACCAAAGGTACCGTCCGCAGTCCGACCGGTCACCACCGAAACGCAGGAAGGCCGCGCTCGCGCGCGGCCTCCGTCTGGTGGGTCGACTCCCTTACGCGATCGTGACCATCGACCGTACGACGATGACGACCACGATTCCCGCGAGCGCGAGCACGCCGTAGGCGGCGAGCAGCACCCGATTCGTTCGTTTCTTCATACCGTTCCTCCAATGTACGTTTCGTAGCGCCTGGCGATCTCATCGGGTGAGACGCCGAGCAGTTCCATCGTTCGGAATACGCGCGGCAGCTCTTCGGTGAAGAACTCCTCGCGCTTGATCGAGCGGGTCCGATCGACGGCGGACTCGCTCACGAAGTACCCGATACCCCGCTGGTTGTGGATGATCCGGCGATCCTGCAGGTACGCGTACGCCTTGTTGACCGTGTTCGGGTTGACCTGCAGATCCATCGCGAGCTCGCGGACCGACGGGATACGCTCATCCTCCGGCCACTCGCGTTGCAGGATCTTCTCGCAGACGTGGTCGGCGACCTGCTGGTAGATTGCCTGCGTCTCGATGAACTCCATACTAGACCTCGGTCTCTCGCAGTCGCAGGACTCCTGCGACCCAGAAGAAGACGGGCGCAACGATCCACGTGAGCACGTCACCGGCGGCTTCGAGCCCTCGAACGAGCGCCTGTCCCCGCGACGTGTCGAGGTTCAGCGCGACCATCGGATTGGAGCCGGAGTACTGCGGGGCGAGCTCGAAGAACCCGGTGAATACCGGCGCGAAGACGATTCGCGTCGCGAGTACGAAGACGATACCGAGCGAGAACGCGACGACGATCGCCGAGAGCGCGGTCTTCAGGAAGGCGACCTTGCGGAAGTAGATCGACCCGAAGAGGAAGATCGACTGGCTCACGAGATACCCGGCTATCGACACCCAGATCGTCCGGCTCGACGGCAGGAAGACACCCGGCGTCGTGGCGAAGAAGAGTCCGCCCAGGAGCGTCCCGACTACCGTCGCGAGGATGTAGAGCACCACGACCGAGACGGTCCACCCGATGGACGTCAACAGCAGCTTCGCCACGTACTTCTCCAGCGACGACCCCGGGAGCATCAGGTAGTGGATGCCGGTCTTCGGGTCGTTGAGCTCGCTGAACGCGGTGCTCGACACGACGAACCCCCCGATGACGAGGATGTTGATGAACAGCGACGTGTGGAAATCGTTCCCGCCGCCGGTTGCGCTCGCGATCAGGAAGAGCGCGATCACGACTCCGGCGAGCGCCCCGAATCCGGTGAGCACGCTCTTCGACTGCGTGACGATATCGTGCCGCATCAGCGTGGCGACGCGGGCTGGTGAGAGTGTGAGCGTATTCATCGTACGGCCTCCGTGGTGAAGTGCGATTCGATCGCATCGTGATTGGACGTCACTGCGTTGAACAGCAGCTCCAGGTCGATCCGCGACTCACGACCGTCGGCATTCGGCACGACGGCGGCGACGCCTCCCATCGCGGCCTCCGCGTAGAGCGCGTCCTCCGGCGCCTCGGGGGCGTGCGTCATCCGGATCCGCTCCGTGATCTCCTCGAGGCTGTGCTGGAAGATGATTCTGCCGTTCTCGAGGATCGTGATCGGATCGATGAGATTCTCCATGTCCCGGACCTGGTGCGTAGAGACGACGATCGTTCGGTCGTCGTCGGCGGCGCCGGCGAGCAGGCGCCGGAACTGCCCCTTGGACGGGATGTCGAGCGCGTTCGTGGGCTCGTCGAGCACGAGCAGCCGCGTATGAGCAGCCAGACCGAAGGCGAGCAGCACCTTCTTCTTCTGGCCGAACGACATCTCCTCCAGGCTCGCGTCGGCGTCGATCTCGAACTCGGCGAGATAGCGCTCGAAGTCCTCGTCGCTGAAACGCGGATAGAGCGGTGCGTACAGCGATCGGTAGGCGTGCACCTTGAGCGGCGGGGTCGGGAACTCCTCGGGGATGAACAGGATCTCCTGCTGGAGAGCCGGTACCCGTTCTGCAGGGTCCCAGCCGAGAACCTCGATCTCGCCCTTCTGTGGGAAGAGCATCCCGCACAGCAGCTTCAGCATCGTCGTCTTGCCCGCGCCGTTGCGCCCGAGCAGGCCGTAGATGGTACCGGGCTCGAGACGCGCGTCGAGTCGCTCGAAGAGCGGCTGCTTTCGCCCGTAGGCGAACGTGGCTGATCTCATTTCGATCATCGCTTCCTCCATAGTGTCATAGTGATGTAATACACCGGTAAGCTAATACGGCGTGAGACGTCCGTCAAGGCCTGGCGCGAGAATTGTTGACGGTCTCGAGGACCGGCGTGATATTCCCTCCCATGGCCAACCGGGAGTACGAGCTGAGAGATCAATGGGCGGTCGTCACCGGCGCGTCGAGCGGGCTCGGTCGCGACTTCGCGCTCCAGCTCGCCGGGCTGGGGATGCACGTCGCGGTCGCCGCGAGGCGGGCCGACCGGCTCGAGGAGCTGAAGCGGGAGATCGAGGGCCGATTCGGCACGCGCGTGCTGCCGGTGCAGGCGGATCTCGCGGGCGTCGATGGAGCCGAGCGGCTCTATCAGGCGGTCGCTGCAGAGGCGGTCGAGCCGCTCGTCCTCGTCAACAACGCGGGCTTCGGCGCGTGGGGACCGTTTCTCGGGATTCCCTGGGAGAAGGAACGGTCGATGCTCGATCTCGACATCGTCTCGCTCGTCTACCTGACGCGTCGCTTCGCGGCGGACATGGTGGCGCGCGGGCGCGGCTACATCCTCCAGGTCAGCTCGATCGGCGCGTATCAGAGCGCGCCCACCTACGCCTCGTACGCGGCCGCGAAGTCATTCGTCCTGCACCACGGCGAGGCGATCGGCTACGAACTTCGGGGGACCGGGGTGAGCGTTACCGTTCTCTCACCCGGCGTGACCGCGACCGAGTTCCTCGACGTCGCCGGGCAGCAGCCCACCGCCTACCAGCGGCTTGCGATGATGGAGAGCGAGCGGGTCGTCCGTGTGGGGATCCGCGCGATGCTCCGGCGCAGGATGAGCGTGGTTCCCGGCTTCTTCAACGCGTTCACCGTGTGGCTGAACCGGCTTCTGCCGCGCCCGCTCATCGTTCGCATCGCCGAAGCATCCATGCGGCAGCCCGGCTCGGGCCGAGCCGCCGCGAACGACGTTACCGGGGGCTCCCCCACGGCGAGGTGACGTCGCGCAGGATCTCCAGGAGCTCGCCGGAGACATCGGTCCCGTCCTCTGCGGTGCCGGCGAATCTGACCACGCGGCCCGGGACGTTCTCGGCCATCCACCACGTGTAGCTGAACTCGTCCTCGGTCGCTTCGATGCGCTCGGTGGTGAACGTGCCGGCGGGGACGGTGATTTCTTCGCTGCCGACGCGGTAGTCGCGCAGCTCCTCTTCGGTCCACATGACGTCGTCGTACGACCTCCAGAGGTAGGGGTCGGTCGGGGTGTAGGTCGTCACCTCTTCGGTGGCGGGGTCCACGTAGCGCATCAGCTCGATCCCGCCGTCGTCTCCAACGCGGACCTCGAACGCGAGCTCGTCCTCCTCGAAGAAGAACTCGATGCGCCACCATTGGGAGCCTTCGCCATCGGCGTCGAGCAGCGCGCGCGAGAACTCGATCTCCTCGATGTCCCCGTCCTCCACGCTCCGGTAGCGGTGGTGGAAGCGGATGCCGTCGCCCTCGTCGAAGGTTTCGTCGTCCGGCAGGTAGCCGCCGAGCGCGACGCTCGCCCAGTAGAGCGCGGCGAAGTTCGTGTACATCAGGTCGCCCGACAATCCGCTCAGATCGGGGACGCCTATGTCTATCCGCTCTCCGACCTCCTCGCCCGGTCCGATCTTGAGCACGACCCCGGCTCCGATCGAAAAGGTCCCGTCAACGTCGCTCGCCCACGTCGTGAGGTAGTTGGTGCCGAGCGAGACGGCGAAGCTGTCGGTGAGGAAGTAGTTCACTCCGCTGAAGTTGGCGAAGGCGAGCCCCCCATCGATCGCTCCGGCCGCCCCGGTCGGGATGTACGTCAGGTAGCCGAGTCCGATGGAGGTATAGATGTCAATCCGATCGAGGTACTCCGCGACCTCGCTTCCTGCGAAGCCCCGCAGGCCCATGTGCGCCGAGACGAAGGGCGCCCCGCCGAGCCCGATGTAGCCCGCGGCAGGGGTCAGTCCGTAGCTGTGAAACGTGAATCCGCCCCGGACGCCGGCCCCGAAGTCGATCGACAGCACGTCCGCCGGGCGAATCTTGGCGACGATGAACTCGGCTCCGGGGTAGAGGCTCACACCGACGCCACGCCCGCCGAATCCGAACCCGGCGCCGAGCGAGAACGCGATATTCCCGGGCTGGTAGTGGGTCGCGAGCCGCGGGGCGCCCGACTGACCGAAGGCAGTCGCGGCCAGCAGCGACAGCAGGATGAGCATGATCCCTGTTCGTCGAACTCTCACGATGCGCTCCTCTCGGTCATTCGACCGATGGTTCACTCTACGACCGCCTCGGCGAGTTGTCCATGCGGGCCAGGGTAGCCGGGTGCAATTCCCGTCGCGTGTCCGCGTCGCGTACCGGGGCGACTCCCGCCAGGTGCACGCGGTATAGTGGGGCCATGACGACGTCGGACAGCCAGACGGGCTCCTCGGCCGCAGCGAGCGCCGCCGCCGATACGGCCTTTCTTCGCGAGCGGAGTCGGTTCGAGGGACAGCTGGCGCGCTACGCCGAACGCCACCCTGAGGACGTAGAAACCGTAGCGCGATTCGAGCGGCTGCTCGAAGCCGGTCGCGATGCGTTCGTTCGCGAGCATCCGGGCGGGCACTTCACCGCCAGCGCGCTGGTGTTCGACCGTGCGCGGACGTCGATCGTCCTGACGCACCACCGCAAGCTCGACATCTGGATTCAGCTGGGCGGTCATGCCGACGGGCAGGCGGACCTCGCGACGGCTGCGCGGCGGGAGGCGGAGGAGGAATCCGGGCTCTCCGGGCTCGAGCTCGCCTCTCCGGAGATAATCGACATCGACATCCACCCCATCCCCGCTCACGGCTCGGAGCCGCCCCACGATCACTACGATGTTCGGTTTGCGTTCATCGCTGCCGGCGGGCGAGACCTCGTCGTGAGCGACGAGTCGCACGATCTCGCGTGGGTCGCGGTCGACCGCGTGGCCGAGTACAGCGACGAACGCTCGCTGCATCGAGCGCTCGCGCGCGCGCTGGCTCAGCTCGACGGCTGACCGCGGTGCGACGCGTCCAGTGTGTCTCCTGCTGAGGCGGGTCGCCCCTCGTCTTCACGGTTCGAAGCGGCGGAGCTGCCCGCGTACGCGGCCGCTGCCCGCGCCATGCGCTCGATCCCGGAGAGCATCGTGCGCCACGTCGACTCGCTGACCGCTCCCCGGAGCTCCGCTATCCATGCCTGCATTGCGTTCTCTGCCTCCGCGCGTACGCGCTCGCCGCGCTCGGTGAGCGAGACGAGCCGGTTGCGTCGATCGTAGGGAGCGCTTCGGCGTACGACCAGGCCCAGGCCCTCGAGCCGCCCGACCGCCCGGGCCGCGTTCGCCTTGTCGACACGGTGTCTGCGGGCGATCTCCTCCTGGTTCACCTCTTCGCCGGGTGCGATCACGAGCAGGTAGCCCTGCAGGGGCGGAGACAGGCCCAGCGGCGCGAGGCGCGCGGAGAAATACGTGTGCGCTGCCTGGTTGAGGAGGGCGAACGCCGCACCGAACCTGCTGTACTCGTTCACCGTACCAACGTCACACATGCGTGCGCGATGGTCAACGGCGAATGACGGCGAGTCGGCAGGAGCGTCTTGCGCGATTCTCAATATGATGATATATGTACACATATTCATATGAGTGAACGAGTTTCCGACGGATCGTACGGGCATCACGAGGACGGGCCCGACATCGAGCAGGTGCGACAGAAGCTCCCGGACGAGGAGTCGAGTACGCGCATGGCCCTGCTTGCCAGCGGGTTTGCAGACGCCGGGAGAATCAGACTGCTCGGAGCGCTCGCCGAAGGAGAGGTGTGCGTCGGCGATCTCGCGCTCGCGCTCGGCGTCTCGCAGTCGTCGGTGTCGCACCAGCTGCGGGTGTTGCGGTCCATCGGCATCGTATCGAGCTCACGGCGCGGTCGGCACATCTACTACGCGATCGCGTGGCCCGGCGCCGCGAAGGTCCTCGATGAGTTACGCGCCGCGCTTGCGACCAATGAGGGTTGGCAGAATCCGGCATCGGCCGGAGACGATATCTGACAGGAGGACGTCATGAAGATCACATCGCGACACGTAACAGGATGCTATCAGTCGGTGGTGGACAACGGGCGCAACCAGGGCGTTGTGCTCGACCTGCCCGAGGCGAAGAAGGGTGACGACGTGGGCGCAACCGCGCTCGAGCTCGCCGCGATGGCACTCGCCGGTTGCATCTCGACGATCTGGGCGGTCGTCGCCACCAACTCGAAGTGCAGCTACCGCAAGATGATCGTCGAGCTCGATATGGAGAAGCCCGACGACGCCCCCACCTTCACGCGCGGAACTGCCCACGTCAAGGTCGACAGCGACGAGGACCAGGAGAAGCTCGAGCGGATCCTGAGCAAGACGATGAACGCGTGCCCGGTCGGCAAGCTCTTCGAGGCTGCCGACGTGGAGATCGAGACGAGGCTCGAGAAGACGACGCTGCTTCCGGTATGACTATCCACGGCCGCCGGGAGCGGGGCTCCGGGCGGCCGCGGATCATCTCACCTGCGCCGTCGGTTCGGCGTCCGGCGCGGGTGTCCTACCGGACCCGGAAGCGGCCGAAGACGTTGATGAGGGAGCCTCGGCCGTCGGTCACCTCGGGGACGCGAACGCCGAGCGCCGCAACTCCCAGCGAGAACCAGTCGGTGAGCCGGAACGCCGCGGAGATCTCCGGGAGGAATACGCGACCGGTCTCGATGCCCGACCCGTTAGGGAAGGGCGTGAGGTAGCCGAAGACGAGTCCTCCGACGTGGGCGTTCACGACCAGGCGTTCGGTTTCGAACTCGGCGCTGACCATGGGGTAGGCGCCGGTTGCGATGATGAGCGTCCAGACTCGCGCGCCGCCGCCGAGTTTGACGGGCCCGACGTCGAAGAAGTAGTTGTACATCAGGTCGGGGATCGGAATCCGGAACGGGATCTGCTCGGTAACACGCTCACCGTCAACCGAGACATTGGCCCAGCCGGGGACGTTCACGCCAATATCGACCTGCGAATCGGCCAGCGCCGGCGCCGCCGCGAACAGCCCCAGGACGACCATCAAAACGAGTGTGCTCTTGTTCATACGCACCTCCCTGCACGTCGTGCACCTCATAGTATAGCCCTGACGCGACCAAACTGCTACCTACGCGGTCAGGAATACGAGCGTCCTTGCCCTGAGTCTCGCCTTGCCGCGCCCGGCGAGCCCGGGTAGAGTGGGGCATGTCCAGCTCACCCGCCATCGAGTCGGTCCGCGTCGACGATATCCGGTTCCGTTTTGCGCGTCTGGGTTCGGGCTCGGACGCGAACAATCCGCACACCGACTACTCCAACCCCTACGTTACGGTGGCCGCCGGCGATTCGGTCGGCGTCGGTATCGGCTTCACGCTCGGCCGCGGAAACGACCTCGTCTGTCGCGCGGTGAGCGAGCTCGCGCCGCTCGTCGAGGGGATGACCGTCGACGAGTTCGTCGGCTCGTTCGGTCGGATCTGGCGCGTGCTCGCGAATCCGCCGCAGTCGCGATGGATCGCCCCGGGTGCCGGGCCCTACCACATGGCCGCGGGCGCGATCGCGAACGCGGTTTTCGACGCGTGGGCGAAGCGCCGGGGCCTTCCGCTCTGGGAGGCGCTCGTCGCGCTGGAACCCGAGGACATCGTCGCGATGCTCGACTTCCGCTACGTCGAGCACCTGCTGAGTCGCGAGGAGGCCCTCGCGATCCTTCGACGGAACGCCGGCTCGCGCGACGAGCGCGTCGCGGAGCTCAAGGAGCGGGGTCTGCCGTGCTACCACACGACGTGGATCGGCAGCAGCACCTCCGAGCTGCTCGAGCAGATCGAAGGTGTCCGCGCCGACCGCGGGGTTACGACGTTCAAGGTGAAGGTGGGCCGCGACCTCGCGCACGATCGCGAGCGCCTCGCGGCGATCCGCGAGCGGTTCGGCGACGAAATCGGACTCTTCGTGGACGCGAACCAGGTCTGGAGCGTCCCGCAGGCGATCGAATGGATGGAAGCGCTCGCCGACTACGGGATCGGGTGGATCGAGGAGCCGACCGCACCCGACCTCGTCGACGGTCATCGAGCGATCCGCGAGGCTCTCGCTCCGTCGGGCGTCGACGTTGTGACCGGCGAGAACTGTCCGAACGCGCAGGTGGCCGCGCAGTTCATCGCAGGCGGTGCCGTCGACCGGTTCCAGATCGACGCGTGTCGCGTGATCGGACCGGCGGAGAACATTCTCATCATGCTGGTCGCCGCGAAGTACGGCGTGCCCGTCTGTCCGCACGCAGGCGGGAGCGGTCTCGACGAGCTCGTCCCTCACCTCGCGGGGTTCAACTACGCCTGGTGCTCACCCTCCCTCGACCGTGTACTCGTCGAGCAGGTCGGTTTCTGTGCCGACTTCTTCGTCGCGCCTTCGAGGGTAGCAGGCGGTCGGGTTGCGGCCCCCTCGCAGCCGGGGTACATCGTAGGCATGACCGATGAGGCACGCGCGGTGTACGCTTACCCCTCCGGCTCGGCCTGGCGAAGCAGCTCGTCCACCGGGGTCGTCGAGTAGAGCGCGTAGTCGCGCGCCCCGTACGCGATGGTCATGCGGGCGGCGGGGAGGTCGGCCCGTGCTTCCTGCGCACCGGCAGCCCCCATCGTTTGCTCATACTTCTTTGTACGCCTCGAATATGTTGCGGATTTCGTCCATCGAGTCAACCAAGGCTCGGTGTACGGCCGGGTCGAACTGGGTTCCAACGCCGGCTTCGATAACGGCGAGTGCTTCGTCGATCGGCATGGGATCCTTGTACGGGCGGCGCGAGGTGAGCGCGTCGAAGACGTCGGCGATCGCGGTGATGCGACCGGCGATGGGAATGTCCTCTCCTGCCAGCCCGGAAGGGTAGCCGCTGCCGTCGAGCCACTCGTGGTGGCCGCGGATGATATCGAGCGCCGTCGACATCAGCGGGACGTCGAGAACTCGTGTGAGCTCGTCCTCCATCCGGTCGATGACGCGCACGCCGATGTCGACGTGCTGTTCAATCGTCGCGCGTTCGTCCGGCGTGAGCGGCCCGGGCTTGAGCAGGATCGCATCCGGAACCCCGATCTTTCCAATGTCGTGCAGCGGTGCAAACCAGAGAATCTCGCGGACCATCGTCGGCGTGACCCTCGGGTCGATCGACGAGAGCTGCCGTGCGACTGCGTGTGAGTAGCGTGACATGCGCGTTATGTGCAACGATGTCTCGTTATCCTTGTGCTCCATGAGGTCCACGAACGCGTTCGACGTAGCCGCGACGGTCTGCTGGACGAGGTAGTGAAACACGATGTTCTGCCGCAGCAGGTTGGTGACCTTGGTCGCGCGCGCGGCGTGCTCGGAGGTGTACGCCGAACGCTGCGTGCTCGAGACGAAGAGAAAGCCCAGGCACTGATCGCGAACGACGAGGGGCACGGTTATGCTCGACCGGATGCCCTCCGCGAGGATCAGTTCGGTCCCTTCCGACTGATGTACGTCGCGATAGTGCGCTTCGAGGTCGTTGATTACCCGGGCCCGTCCGCTTTGCGCGACGTCGCCGAGCGAGGTGTCGGCGAGCTTCTCGTGGAAGCCAGGCTCGAGGTGGACTTCCGCCAGCGCTGTCGCTGCCGACTCGGCGACGATCCCCCCGTCGCCGTCGGTGAACGCAACCGCGACGCGGTCGCACGGCATGGACAGCTCGAGCGATCGTTTCAGGCGCGGCATGAAGGCTTCCAGATTGCCGAAGACCCAGTCGCCGGCCATGTCACGGTCGGCGCGGATCGACCGCACGAGAGTCGATGCTGCCCGCACGAGCTCCTCCTCTTCCCGCCAGTGCGCCGTGATGTCCACGTCGTCGCGCCGATACTCGATGACTGCTGCTACGTCGTCGATGACGCGATTCGTGTGCTCCACGAGGTCGCGGTACCGTCGCCGTGTGCGCACGGAGATGAGCACGAGCGCGACGCCGAGCCCGACGAGCGTGACCACGTAGAGCCCGACGATCCGCGACAGTCGCCGCTGGCCGGCGAAGTACGCGTCGCTGAGCGAGCCGGCCGCGTCCCGCAGCCTCGAGCGCGTGGCCTCGAGCCCGTCACGTTCGAGCGACAACGCCGGCGCCTGGAGGAACTCCAGAGCGTCGGGTTCGAGGACCTTGGCCGCGGGCAGGTTGGCCAGACGCCGGGCGCTGTCTCGCAACGACGCGATGTCGTCGGCGTCGAGGCTGTCCCCGTCGAGGTAGAACGTCGCGACCATGCGGTTCACGAGTTCCAGCGCTCCCCTCAGGTCGTCGACGGACATGCGGGTCGAACGATCGACGGCCACCAGAGCGACGAACGACACAAACACGACAATAAAGGCCGAAACGAGCACCGAATGCTCGGTCTTCAGAAGCGAGTAGAAGCTTTTCATGAGCGACGCTATAATAGGAGCTAATGGAGTTTTTGGCAAGCGGTTGTTTTCGCCTCCGATGCCCGCTACCTTGGTTCCGGGAGCCTCATGCGTAGCGACGGTCACTTCGAGCTCTACTATCGTCACGGGTGGGCGTACCTCGCCGTGCACCCGCCGATCGAGGACGGTCGGCCGGTCTACCACGAGGACGTGGAGAACCGCATGCGCATTCTCGGCGTGCCGCGCGTCCCTTCTGGTACGCTTCGCGAGATCGTGGAGCGGGCCGATGGTACGGCGGTACCGCTCGTCGAGTGGCCGGCAGGCGAGCGGCTCGCGTCGGTCATCACCTGCGGCGTCGCCGACGACGAGATGAGCGCCTGGGTGGAGATAAGCGAGCCGCGCAAGGGCGCCGCACCGCCCACGCCCGACGATGTCCTGGACGCGCTCGAGGAGAGCGGAGTCCGGGCCGGGATCGATCGCGAACGCGTCCGGGCGCTCGTCCGCGACGAGCGGTACGGGGAGCGGGTGACCGTCGCCGAGGGTTCGCCGCCGGTCGACGCGAAATCGGCCCGGATCGTCTACCACTTCGACCCCTACCGCGGGAAGCCCTACCTCGTCATGGAGTTCGATCGGATCAACCTGCGAGAGCTCCGGTTCATCGAGAACGTGCACGCCGGCGATCTGCTCGCGGAGCTCGAACCGCCCGTCGAGCCGCGCGACGGGTTCACCGTCCTGGGGCGGACCCTGCCTGCCTCCACCGAGACCGAACCGATCGAGCTCTCCGCCGGGGCGAATACCGCGCGCAGCGAGGACGCCACCCGGATCCACGCCACCGAGGACGGCAACGTCCGGCTCGTCGACGGGACGATCGTCGTCGAGCCGGTCGTCTCGGTGGAGTCGGTCGACTATCGGACCGGCAATATCCGGTTCGAGGGCTCGGTCGTCGTGGAGAAGGACGTCGCGGACGGATTCGTGATCGAGGCCGATGGAGACGTCGAGGTCGGCCGCGGGGTGGGCAGGGCGACCATCCGCGCCGGCGGCAACGTCCTGCTGAAGGCCGGCGTGAACGGGAACGGGGTCGCGCGCATCGAGAGCGAGGGCAACGTCTTCGCGAAGTACGCCGAAGGCGCGACGATCGTCTCGCACGGAAACGTCTTCGTCGAGGAGGCGGTCATGCACTGTCACGTCACCGCCTGGCGACACTGCGTGCTGAACGGCAGGCGCTCGGAGATCATCGCCTCCAACCTCGTCGTGGGCGGCTCGCTCTGGTGCAAGAAACTCGGCTCGATCGCGGAGGCGCCCACGTACGTCTCGATCGGAGTCGACCCCGAGCTCCTCGAGTCGTTCAGGGGCGCACGGCAGGATGTCGACGAGGGGGAACGCCGCCTCGACGAGGTGCAGCACCGGATCGAGCAGATCGACCGTGCTCTCGTCGACGGCCATACCGACGGCCGGCTGTACGAGACCCGGGAAGAGCTGACGGCCGAGGCCGCGAAGCTGAAAGAGCGGCTCCCGAAGAGGCGGCACCGCTTCCACGAGCTGCGGGAGAACCTTCAGGCCTCGAAGGAGAGCCGGCTCGTCGTCGAGGATACGATGTACAAGGGCGCGGTCGTGCTCTTCGGCACGAGTGAGTTTCACGCGCCGGAGAAGGGCGCGCGGAAGACCGTGCTTCGCAGAGGTTCCGAGGGGGTCCTCGAAGAGGGATTCAACCCCGCCGACCGACCGCCCATGCCGTTCGACGGCGAAGCGGACGCGCAGGCCGGCGGGTAGCGACGCGGCCCCGCACGGCGTGGCGCGTCAGATCCGCTGCGCCGTACGATTCAGATCCAGCAGGTACCGATCGATCCCGCGCGCGGCCTGGTGCCCGTCGCCGATCGCGCTGATCGCGTCGCGCTTGCGGTTCACGATGTCGCCGCCGGCGAAGATCTTCGGGTCGCCGGTCTGGCGCAGGTCGTTCGTCGTCACCTTGCCGCGCGCGACCTCCACCTTCGCGAGGAAGCTCTCCGGCAGGAACGAGTAGTCGGCGTCCTGCCCGATCGCGCTGATGATCGAGTCGTAGACCTCGGTGTGCAGTCTGTCCTCCTGGAGGACCGGTTGGGGCCGACCGCCGTCGGGGTCGTCGACCATCTCCGCCTCGCCCCAGGTGATACTCACCTTGCCGTCGCCGGCGTCGTCGATCCTCACCGGGATCGCCTGCGCGACGATGTTCACCTCTTCGTCGTACGCCTCGTGGATCTCCTCCTCGTCGGCGGGCATGTCCTGCACGCGGCGGCGGTAGAGGATGGTGACGTCGGAGCCCAGCCGGCGACTCGTGCGCGCGGCGTCCATCGCGACGTTCCCGCCGCCGATGACCGCTACCTTCTGCCCGACGCCGGGGTCCCGTCCGGCGGTGACGTCGTCGAGGACCCTGAGGCCGGCGAGCACGCGCGGGTGGTCCTCGCCGGGCACGTTCATGAGGTACGGGTTGGGAAGGCCCGTCGAGAAGAAAACCGCGTCGAAGCGCTCGTAGATCTCCTCGAACGTCGTGTCGCGCCCGACGGTGAACTCCTGCTTCACCTCCACACCCAGGCTCCGGATGTAGTCGATGTCTTTGTTGATCTGGTCGTAGGGCAGGCGGTACTCGGGGATGCCGTAGCGCAGCATCCCGCCGGGCAGGTCGCGCGCGTCGAAGACGGTGATCGCGTAGCCGAGCAGGCGCAGGTAGTACGCCGCCGCGAGACCACCGGGGCCGCTTCCGATCACGGCGATACGCTTGCCGTTCTCCTCGTCGGGGCCGGCGAGGATCGCCTCGTAGTCCTGGCTGTAGATCTGGTCGACGATGTAGCGCTTGAGCCAGCGGATGCTGATGGGCTCGCCGCCGTCGTGACCCTTCGTGCACACGTATTCGCACGCGTGGCTGCACACCCGGCCGCACGAGGCCGGAAGCGGGTTCGACTCGTAGACGATCCGCATGCCGGTGGGCAGGTCTTCGTCGAGGATACTCTTGATGTAGCCGGGGACGTCCATGTGCGCCGGGCAGGTGGCGGTGCACAGGCCGCACTGCACGCAGCGGTCGGCCTCGAGCCGTGCCTGCTCGGCCGAGTAGCCGAGGACGAGCTCGCGGAATCCGGCGACGCCCTCGTCTGCCGGCAGCATGGGCATCTCGATCCGCTGCTTCTCGAGGAGCACGTAGTCGCCTGCCGCGGCCGTGCCCGCCGCCGGCCCGTCGCCGCGGCCCTCGACTCGCAGCTGTCGCCGCTCGTAGTTGTATCCGGTCGCGTCGGCATCCCACGGCTTCGCGTCCTTGCCGGGAACGTAGCGGAAGACCTCCGGGTCGTCGGAGACCCACTGGTACTCGTTGCTCATGCCCAGGCTGCCGGTCGGGCACGCATCCACGCAGAGCGCGCACCAGCAGCAGCGGCCGTAGTCGACCATGGGGCGCAGGCCGCTGTCGCCGTGGCGGATCTTCTCGCCGTCTGCGGGGACGAGGTCGATCGCTTCGTTCTGGCAGATCGTCTCGCAGGTCCCGCAGCCGATGCACGCGGCCATCTCGTTGATGTGGAAGCCGCGGTAGCGCGGCGCGCCGGGACGCTGGTCGAGCGGTTTGGGGACGGTGTAGGGCTTCTCGAAGGCGCGCTTCCAGACGGCGAACGGTGCGATGATGTCCTTGATACTCATGCTTACCTCTCTACCTCGGGCGGGTAGGTGTGCAGGCTGACCATGAGGCCTGCGATGTCGGCGATGTTGGTGTTGACGGCCATGTCCTCCATGACTGCCATCGCGTGCGTGTACGAGGGCCCCCTGACGTAGACGCGGCGCGGCTTGTCGGTGCCGTCAGAGACCATCATGTAGCCGTACTCGCCCCTCGTGCACTCGGCGCGGTGCCAGGTCTGGCCGGGCGGGATCTTCCAGTGCAGCACGTTCGGCAGCTTCGTATGGATGGGCCCGGTCGCGGGAATCTTCCTGATGATCTGCCGGATGAGGTCGATCGCCTGGTACATCTCCTCAAGCCGGACCTCGAGCCGCGCGTACGCGTCGCCCTCGGTCCGGGTGACCACGTCGAAGTCGAGCTCGTCGTACCCGAGGTAGGGATGATCCTTCCTGATGTCGCGGGCGACGCCGCTCGCGCGGGCGTTCGGCCCGGTGATGCCGTAGTGGTCGACCATCTCCGCGTCGATCTTTCCGAGCCCCTTGAGCCGGCTCTTGAGCACGGCGTTGTTCATCATCACGAGCCGGATCTCGCCGAGCAGCTTCTCGACCTTCACGAGCACGTCGGCCGCGTGCTCGCGCCACCCTTCCGGCAGATCGTCGCGCACGCCGCCGGGGATGATGTACATGTGGTAGATCCGCCCGCCGGAGAGCTCCTCGAAGAGGTCGAGCATGTAGTCGCGGTGCGTGACCGCCC
>CAZICD010000007.1:34864-81366 GCA_964537725.1 uncultured Spirochaetaceae bacterium | reverse complement strand
CTCGGCGAGCTCGCGCTCCCGGATGATTGAAGCCTACCCGCAGCGCGACTATGATGAAGCCATGCCCGACACGTACATCGTCGCGGAGATCGGTACGGCTCACGGCGGCGACCTCGCCCGCGCCGACGAGCTCGTCGCCGCGGCGCGCGAGAGCGGCGCCGACTGCGCAAAGTTCCAGTACGTCATCGCAGACGAGCTCGTCCATCGGCGCACGCCCGACGTCGATCTGCCCGGCGGTCCTACGCCGCTGTGGGAGCGGTTCCACGCGCTCGAACGGCCGCCCGAGTTCTACGCGGAGCTGCAGGCGCTCTGCGAGCGCCACGACATCGACTTCCTCTGTACGCCGTTCGGGATCGAGAGCGCCCGCGCGCTGCGCGAGCTCGAGCCGCCGCGGCTCAAGATAGCCTCGCCCGAGCTCAACCACACGGCCCTTCTCGAGGAAGTCTCGACGTACGGCCTCCCGCTGATCGTCAGCACGGGGGTCTCGATCCTCGCGGACATCGAGTACGCGCTCTCGCTCATCGGGCGCACCGACACGACGATCCTGCACTGCATCACCGCCTATCCGGCTCCCGAGGAGGAGTACAATCTGCGGCTGATCCGCTCGCTCGCCGCCATCTTCGGCGTCGACGTCGGGCTCTCCGACCACAGCGGCGACCCGAGCCTCGTTCCGGGGCTCGCGGTCGCGCTCGGCGCTACTCTCGTCGAGAAGCATTTCACGCTCTCACGCGGGGGTTCCGGGCTCGACGACCCGATCGCGATGGATCCCGACATGTTCACCCGGATGTGCGCGACGATCCGGCGGATCGACGCGATTCGCACGCTGGACCCCCCCGAGGGCGGGCCGAGGATCATCGCAGAGTTCGAGGCGGAGTACGGAGCCGGGCGCGTTTCGAGCGTGCTCGGAGACGGCGTCAAGCGGCTCGCGCCGCGCGAGGCGGCCTCGTACGCGACGACGAGACGGTCGCTGCTCGCCGCGCGGGACCTCGAAGCCGGTGAGTCGATCGGAGCCGACGACATCGCCGCGCTTCGATCGGAGCGGCTCGAGCCCGGCATGGAGCCGCGCTTCGCCCGCGAGATCACCGGCGCGCGCCTCGCCCGGGACCTGCCCGCCGGCGGGCCGATCACCTGGGACGCGCTTCTCTCGCGGTAACGCGGCGACCTGCGGGGCCGACGCCGCGGCGCCAGCACCGCGGCGCCCGCGCTGTGTCAGGACGCCTGCAGGAAGCGTCGCAGGACCGTCTGCAGGATACCGCCGTTTCGGTAGTAGTCGATCTCCACCGGGCTGTCCATCCGGCAGACGACCGTGAACGTCTTCTTTGAGCCGTCCTCGGCCGTGGCGGTCACTTCGAGATCCTGGCGGGGTCGCACGTTCTCGTCGATCGCGATCGTGAACGCCTCGCTGCCGGCGAGCCCAAGGCTCGTCGCGCTCTCGCCCTCGCGGAACTGGAGCGGGAGCACGCCCATGCCCACGAGGTTGCTGCGGTGGATCCGCTCGAAGCTCTCCGCGATAACCGCGCGGACGCCGAGCAGGTAGGTACCCTTCGCCGCCCAGTCGCGGCTCGAGCCCATCCCGTAGTCCTGTCCGCCGAGCACGATCGTCGGTACGCCCTCCTGCTTGTAGCGCAGGCTCGCGCTGTAGATGTCCATGGAGTCGCCGCTGGGCACGTGCGTCGTCGCGCTGCCCTCGGCGCCGTCGGCGAGCCGGTTGCGGAACCTGATGTTCGCGAAGGTACCGCGGGTCATGATCCGGTCGTTGCCGCGTCGACTGCCGTAGCTGTTGAAGTCCTTCACCTCCACGCCGTTCTCGAGGAGGTACTTCCCGGCCGGGCTGTCGGGATCGATCGCACCGGCGGGACTGATGTGGTCGGTCGTCGTACTGTCGCCGGCGACTACGAGCACGCGCGCACCCTCGATCGGCTCGATCGGCTCGAGATCCATCCCCATATCCGTGAAGAACGGCGGCTCCTGTACGTAGGTACTCTTCTCGTCCCACGGGTAGAGCTCGCTGCTCGAGACCGGGATGCTGTTCCACTGCGGGTTCGACTCTTCGAGCCCGTTGTAGCTCTCGATGAACGCCTCGCGGTCGAGCGCCTTCGTGACGAACTCCGCGAGCTCGTCGTCATCCGGCCAGATGTCCGAGAGATGGACCGGCTTGCCGTCGGAGTCGGTGCCGATGGGCTCGTTCGTGAGGTCGATATTGACCGTTCCGGCGAGCGCGTACGCGACCACAAGCGGCGGCGAGGCGAGGAAGTTCGCCTTCGTGTGCGGGTTGATGCGACCCTCGAAGTTTCGGTTGCCCGACAGGACGCCGGCGGCGACGAGATCGCCCTCCACGATCCCGCTCGAGATGTTCTCCGGGATGGGACCGCTGTTGCCGATGCAGGTCGTGCAGCCGTAGCCGACGAGGTAGAAGCCGAGTTTCTCGAGGTACGGCATCAGCCCGGCGCGAACGAGGTACTCGGTGACGACCATGCTCCCGGGAGCGAAGCTCGTCTTCACCCACGGCTTGGTCACGAGGCCCGCCTCGACCGCCTTCTTCGCGAGCAGCCCCGCTCCCATGAGCACCGAGGGGTTGGACGTATTGGTACAGCTCGTGATCGCCGCGATCACGACGTCGCCGTTGCGAAGCGGCCCGCGCGTTCCGTCGTAGTATTCGACCTCCACGCTCTTCTGCGCCTCTTCGTCTCCGAGCGCGAAGCCGCGCTCCTCGATGGGCGCGCGCAGCGTCAGGTTCCAGCTCTTCTTCAGCTCGCGGATCGCGATGCGGTCCTGTGGGCGCTTGGGACCGGCCATGCTCGGCTCGACGGTGGAGAGGTCGAGCTCGACGACCTCCTGATACTCCGGGTCCGGGGTGTCGTCGGTGCGGAAGACGCCCTGCTCCTTCGAGTACCGCTCGACGAGGTCGATGAGCTCTTCGGGACGCCCGGTCGCGTAGAGGTACTGCAGCGTCTGGTCGTCCACCGGGAAGTAACCGACCGTCGCGCCGTACTCCGGCGCCATGTTCGAGATCGTCGCCCGATCGGGGACGGTCATCTTCGAGAGTCCCGAGCCGAAGAACTCGACGAACCGGCCCACCACGCCGTGGCTCCGCAGCAGCTCGGTGATGACGAGGACGAGGTCGGTCGCGGTGATGCCGGGCTGAAGCTCCCCGGAGAGCTTCACGCCCACGACACCGGGAGCGAGCATGTAGATGGGCTGGCCGAGCATGGCTGCTTCCGCCTCGATGCCGCCGACGCCCCATCCGACGACTCCCAGACCGTTGATCATGGGCGTGTGGCTGTCGGTGCCGACGAGCGAGTCGAAGTACGCGAGGCGGCTGCCGGGAGCCGATCCCTTCGCAGACTGAACGACCTTCCCCAGGTACTCGAGGTTGACCTGGTGGCAGATTCCGCTCGCCGGGGGAACGACCTCGAAGTTCTCGAAGGCGCCCTGCCCCCAGCGAAGGAACTCGTAGCGCTCGCCGTTGCGAGCGAACTCCATCTCCGCGTTCTGCTTCAACGCGTCCGGTGTGTTGAAGACGTCGACCTGGACAGAATGGTCGATGACCAGGTTGACCGGCTGCTGCGGGTTGATCCGGGCCGGATCTCCGCCCAGACGCGCCATCGCGCTGCGCATCGCGGCGAGGTCGACGACGCAGGGCACCCCGGTGAAATCCTGGAGGAGCACCCGCGCGGGGGTGAACGGGATCTCGAGCTCGCCGGGCTTCTTCGTGTCGTAGCCGCTGAACCGCTCCACGTGCTCGTCGGTTACTTCCTGCCCGTTCACGTTGCGTACGACCGACTCGGCGAGGACGCGGATCGAGACGGGCATGCGCGTCAATCCGGAGAAGCCGGCGTTCTCGAGCCTCGCCAGACTGTAGTACTCTACCGGGCCTTGCGGAGTATCGAATGAATCAAGTACATTGCTGCTGAATTTGCTCATGGTCAACCTCGCGGAGAATATAGCCAGACCCCAAGGTGACTTCAAGTGACCCGGTATGCTATAGTGCGCGGGGAAAACCTGATCATCGCGATCGGACAAAGACAAGCCACAGGAGACTCGCATGGCTCAGACGGTCACACGAACGCCCACAAGCACACTTCTCGCACTCTACAGATACATGGTCACCTCGCGCGAAATGGACAGAATAGAGGAAGAATACACCGGCCGCGGTGAAGCGTTCTTCCACGTCTCCGGCGCCGGCCACGAGGCGAGCGTCATGCTCCAGCCGCACCTGACCGGCGACGACTGGCTGCACTGCCACTACCGCGACAAGGCGCTCATGCTCGCGCGCGGTATCTCGCCGGAGATGTTCTTCATGAGCCTGTTCAACAAGGACGGCTCGCATTCGCGCGGGAGACAGATGAACGCGCACATGAGCTCGCCGGAGCACCGGATCCTGAGCCTCGTGGGGCCCGTCGGGAACTCCGCGCTCCAGGCGGCCGGCGTCGCCAGCGTCGTAAAGGACCAGGACGGCGCGCCGATCGTGCTCTGCTCGCTCGGCGACGGGATGACGCAGCAGGGCGAGGTCCTCGAGGCGATCGGCCAGACGGTGCGCGACCGGCTGCCGGTGCTCTTCCTCATCCAGGACAACGCCTTCGCGATCTCCACCAAGACGCTGCAGAAAACGTTCTACTCGACGCCCGACGGCGAGAGCGACGAGTTCTACACCGTTCCCATCCGGCGCATCGACGGACGCGATCCGATCGAAGCGTACGACACCTTCGGCGAGGTCGTCGCGGACATACGGGCAAACCGTCGGCCATCGATCGTCGTCTTCAACGTCGACCGGCTGAGCAACCACACGAACGCCGACGATCAGCGGATGTACCGCACGCCGGAGGAGATCGAGCACGTGCGCGCGACGGGCGACCCCATCACGGTCCTCGCCCGCAGACTCACCGACGCGGGGGTGAGCGCCGACGAGCTCGAATCGACCCGTTCGGAGATCGAGAACGAGCTCCGCGAGATCGCGCGGCGAGTCCAGCGGGCGCCGGAACCGCAGCCCACATCGACTGCGGTGAAGCCGCTCCCCGACCGGCTCGCCGACCGATCGAGCGAGTACACCGGCGGCAAGGGCGGCGACGGCGAGCTCACGATGCTCGAGGCGATTCGCGAGGTCCTGAAGGCGCGCATGGGCTCCGACGAGCGCGTACAGCTCTTCGGCGAGGACCTCGAGGATCCCAAGGGCGACGTCTTCGGCATCACCCGGGGGCTCACGCAGAAGTATCCCGGCCGGGTGGTGAACTCGCCGCTCGCAGAGGCGACGATCGTGGGCTACTCGATCGGACAGGCGCTCGCGGGCAAGCGCCCGGTCGCATTCCTGCAGTTCGCCGACTTCCTGCCCATCGCCTACAACCAGATCTTCGCCGAGATGGGCAGCATGTACTGGCGTACCGACGGGGGATGGCAGGCGCCGGTGATCCTCATGGTCACCTGCGGAGGATACCGCCCCGGTCTCGGACCGTTTCACGCGTCGAGCATGGAGGGTATCGCGGCGCACACGCCGGGCGTCGACGTCTTCATGCCGTCCACCGCCGGCGAAGCGGCGGGGCTTCTGAACGCGGCGTTCGAGAGCGAGCGCCCGACGATCTTCTTCTACCCGAAGAACTGCCTCAACGACCGCTCGGCGACGACCTCGACCGACGTGGCGAAACAGCTCGTCCCGATCGGAACGGCACGGACGGTCCGCGCAGGCGAGCACATCACGCTCGTCGGCTGGGGCAACACGGTACGGCTCTGCCGGCAGGCGGCCGACGCTCTCGACGGCGTGGGTGTCTCCGCGGAGGTGATCGACCTGCGAAGCCTCGTCCCCTGGGACGTCGAGGTAGTCGTCGACTCGGTCTCGAAGACCGGCAGACTCGTGGTCGTCCACGAGGACAATCACACCGCGGGCATGGGTGCTGAGGTCATCGCGACGGTGAGCGAGCGGATCAGCACCCCCATCGTGACGCGGCGCGTGACGCGCGGCGACACGTACGTTCCCTGCAACTTCGCCAACCAGCTCGAGGTGCTTCCCAGCTACAAGCGCGTGCTCGAGACCGCGGTGGATATCCTCGGCGGCACGGTCCTCTGGAAGCTCCCGGAGGACTCGGCGAGCGGGATGCGTACGGTCGAGGCGATCGGCGCGAGCCCGTCGGACGAATCGGTGACGGTCATCGCCTGGCACATCGAGCCCGGGCAGGAGATCGCGCAGGGCCAGCTCATCGCCGAGCTCGAGGCCGACAAGGCGGCGTTCGACTTCAAGAGCCCGACCGACGGAACCGTGGACGCGCTGCTCTGCGAAGAGGGCGATTCGGTCAAGGTGGGCGCGCCGCTGTTCAACGTGAAGATCGCCGAAGGCGAGGTCAGCCTCAAGCCGGTCACCCGCGAGGAACCCGGCGAGCCGGTAATCAGCGGCGTCGACCTCGCGCTCGCCGGCGGTGGCGCACGGCGCACGGGTGCGGCTGAAGCGGTCGCGCAGCCGACGCAGGCCGGGTCGTCGCAGCTCGTGGCGGGACTCGTGGGCGTCACGACGCGCGTGGGCTCTCGCCGGGTCTCGAACGACGAGATCTCGGACATGTGCCCCACCTGGTCGCCGGCCGACATCGTCAAGCGAACGGGCATCGAATCGCGGCAGTGGGTCGAGGGCGACGAGAACGCGCTCTCGCTCGCGGTAGACGCCTCGCGCGAGGTGCTCGAGAACGCGTCGATGAGCATCGACGACATCGACCTCATCCTCGTCTCCACGGGGACCCCCCTCTACACGACTCCATCGATGGGGGCGCTCATCCACTACGAGCTCGCCGGAGACCGCGATACGCAGACCGCGGCGTACGACGTCAGCGCGGCGTGCTCGGGCTATCTCTACGGCCTGCAGATCTCGTACGACTACCTGCAGAGCAAGCCGGGGCACCGGATTCTGCTCGTCACGACGGAGGTGCTCTCACCCAAACTGGACACCAGCGATCCGGATACCGCGCCCATCTTCGGCGACGCGGCGACCGCGAGCATCGTCGTGGGGGCGGCCAACGCCGACCTCGCGACTGCGACGGTCCATCGTCCCGCGATCGGGGCGCAGGGAGAGTCCGGCGAGGCGCTCAAGGTACCAGTGCTCGAGAGCGAGCGGATCGGCATGGACGGCCCGAAGGTCTACCAGATCGCCGTTCGCAGCATGATCGACATGCTTCACGCCGCGTGCGATGAGGCGGGCGTGGGGATCGAGCGACTCAAGCTGATCGTCCCGCACCAGGCGAACCAGCGCATCATCAACGCCGTGCGTCAGCGCATGAAGGTCCCGTCCGACATGGTCTACAGCAATATCAGGCATCTCGGGAACACGTCGAGCTCTACGATCCCCCTCTGCCTCGCGGAGATCATGGGGACACGCGAGTCCGGAGAGCTGATCGGGATGACCGCCTTCGGCGGCGGATTCACCTACGCGGGCGGGGTGATCGAGGTCCGATAACGGGCTCCGGCGGTCGCGGCGCGGTGGCGCCGGGCGGCCCCGTGGCGCCCGGCGGCCATGTGGCGCCGGGCGGGCCAGCCCCCGGGCGGTGCCGCGGGGGTGCCGCTGCAGACGCATCGCCGGCGTGACCTCACGAACAGAAAAAAGGCGCCCCGCAGGGCGCCGTACATTCGGCCGGAAGGGCCCGGCGGCCGCCGAAGTGGAGACGCGACAACCGCTCGGGCCCGAAGGCCTGGCCGACCGGGTGATAAATGCTTCCGGAGCAAAGGAGGTCGAAATCTCCGGAAGCGCCGACCCTGGGGCCATGAAACCAAGGAGGACTTTTCATCCTTCTCACTCCAACAACAACACCAGCGGCAGAAGGTAACAGTAGCGATGAAGTTCTACGCGAAATATGCGGTCATCACGGGCGCCACGAGCGGCATCGGGTACGCGTACGCCCGATACCTCGCAGACCGCGGCGCGTCCCTCCTGCTGACCGGCCGCAGGGCCGGCCTGCTCGACGAGCATCGGAGCGAGCTGCTCGAGCTCGGCGCGGCCGACGTGCGCGTCGTGGTGGGCGACCTCGCCGACGAATCGACGGTCGCGAAGCTGCTCGATGAGATCGCGACCATCCCGGTCTCGGTCCTCATCAACAACGCGGGCTTCGGACACTATGCCCCGGTGGCAGACGCCGACGTCGAGCCGCTTCGCGCGATGCTGCGCGTTCACGCGGAGGTCCCGCTGCGGCTCGCACACGCGGTTCTCGGCGGCATGGCAGAGCGAAACGAAGGCGTCGTCATCAACGTGGGGTCGCTCGCCGGTCGGGTCGCGGTGCCCGGATCCGCGCTCTACGTCGCGACGAAGGTCTACCTCGAGCGACTGAGCGAATCGCTCGCGCTGGAAATGGCTACGAAGGGCGTGGTGGTCCAGGCGCTCACGCCCGGCTACGTGCTCACAGACTTCCATCGCGACGACGCCGAGGACACCCAGCGACGAGGACACAACCGCGGGCTCATCAGATGGATGGATGCCGATGCAGTGGTCGCGAGCTCGATGCACGCGGTCGAGCGGGCCGAGCACCGGATCGCCCGGCACCCCGGACGCCTGCCCCGGCGAAGCGACGTCGTCGTCGTACCCGGCCTCGCGAACCGGGTCCTCGACAGGGTATCGGGGTTCCTGCCGCGCACGCTCGTCTACCGCGCTGCAGCCGCCCGCGCGCCCCGGTAGCGTCGCCTCCTGCGGCTTCGCCGGCCGGCGGGCCTATTCGCGCTCGACGTTGATGTCCTGGCCTTCGTCCTCCGGCGCGAACTCCGCGTCCTCGACGTCCGATTCGCTGTCCGCGCGGGCCGCCGCCCGCGCCTCCTCGTCGGGGCCGGATGCCTCCTCGTCGGCAGCGGGGCCCTCGCGCGGCTCACGATCTTCGTTCAGCGCCTGGAAGAACGCGCCCAGCTGATCGAGTCCGTCACGAATCCCCTTTTCCGCGGAGGAGAGGAAGTCGTTCATCTGATCCGATGACTCCCCGGAGCGGAAGCGCTCGGTAGCCTCTTCGAAGTTGTGTCTCGCCTCGTCGGCGGCGTCCGTGAACGAGGTCCGGCCCGCGGCGACGTCGCCGAAGGTCCGCATACCGCGGGCGAACTGCGAGACGACGTCCCCCCCGCCGGCGGAGCTGCGCAGCTGTTCGCGGTACATCGATCCGAGCCCCGGAACCTCACGGAGGATCCACGCGAGCACGCTGCGCAGGTAGACGATTCGTTCGCGGTCGTCCCTGCGCGTTCGGCTGAGCTCGTCGACGACTGCCGTCGCGAGCATGCCCAACAGCTCGTTCCGCTCGTCGCGTTCCAGATCGGCTTCGCGGAGGTAGAGCTGGGCACCCAGGTAGTTGCGGTCGGATACGAGACGCGTAAGATGCGCCCGGGGGTTTGCTTCTCTCATGTGGGCTCCTTCGCCGTCGCGCGGACGGCTACCGCTCACGGACCCGTCCGAGACCTTCGACCCGGATCGACTCGTCCGCGACCTCACCACCGTAGCTGACGTTGCCCACGCCGCGCAAGTAGCCGGTCAAGGTGCCACCGGCCATGGTGATGCTCAGGTTCGACGCGCCGTCCATGTCCACGTTCGCGTCGACGACCGAGGCGTCGCTGAAATCTACGTTCGCCGCGCCGTCTACCTCGATCTCCAACCGGCCATAGCGCCCCCCGGTTGCCGTGATGGAGGCGGCGCCGTCCACGTCCACGGCGAGCCGGTCGGTGTCGAGATCCTGCAGGCGAACCTCCGCGCCGCCGTCGGTCTCGAGTCGTTCGAAGCGGGGAAGCGACACCGTCGCCTCGAGCGTGCCGGTGACCGTCCGCATGCCCGGTTCCACGTCGAGCCGCAGCGCATCGCCGCGGACGCTCACCCGGACGTCGTCGGCCGAGCGCTCGCTCACGCGCACCGAAACGTCGTACTCGCCGGGGCGGACGGTGATCTTCCACCCGCCGGTGGACGAGATCCCGGTGAAACCACCCAGATCGGCCGGCAGGTCGAGTCCGACCATGTCACCGCCGGTGCGGTCGGTGTCGTGCCCGTCGGAGGACCACGAGCCCCCGACGATACGCTCCGCAAATCCGAGATCGATACCGCCGATGAAGCGGATCACGACGAAGGCGAGCAGCCCGACGACGAGAACGATGCCGAGCGAAGAAAAAAGCCGTGTGCGTTTGTTCGGATCCATACTACCTCTCGAACACCGGCGACGGTGGAATCCGTCACCCGTTATGCGTACTCTACGTTCATGACACCTACCCGCGGCACCCGCCGCGCATTCACCGCGTTCGCGGGCGCGCTGCTCCTCGCGGCGGCATCGTTCGCCGGCGCGCAGGAGGCGGACTACGCGGTCGGGCTCGTCCTCCCGGACCGCATCCGCGTCTCCGAGCGCAGCAATCTGTCGACCCGGCAGAACGGTCGGTACGCGGGGTTGCTCTCCCGACAGGTTACCGGATATCTCTCGCGCGGCGAAGCGGTCGAGTACCGGGGGCGCTTCTTTCTCTTCGAACAGGTCCGCCGGGACATGCAGCAGGTCGCGCGGCCGGTCGACCGTTCGCTCGAATCCACCGTGGAGATATCGCCGACCACGCTCTTCGGGGGCAGCGGCTTGTACCCGTCGCTGAGCCACCTGCTCCGGTTTCCAGGCACCCGACTGGCCTCCGGAGCGCGGTGGGACGCGCCGGCGTGGATCTCGATCGACCCGCGCAGGGACGGGAATCCGCTCCGGTTACCGGTGGTCGTCGAGTACCGGTTCGCCGGCCGCGAGAGCTGGAACGGCTCCCCCGCGCTACGCGTTGAGGCGCAGTTCGCGACGCGCTATCCCCTCCCCCCGAGCGACGATCCCGACGCTCCGGTGGTCGACTACGACGGACCGATCGCTTCGATCACCGGCGCGCACCGGGTCACGATCATGCTTCCGGAAGCCGGGCTGGCGACCGGTGCCGGTCAGGTCGCGTTCGTCCGCGACGAGCTCGCCGAGCAGTACCGCTTCGCCGACGGCTCGACCCTCGTCCACGAGGGGCACACGCTTCTGTTCCTCTCGGGTCTCACGCTCGAATCGCGTCGACGAGTCGCCGAGGACGTGCGTAGCAGGCTCGACGAGCAGACGCCGGACATCAGCGTCGAGGAGACCGACACCGGCGTGCGTCTGACGGTCGGCGCGCTGCGCTTCCTCCCCGACCAGGCGGTCCTGCTGCCCGACGAACGCGGGCGCCTCGACACGGTCGCCGCCGCGCTGCGCGACGTCGGGCAGGCGCGGTTCCTCATCGTCGGGCACACCGCCGACGTCGGCACCGAAGCGAGCCAGCAGCGCCTTTCGGTCGAACGGGCTCGAACGATCGCCTCCGAGCTCGCAGCGCGCGGCATCAGCCCGGACCGCATCGACATCGAGGGGCGAGGCGGAAGCGAGCCGGTCGCATCCAACGCCACCGAGGCCGGACGCGCGCGAAACAGACGCGTGGAGATCTACGTGCTCGAGGAGTGAGTCCCGGAAGCGAGCCTATAGCTGCTCGTAGTACTCGAACCTAAAGCTGCGCGATATAGGTTCGGAACAGCGCCTGGGTGCCGTCGTTCTCGCCTCCGGCCTCTGCGAGCTCTACGTAGAGCTTGCGCGCGAGCGCGAGACCCGGCAGATCGAGGCCCATGGAATCGGCGCTCTCGATCGCGATGTTCAAGTCCTTGATGAAGTGCTTGACGTAGAAGCCGGGAGCGAAGTTCCCCGCGATCATACGCGGCGCGAGGTTGCTCAGGCTCCACGAACCGGCGGCACCCGAGGCGATACTCTCGAGCACCGTCTCGGGGTCGAGCCCGGACGCCTTCGCGTACGCCATCGACTCGCAGACCCCGAGCATGCCCGCGGCGATCGCGATCTGATTGCACATCTTCGTGTGCTGGCCGCTCCCCGCCGGCCCCTGCAGAACGATATTCGTACCCATGAGGTCGAAGAGCGGCTTCACCGTCTCGTAAGCGCCCTTCGGACCGCCCACCATGATCGACAGGCGCGCTTCCCGGGCGCCGACGTCGCCGCCGGAAACCGGCGCGTCGAGCGACTGCATCCCCTTCCCGTCGGCGGCTTCCGCGATGCGCACGGCGAGATCGGGACGCGAGGTCGTCATGTCGACGAGGATCGCGCCTTCACCGGCTCGCGCGACGATCCCGGCGTCGCCGAAGTAGACCTCCTCGACATCCTGTGGAAACCCGACGATCGTGAAGACGACCTCGGCCCCTGCAGCGGCGTCCCCCGGGGAGTCCGCCCACGCGGCCCCCGCGTCGATCAGCTCCTGCGCCTTGCTCTTCGTGCGGTTGTATACGGTCAGATCGTGGCCGGCGGACAGCAGGTGCCCAGCCATGCTCTTGCCCATGACTCCGGTTCCAACAAACGCGATCTTCATTTCGATATCCTCCGTGATGGTTTCCAGACAAAAGGGTACCAGACGCGCTGCCCGGCTACAAGGACGGCCCCGTCGATTCAGCCGGCCTGCGCCGCGGGCATCGGGGCGCCGGCAAGGAGCTTGATGCGCGTGAATATGTAGTCGAGGCTGTCGCCCTTGATCTCAACGCGGTGGTAATCGCTGCCGGGCAGCTGCTCGGTCTCGTAATTCGCGTATCGCAGGTACTTGTCGCTGCGGGTGTCGTCAAACCAGTGGACGAGCGAGATCCTGCCGCGGCCTATCTCGATGCACGTCATGCCACGCTTGCCGATCACGGTGCCGGAGTTGAACATGCACGGCACGACCAGGTTGGCGTTGTAAAGGCTCGCCACGTCCGCCCCGGGCTCGTCCTCGAGGTCGAGGCCTTCGAGCTCGCTACGGTAGTTGCCGATCGTCCGCTCGATCTTCGCCTTCTTCTTCGCCCCCGCCTTCGGATACTTCCGACAGAGCCGCTCGATTTCGAACTTGATCGAATCGACCTTGCTCATCGACTCGAACAGCGGCCTGTGCGTGTGTCCGATGATCGACAGGACCTTGTTCCGAGACGCGAACTCGTAGACGCGCTCCTCGGTGCGGAACCTTTTCAGGCTGTCGTGCGCGACCGTGTAGTTCTTGATCTTCAGCGGATTGGCGAAATATCGCAGCCCGAAGCCCACGAGCTTGTTGTATTTCTCGAATCGGACCGTCGTCTGGTGACCGTGGAACACGAAGATCGAGTTGTCGTGGTACGAGAAGCGAAGCGCATCGCGGACCAGAAAGGGATGGTCGCTTCGCTCCATCAGGTCCAGATCGTGGTTGCCCACGAGCCTGAAGAGCCGTCCCTCGCGATCAAAGAGGTCGAACAGGTCGTAGACCGATCGCCACGTCCCGAGGATGTCGGCGAGACGGAAGCGTTGCAGCTCTTCGACGTCACCGTTGAGGATGAGGGTGTGACCGCGGTCGAGGTAGTAGTCGCGGACCACGCGCGTGAACATCTCCGAGTTGGCACGGAAGTCGTCGGCCCGACCGCCGTTTCCGAGGTGAAGATCGCTGAATATCACGATCCGCTGCTCGGAGTCGAGCGGAAGCACCGGTGTGCCCGCGTACAGCTGCCTCAGGTTTTCTAGACTGAACTCGTGCTTCGCCATGCCCTGACCCTCAGTATACTCAGATAGCGCCGTACCGTTAGGGGCGTATGAGCATCACCGGGCGAGATCCTGCGGCGGCTCCCGAAGCGCGCGGGAACACTCCTGCATGACGCGCATCCAGAGATAGTAAGGAGCCCGGTGGTACTGCACCCGTCTCGGTGGTTGCTCGAGCCGATAACGATAGCGCCCGCGCGTGAACTCGATCGAGTTGTCGTTCTGCATGTTACACGCGTGGACGAGCTCGAGCGGTACGCTATGGTCGTCGACCCGTATCGAACGCGTGGTCAGCACCGCCTCCCCCCGCGCGACCGGCCGGTGGCTGTGGCGGCCGATGGCGCGCAGCAGCCGCACTCCGGCCTGCCGCAACACCCGGCCGGAAGCCGGCCAGCTCACGAGCTCCGGGTCGAGCGTGCGGTGCTGCCAGTCGGAGAGCTCGGAGACGGTGCGAAAATCGTAGCCGTCGATCGTTCCCAGCTCGCCGAACGTGCCGGTTCTGCCGCACTCGGCGCACCAGAACCGGTTGCCGCGGCTTCGATAGCTGCCGTGCGCCCCGCACGGGCAGCGCACGAGGAAGAGCTCGATGTGCTCGGCCAGACGGCGGCCGCGGTAACGGACACGCGCGCGCCGCTGCGCCGCATCGGCGTCGCGTTCGAGCGAAGCGCTCACGCGCCGCTCGATCTCCTGCTCGGGAAGCTCGCGCGCCTCGCGCGCCGTGAGGATCCGCCTGTAGCGCACGACGATGCGGCCACGGCGGCTCGTTCGTGCCCATCGCGGGCGAGAGAGATAGCCGCCGTCGATGTCCGCTACGACGACCGGGGTCTTCAGCAGCCGAGGCAGTCTCGCCGTCGCCGGGTGGAGCGGCAGCGTCCTGCCGTCCCAGGTGCGGCGCCCCTCGGGGAAGACCGCGATCACCGCCCCCTGCTCGGCCGCTCGTCTGGCCGCGATCACCGCCGCGAGGTCGGGCTGATCCTTCGACTTCGGGATCGCGCCCACGAGCCGGTACAGCAGCCGCGAGAGGGTCGTGCGGAACATGTTGTCGGTCGCCATGAACCGAGGAGGGTGCTTCAGGAAGATTCCGACCAGCGGCGGATCCCACATGTTCACGTGGTTGGAGAGCAGCAGGTACGGCGGCTCGAGCGAGGCGAGCATCCGCCGGCCGGTGGCGCGCACGGCGAATCGCCACCGCAGAACCCGACCGTAGGTGTGCTTGAGCACGTAGAACAGGAAGCCGTACACGCCGAACGCCTACCTGATCTTCTTGCGCAGCTTCCTCATGGACGTCGACCCGCCACGACCCTCCCCGTCGTTCTGTTCGTCGCGCGCCTGCGGGCCGCCGCCCGCAGAGCGGCGTGAGACGACGAGGAGGAAGAGCGCCCCGCCGACGACCATCGCGAGGCTGTAGAGCTGGCTGGGGATCAGATTCAGCGGCGACTGGACGAAGTGCACCGGCAGACCGGTGTCCGCCAGGCGGACCGCGAAATCGGAGGCCGAAATGGGCATGCGGAAGTAGTCGACGATGTACCGGACCACGCCGTAGGCGATCACGTAGAAGCCGACGATAAACCCGTCGTACGGTTTGCGCTTACGGAAGATGAACCAGATGATCAGCCAGAGCAGGACGCCCTCGCCGAGCGCTTCGTAGAGCTGCGTGGGATGGCGAGGAAGGTTGACGAGCGCGTCCGCGCCGCCCGCTTCTATGCCGACCTCGGCAGCCCATTCCTGAACCCACTCCTCGGAGGCTCTGAACCGACGCGCGTTGGGGAACAGCACACCCCACGGAGCGGTCGTCACGCGCCCGTAGAGCTCGCCGTTGATGAAGTTGCCGATGCGGCCGAACGTGTACCCCAGGGGGATGCCGCCCATGAGCATGTCGCCCCATTCGAGAATCGAGATCTTCTTCACCCGGGCGTAGATGACGAAACCCACGATCGCCCCCACGAGCCCCCCGTAGTAGTTCATCCCCTGCAGACCGACGAAGCGGCCGTCGCGGAAGGGCCAGAAGATCAGCCACGGGCGCCGAAGATAGATGCCGGTCGGGTCGAAGAAGAGGGTCGAAAAGAGCCGGGCGCCGATCAGCAGCCCGATGATACCCCAGAAGAAGAAGTTGACCACCGTGTCCTGGTCGACGTCGAGCTTGCGCTGCCGCAGCTGCACCATGAAGAGGAGGTACGTGATCGCGAAGGCAATCAGGTACATCAGCCCGTACCACCTGAACGGCAGACCGGGGATGATTTCGGCGCGCAGCCAGTCGGGAAAGGTAAGATACATCAGCACGGCAGACACCTCTTTGCCGCAGAGTATAGTGGCTCCGGCCGCCGACGGCTACCGTGGTTGAGCCCTTGAGCGGGTCCCGTGCCGGCGGCGACGCGAGCGGGTCCCGCCCCCGCGTGGCCGGCCTTTACGCGGCAGCCACCGGTTGATATCCTCGGTCCAGCGCATCAGCGGGGAGGCGTAGTGGCGATTTCCAGTCCACGGTCGACAGTGCGGCTGAACAACGGCGTACGTATGCCCATGTTCGGGCTCGGGTGTACCCAGCCGGACGAGGGCGACGACACCGAGCGTGCGGTACTCGCGGCGCTCGAGGCGGGCTACCGCCTCATCGATACGGCGAGCGTCTACGAGAACGAGGCGGACGTCGGGCGGGCGCTGCGCAGCGCCTCGATTCCGCGCGACGACGTCTTCCTCGCGACCAAGGTCTGGAACTCCGACCTGGGCTACGAGCGGACGCTCGCCGCCTTCGAACGCTCGCTCGAGTTGCTGCAGGTCGAATACATCGACCTCTACATGATCCACTTCCCGCTCATTCGCCTGCGGCGCGAGAGCTGGCGCGCGCTCGAATCGCTCCTCGACACCGGTCGGTGCCGGGCCATCGGCGTGAGCAACTTCGCGATCAAGCATATAGAGGAGATCGCGGCCGACTCGGATGTCATGCCGGCGGTCAACCAGGTCGAGTTCAACCCCTTTCTCAACCAGCGCCGCCTGCACGAATGGTGTCGCCGCAAGGATATCCTCATGCAGACGCACACCCCCGTCTCCAAGCAGACCCGGCGGCGTGAGCGACGCCTCACCGAGATCGCCGAGCCGTACGGCAAGAGTGCCGCCCAGCTCCTGCTGCGATGGTCGCTTCAGAAGGGTGTGGGCGTCCTCGTTCGCTCGCTCGATCCCGACGAGATCGCCGAGCAGGCGGACATCTTCGACTTCGAGATCTCGCTCCGCGACGTCGACACGATGGACTCGCTGCACGAGAACCTCCGTCTGGGCTGGGATCCGACCAGCGCACCCTGAGCTGCGCTGGAGCCGTCCCGGGCTCCGGCCTCATCGAGAGCCGCGTTTCTCCCGACAATCTAGGTGGAGACGCTCATGGACCAGACACGTCGAGACACCTGCAGCGCGTGCGGCGCTTCGCTCGTGCCGGCCACACGTACGGATCACACCTCAACCACCGTACGCGAGCACGACAAGGAGTTCACGCTGCGCCATTGCCCCCGATGTGGTACACTCCTCGTACGGGTGCGCCGGACCCCGGCGCACGCGAGATAGGCCCACGGCGCGATGAGCACACAGCCGGACTACGTCAGCTTCGACTCGAGAGGACGAGACGAACTTCTCTCCCAGATCGGAAGTTTCTCTCCGGCCGAACGCGAGCTCTTCCAGCGCCTGTGCGACGCCTGGTCACCCCGCATCGACGCAAAACGGTTCATCGCCTCTTCGGAAGGCAGCGCGGAGCAGGTGCAGACGGCGCTCGAACGGCTGATGGCAAAGCTGCGCAGCGCCGAGATCGGCTACCTGACGACCGCCGAGGGGGAGGACGGGCCGGAGCCCGATCGGATCATCCTCACGAGTGCCGGCAGCCTCGACTTCTGGACGGCGCGAATCGACGAGGTCATCAGGCGAATCCTGGCCGCGGACTTCCGGGTGCTGCCCTCGCAGGACCGGGTCCGCGAGCGCGGCGCGCTCCCGCCCGACTACCACGTCGTGGAGGCCGACTCCTCCCATCTCGCCGCCGCGTACGCCGGGCGCGCGGAACCCGATACGATCTTCCGCATTCGCCTCATGGACGAGTTCCGCGTCCTGTTTACCTCAACGACCGCGAAGCCGCTCGTGCTGAGAACGCTCCAGGTGCTCAAGCGCGACCTCGCGGAGCGCGGTGTGCTCGAGGAGGTGGCGCGGATCAAGGATACGAGCATCACCGAGATCCGCGAGCGGCTGGAGAGCAAGGCGCCCGACGTGTGGCACGATCTCAGCCAGACGATCGTCAGGGAACGGGGGACAATCGCGTTCCGCAAGAACTTCGAGGAGGACGACGAGTTGTTCCAGCTCGCCTACCTCGTGATGATGTTCGTGGACGCGCAGATCGGACAGGCACGCGAGCAGAAAGAGCACGACGAGGTCATCGCCGAAGAGATCGACGCGCTCGCGAGGCTGGTTCGCGAGGCGTCTTCCGGCGTGATGCCGCAGGAGGAGTTCTCAAGCCTCGTCGACGAAGCGCAGACCCGGCTCGGGCCCGCATCGGCCCGGTTCTCCAGTCGCCTGAACGACGAGCTGCTCACGCCGCGTCCGCGCCGCCGGCTGCCCGTCATTCTCTACATCCACGGGCTCTATATTCACTCGGACCGCGTCCGAGCCGTGTTCGAGCAGGCTCGCGGCGAGATGAGCCGGCGGCTGACAAGCGAGTACACCGAGCTCATGGAGGCGTTCCTCCGTGGGCGCTCGCCGGACATCGGTGAGGTCTTCGGCTCGCGCGATATGTTCAACGAAGACGTGGCGCGCAGGGTGGAGCGTCAGCACCCGCTTCTCGGCGAGTTCCTCGCGCGCCCTCAGCTGCTCGCAGAGGCGATCATCCACGACGCGAAGCAGAAACGCGAGGGAGTCTCCACCGAAGAGCTCAAGGGCGTATTGACCCCGTACTTCGACGTCGACACGTCGCAGCTCAAACCGCTGAACGAGCTCTTCGGGTTGAATATCGTCGCCATCTTCGACGACGCCTTCGCCCAAACGAGCGTCTTCCGGCAGATTCTGCTCAGGCTCTCCGGCAGACACGAGAGCCTGACGGCGACCTACACGCGACGCTTCGGACCGCGAGCGAAGCCCCGGCCCTCGTTCGTAGACGACGGTGCGGCACCCGGCCGCGCCGGCGCAGGCGGGCGCGAGTCTTCAGCGCCGGCCGGCGACGAAGGTATGCGCGTCCGGGGGACGGGGAACCGCTCGCACAAACCCGAAACGATCAGCCAGCGGCGCCACAGACCGCCGCCGAAACCGTCCAGGCCAAAGCCGAAGAGTCGCGAGCAGATCGACCAGATCTGGAGCGAGTTCGACAAGGCGCTTCACACGAAGCCGTCAGAAGAAGATTCGCCGTAGACTCTTGCGCACCTCGTGAGCGCAGTTGTAGCCCGGCGCGCCGAATATCCCGCCTCCGGGGTGCATACCCGCGCTCGCGAGAAAGAGGTTCGGAAGCGGCGTGGCGTACTGCGAGAGCTCGGGAAGCGGACGGAACATGAACATCTGGTCGATCACCATCTCCACGTGCATCACGTTCGCGTTCGGCATGTTGTGCTTCTCGCTGATCACCCTGGGGGTCTGAACGTACATGTCGATCAACGCGTCGCTCGTGCCGGGCGCGAATCGGTCGATCACGCCGAAGAGCTTCTTCGCCTCGCGCTCGGCAATGTCGTCCCAGTCACCGCCGTTGCGGAGCTTGTACGGGTAGTACTGCCCCCAGAGGAAGAGCGTGTGCTTGCCCTCCGGGGCGAGCGTGGGATCGATCGCGCTGAACGTCATCGCCACGACCGCCGGGTCGCGCGACGGCTCGCCGCGCAGGTAGTCGGCGTACGCGTCGTTGAGATACTGCGTCGTCGGGGAGAGGAGCTGGAGCCCACGAAGCACCTCCTCGTTCGACGCGTCGTTCAGCGTATACTCGGGAAGCTTGTCCATCGCGGCGCGAACGACCATACCGAACCCGTTGCCCACGTGGATCCGCTCGATCCGCGAGCGCAGGTCCGAGGGAACCCACTTCGCGAGCAGGTCGAGGAAGGTCACCCACACGTGCGCGTTGGAAATGACCCGTTTCGCGGTGAACGTCTCTCCATGCACGGTTCGCGCGCCGACTGCGCGGCCGTCTTCGACGAGGATTTCCTCGACCTCGTTATCGGGAAGGACTTCGCCGCCGTGGTCGCGGATGTACGCCGCGAGCGCCTGCGTGAGCATGCCGGACCCGCCCCGCGGGCGCGCCGGACCGTGCTTGTGAATCACCGAATGCCAGCCGATGAACTCGGCGCTCGCCGCGTCGATGGGGGGCGGGCCGCTCTGCGCGCCCCACCACGCGAGTGCCGCCTTCGTCCGCTCGTCCTCGAAGGTCTCGTTGATCAGGCGGCCGTAACTGACGAAGAGCTTGCGAAGCAGGTCGTTGCGGTCCTGCTTCGTCTTGCTGAGCTTCCGCAGGAGGACCGTGGACCCGAAGTTGCGCATGGAGGGCGTCTTGAGAAACACCTCGAAGATCGCCTCGTTGAGCGGTTGCCACCGCTCGATGAACCGGTAGTACGCCTCCGCGTCGTGCTCGCTGATCCGCGCGATGTTCTCGCAGGTGCGATCGAGGTCGCGGTAGAAACTGATCGAGCTGCCGTCGTCGAAGGGCGCGGTCATGAACGGGTCGAGCGGGATGTACTCGAGCCCGTACTTCGCCAGCTCGAGGTCGCTCACGATGGGCGTGTGATGGATCATGAAGTGCGCGGACCCGCCCACGTCGAGTTTGAAGCCCCCGAACATGTCCTCGGTACAGACGGCCCCGCCGATGGTCGAACGTCGTTCGAGCACGGTGACCTTGTACCCCCACTTCGCGAGATACGCCCCTGCAGTGAGACCGTTGTGGCCGCTTCCGACTACCAGTACGTCGCTGTCCATGGACCAGTAATACTACGCCCCGTCGCCGGCGGCAACGTATTCCGCGCGGGTTGAGCATGGAAACGCTCGTCACTATCGTAGAAGCCATGCTCGACTGGCTGATCATCGGTGGCGGTATCCACGGCACCTTCCTGACTCACGCGCTCCTGCACCACGGGTACGCGCAGGCCTCGCGCACGCGCATCCTCGACCCGAACAGTCGGCTGCTCGCGGAGTGGAGGCGGCGCGCGGACAATTGCGGGATGCGGTACCTCCGATCGCCGGCGGCACACGCGCTCGTGCCGGACTTCACCGCGCTGCTCGCGTGGGCCGCGCGCCACGGCTACAGCCGCGACCGGCACACGATCCCCCCCTACGCCCGGCCGTCGCTCGAGCTGTTCAACGCGCACGCCGAGGACGTCGTTTCGAGCGAACGACTCTCGTCGCTCCACATCGCCGGCCGGGCGGTAGAGATCGTGCACGCGCGCGAGCGGTGGCTCGTGGAGATCGACGACGGATCGCGGATCGAGGCGAAAGGCGTTCTGCTCGCGCCGGGCCGGGCTCCGGGGCTGCGGCGGCCGTCCTGGGCGCATCGCGACGATCGTGCGATCGTTCATGTCTTCGATACGGCGTTCGACCGGCGCGCCGCCGAGCGAGCCACGGGGCCGATGGTCGTGGGAGGCGGCGTAACGGCCGCACACCTCGCACTGCGCCTCGCCGACCACGGACGACCGGTGCGGCTGATCGTACGCGGGGAGATTCGCGTGCAGCAGTTCGACTCCGAGCCGTGCTACATAGGCCCCGCGTGCATGCGGCGGTTCCTCGCGACCGACGACCCCGGGCAGAGGCGGGAGATCCTCCGCGGGGCACGTTACCCCGGCTCGGTAACTCCGGAGCTTGCCCGACGAATCGAAGACGCGCGTCGCGCCGGCTCGCTCGAGGTCGTGACGGACGAGATCGTCGAGGCAGCGCGCGCGGACGCCGAAACGATCGTCTTGTCAGGCCGCCGCGGTCGATATCACGGCGACCTCGTTGTCCTTGCCACCGGTTTCGCGCCGGGACCACCGGGTGGACGCCTGGTCGCGGGGCTCGCCTCCGGAGCGGCAACGGGTGCGCCACTGCCGGTGGACGAGGAGGGATATCCGATTCCATCTGCGTCGCTCGAGTGGGCACCCGGGCTCTACGTCACCGGAGCGCTCGCCGAGCAGGAGCTCGGCCCCGCAGCGGGCAACATCGTGGGCGCGCACAACGCCGCGAAAAGGATCATCGGCCACCTCAGCGGACGACCGCGACGTGTCCCTGGATCGTGGCGACGCTACGCGCCCGCAGACGCCTCGAGCTCTTCCGGTTCGAGCTGATACTCGAGAATGCTCGAGCGGATGCTCTCGAACACGAGCGGGAAGACCACGTTGAAGAAGTAGGCGCGCTGAACCATCTGCTTGCGGCTCGCCTCGTACTGCGCGCGTATCTCGCGCTCACGCTCGGACATGTACCCGTCGTAGGTCGAGAACTCGTCGGCCGCGCTATCGCCCGGCGTGCGCTGCTTGACGATGTCCTGGAATCGCCCCAGCCTGTCGAGGATCTGGTAGAGCGAGAAGTGGTTGTCGACGTGCTCGGTTATCTTCTCGATGTTCCCTTCGAACTGCTTCTGGATCTCCTGCAGCTGCAGGGGATACATCGTCTCGAGCATGTAGTGCTTGCGCAGCACCACTCCCGCGCTGCGGAAGGCGTCCTCGATCGCGTTGATGACGTAGGGGTTGCCGCGGTAGTACTCGAGCAGCTTGAGGATCCGCCCGGCGGCGCTGGGCCCCATCGCGAGCAGATCGGTCACCTGTTGCGCGATCGACTCCGGCAGGTTCGGGGTGACCTGGACGCTGTACGTTTCGAACGTCACGCCCCGCTTGTCCTTGAGCAGGACCTCGCTGTACTTGAACAGGTCCTCGCGGGTGATGTTGCGGTAGTAACTGCCGAGCACGAGCGCCTCGCGGAGGAAGCGCTGGTAGTACTCACCGGCGACCCTCGTCTCGACGAGCTTGTCGTAGAGCGCCTTACTGATGCGCAGTCCTCCGATCGGCGCGGTCGACTCCATCCGCTTCGCGTCGATCACCGCGTTGCCCACGACGTCCCACTGCTTCGCGCCGTCCGGGCCAAAATTGCCGATCGTGACGTGCCCGATATTGGCGCCGATGCGGATACGGATCTGGAACACCGCGTTGATCGTCTTCGCGAGCTCCGATTCCCGCAGATTGGATATGATGCCGAACGCCTTCCGCAGAGCGACCTGCGCCTCCTCGCTCGCGCCTTCGAGCAGGAACTTCTGATCCGCCTGGTTGAAGCGGGAGCAGACCCTCTGCATCTCCACGCAGGTGTAGAAGAGCTCCTTTGCGATGTACCGCTCGGCCTCGTCGTCGCCCATCGTCTTCACGCGACGGTCGATGTTGCCCCCGTAGTGGAACATCAGGCTGTCGCCTTCGATCTTGTTCAGGTAGCCGCCGTGGCGCTTGAGCACGCCCGCGAACGCCGTGTAGAGACCGTTGAGGACGTCCTGGTTCTCCTGAGGGCTCAGGAACTGCGACAGGTAGCTGTAGTCCGCGATGTCGATGAACCCCACCCCCACGAGCATGACTTCGCTCGACGTGGGTATGCCGCCCATCTCCATGATCGCGTCGACGAGCTGCGTGGGGAGATAGTACTTGCGGATCTGCTCGCGCAGCTCGTCCGGGTCTACGTGGGTCTCGTCCTCGTCGAACTCCTCGTCCGCATCCGTCGCGCCGATCTCCGGCCGATCCTCCGCTGTATCCATGCTCACCTCATCCCCGCTCGTAACCAGTGTAGCCGGGTTATCGGACGCTTTCAACGGATCTTTCCGGCGGGCCGTTCGTCAGCATGGCCACGAACCGGTCCTCGTCGATGATGGGGATTCCGAGTTTCAACGCCTTCCGGTTCTTGCTGCTGCCGGACTCCGGATCGTTGGTCACGAGGTAACTCAGGTCCTTCGTGACCGAGCTCGTAACCGCACCGCCGGCCGCACGGACGCGATCGCCGGCGGCGCTGCGAGTCATCGTCGAGAGCGTGCCGGTGAAACAGAAGCTCATACCCCGCAACGGACCGCCGGTCGGCTCGGCGATCGAAATTCGCCCGGTCGCGAGGACCGCGTCCATTCGCGCGACGAGCTCGTCGAGACCCTGCACGATCGTGCCGGCGAGCACCTCTCCAATGCCGGGGACCTCCGCGAGCTCCTCGGCGCTCGCGGCGCGCAGCTTCTCCAACGTGTCGTACCCGGCTCCCACGGCCTTGTCCATGATCAGCGTGCCGACTCCCTCGATGTTGAAGCCGGCGACGAAACGAGACAGCGGCACGGTTTGGACACCGGCGAGGTTGCGAAGAATCTTCTTCGCGAGCGTCTCACCCATCCGTTCGTGCTCGGTCAAGTCCTCCACGTCGAGCGCGTAGAGGTCGGCGATCTCGGTCACGCGGCCGGACTCGAAGAGCTTCGACAGGATCGCATCGCCGAAGTCGCGGATGTCGAGCACGTCGAGCCACTTGCGGATTCTGAAGTACGAGCGTTTCGGGCACGCCTGGTTCGGGCAGTAGAGGCGGGTCCCCTCGTCGACGAGCTCGCTGCCGCAGCGCTCGCAGGTCTGCGGCAGCTCGATATGCGGCGCGTCGGGCGGGTTCTCGAGCACGCGTTCGATCTTGGGTATGATCTCGCCGCGCTTGGTCACCGCGACGCGCGATCCGATCCGCAGGTCCATCTCCGCGATGAGCCGCGGATTGACCAGGTTGGCGCGCTTCACGGTCGTGCCGGCGAGCCGAACCGGGTCGATCACGCCGATGGGCGTGTAGAGACTGCCCGAAGGACTCCAGACGACCTCGCGGAGCGTGCTCGCGGCCTCCTCGAGCTCGAACTTGAACGCGATCTGTCGCTCCGGGCGCGCGCGGCGCATGTCGTCCGGATCGATCTCCTGCCCCTTGACCACGAGCCCGTCGATGTCGAACGGCATCGAATCGCGCTCCTCGGCGATCGTAGCGCGGTAGTCGACGATCGCCTGAGCGTCGGCGAACGTCGCGTAGCGCACGACGTGGAAGCCGTTGCCCTCAAGCCAGACGAGCTTGTCCTCTTCGCGCGCAAAGAAGTCGTCGCGCGTTGAATCCCACGCGTCGTAGCAGATGATCTCGAGGTCTTCCGCACCGACTCCGTCCTTGCGCTTCATGAGTCCGTTCGCCGCGTTGCGCGGGTTCGCCTTGTCGTGGTACTTCTCACGGTGCAGATCGCGGCTCAGCAGAACCTCACCCCGTACGGCTCCGGTGAAGCCGCCGCCGACCGACGCAACCAGACCGCGCATCCGGCGAACGTTCGGCGTGATATCGTCTCCCACCGTGCCGTCGCCACGGGTCACCCCGCATACGAACGATCCGTCGTCGTACTGCAGCTCGATGCTCGCTCCGTCCATTTTCAGCTGCACGATGAACTCGTCGTGTCCCACGCGCTCGGCCCACTTCAGGAACGCTTCGGGATCGGCCGCCTTCTCCTGACTACCCATGGGGATGACGTGGCGGCGTTTCGGATAGCCGTCCGCGCTGTCCGACCCGACGCGCTCGAAGAGCGCGTTCGACGGGTCGAGCCGCCGCAGCTCGTCCCACAGGAGGTCGAACTCTGCGTCCGATATCTCGGGCTCGCCGTTGTAGTAGAGCTGCTGATGACGCACGATGAGGCGCTCGAGCTCGTTGACGCGATCTGCCATGCGCATAATATAGCCGGGATGAAGGAACTCAGACTATTCATCGCGGTGCGACCGCCGGACGACGCGCTCGCCGCGGTCGCATCCGCCCGCGAAGCGCTGCGCGAGCGCACGGGTCTCGAGGCGGTACGCTGGGTTCGAGACGAGAACCTGCACGTCACGCTCGCCTTTCTCGGCGACACCGATTCCGCTCGGATCGACGAGCTCGTGGACGCTATGGAGCGCGCGGCGGCCGCCGCCGGTCCGATCGACCTGGAGCTCGCCGCCCCCGGCGCGTTCCCGAACCTTCGCCGCCCTCGCACGCTCTGGGTCGGCGTCACCGACCGCGACGGCGCCTTGGGCCGGCTCGAGCGGGATCTGCGCGCCGCGCTCGTCGACCTGGGTTACGAGCTCGACGAGAAGCCGTTTCGCCCGCACATCACGATCGGGTACGTCCGCAAGCGCACCGACCCGAGGCAGCGACGTGCGATCGGCGACGCGGTCGGCGAGGCGGATTCGCCGCACCGGACGTTTCGCGTGGACGAGCTCGTGCTCGTGAAGAGCACCCTCGGCCCCGGCGGCTCTCGTTACTCGGACCTCAGAACGGCATCGCTCGAGTCGTAGACGGACTGCTCTCCCCGGGCACCTTTACCCATCCGCGTCGGGCGCCGAGAGCAGGGTGATCTCCTCTGCGGTGAGCGCACGACCGTAGAGTCGCAGCTCGTCGACCGAGCCGACCGCGTTGTAGTAGCCGTAGGGGTCGTCGGTGTCCGCCTCTGCGGTCATGAACAGGAGCGGCGAGTCGTCGGCGGCGAGCTCGGTGAAGGCGAAGGTCCGGCGGGCGACTTCGGCTCCGTCGACGTGGATCGCGGCCTGCCCGGCCGAGAATCTCACCGCCACCGCGTGCCACGTGTTCGGCTCGATCACACCGCGTGCGCTCAGCCAGTGATACCGTCCATCGGGGCCGACGAGAAAGAAGGTCAGACCGCCGGACGAGGTCTGGATCGTGAACTTCCCGTCCGCCGTCTCGCCTTCGGCCCGGTCCCACTTGGAGACGAGATAGCGGGTGGGCCCCACAGACTCGAGACGAACGAGGAAGACGAGCGTGAACGCGTCCAGCTCGTCGAGCACCGGGGCGGGGGCGATCGACGCGTACGTTCCGCTCCCGTCCGACCGCAGCGCTCGTTCGGCGGCACCCGAGACGTCCGGGACGTACTCCATCCCGTTGTTCACCAGCGTGAAGCTGCCGGTTGCGTCGGCGAGCGACCCGTCGAGGGGAAACCGGAAGATGAGCGCCGAGCGATCGTCGGTCTCGGCATCGCCGCCGTCGCGGTCTGCCGTCTCGTCGCCCGAACGCCCGTTCGCGCTCCCGTTGGCGGTGCCGGATTCCGGGGCGGCGGCTCCGTGTTCGGTGGCGGCTTCGCCTCCGAACACGCCGCGAACGACCCGCTCGCGCGGAATCTCGAGCGTGCCGTAGTCGGTCCGGATGGTGACCGTGCCGCCGTCCAGGCCGACGATCGTCCCGCTCAGCACGTCGCCGTTGTCGAGCTCGAGCCGGTCGGCGGCGAACCCCGGCGCAGCGATCACGAGGCCCGCGGCTGCGAACGCCGCGAGGGCGAGCAGCCGGCGGCGCGGGTGTCGTCGGTGGCGCGGGCGTCCCGGGATCATGACTCGTAGACGACGCGCAGCGTCCTGATCCGGTAGGGCGAGAAGCGCAGCCGAATCTCCGAGGCGTAGCCGTCGACGCGCGCCTCCCGGACGCCGCGGAGCCTCTTCGGCGCCTCTTCGATCAGGTTCACTTCGTCCACCCGCGAAACCGGCCGCCGGAAACGCAGAACGACATCGCGATCGGTGCCCCTCGTCTCGTAGAGCCGCAGCACGACGCCCTCGCCGTCTTCGGCAGGCTTCACCGCCTCTATCTTCACCGCACCGCCGGCCACGTCGAACTCGCTCGCCGCATCGCCGGCCGCCGCAGTCGCTCGCACGAGCGGAGGCGAATTGAGCTCGTGCGCGCGCTCGAGCAGGTCGCTCGTCTCCCACCCGCCGGCGTGCGGGTAGTAGCCGTAGGTGAACCGGTGGTGCCCCATGTCGGCCTGCGGGTCCGGGTCCTTGGGGCTGCGCAGCAGCGTGAGCTCCATCACCCCGTCACGGATGTAGTGTCCGTACTTCGAGTCGTTCACGAGGCCTACCCCGTAGTCGGGCTGCGAGAGGTCGGCGAAACGCTGGCCGGCGACCTCGAACTTGGCCGCGTCCTGAAGCGTGTTCGCGTGCGCCGGCCTGCGCACGGTACCGTACTGGATCTCGTACGTCGCCTCCTCGGCGTGGATCGCGGGAACGGCCTGCGCGCGCAGCTGCCGGTGCGATTCCCTCCAGTCGACCTCGTTTTCGACCCGCACGAGACGGGCATCGGCCTCGAGTACGATCCGCTGGCGAATCGTCGACTCGCCCACGACGAGCACCTGCTCCACGACCGCCCGCAGCGGCCCGCTCTCGACGAGCCGTCGCTCGGTCAGCACCGCCTGCTCGGGCTCGGTCTCCCGGTAGTAGTGGCTGATGTCCCACGCGTCCCAGCTGTAGGGCAGATCCTCCCAGAGGAGCAGGCGGTTCGCGCCGTCGGCGAGCGCCTCCCGGCGGTGCTCCTTGTCGTAGATTGATCCGATCGTTCCGTCGCCGGCCAGGTCCACCCGAACGAGCGCGTTCTCCAGACGCGTCTCCGAGGCGGTGACCGGGGTGATGCGCGCCTCAGCCGGCACCTCGCCGGACCCACCGGCGGGACGGGTCAGCGCGTCGTCGCGGTCGGCGCCGACGCCCGCTCCCGAACCGGTCGCGTCCACCCAGGTCCAACCCATGGGCGGCACGGTGACAGGCACGAGCACGCCGCCTTCGACCGGCTGAGCGACGAGCGATTCGCCCGAGGCGTCCGCGAGAACCGGCGCCCGGCCATCGCTCCACGGTACGCGCACGATCGCGCGCCGTTCCCAGGAGAGCGTGTTGTGCACCGCGAAGGCACGCGGGCTCCGCGGCGGCCGACCGTGCAGCTCCGTGAGGCTCGCCTCGATCAGGCGGTCGAGCTCGGCGAGGTTGCGCTCGCTCTCTTCGCGCGCGGTGTCGTAGACCCGGGTGATCGAGCTTCCCGGGAGAATGTCGTGGAACTGGTTGAGCAGCGTGTTCTTCCAGATGCGCTCGATCGCCTCGCGCTGATCGACTCCCGCAACCGTAGTGAGGTACTCCGCGTCGCGCAGCGTGAGCTCGAGCCTGCGGTTCAGCCGCTTCAGCGCGGACTGCGTCGTGTAGGTTCCGCGGTGCAGTTCCAGATAGAGCTCGCCGCGCCACAGCGGCAGCCGCCCGGCCGGGATCTTCGCGATCCGCGCGAAGAACCGTTCGGCCGGCGCCATCTTCACGCGCGGCATCCCCTCGGTGTTCGCCGCACGGCGCGCGAACTCGACGTGCTTGCGCGACGGACCGCCGCCGCCGTCGCCGATGCCGTAGAGGTTGAGCCAGTCGTCGCTGACATCGGCCTGGGCAAACCTCTGCTCACCCGCGATGAGCTCCTGCGCGGTGTTCTCCGCGTTGTACGTGTTGGTGGGCAGGAAGTGCGTCCGCACGCTCGTGCCGTCGATTCCCTCCCACTCGAAGGTGTGGTGCGGGAAGGTCGTGCTCTCGTTCCACGAGATCTTCTGCGTCATGAACGAGTCGACGCCGGCGAGCCGCAGCAGCTGGGGGAGCGCGGCGGAGTAGCCGAAGACGTCGGGAAGCCAGAGGTTGGTAACGCGGGTGCCGAACTCCTGCTCGAAGAACCGGATGCCGTAGAGAAGCTGTCGCGCGAGCGCTTCACCGCCGGGGACGTTCATGTCCGGCTCGACCCACATCGCGCCCTGGCACTCCCAGCGCCCGTCGGCGACCGCCTTCCGGATCTGCTCGTAGAGCTTCGGGTAGTCCTCCTTGACCCACGCGAGCGCCTGCGGCTGCGAGGCGCCGAAGACGTAGTCCGGGTACTCGTCGAGCAGGCGAAGCGCGGTCGCGAAGGTGCGCCCGGCCTTCCGCCTCGTCTCGCGAACCGGCCAGAGCCAGCCAAGATCGATGTGCGCGTGCCCCACCGACCAGACGGTCGTCGCGCTCGGCACCGCCTTCGGCTTGAGCAGCGACGCGCAGATCTCGCGGACCTCCTGCGCGCCCCTCGCGTCGTTCCAGGCGTTCGCCGCGCGATTGAGCCCTTCGAGCAACCTCCGCGCGCGGACGCTCTCCTGCGGCAGCGCCGTGGCGAGCTCGAGGAGAAACTCCAGGTCGATGCCGAGCTGCCACATGTCGCGGTCGAAGACCGCGATCTCCGCCTGCGCGAAGACGAACTCGTGGTGCCCGTGGTAGCCGAAGAGCGCGTTCGCGCCGGCCTCGATGAGCAGGTCGACCGGTGCACCGCCGCGCGCCTTCTGCGCGAGGACGACGCGTCTCTTGCCGGTGCCGTGGCGTCGGCCGGTACGCGGAACGTCGGTCAGACCCTGCCACGGTGTGCCGTCTACGAAGACGCATCCCTCGCTACCCAGGTCCACGAGCGCGACGACCTCTTCGCCGGCGAACGACTCCGGAATCGCGCCCGTGATGCGGAACCACGCGCTGCCCCACAGCTCGCCCCACCGGGTGCCGGGCGTTATGGGCTTCCATTTCCGACGGTCCAGCTCGCCGATGGGGATGGGCTTCCGTCGGTCGTAGGTGTAGGTCGCCTCCAGCGGGGAGCGATCGCGGTACCGCAGCTCCTGAACCCGTTCGACGAACTGCTCGATGCGGCGCAGGTAGATCCGCGCGTTCTGCATGATGGTACTCCTCTATGGATATGTGGTCGCCGGTGGTCAGTCGCCGGCCTGATAGAGCGGATGGACGTGACGCCGGTAGGTTTCGTACTGTTCTCCGGCGTGGTAGGAGGAACGAACCAGAGGTCCGGCCTCGCAGTGGCTGAATCCCTTCTCCAGCGCGCGGTCGCGCAACTCTGCAAACTCGTCGGGCGTCCAGTACTTCTTCACCGGCAGATGCGTCCTCGTAGGCTGCAGGTACTGTCCGAGGTTCAGAAGCGAGACGTTGTTCGCGAGCAGGTCGTCCATCGCCTCGAGCACCTCGTCCCGGGTCTCGCCCAGACCGAGCATCAGGCTCGACTTCGTGACCGAGTCCGGATCGATCTCCTTCGCGAGCCTGAGAAACTCGAGCGAGCGGTCGTAGGTCGACCGCGACCGCACGTGCGGCGTGAGGCGGCGCACGGTCTCCAGGTTGTGGCTCATGATCTCCGGCCGACTCTCGCACGCGATGCGGATGCTGTCGGGATTGCCCATCAGGTCGGAGGAGAGCACCTCCACGGTCGTCTCCCGTGCCGCGTCGTGGATACGACGCACCGTTTCGGCGAGGATCGCGGCGCCGCCGTCGTCGAGCTCGTCGCGATTGACCATGGTGATGACCACGTGGTGCAGCTGCATCTGCGCCACGCTTTCGGCGACCCGGCGCGGCTCATCGCGGTCGAGCACGCGGGGCAATCCGGTCTTGACCGCGCAGAAGCGGCACCTGCGGGTACACGTGTCGCCGAGGATCATGAAGGTCGCCGTGCGGTGCTCGCCCCAGCACTCGTGGATATTGGGGCACTTCGCCTCTTCGCACACGGTCGTCAGGCGCTGCTCCTTCATGAGGCCCTTGAGGTACTTGAAGTTCGCGTTCGTATTCAGCTTTATCTTGAGCCACTCGGGCTTTGGATTGACGGGCTGGTGTTCGGCCATTAGCTTGACTCCTGCCCTCATAGTAGTCATTCAGTCCGGGGCTGTAAACTTCATCCGGGCTGTCATATATTGAACCGGTCGATGACAGCAAACCCTGAATCCACAGCGCGCGCGCGGCCGCGCGTCCACGAGATACGCCACCTCACCGAAACGACGTACGTCGTACGGTTCGACCGCAACGCGATGGAGTTCGAGCCCGGCCAGTACGTCAGCGTCGGGGTCCGCGGCGACATCGACATGCGCGAGTACTCGATCTACTCGCCGCTCGACGCCGACTACCTCGAGATCCTCGTCAAGGAGGTCGAATCGGGCTACGTGTCGCGACGGCTTCGCCGGCTCGAGCCGGGAGACGAGCTCGAGGTGGACGGCCCGTTCGGCTTCTTCACGATCGACGAGGCCCATCGCGACCGACGCCCCTTCCTCTTCGTCGCTACGGGGACCGGGATCAGCCCCTTCCATTGCTTCGCGCAGAGCTACCCCGGTCTCGACTATCGCCTCCTCCACGGCGTGCGCGTCGGAGACGACCGGTACGAGCACGACGCCTTCGAGCCGGCGCGCGTGACGAGCTGCCTCTCGCGCGACCCGGCTGCGGTCGCCGCGGCGCACGACGGCACCGGCGCGGACGTCGTCGCGGGACGCGTCACCGACTACCTGCGCGAGCATCCCGTTCCGCCGGAGACGCTGTGTTACCTGTGCGGCAACTGCGACATGATCTACGAGGCGTTCGACGTTCTCAAGGGTCACGGCGTCCCCCCCGAACAGCTCTACGCGGAGGTCTACTTCTGATGTACTACCACCTCGTGCCCTTCGGCTGCCAGATGAACATATCCGACTCCGAGCGAATCCGCGCCGTCCTCGAATCGCTCGGCTACGAGCGCACCGACGACGAGGAGCGCGCCGACATCCTCGGAATCGTGGCGTGCTCGGTCCGCCAGAAGGCGATCGACAAGGTCTACACGCGCATCCACAAGTGGAACGAGTGGAAGGCCGAGCGCCCGCTTCTGACCTTCGTGTCCGGATGCGTGCTGCCGACCGACCGCGAGAAGTTCGCCGAACGGTTCGACCTGATGTTCACGATCAACGAGCTGCCGAAGCTCCCGGACATGCTGCGGGACCACGGGGTCGTGTCCGCGGCCTCGCTGCGCGCCGCCGACCAGATCGCCGGGCGCGCCCCACAGGCGGAGTTCGTCGCGCCGGAGGGAAGCGACGACCCGCGCCGCGGGTACTGGAAGATCCCGGCGAACTACGGATCCGCTTTCGAGGCGTTCGTGCCCATCCAGAACGGCTGCGACAAGTTCTGCACCTTCTGCGCGGTGCCGTATACCCGCGGCCGTGAGGTTTCCCGGCCGAGCGAGGAGATCATCGCCGAAGTGCGCCGCCTCGTCGAGCGTGGATACCGGTTGATCACGCTGCTCGGGCAGAACGTGAACTCGTACGGACTCGACCGGCGAAGCGGGCGCGACGGCGGCGAGATCACGTTTCCGCAGCTGCTGCGCAGGATCGGCGAGATCGGCACGGAGACCGGCAGGCGCTTCTGGACCTACTTCACCTCACCGCACCCGAAGGACATGACCGACGAGGTGATCGACGTGATCGCCTCCTACCCCGTGCTCGCGCGGCAGATCCATCTCCCGGTGCAGTCGGGCGACGACAAGGTCCTCATCCGGATGAACCGCAACTATCGCCTCAGCGAGTACCGCTCCATCGTCGAGAAGATCCGATCCACGATTCCCGAAGCGACGCTGTTCACCGACATCATCGTCGGATTCACCGGCGAGACCGACGAGCAGTTCGAGGCAACGCGTGCGGCGATGCGCGAGTTCGCGTACAACATGGCCTACATAGCGATGTACTCTCCCCGACCCGGGGCGGCGAGCGCGCGGTGGGACGACGACGTACCGCACGAGGAGAAGCGCCGCCGCCTCCACGAGCTCTCCGGCGAGCTCCAGGCCGCCTCCGCTCGCTACAACGCGGCGCTCGTGGGCAGCGAGGTGTCTCTGCTCGTCGACGGCCACGACCGCAAAGAGGGCTTCCTCACCGGCAAGACCGAAGGGAAGCTGATCGTGCGGTTCGCCTCCGACGACGAGTCGCTGATCGGTCGCTTCGTCACCGTCCGCATCGACCGCGCGGCACCGCTTTCGCTCGAGGGCAGCCTGGTGGGAGCGGAGCCCGATTCGATCGCCGGTGCGGCCGAGGCGACACGCAGGTCGCACGACGCGTGCCGCGCGGCGCTCGCGGCGATGACCGCGCGCGAACCGCAGCCGTCCGCATCCACGTCATGAGCCGCACCGACGCGGGCCGCACCATCGCCTTCACCACGCTCGGCTGCAAGCTCAACCAGTTCGAGACCGACTCGATCGCCACGCGCTTTCGCGCGGCCGGCTACGAGATCGTCGACTTCGACGAGGCGGCCGACGTCTACGTCGTCAACTCGTGCACGGTCACCAACCGCGCCGACCGCAAGAGTCGCAACCTGCTCTACCGCGCCAGGCGGCGCTCGTCGTCGGCCGTCACGCGCTCGCCGCACGACGGGGCGGTGGCGCCCCCCGGGCGCCCGCTCGTCGTGCTCACCGGCTGCTACGTGGAGAGCCACCGTGACGATCTGGAGGACGACGAGTCGACCTGGTTCGTCGGCAACGACCGAAAGCAGAGTATCCCCGACCTCGTCGAGGCGCATTTCGCCGGCGAGGCGATCCACCCCACGGGCAGCGTCTTCGACTTCCCGGTACCCGAGCGCATCTTCCACACCCGAGCCACGGTCAAGGTCCAGGACGGGTGCGACAACTACTGTACCTTCTGCATCATCCCGTACGTGCGGGGCCGCGCGACGAGCCGGCCCGCGCAGGACGTCGTCGAAGCGGCGCGCGAGGCGATACACTCCGGAGCCCGTGAGATCGTGCTCACCGGAGTGAACATGAGCCGCTACCGCGACGACGGGCTCGACTTCGCGGAGCTCGTCGAACGCGTTCTCGCGATCGACGGAGACTGGCGCCTGAGGATCTCGTCGCTCGAACCCGACCGGCTCACCGACCGCTTCATCGAGCTCTTCGACCATCCCCGCATGGCGCCGCACCTGCACCTCTGCCTCCAGTCGGCGAGCGAGCGAATCCTGCTCGCGATGCGCAGGCAGTACACCTTCGACCAGTATCGCCGGCTCGCCGCCGCGCTTCGCGACCGCGACTCGTTGTTCAACCTCACGACGGACATCATCGTCGGTTTTCCGTCGGAGACCGAGGCCGAGTTCGAAGAGAGCCTGAGCGCGGTCCGGTCGCTCGGGTTCGGCCACGTGCACACCTTCCCCTACTCCGTACGCAACGGCACGCGCGCCGAGCGCATGGACGGACATCTGCCATCGGGCGTGAAGACCGCGCGCGGCGCGCGGATCCGCGAGAGAGCCGCGGCTGCGAAACGGCGCTACCGCGAGCGCCTGATCGGCCGGACCGAGCGCGTGCTCGTGGAGCGCACCCGCGAGGTCGACGGCGAAGTCCGGCTCGCCGGGCTGGGCGCCCACTACGTCCCGATCGAGGCGCCGTGCGCGGCCTCCGCCGCGCTCGCGCGCGAGTACGAGAACACCTTCGTCGATGTGCGGCTCGAGCGACTCACCGACGGCGACGACCCCACGCTCCTCGGACGGCTGCTGTGATCATCTACCTCACCGACCGGCAGGAGATCGCGCGCGCGCTGAGAGAGGCGTGTGCGGGCGGCGCAGAGGAGACACGGATCGACGTGCTCCCCGAGCGCCTGCTCGCCGCTGCCGCGACGACCGCCCGGCTGATCGGCGAGCTCGCTCCCGAGCTCGTCGCGGTTGTTGCCCTCCTCCCCGAGGGCGCAGATCGCGCCGGAGTCGTCTATCGCACGCGCGTGGCGGGCGACGCGTGGGTCGCCGACGTTCCCTTCGACCACGACGCCCCGGCTCTCAATCTCTGCGCCACGGGCGAGGAATGCTCCGTCGGAGAGGAGCCGATCGGTCGCGCCGCCGCAGGCGCGTTCGCCGCGGCGCTCTCCGCGCTGCCCCCCGCACGGGTGATCGGCGTCGCAGGCGGCGAGGCGGCGGTCGACCGGGTCGTCGATCTCGCGACAGCGAGCGTCGCGCGCGCCCTCGAGGCCGCGCGCGAGTCGGCTGCACGGAGCAACGGAGGTGATGCGGTGAGCGAGAGCGTGCGAATAGGCGGTACGGTGGCCGACCGGCTGCGACTCACCGCGACGCAGCGCGCGCGGTTCCTCCAGGCGGTACGCTCGGCGGCGGCGCGAGGCGGTCGGGTCCCCTCCCCCGTCGAGCTCGAGAGCGACCACCCGGCCGTGGACAAGGCGGAGGCCAAGCGCCGGCTCGCCGAGCTCGAGCGCAGGCTCGCGGAGTGGGAGCGTGCCGAGGAATAGCGCTCTCTACATCGAGCGCGCCGCGCTCGAGTATCCTCACGGCGCCGCGCTGTTCGAACGGTTCGCCGATCGGCCTCGTATCACGATCGACTCCTACACAGAAGTCTTCGCGCGTCCCGGGCAGGACATCCGAGGCCAGAAGGGCCGACCAGCGATCGTCGCCGCGGTCGGGTCGCCTCCGTTCATCTACGACGCACCGGTGCACGTCGCGGGCCCGGGAAGTCTGCCGGTACGCTACAACGCGCAGCTTCGCAACTGCGTCTACGACTGCGACTACTGCTTTCTCCAGGGGATGCACCCGAGCGGCCACACGCTCGTCTTCGTGAACAGCGCGGATTTCCACCGTGCCGCGGTCGCGCGTGCCGGTGAGGGCGACTACTGGCTGAGTATCTCCTACCTCTCGGACATTCTCGGGTTCGAGCGCGTCCTTCCGCTCGCGAGCGAGTGGATCGAGCTCGCCCGAGGCACGCCCGGCATCACGCTGGAGATCAGGACGAAGGGCGACGCGCACCTCGTGCCGAGCGTGGATCCGCCGTCGAACGTCGTTCTCGTCTGGACGCTCTCGCCGGCGCAGATCGCCCGACGCTACGAGCGGGGCACGGCGGGATTCGAGCACCGTCTGCAGGCAGTCGCGACCGCGGCGCAGCGAGGCTGGCGCGTGCGGCTCGCGTTCGACCCGGTCGTGCTCGTCCCGCGGTGGGGGCAGACGTACCGGGAGATGCTCGCGAGGGTGGAGGCCGACGTGCCGGACACGGCCGTCGAGGCTGCCACCTACGGGGTCGTTCGCATGAGCGCCGACTACGCGCGTCGGATCACGGCCGCACGCGCAGACTCGCCTATCCTGCACCACCCGTTCGTCCGCTCCGGAGGCCTCGTGACCTACTCGGAGCAGGAAATCGGCGCCGTCCACCGCGTCGTCGGCGAACCGCTTCGCCGCTGGCTCGGCTCAGACCGCGTAGCCTTCGTGCACGAATAGCGACCTTGATAACCCGACCGGGCTATAGGTCCGTTACGGTGGGGGGTGTAGATTGCTCGCGGAGTTGACCATGACAGCGAGTTTCAAGAAGAACATGCGGAGCCGACTCGGTGAGCTCGAGCAGGAACTACTCGCCTCGATCGAGGATCAGCGGCGCGAGTACGAGGAGCTCACGCTCGGCGACCGTACCGAGGATACCGACGAGGCCGCGATTCGTAACGACGAGCGCGCGATGTCCGCTATCCTCCATCACGACCGTCGACGGCTCGTGCGCGTCCAGTCGGCGCTCGCGCGGATAGAGGAAGGCCACTACGGCATCTGTGCCGTCTGCGGCGAACCGATCGACGAAGTCCGCCTCGACGCGCAGCCCGACACGGTCTTCTGTTACGACTGCGCGAGGAAGCGGCAGAGGTCGGCCCGGCAGGCGCACCTGAACTGAGGTCGCGGCGCGCCTCACCCCGCGGCGACCGTCACCCCCCGGCGGGCTCACCCGCGCGCGCGAGCCGGTCGCGCACCGCGCCTCCGATCCCGGTCGCAGGCGGGGTGAGCGCCACGATCCTGGCGACGCCTTCGTCGTCGAGCTCGTGGAACCAGCGGTAGAGATTGCGCGCGTACTCCTCGGCGTCCGCCGCGCTGCGAATGACGGTGTGCTCACCGGCGCTGCCCGCACCGGCACCGCTCAGCGCACGCTCCACCGCCGCGGCAAGACCGATGAGCGCGACCGGCCCCTCGGCGTCGCGCAGGGAGGCGAGAACGGCGCCGGCGCAGTCGCGCCGTCCCTCCGGGTCGCAGACGATCACCCGCGCACGCGGCTGGTAGTGCCGGTGCCGGATTCCCGGCGACGGCGCCGGCCCGCCCGCCTCCACCGCACCGCGGGCGTAGGAGACCTCGATACCGGGAATCGCTGAGGAGATGTCCTCGCCGGTAACCGCACCGGGTCGCAGGATCGTCACGCCTCCGCCGGCGACCGCCGCGACGGTCGACTCGAGCCCCACCTCGCACGCCCCCCCGTCGAGATAGACGTCCACCGCCCCACCGAGGCTTCGCCGCGCCATGTGCACCGTCGTCGGGCTCGGTTCCCCGGAGCGGTTCGCGCTCGGCGCCGCGATCGGCCGGCCGCACGCCGCGAGCAGCGCCCGCGCAACCGGATGGCGGGGTACGCGCACCGCCACCGTCGCGAGCCCGGCGGTGACCTCCCGCGGCACCCCTTCGTTCGCCGGTACGACGAGCGTCAGCGGTCCGGGCGCGAAGCAAGCGAAGAGCTCGCCGGCGATCCGCGACGGATCGGACGCCACCGCGTCGAGCAAGGACGCGGATTCGAGGTGGACGATGAGGGGGTTGTCGACGGGTCGACCCTTCGCCGCGAATATCGCGCGCACGGCCGCCGCGTTGAGCGCATCGGCCCCGAGGCCATAGACGGTCTCGGTGGGAAAGACGACGAGCCGACCGTCGCGGATCGCGCGGGCCGCGGCTTCGACTTCGTCGGATGACGCCTGGTGGCGAGGGAGGTCCGGTATCATGGTACCCGCGAAAGGTACTATACTGCCGGGGCCATGGGAACTTCTCCTCGCTACGACGGCTCGCTCCTCGGCGGGAAGGGACTGCGGCTCGAGGTCCTGCAGAGCCTCTCCGGCCGGCCCCGCCCCTTCGAGGGGCGAGACAAGAGCTTCTGGACCGACCCGTACGTTTCGCGCCACGTGCTCGAAGCGCACCTGGACCCGCATACCGACGACGCGACACGGCGCCCCGAACGAATCGCGGCCACCGTCGAGCAGATCGTGCGGGAATCGGCGGTTGACCTCGGCAACGAGTCGCCGCGCCTGCTCGATCTCGCCTGTGGGCCCGGGCTCTACGCCGAGCAGTTCGCCGCGCGCGGCTTCCGGGTTACGGGCATCGATTTCTCTCGCGTCTCCATCGCGCACGCGCGCAAACAGGCGAAGACGCAGGGCCTCGAGATAGACTATCGCGAGGCCGATCTCCTCGCGGCGCGGTTCGACGGACCGTACGACGTCGTGACGATCATCTACGGCGAGTTCTGTACGCTGTCCGACGCCGAGCGCAGGAAACTGCTGCGCAAGATCCGCCGCGCGCTCGCGCCGGGGGGGCTCCTCGCCTTCGACGCGTTCACCGAGGAGTACGTCCGGCGCAACCGGTCGTCCGACGACTGGTACGTGAGCACGCGCGACGGCTTCTGGCAGGCCGCGCCGCACCTCGTGCTGATGCAGCACTTCCACTACCCGGCGCGGTCGGCGAGCGTCGCACGCTACACGATCATCGCCGAGGACGGCGGGTACCGGCAGTTCAACGTCTGGTGGCGCCATTTCACCGCGCCCGAGCTCCGTGAGTTGCTTGAGAAAGAGGGCTTCGCCGTGCAGAACGTCTACGGGTCGCTCTGGGGCGAGCCGTTCGACGCGCGCGACGAGTGGATGGGCGTCTACGCCCGGGCACCGCAGTAGCTCGGGCTGCGCGAGCCGCCTCCCCGGGCCGCTACTTCACCCTGATGTGCACGTCACCCGCCTCGTCGACGTTCACCTCGTACGTCTTGACCGGGCGCGTCGCGGGGAAATCCTTCACCGCGCCGGTTCGGATGTCGAAGCGCGAGCCGTGTTTGGGGCAGAAGACGTCGCCGTCGAGCACCATGCCCTCGGCGAGCGGGGAGTACTCGTGCGAGCAGACGTTGTCGATGCAGTACACGCCGTCTTCGAGCTTGAAGATCGCGTATTCCTTGCGCTTGTGCTTGAAGAGGTAGCTTCGCTGGAAGTCCTCGACGTTACACGCCCGAACCCACTTCGCCACTACTCGTCGTCACCTATCCTCGCCATGATCAGCTCGCGCAGCTCGTCCTGGAGCATCGCCGGAGTCTGCGCGATCAGGTCCTCGAAGTAACCCTCGACCAAGAACCGCTTCGCCTCGACTTCGTTGAAACCGCGGCTGCGCAGGTAGAAGAGCTGCGTCGCGTCGAGGCGGCCCGTCGTGGACCCGTGGCTGCACCGCACGTCGTCGGTGGCGATGTTCAGCGACGGGATCGAATCGGCGCGCGATTCCTCGCTCAGGATCAGGTTCTTGTTCGTGAGGTACGCGTCGGTGCCGACCGCTTCGTGATCGACCTGGATCAGCCCCTGGTAGATCGCGTGGCTCTCGTCGCGGACCGCGCCGCGGTAGAAGGCGCGGCTCGTGGTGTGCGGCGCGCGGTGCCGCTGTACCGTGCGCAGGTCCATGTGCTGCTCGTCGGTCGCGAAGTAGATGCCGTTGAGCACGGCGTCGGCTCCGGCACCGCTGAGCTCGGAGACGTAGCGGCTCTTCACGAAGTCCGACCCGAGAGCGGCTTCGGTGCGGTGCACCTGCGCGTCGCGTGCGACGTTGCCGCGGTCGTTGCCGAAGTAGACCGATTCCTCGTTCATCCGCTGGAGGTTCGCGTACTTCAGGCGCGCGCCCTCGTGCACGACGAACTCGTTCGCGTCGACGAGAAGCACCTCCCCGTCCTCCTCACCGCCGAGTCGGCGCACGATCGACGCCTGGGCTCCGCGCTCGAGGATCGCGATCAGGTGAGGCGCGGCGACGACCTCGTCGCCCGAGAACCGCAGGTCGACTTCGAACGGCTGCTCGACGGCGACGTTCGCCGGCACGTAGAGCACGACCGCGCTCTGCAGGAGCGCGAGGTGCCACGTGATGAGACGGTTGTCCGCCTCCTCGAGCGTGCGCTCGAGCGTCGCGCGGACGACGCCTTCGGTGCGCTGGTCACCGCCGATGACCGCGTGCAGGTCGCCGAAGATCACACCGCGCCCGGCGAGTTCCTGGTCGATCGCCACGCGTTCGAGCACCTCGTCACGGTATGAGATCACCCCCGCCCGGTCGTCCCGTCCGAGCTCGCCGGTCGCCGACTCGAGCGCGGAGGCCACAGCGGTCCCGGTCACAGCCGGTCGCGCCTCGTAGACGCCGAACTCGAAGGGGCTCAAGTTCGTGCGACGCCACTCCTCCTCGCTCGTCTTCGGCCACTCGGCCTCGGCGAACCGCGCGGCGGCGGCGGCGCGCAGCTCGCGGAGCCAGTCGGGCCCCGCGAGACCCGACTGGAACTCTTCCAGGTCGTCCGTTGCTGTAAAGCTTTGTGTCTCTGTTTCGTTCATCGCTTCGTCGTCGACCTCAGCCGACCGATCCTTCCATCTCGAGCTCGATGAGCCGGTTGAGCTCTACGGCATACTCCATGGGCAGCTGCTTCACCAGCGGATCGAGGAAGCCGTTGACGATCATCATGGACGCCTCCTCCTCGCTCAGTCCGCGCGACATCAGGTAGAAGAGCTGCTCCTCGCTGATTCGGCTGACGCGCGCCTCGTGCTCGATGCTCACGTCCTCCGAGTTGATGTCCATGTACGGGTAGGTGTTGCTCGTCGATTCGGGGTCGAGAATGAGCGCGTCGCAGACGACGTGACTTCGCACGTTGTGGAGTCCCGGATCGACCTTCACCTGCCCGCGGTAGCTCGCGGTTCCTCCGTCCTTGCTGATACTCTTGGAGGTGATAACCGAGCTCGTATTCGGCGCGGCGTGGACCATCTTCCCGCCGGTGTCCTGCTCCTGGTCCTTGCCCGCGAAGGCGATGGAGAGGACCTCGCCGTGGGCACCCTCGCCCATGAGCCAGACCGAGGGATACTTCATCGTGCGCTTGCTGCCGATGTTCCCGTCGACCCACTCCACCGTGGCGCGCTCGTGCGCGACCGCGCGCTTGGTGACCAGGTTGTAGACGTCGCTCGACCAGTTCTGAATCGTCGTGTAGCGCACGCGCGAGCCGGGCAACGCGACGATCTCCACGACCGCGCTGTGCAGGCTGTCGGTCGTGTAGATGGGAGCGGTACACCCTTCGATGTAGTGGACGAAGCTGCCCTCGTCGGCGATGATGAGCGTCCGCTCGAACTGGCCGAAGTTCTCGCTGTTGATCCGGAAGTACGCCTGCAGCGGCACGTCCACCGTCACACCCGGCGGGACGTAGACGAAGCTGCCGCCCGACCAGAACGCCGAGTTGAGCGCGGCGAACTTGTTGTCGGAGTACGGGATGATCGTGCCGAAGTACTTCTTGACGATGTCCGGGTGCTCCTTGACCGCCGTCTCCGGGTCGGAGAACACCACGCCCTTGTCTGCGAGCTGCTGCTGCAGGTTGTGGTAGACGACCTCAGAGTCGTACTGGGCCCCCACGCCGGCGAGGAACTTCCGCTCGGCCTCGGGTATCCCGATCCGCTCGTAGGTCTCCTTGATCGACTCGGGTACGTCTTCCCAGCTCCTGTACTTCGCTTCGCTGGACGTGGAGTAGTAGACCATGTCCTCGAACCGGAGGTCGCTGAGATCCGCGCCCCAGTTCGGCATGTCGCGTTTCCGGAACTCCTCGAGGCTGCGCAGCCGGAACTGCCGCATCCAGTCGGGTTCTCCCTTGTGATCGCTGATCGCGTTCACGACCGCCGGGCTGATGCCCTTATCGGTCTTGAACACGCTCTCGTCGGGGTATGCAAAGCCGAACTGGTAGTCACCGAGCTCGACAGTCTGCTTCGTATCCTGCGCCTGAGAACTCATGTCGCCTCCTCGAGCACGTCGTCGGGTGATCCGAACTGCTGTCGGACCCAGTCATAGCCTTCAGCCTCCAGCGTGTGCGCGAGGTCCTCGTCTCCGGAGGTCACGACCCGACCCTTGTACATGATGTGCACGACGTCGGGCTTCACATGCTGGAGGATGCGCTGGTAGTGCGTGATGATCAGCGCGCCGAAGTCGTCGCCGCGGAGGTGGTTGACCCCCTTCGCGACGATCTTCAGCGCGTCGATGTCGAGGCCCGAATCGGTCTCGTCCATGACCGCGAAGGTGGGCCTGAGCATGAGCATCTGAAGGATCTCCATCCGCTTCTTCTCGCCGCCTGAGAACCCCTCGTTGAGGTAGCGGTTGATGAACTGCTGGTCCATCTCCAGGTAGTCCATGTTCGAGCGGAGCTCCTTGATGAAGCCCTTGGCCTTCATGTCCTCGCCCTCGAACCGGATCTCAGCGGCCCGCTTCAGGAACCGGCCAACCGTGACACCGGGAATCTCGACCGGGTACTGGAACGCCATGAAAAGCCCGAGTCGGGCACGCTCGTCGATGTCCATCTCGAGGATGTTCTCGCCGTCCACGAGAACCTCACCACCGGTGACTTTGTAGGAGGGGTGGCCCATGATGACGTTGCTCAGCGTGCTCTTCCCGGATCCGTTCGGACCCATGAGCGCGTGGACCTCACCGCTCTGCATCGTCAGATCGATGCCGTTGAGGATCTGCTTGTCCTCGATGCTCGCCTTCAGGTCGTGTATCTCGATCTTCATCTCGTCTCCTTGCTCGTTGGCTCGCCGGTACGCCTCAGATGGGGTAGCCGAGCTGGAGCCGCGCTTCCTCGCTCATGAAGTCCAGGCTCCAGGGCGGGTTCCAGACCAGGTTCGTACGAACGTCCTCGATCCCCGTCGCCTGCGTGATCTCGGTCTTGATGTCGTTCACGATCGTATCCGCGAGCGGGCATCCCGGTGCGGTGAGCGTGAAATCCACGTCGATGTGGTCTTCAGCCACTTCCACGCGGTAGACGAGACCGACATCGACGATGTTCAGGCCGATCTCCGGGTCGATGACGCGCGCCAGCGCGTCCAGTACTTCGCCTTTGGTTGCCATGGTACCCCTCTATTGCTGACCAATATAATAAGGTATGTGCAAGCCATCAAGAGCCCATCGGCCTGCGCCTCGCATAGGTCGAAAACTACGCAAATCTGTCCCTCGTGACCACTCTCAGGCCGTATACTCTGAAGGTGATGCACGTCACCGTAATCCTCTGCCATCCGTTCGAACGCAGCTACTGTCACGCGCTCGCGAGCGCGCTCGTCGACGGCTTCGGCGAGGCGGGCGCCGACGCGGCGCTCCACGACCTCTACGCAGAGTCGCCGGACCCGGTTCTGACCGGTGCCGAGATCGCGCGACGCTACAGCCTTGACGAGCAGATCCAGCGCTACAGCGACGAGATCGTCAACACCGACCTGCTCGCCGTCGTGCACCCCGACTGGTGGAGCGGCGCTCCGGCGCTGCTGAAGGGCTGGCTCGAACGCGTACTCCGGCCGGGAATCGCGTACGACTGGCAGGGCGAAGAGTTCGAAGAGAAGCACCACGTTCCGCTGCTGACCGGTACCCGCCTGGGGGTGTTCGTCACCACCGACCGGGCCGCGGATCGACCGCCTGAGCCGATTGAGGGCTTCTGGGGCGACGTGGCAGACTACTCGGGCATGGAGCTCACCCGCTACACGGTATTCACCGACCTGCGCAACAGCGGTCACCGGCAGCGCCGCGCATGGCTCGGCGAGACGCGCGAGTGGGCGAAGGAGGCGGTGAATGGTTGAGTTGCTCGTCTGGCGCCACGCGAAGACCGAACCGGCCGACGGCGTTCGTCCGGACCACGAGCGCGAGCTCCTGCCGGTCGGCAAGATCGACGCGCGCGAGGTGGGACGGCTGCTCGTCGAGCGCGACCTGGTTCCGTCGGTAGTGCTCTGCTCGGACGCGGTACGCGCACGACGGACCGCGGACCTCGCGACCGAATCGTTCGCGAAGCGACCGGAGCGTTTCGACCTGCCGGAACTCTACGACACCGACGGCTCCGGGATCGTGCCGCTGCTGCCGGTGTACGCCGGTGGCGCTCTACGAGTCCTGATCGTCGGACACAATCCGGCGCTGAGCGAGTTCGTGTCGGCAGTCGCGGGCACCACGACGCAGCTGACCACCGGCGCGCTCGCGATCATCGAGGCCGACGCCGAGCGGGCATCGGACATCGCACGGGCCACCTCGTTCGCGCTTCGAACCGTGATTATTCCGCCTCGAAAGGCGTGACGGGCCTCAGCCCGGCGTGTCCTAGAATCCGCCCCAGGTGAACCGGCTCCCGACCACCGGCGTGTAGCGCGCGCTCGAGATGATCGACGCGGGTTCGAAGCTGCCGATCGCCTGCATGCCGGCGTACACGCTCACCTGGAACCACGGAAGGATCGCGAACCCGGCCTCGGCGTCGGCCTCGATGAAGTACCCGAACGCAGATCGCGTGCGGACCAGTTCGGGGTTCACGAATCCGATTCCACTCCAGAGGTTGAGGCTCACCGTGAGCGGACCGGCGCGGAGCTGGCTGCCGGAGATGACCCCGCCGAAGCCGCCGAGCAACTCGTCGTTGTCCGAGTCGTGGATCGCGAGTCCGAATCCCCCGTGGCGGGCGCCGTCCCGGTCGGTACCGTAGCCGTATCCTCCGACGACCTCGGCGCCCCGGTCGACATTCGTGTAGTCGGGAATCGCGATGTAGCTGCCCTGGAAGAATCCCCCGCCCCCGTAGGCGAACGCGCCGCCGGCGAGGGCGATGACGAGACCAATCACAAGTATCGTACGCTTCATATGCACTCCTGACCGATGCAACAACCGCGTCGCCGGCGGGTGTCACTCGATATCATCTGAAGTAAACTCGTAGTGTGAGACACGAGACGACATTTCATCGCAGCGCGCGCACGACGGGCCGGATCCAGGAGATCGTGCGGGTCATGGTCAAGTACGGGCTCTCGGAGTGGGTTCGGATGCTCCGGCTCGACAAGGCCGTGCCCGGAATCCGTTCGCTGCTCATCCGCCGCGGACCGAAGCCTCCCAAGGGCGCTTCGCGCTGGGAGATCATGCGGATGGCGATGGAAGAGCTCGGTCCCACGTTCATCAAGATCGGGCAACTGCTCAGCAACCGCACCGATATCCTGCCGAACGAGTTCATCCGGGAGCTATCGCGCCTGCAGGACGAGGTGCAGCCGATCCCCAGCAAGCTCATCACGATCGCGCTGCGCGAGGAGCTGGGCAGGCCGACCGGCGAGATCTTCCGCTGGTTCGAGGAGACCCCGACCGCCTCGGCTTCGATCGCGCAGGTCCATCGGGCCGAGCTCACCGGCGGCGAGAGCGTCGCGGTCAAGATCCAGCGCCCTGGAATCGAGTCGATGATCGAGACCGACCTGGATATCGTCGCCTACCTCGCTCGCCTCGCCGAGCGCTACGTACCGTCGTCGCGTTACCTCGGCCCCACCGGCATGGTGAAGGAGTTCCGCAAGCACATCCGGCGCGAGCTCGACTTCGAGCGCGAACGCCAGAACATGGACCGCTTCTCGTCCATGTTCGGCCGCCGCGACGGACTCAAGGTCCCTGCGACCTACCCGAAGCACTCGACCAGGCGCCTGCTGATCATGGAGTACGTCGACGGCACGAAGGTCAGCTCCGTTCTCGCGAATCCGGAGGGTCCGCACAAAGTCACGTTCGACGCGTCGAAGATCGCCGAGCGTGGCGCGCGTCTGACCCTCGAACAGATTCTGATCCACGGCTTCTTCCACGCCGACCCCCACCCCGGCAACCTGATGATTCTGCCGGGTGATACGATCTGCTACCTCGACTTCGGTCTGATGGGCAGGCTCCACGAGGAGGAGCGTGACCATCTCGCGACCGCGATCAGCGGCATGGTCCGTCGCGACGGAGCCAAGGTAACCGACGCGGTGCTGCGCCTCACGCGCGCGAGCCGGACCGTCGATTACGAGGACCTCGTCGACGAGATCCAGGATCTCGTCGACGACTACCTCGACCGAGCGCTCAAGGACGTGAACATCGCCGAACTCTTCAGCGACCTGATCACGCTCGTGGTCGGCCACGGCATCACCGTTCCCACGAGCCTGATGATGGTCGCGAAGGCACTGCTGACGATCGAGGGGGTGGGCATGCACCTCTACCCCGAGTTCACGCTCCAACCGGCGCTCGAGGAGGCGTCACGCAAAGTCGTCATGCACCGGCTGCGGCCCGAGAACCTCGCGCGCGAGGCGTCGACGTTCGGCCTCGAGTATCTCGAGCTGCTCCGCGACACCCCGAGCGACGTCTCCGGCATCATGCGCATGCTGCGCACCGGGCAGTTGACCATCGGTTTCCGGCTGCGCGGACTCGAGCCGGTACGCGGCACGCTGGACAACATCGGATACCGCCTCGTCTTCGGCCTCGTGCTCGCCGCGCTCATGATCAGCTCCGCGCTGATCATCCACGCGAAGCTGCCACCGCTGTGGAACGACATCCCCGTCATCGGGCTCGCAGGGTTCGGAATCGCGGGCATTCTCAGCCTGGGGTTCCTCTTCTCGCTCGTCGCGAAGGTGTTCAGGCGCAGATAACGGTTCAGTCGGGCAGGTGGTGGAGCGCGACGAGTCGCGCGACGAGTCGCGAGGCGAGCAGTCGGGCGAGCAGGATGCCGTAGTGAGGGTTGGTTCTGATCGCCTGGACGAACTGGTCC
>CAZICD010000007.1:31064-34764 GCA_964537725.1 uncultured Spirochaetaceae bacterium | reverse complement strand
GGCGAGCAGGATGCCGTAGTGAGGGTTGGTTCTGATCGCCTGGACGAACTGGTCCTTGTCGATGCGCAACAGCACGCCATCGCTCGCCGCGGTGACCGTTGCCGACCGACGGTTATTCAGCAGGAAGCTCATCTCACCCACGAAGACGTCCGCCGCGGTGAGCACCGACACATGGCGCCCGCCGACGGTGACCTCGTTACCCGCGTCGTTGTAGGACAGATCGTCGATGTACGCCTGCGCCATGAGAATGCCGCGTCCGTGCATCTCGTCGAGCCCCTCTTCACCGGTGGCCACGCGGTAGGCTCTCCAGTCGAACCCCGCCCCCTCGTCTCTGATCGTGACGACCGTCTCCTCCGGCGCGATCCGGTACGACAGGTAGACCCGTCGGGCCCCGACTGCAGGATCGCGGATCCGTTCCCTGATGAGGTCGAGGCTGTTGTCGTGCCCGGCGAGGTAGGCGCTCTTCTCCTCGTAGGTTATGCCGCAGTTGCCGTGCTCGACCGCGTTGACGAGCAACTCAATCAGCGCCACGTGGAACCGGTCGCGCTGCTCGTCGGTGATGAGGTTGAAGTTGAACAGGAAGTTCGCCAGCAACCGCGAGTACGTGAGAAGGTCGAACGGATCGTTGTCCAGCACGAACGAGCCCGAGTGGTGCGCGCGAAGCAGGAGGTGGATGTCGCGCTGGTAGAGAATCTGATTGTTGTCGCGAAGAATCCGCAGCGCGCGCGGGAGATAGGTGTCGACGAGGTCGTAGGGAATCAACGCGACGAGGTTCAACCCCTTCGCGGCCGCCGCGGCGATCGCCTCGTCGGTATGGGCATGGACCACGATGAGCGCGCCGTAGTGGAGCCAGGGGTCGCGCTTCATCTCCTCGAGCAACCCCATGCCGTCGACCACGGGGTCATCGACGTTGACGACGGTCACGTGAGGGAACTCGAAGTTGAGGTCACGGATCACGCCCTCGGCGCTGGTCACCCGCCGCAGCTCGAAATCCGCGGCGAGCTGCCGGAGCGCTTCCCGGACGCGTTCGGCGAGAACGTCGTCCCCACTGAACAACGCGAGCTCGTTCATCGGCCCAACTCTACCACGCTCGACCCGCTACCGGTACCTGCTCACGACCGACCGGACGCTCGATACGTATCCGCCGCCGAAGATGTTCGCGTGATTGAGCAGGTGATAGAGGTTGTACAGATCGACCCGTTCGCGGTAGCCGGGATCGAGCGGCCACGCCTCCTGGTAGGCGTCGCGAAACCGCGGCGGAAACCCGCCGAAGAGCTCGGTCATCGCGAGGTCCGCCTCGCGGTGACCGTAGTACGTCGCGGGATCGATCAGCACCGCCTCGCCGGCCGAGTCCGCGAGGTAGTTGCCACCCCAGAGGTCACCGTGGAGGATCGACGGATACTCGGGTGCGGGCAGCAGCGATTCGAGTCGGCCGAGCACGGCGTCGATCGCTCGAACGTCGTCGTCGTCGAGCAGACCACGCTCGCGCGCGAGGCGGGTCTGGAAGCCGATGCGTCGCTCGCGGAAGAATTCGTGCCACGAGTCCATCCAACCGTTCGGCTGGGGAGTCGAGCCGATGTAGTTGTCGCCGTCGAACCCGAACCGATCGACGCGCCGCTCGCCGTGGAGCGCCGCGAGAGCCCGAGCGAACGAGACGGCGAACCCCGGGGCCCGTTCGCCCTGCTCGATCCACTCGAGCACGATGAAGCCGTCCGACTCGCCGGCGTAGTACGCCTCCACGCGCGGAACCCGCGGGCCGGCCTCGCTCGCGAGCGCTTCGAGCCCGCGCGCCTCGGCGGCGAACGCGGCCGGCGCCAGCGATGCGCCCTGCTTGACGAAGAACGAGCGTCCGTCGGCGAGCGTGACGCGTCGGCCGTTCGCGATACATCCGCCGCCGACCGGCCGCGTGGAGGCCACCGCAGCCGAATCGCTGACAATTCTGCGCAGCGCCTCCTCCACCGTCGGAGCGTCGGTCACCGGCCGGCCGCTCACGAGCGCTCCGCGAGTCGGTCGGCGAGCGCCTCGCACGAACGCTCGACCATGTCGTAGACGTCCTCGAACCCGCGCTGGCCGCCGTACCACGGGTCGGGTACGTCCGGTGCGCGCTTTCCCGCCGCGGCTACCACCTCCGGATCGAAATCGCGCATCTTGCGGATCTCTGCGGGGTGTCCATCTACCATGGCTTCGAGCAACCCGATGTGCCAGTCGTCCATTCCGACGACGAGGTCGGTGAAGGCGAGCTCGTCGGCGCGCACCAGCCGCGCCCGGTGATCGATCTCGACCCCGTGTGCGGCGGCGGTGCGTCGCATCCTCGGGTCGGAGCGCTGCCCGAGGTGGTCGTCCACCGTGCCGGCGCTATCCACCTGAAAGCGGTCGGCAATCCCGCGTTGGGCGAGCTTGCCGCGCAACACGGCTTCGGCGAGCGGGCTGCGACAGATGTTTCCGGTGCATACGAAGAGTACTCTGGTCATTGGGTCTACTCGTGATGGATGAGAAGCGTGAGGCCGGCGTCGGGGGCGCTGATGACGGTCAGACCGTCGCGGCGAAGCACGTGCAGCGTCGTCGGAAGCGAGACCTCGTCGTCGCCTCCCGCGATGTCGCCGGCGTCGGGGAGCTCGAGCGTCAGGTCGCGCGGGCTCGACGCAGATGCGAGTTGCTCCAGCGCCGGCCCGAGCGTCACGAGGACCGGGAGCGATCGCGCGTCGTCGTAGATGAGGTAGTTCTGCGAGGCGAGCTCGCTCTGTTCCACGCGTACGCTCGAGGCCGGCGGCGCGCTCGCTGCTTCTGCCCCGGCGGTCGCAGCGGGCCGGGCGGCGATGCGGTAGACGCGCGCGCCGTCACCCTCTTCGGGCGCCGCGCTCACCGCGAGCGTGGGAACGCCGGCCTCGAGATAGTCGACGTCGATGGGCTCCACGGGGCCGAAGCCCTGGAAGAAGACCAGGATCAGGTAGATCAGGGAGACCGGCACCGTCACGGCCGAGGCTATCATGGTGACAATGTACTACAAACCGCGCGGCCACGAAACGCCCGTCGGGGCGGGGAGGTCGTGACGGGCACGGTAGGAGACTACCGCGCGACTATCGCCCGGGCGAGACGGGCCGCTCGAACCGACGCAGCTCCGGGGGAACGGCGCGCGCATCGCTCGACACGCCATCGGCGGAGCTGTGCGAACGCGCGTACGCCGACAGCACCGCGCCGATCAGGTGCTCCCGCCGCGACTCGGGAACCGGCACGCGCAGCAGACGCCCGCCGGGCAGGGCGCCTGCGATCGCGGGATAGATCGATCCGTCGTGGAAACGGTCGGTGCTCCCGTTGACAACGTGGGCCCCCCCGGCGGCGCGCGGGCCCACGTCACGTATATCCCAGCGTCGAAGACGCAGCGCCGCGGCGCGCCACTTCCACAGCACCGCGTCGTCGATGAAGCGCTCGGTACGCCGCCGTTGCGTGGGCTCGCGCATGCCGGCGAGCACGAGTCGCTTCAGCGCGGGCCGCATCGGTGCGAGGAGCCACGCCGGAAGGAGCGGCGCGACGAAGGACATGATCCATCGCGGGATCCAGAGCCGGGGCATGGGATCGTAGAGCACGGTGACCGCGGGGCGCAGGATGGCGCCCCGGCTGCCCGCGTCGTCGCCCGCCAGGAGGGGGCCCCGGCTGCCCGCGTCGTCGCCCGCCGCGTCTGCGACGGCAGCCTCTGCCACGG
>CAZICD010000007.1:0-30964 GCA_964537725.1 uncultured Spirochaetaceae bacterium | reverse complement strand
CTGCCACGGCAGCCTCTGCCAGCGCCTGCACCGCGACGGCGCCCCCGAACGAGCTGCCCGCGAGGACGAAGCGCCGGTCCTCGAGGCCGGCTGCCCGCGCGGCGGCGGCCACGTCACCGGCCATCCGCCGCATCGAGAACGAGGCTCGCCGCGCCACGTGGCTGCTGCGCTTCTCCCGCGTCTCGACGTAGACGAGCTCGACCGCCGGGTCGATCGCGCGAAGCGTCTCGTAGAACCCGTCGATCACGCCGCCCCAGCCAGGCACGAAGAGCACCGGCCACGCCGCCGGGTCGTCGGTCCCTGGTGCGGATGCGGGTGCGGGTGCGAACCGGTAGACCCGGATCGTACCGCCGGGAACCTCGACCCGGAACGCCGACGCGCGGGCGAGCTGTTCGTCGAGCGGATGCTGCGGGTAGCGGTCGAGCAGCCGCGCCGCGGCGGCGCGGTCGTCCCGCCGATCGCCGTCGGCACGGCCGGCGGGTGACACGCCGGAGACAGGCTCACCGTCTGCCGGAGGCATCTACGCGAGCACCTCGCCGGAGCTCACCTTCCGCTGCCCGCCGGAGACGAGCTCGGGCTCCACGATGCGCGGAGTGCGCCCCTCGACCGAGCGGATCCGCTCGAGCAGCAGCCCCCGCATGCGCTCGCGCACCGCGGTATGCGAGTCGCGGTTGATCAGGTTCTCGAGCTGATTCGGGTCGTGGGCGAGATCGTAGAGGAAGAGCTCGGTGTACTCGTCGGCGTACTCCGCGGACGGGCGAAGCCGCTCCTGCGCGGGGTCGACGTGCGAGACGCCGTACGTCCAGCGGTGGGTGCGGATCGCCCGGCCGGTCTCCGCCTCGCTGATCTGGACGAAGACGTGGTCGGGCCAGTCCGATACATCGGCCTTCCGACCGTCCCCGCCCACCAGAGGGAGCGCAGACCGTCCGTGAGCACCCGGAAGAGGGTCGAGACCGGCCGCGTCGAGCAGCGTAGGCGCGATGTCGACGAGGCTCACGAGCTCCTCCACGCGCCCGCCGCCGCAGAACCCCGGTCCCGTGGCGAAGCACGGGACGTGAAGGCTCGCGTCGTGACAGCTGCGCTTGTACTCGCCGTTTCGGGTCTTGAAGTGGTTCCCGTGGTCGGAGATGTAGAGGATGATCGTATCGTCGAGCAGGTCCAGACTGCGAAGCGCGTCCTCAACCCGACCGAGCGCCTCGTCGAGCCTGCGAACCATCCCGTAGTATCCCGGCAGATGCCGGGCGGACGACCCGCCGAGCGCGCGCAGGTCGCCGGGCGTCCAGGGGTCGCCGTAGGCCTGCTCGTAACCGGTCGGCGCCGGGTAGGAGTCGACGTGGTTCTGATGGTGCGGCTCCAGGTACGAGAGGTAGAGGAAGAACGGATCGTCGGCGTGCTCGTCGATGTAGCGGATCGCGAGGTCGGTCTGCGCGTCGACCCGGTAGCCCGGGAAGCGATGCTTCGTCCCGTCGGCGTCGAAGAGATTGAGGTCGTACGCGTCGCTCTGGAACTCGAGCACGTTGGAGCCCATCCAGTAGTCGTAGCCGATCTGCTCGTCGCGGGGGACGGGATCGTCCTCGCTGAGATGCCACTTGCCGATGTACCCGGTCGCGTAACCCGCCTCCTTGAAGAGCGTGGACACGCGCGGCTGGTCGGCCGGAAGCCGTATGCCGTTGCGCCAGACGCCGGTCGTGGAGGCGAACCTCCCGGTCTGCAGCGTCGCCCGGGCCGGACCGCACACCGGCTGACAGGTGAACGTGTTCACGAAGTGCGTTCCGGCCTGCGCCATTCGATCGAAGTTGGGCGTGAGCCCCATGGGGTTTCCGTGGAGCCCGGTCGTATCGGCGCGCTGCTGGTCGGTGAAGAAGACGATAACGTTCGGCTTGCGAGAGCGTGTGCTGGGCATGGGCACCTCCGGCTCCAGTGCTATCACGCAGCCCCCGATTGGGCAACACCGGACGCCGCGAGCGGGCGCGGATCCGCCGTCGGCCCGTCGGGTTACGAAGCAGGAGGACCGATCGCCGCGTAGGTACGGTATGGGTACCTCGATCTCCCCTCCCCCTCCGGCGGACTCCGCAGCCGACCTGGCCCGCTCGGCGTTCGGACTCGCGTACCTCTACCCCTACCAGCGACTCGTCATCGCCAACACGATCGAGCCCGACGAGGAGAACCGCAACCAGATCGTCGTGCTTCCCACCGGCAGCGGCAAGAGTCTCTGCTTCACGCTTCCGGCGCTGCTCATAGACGGGCTCACGATCGTCGTCTACCCGCTGCTCGCGCTCATGGACGACCAGCTGCGCCGGATGGAGGAGGCGGGCGTAGCGGCGCGGATCCTCCGCGGGGGCCAGAGCCGGGGCGAGCGCTCGGCGATCTTTGCAGACGTGCGCGCGGGCCGGGTGCGCTGCGTGCTCGCCAACCCGGAAGTCCTCGCGGTGACGTCCGTCCGTTCAGAGCTGTCCGCGGTCTCGGTCGGCCACCTCGTGATCGACGAGGCGCACTGCGTGAGCGAATGGGGAGAGACGTTTCGACCGGCGTATCTGACCCTCAGCGAGACGGTCACCGCGCTCGCCCCGCGGGTCGTAACGGCGTTCACCGCGACCGCCTCCCCGGTCGTGCTCGAATCGGTCGCTCGCGCCCTCTTCGGCGCCGGACGACCCCGGCTCGTCCAGGGAGATCCCGACCGGCCGAACATCGCCTACAGCGTGGTGCACGCCCCGTCGAAGGAGGCGGCGCTGGCACGCCTCGCGGAAGACGTTGAGCGACCGGCGCTCGTCTTCTGTCGCTCGAGGAAGCGGACCGAGGCCGTAGCCCGCGACCTGGCCGGCGTCGTCGGGTTCGACCGCTGCAGCGCGTACCACGCCGGGCTCACGAGCCGGGAGCGGGCTGCCATCGAGCGCTGGTTCTTCGCGTCGGACGACGGCGTGCTCGCCGCGACGTGCGCGTACGGTATGGGCGTCGACAAGCGCGATATCAGGACCGTGATTCACTACGAGCTGCCGTCGAACGTCGAGGCCTTCCTGCAGGAGTCCGGTCGCGCCGGAAGGGACGGCGGGCGCGCGTGGAGTGTCGTGCTGTGGAACGAGTCCGACCCGGTGCGCGAGCGCGAGCCCGGTCGCGCCGGACGCGAGGAGATCATGCGCGGCTACCTGCACACCGGAGGGTGCCGCCGCACCTACCTCATGGAGGCGCTCGGGGCCGAGTCGTCGGCGTGTTTCGGCTGCGACCGCTGCACCGCCGACGGCGAGCCGGCCGGCGTCGTGAGCGCGCGCCGTTTGATGGATCGCGCGCTCGGCGATGCGCGCGCACTCGCGCGCGCCCGTCCGCGCACCTTCACGGCGGACCAGTTCGTGCACCGCCTCGAGCTCCCGTGGAACACGAGCGCGAGACAGGAGCTTCTCGCGTCCATGGTGGCCGCAGGAGCGCTGGTCGTGCGCAGACGCGGGCCGTGGAGGCGGCGCGTCCAGTGCGTTTGACTTCCCCGGGCTGGAGAGATATCGTGATCTCGACACATTGGATGTGAGAAGAGGTGTGCAGTGTTCGCGCTTTCCGCGAAGGGAATATACGGTTTGACCGCGCTCATGGAACTCGGCCTGCAGCGAAACAAGGGATCGGTTCAGATCCGCGACATATCACAGAAGCACGGCATCCCCCAGCACTATCTCGAGCAGATCCTCGTCATCCTCAAGAAGGCAGGCTTCGTCGAGAGCTTTCGCGGTGCGCAGGGCGGCTACGCGCTCGCCCGGGACCCCGATTCGATCTCCGTGCGCGAGGTGCTCTCGCGACTGGAAGGTCGCCTGGAGGTCGTGACGGAGGCTCGCCGGGACGGCATGCTCGGGTTCTTCTGGGACGAGATTCAGCGGACCCTGCAGCGGACGCTCGACCGGTCGCTCGGCGATCTGATGCGCGAGAAGGCGACGCGTGATCAGCAGATCGACTACGTCATCTAGGATCGGCGGGCTCGAGACAGAAGACGTCGCGCGCGACGAGACCAGTCAGACGCGATAGTACGGCCTCCGCCCGGGCCGCCTGCTCGCGATGAGTACCGGCGTACTCCGCGAAGTACGCGTCGAACCAGGAATCGAGCCCCGGGTACCACCTGCGAAGGCGTTCTGCCGACCGCGACTCGAAGTACCACCCCGCGGCTCGGACCGGCTGCTGGAGCAGGTACGCGTGGTACTCGTTGCGCAGCAGATACTCGTCGTCCACGTCGTACTGAAGACCCGACAACAGCAACCGCCAGTAGCGCTGTTCCCGCTCGTCGAGCGCTTCCCAGAGCTCGTCGACGGCCTCGACGTAGTCGGGCTCCGCGTAGTAGACCCCATGGTAGGCCTCGTGCGCCACGAGCAGCTCGCGCAGCGTCGGGAAGGCGTACGACTCCTGCGCCACGGCGAGCACGCCGCCGGTGACCGGCGCGTAGCCTTCGCCGTCACGAGCGATGATACCCGCTTCCACGACGATCTCGCGCAGGAGGCGCTCCTCGGCGGTGAGGTCGATCCCGCGTTCTGCAACCGCGGTGAAGAATCCGGCGAGCCCTTCGGCGTTGTAGTTGTGCGCGTTGTAACCGTGGCGGCCGCGAAGCTGCTCGTCGGTCAGCAGTTCCCCACGGTAGCCGACCTTCTCCACGAAGAAGGCGAGACGCTTGAAGAAACGGGACTGGACCTCGTAGGAGGCAGAGTCGACGATGAGCACGCTCGGATAGAGCGTCCACGAGAAGAGCTCGAAATCCGGCTGGCGCCAGAGCTCGACCGGATAGCGCATCAGCGTTCCCATGTCCACCGGCACGGGCGCGGGCAGATCGGCGGATGCCGCGGCGGGTCCGATCCACTCCACCGTCAGCCGCGACGCTCCGGGCTCCGCGGATTCCGCCGGCTCGATCCGGATCCGTTCCGCGCGAACCCCCTCGACGCGCGGGTAGAGCACCGCCCGGTTCGCCCCGGGGCGCAGGTCGAGCTCGAACCGACGTGCCCCGACGGTCAGCAGCGCCTGCGCCGGGCCTTCGTCGTCCGGGCCGGACGCGCCTCGCTCGAAGCGGTAGCGTATCTCCACCGGGGCGAGCGGGTCCCATCGCTCGTCTGCGCTCGCGTCGACCCCCCACCCGCCGGTGCCCCACGACTCGATCGTGACGCCGGGCGACGCGTGGAGCCGTTCTGACGCGCGATTGAGCGCGCCGCGCCCCGAGGACGCGGTGCCCACCCCACGCGACGCGGGCCGGAGGCTCAGCTGCTCGAGCCGCGCGACCGGGCTGCCGGCGGCGGCGGAAAGACGAATGCCGGCGATGCTTCTGCCGGCGGGCACGCGCACCGCGGCGGCCACGCGGACGTCTGCGTCCACGCCGGTGAAGGACGCGGCGACGTCGACGCTCCTGATCGGCTCGCCCGCGTCGTCGAGAACGGTCATCTCGACGCCCCGGGGAACGATGGAGAACCCGGCGACGATCTCCGCCGCATCGCCCTCCACGCGTACGGGTCGTTCGAGCTCCAGGTGGAACACGCCTCCGGGCTCGATCGTTCCCTCTTCCTCGGGAGGACGCCCGGGTCGTTCGCGGAGGGGGATTTCGACGACATCGGTGCCGGTGTCCACCGAGAACGGGAAGAGCGCGAACGATCGGTCGCACGAGGCGAGAAGCGGCACGAGCGTGAGGATGAACAGGATTGGTCGGCGCATAATTCTTAGAGAGAAAGTACGCTTGTCACCATCAGCTCAGCAAGCTCGGCGCGCTGCGACATGCTCAACTCCGAGTCCTGGCGAACGAAGTTCTCCAGGTTCGCGGGGAAGGAATCCGGAAGCGTGGGCAAGTCGAGCACCTCGCCGCGGAATCGCCGGGGCGACGGCTCGAACTGGCGATTGATCGTGAACAGGAGCGCGCAGAGTCCGACGACGAAGCGCCCGGAGGCCATGGTGTAGTAGAAGGCGTCGTCCCGCATCGCCGCTGCCGACACGTCGGCGTACAGGTGCTCGGCGGTGGCCGATTGCGAGGCGCGCAGCTCGGTCCAGAACCGGTCCGGCAGCCGCGTGAGACTCGCGCGCATCGTGGTGAACCAGGTTCCACGCGAGACGATCGGCTCGGCGTCGACCACCCGCCGAAACGCGTAGGTCCGCGCGTCGCGCAGATGGCAGTCTCCGTTCATCGCCGCGGCGACGAGACCGTCGAATCGCTCGGTGAGCTTGTACTCCAGCCGGACGGGAATCTGGTTCAGCAGAAAACGGTCCTTGTGCGTGAGAAGCGAGCTCTCGAACGCCCCGGCGTTCCCGAAGGCCAGCTCCCGGGCGGAGGCCTCACGGACCGGGGTCTTCGTGTACACGTCGAGGCTGAGCGCGAAGTACGGGTCGTAGAGATCGTCGCCGTACGCGTGCAACCCCACCGCGGTGATCTCCTGCCACGACTCGAGCGCCGACCGAAGCTGCTCGACTGCTTCGCGTGCCTTCTGTTTCATGGCTCTGTCCACTCCTCACCGTCCATACTACCATGGCCGCGTGAGACGCCACTACCTGCTCACGGTACTGAGACTCCCCGGCAACGTCGAAGCCGGCCTCGCGCGCCTGCAGCGTCTCATCTTCGCGTGGTCGGGTGCGGTCAGCAGCCAGGCCTTTCCACCGGCGGTTCCGCTCACCGGTCGCGCGCTCGACGGCGACTCGCTCGCCGAGACCCCGCACCGCACGACGAGCGACGGGTTCCTGCCGGCGAGGCTGACTTGGCCGCTCGCGCTCGAGGGACCGCAGGCACGGAGCCGAACGCTCGTCATGGAGACCGGGCTCTCGGTTGGCGGTGAATCTGCCCACGACTTCCCCACCGGAGTCGGCGACGCACGGCTGCGCGTGTTCCTCGCGACCGTACCGGGGGGAGCGGCGGGCGCGTGCCGGGGCGAACCGGTCGAACCCGACGGCGACACGGTCGCTCAGGAGCTGGCGGCCAGACTTCAGGAGGTGTGGACGCACGACGTCGCGAACGGGGCCATGACCGTGCGACGGGTGTGGGAGGAACAGTGGCTCGTGTCCATCGAGGGCGAGCCGTGGTGGTGTTCGCTGGACTGGAGGGTGACGAACCGGCGCGCGCTTCGCGCCGCGCGCGCGTGAGTCAGAGCGCGACGACCCGGTTGCGCCCCTCTTCCTTCGCGATGTAGAGCGCGCGGTCGGCGGTCTCGCTCAACGGCCCCGGGCCGTCGTAGTCCGGATAGCTCGCGATCCCGCACGAGAAGGTAACCGTGAACTGCCGCTCGCCGGCGTCGTGGGCCACCCGCGCGAAGTCCTGACGGATCGAGTCGACGATGCGCCTCGCGTTGTCTACGTCCACGTTGAACATCACGATTCCGAACTCCTCGCCGCCGTAGCGTCCGATCACATCGGTCTTGCGCAGACGTTCGGTGAGAAGCCGTGAGAGGTTCTTCAGCACGCGGTCGCCGGTGAGGTGGCCGTAGGTATCGTTCACCTCCTTGAAGTGATCGATGTCGATCATCGCGAAGCACAACGGTCGCTGCACCCGCTCGGCCCGCTGCACCTCGGTCGACAGGCTCTGCATCAGGTGGGTGTGATTGAGCAGCCCGGTGAGCGAATCGCGCTCCATGAAGAAGCGCATGCTGCGAATCCGCTCCACGCGGTTGGATACGGCGGTCACGAGGTGCTCCGGCTTGATCGGCTTGCAGAGGAAACCGTCACCCCCGCGGCTCACGGCCTCGAACTGCTTGTCCTCGTCGGTCTCCACCGACAGGAAGACGATGGGTATGCCGACGAACGCCTCCTGCTGACGGATGAGCGACGCGAGCTCCGGCCCCGTGCACCCGGGCATGTACATGTCCATGAGGATCAGGTCTGGCTTGGCTTCGATGAGCACCGAGAACATGTAGTTCGGGTCGGATACGACGGACGTGATCATGCCTGCGCGCTGGAGGATCAGCGCGTGATAGGAGACCTGCTCGGTGTCGTCGTCGACGATGAGGATGTGGTACGGCTCGCCGGCGCCACCCGAGGTCAGGCCGTCGACGGTGTCGATCACGCGGTGCGTGTCGACAGGCGAGCTGAAAAACGCGGCGCCGGCCGTACGGACGGCGAGCAACCGGACGGCGAAATCGTCGCGGTCGGAGATGTACACGACGTGGAAGCGGCCGCCGGCGGCCGAATGAATGGAGGTGATCCGCTCGGCGACGCCCGGATCGTCCTCGATGAGATGGACATCGATGAGGAGCGCCGTGTGACAGCCCTCGCACATGTCCGCGGTCAGCTGGTCCGCACGATCGATCCCGATCGTCTCGAAACCGTAGAAGGTGAACTGCTCGCCCAGCGTGCTCGACAGCTCCTGCGAGCGCAGGAGAAGGATGATCCGGCGGCGGCCGTCGCCGCCGGCTTTCGAGCTCTCTTCGGCGGTGGCCACCGGGACTCCGTCGTCGTCCACCTGCTCGAGCTCCTCGACCCCGGCGGTCGACGCTTGCGATCTCGTCGACTCGCTGAGCTCGCTTACGAACATGCGGATCCGTCGACGCTCCTCGGGCTCGGGAGTCCGATCCTCTTCGAGTAGCTCGTCGAGCGCGTGCTCGAGCCGCTTCGCGCACGCGGTCACGTGGTGGAAGCCGAACGTCGCGGCCGAGCCTGCGAGCTTGTGCGCGTGGTGACGAAGCGTGCGGATCTCGCCGATCGTGGTCTCGTCGCCGAGCGCCGAGCGCGCGCTGTCGGCGATCTGCTGCATGCGTCGCGGCAGTTCCTCGCTGAACGTGTCGGCGAGGGCCCGAAGACGAGCCTGGATACCCTCAGAGAGACCGGCCATCGGCGCCTCCAGGCAAAGGCTGAGACCCGTCTGAAGATCGGGGAGAGCGGGCAATCGTTCGCACTATCCCGATTATCGGCCAAGACACTTCGATCTGCAACCGATCTTTCGCTACGAGCGAAGTCCCTTCTCGGCCATCTCCGCGTTCAGCTCGTCTATGAACGCCGCACCGCCGGGCGGTGGCGACGAGGCGAGGCTCACGACCACGAAGAGCACGGCGGTCAGCCCGCCACCCCAGACCGACGGCCACCATCCGAGCGGATACGGCGGGCCGATGAGGTAGAGCACCCCGGTGACGATCGCCCCCACGATCATGGACACGAGCGCGCCGGCCGCGGTCGCCCGCTTCCAGAAGAACGCGCCGATGATCGCCGGAGCCATGACGAGCAGACCGCCGCTCGCCATGCTCGAGAGCACGGCGATGAGTCCGAGCTGCAGCGAGGCGAAGCCGATGCACAGCGCGAGCAGGACGACGATCGCGACCTGAGCGAGACGGCGTTCGGTCGCCTCGCTGATCCCGGGGCGGATCACCTTGACCACGTCCCGCGTGAACAGCGAGCTCAGCGTGAGAATGATGGAGCCGAGAGTGCTCGACGCGGCGGCGAAGATACCGATGAAGATGATCACCGACAGCACGGCCGGCAGTTCCGCGAGGAGCGCCGGCATCGCGGTGTCCGGGTTGTCCAGCCCCGGCACAATACTGGTCGCGGCGAATCCGAAGAGCGTGCTGATGATCGTGTAGAGGAAGCCGAAGGCGGCGAAGTAGAGGATCATCCGGCGCATGCTGCGCAATCGGTCGGGGATGAAAAGTCGTTGTGAGACCTGGGGGTTGGTCAGCGCGAAGAACGCCCAGGGCAGCGTCAGCCCGATGAACAGCGCGGGCGACCAGGTGAACTCGAGCAGCTCCGGCTGGGTTTCGGTGATGGTCGTGACGAACCCGACCGGACCGTCGAAGAATCGGTAGAAGACGAAGAGGACGGCGATGATGCTCGTGACGATCATCGTGATCGCCTGCACCGCGTCCGTCCACGAGACCGACCTCATGCCTGCCCAGATCGCAGTCACTCCCGAGAGGAACGCCATGACGAGCACGCCCACGAAGAAGGGAACGGCACCGCCGGTGAGACCCGACACCAGCAACCCCGCGCCTATGAGCTGGACCGACGAGTACGGGATGAGCATGACGAAGCTGATGAGCGCGGCGGTGAACGCGACCCACTTGTTCTCGTAGCGCGCGCCGAGCATCTCCGGCGGCGTTATGTGGTCGTAACGCTTGCCGATGAGCCAGAAACGCGGCCCGAAGACGAGCAGGAAGAGCACGGTGAAGATCAGATAGGTCATCTCGAAACCGAGAGCGCCGACCCCGCTGCGGTACGTGAGCCCGACGAGGCCGACGAGCATGAACGCGCTGTACGTGGTAGCGGCGTAGGTCATCCCGGAGACGAATCCCCGAATGCGGCGACCGCCGAGGAAGAACTCGCTCGCCCCCGCGCCCATACCGCGACGGGCGGCGGCCGCGACCAGCATGGCGACGACGGTCCACCCGATCATCGAGACGATGACGACGACCGCAGGCATCAGCGGTTCCTCCACCGGCGCGTCGCGAACCCAGCGTAGACGATCATCGCGAGCGTGATCACGCACCAGAACAGGAAGCTCGCCGCGAAGCTTCCGGTCCGGGCGAGCACGAGGTAGGGGACGAGTATGTCGACGGCGGCGACAGCCAGGGCGAGGATCAGGAAGGCTCGGCCTTTCATGTGCGCTCCTTCGCGTGCATTGCCGCAGGATACAGCAATCGGCGGCCGGGTTGAAGCCCGGGTCCGGGCCGTGTGATAAGATCGTCAGCAGGCGTCGGGAGGGCCAATGAAGTACGACACGCGCGACCATCTCGAGCAGCTCTTCCCGGAGGACCTCGCCGAGTACACCGACGGATCGGCCCGATGAGCGGCGGGGACTCGCTCGAAGGCTTCCACCCGCTCGTGCGCGACTGGTTCGCGAGTCGCTTCTCCTCGGCCACGCCCATTCAGCAGGCGACGTGGCCACGGATCGTGGCGGGCGAGCACGTGCTGGTCACCGCCCCCACCGGCAGCGGGAAGACGCTGACCGCGTTTCTCGCGGCGATCAACGCCTTCGTCGAGGGCCGATGGGAGACCGGCGCTACGCGCGTGCTCTACGTATCCCCGCTGAAGGCGCTCAACAACGACATCCACCGCAACCTCCTCGAGCCGATAGCGGAGTTGCGCGAGCTCGCCGGGCAGACCGGATTCGAGATGCCCGACATCGTCGTCGCCACCCGCAGCGGCGACACCCCGCAGCACGAACGGCGCCGGATGCTGAAGCGGCCGCCGGAGATCCTCATCACGACGCCGGAGACGCTCAATATCATCCTCACCTCGCCCCGCGCACGCTCGATCGTCTCCACCGTTCGAACCGTCATCCTCGACGAGGTTCACGCCGTCGTCGGCGAGAAACGCGGTACGCACCTGATCACGGCGGTGGAGCGGCTCACGCTGCTCGCCGGGGAGTTCCAGCGGATCGCGGTCTCCGCGACGGTGAGACCGCTCGAGCTCGTCGCACGCTTCGTCGGAGGGTACGCGCTCGCCGGCGATCCCGGCCGCGACGCCGCCTACCGGCCGCGCGATGTCTCGATCGTACAAGCCGAAGACACCAAACGCGTCGAGCTCGCGGTCGACTTCCCGGACACGGACGAGGAGCTCGAACCGGGCTCACCGGAAGGTCTGTGGCCGCACCTGGTCCGCGACCTGCGCGCGATCATCGACCGCAACCGCTCGACGCTCGTCTTCGTCACGACCAGACGCCACGCCGAAAAGCTGACCATGCTGCTGAACGACGGGCTCGACGAGCCGATCGCGTACTCGCACCACGGCTCGCTGTCGCGAGAGCTTCGCCACTACGTGGAACGGGCGCTGAAGGAAGGGAAGCTCAGGGCGATCGTCGCCACCAACTCGCTCGAGCTCGGGATCGACATCGGTTCGCTCGACGAGGTTCTCATGGTTCGAACACCCACGACCGTCTCGTCGACGCTGCAACGCGTCGGTCGCGCCGGTCACCGGGTGGGTGAGACGAGCCGCGGCACGCTCTACCCGCTCTTCGGCCGGGACATGGTGGACGCCGCTGCGATGACGGTCGCCACGCTCGAGCGGGACATAGAAGCGGCCCACCCCGTTGTCGCCCCGCTGGACGTGCTCGCGCAGGTGATCGTGAGCATGACCGCGATGGACACCTGGCAGGTGGACGATCTCTACTCGGTGATCCGCACGAGCTGGCCGTACCACACCCTCGAGCGACGCCTGTTCGACCTCGTGGTCGAGATGCTCGCGGGTCGTTACGCCGAGACGCGCATCCGCGAGCTCCGGCCACGCGTCTCCGTCGACCGCATCTCCGGCACGATCACCGCGCGCGAAGGGGTCACGGCCCTGCTCTACCAGTCCGGCGGCACCATACCGGATCGTGGCTACTACGCGATGAAGCTCGAGAGTGGCGGCCCGGTGGGCGAGCTGGACGAGGAGTTCGTCTGGGAGCGGCGCGTGGGCGAGACCTTCGTCTTCGGCGCCCAGGCGTGGACGATCACCTCGATTACCGACCGCGACGTGGTGGTCACGCCCGCCGCCCCCGGCGCACAGGCGATTCCGTTCTGGCGCGCGGAGGCGCGAGGCCGCGACGCGCACTACGCGCGGCGCCTCCTCCGGTTCCTCGAATCGTGCGAAGGAGCCATCGAGGCCGGGAAGCTCGAGGCGCACCTCGCCGACATGGAGCACCTCTCCGCCCGTGCCCGGGAAGGCATCGCCGACGTGCTCACGCGCCAGCGCGACGCCACAGGCACCCCGCTTCCGCATCTCCGCCACATCGTCGTCGAGAACGTGCTCGGTGCGCCGCGCTCGCGTGCCGACGCGGACGTCCAGGAGGTGATCGTCCACACCGGATGGGGCGGACGGGTCAACCGGCCGCTGGCGATCGCGCTCGCGGCGCTCTGGGAGCGCGGGCACGGGGTGCCGCTGGAGGTCTTCGCCGACAACGATTGCCTCATCCTGCTGCTGCCCACCGAGTTCCGCGTCGAGGAGGCATTCGGCCCGGCGCGGTGCCGCGAGCTCGTGCGGCGCGGCGCGCTCGAAGACCTCCTGCGCGAACGGCTGGAGCGAAGCGGCACCTTCGGCGCGCTCTTCCGCGAGAATGCGGGTCGTGCGCTGCTGCTGCCGCGGGGAGGATTCTCGCGCCGCATGCCGCTCTGGCTGAACCGACTGCGATCCAAGAAGTTGCTCTCCTCCATCTCCGGGCTTCCCGATTTCCCGATTCTCCTCGAGACCTGGCGACAATGTCTGAACGACGAGTTCGATCTCCCCGCGCTGCGGGAGATGCTCGAGGGCGCGGCGATCGGCGAGATCGCGGTCTCGACCTGCGAGACGCTGTCGCCCAGCCCCTTCGCCGCCGAGGTCGTCTGGCAGCAGATCAACCTGCACATGTACCAGGACGACTCGCTGCCGGGCTCTCCGCGAAGCGGGCTCTCGGACGAGCTGATGCGCGAGGCGGTGTTCAGCGACGCGTTGCGCCCGCGCGTCCCGCCCGACGTCGTGGACACCGTCACCACGCGCCTCGCGCGCCTCGCGCCTGGCTACGCGCCGGCGGGCCCGACCGAGCTCCTGGAATGGTTCTCCGAGCGGCTCGCGCTGCCGGCAGACGAAGTGGTTGCGCTGCGCCACGCGGTGATCCGCGATCACGGCGAGGCGGCGTGGACGGTCGCCGGCAACGAGGAACGCCTCGTGTGGATCTCCGCCGCGGGCGCGAGCCTGCTCGCTACCGTCGACCGCATCCCTGCGCTGCTTCCGCTCTACGGCGAGGCGATCGCCGCGCGACCCGCGCAGACGCGCTGGTGGGCACCGCCGCCGGCGCCCACCGACGTGGCAGAGGCCGGGCCCCGCCGGACCGTCACGCTGACCGAGCTCGCCGAGGAGCTCTACGGCGCGCAGGACGCCCTGCGCACGCTGCCGCAGCCGGAGGAGTCGCTCCTCGAGCTGCTGCGCTTCGCGGGTCCCGTGCCGCTTGCAGACGGCCAGCGGCGGCTGGGCCTCGCGACCGAGGTGTGGCGCGGCCTCGTGTCGAGCCTGCACGAGGAATCGGCGGTTGTCGTGGGCGAGATCAGCGAGAACGCCGAAGACGACGAGGTATGCGACGCGGAGACGCTCGAGTATCTCCTGCGCGTGCGCCGCTCGGCCGCACGGGTACACGGCGAGCCGGTACCGCCCCGGACGCTCGTCCCGCTCTGGGCGGAGACGACGGGGCTCGCGAGCGGACGCGGGGATCCCGACGCGCTCATCGAGCTTCTGGACACGCTCTTCGGCTATCCGGCGCCGGCTGCGAGCTGGGAGGCGGACATCATCCCGGCGAGGCTCGATGAGTACTACCCCCTCTGGCTCGACGGTCTGTTCTCCGACCACGAACTGGTCTGGCTCGGCGCGGGCGGCGAGCGGCTGCTCTTCTGCCTCGCGAGCGAAACCGAGCTCTTCGCCGAAGGCATGGAATCCCCGGGCGCGGATGCCCCCGACGGGTCGGTGGCGCGCGAGCTCGGCGCCGGAGGGCCCGCCGACCTCCTCACGCTCCACGATCGGCTCGGCAGGCCGACCGAGGAGCTCACCGGCGAGCTCTGGGAGGCGGCCTGGCGGGGGGAGATCAGCAACGACACCTTCGCGACGGTCCGCCGGGGGATCGAAACCCGATTCACCGCGTCATCGACGCGACAACCGGAGCGCGCCGGGTCGCGCTGGCCGGGCCGGCGGGGCGGGCGCGGCCACCGGGAGTGGCGCGCCACGCGTCCGCTGTCGGGAACCTGGTTCGCCCTCGACCACGACACCGACGACGACCCGCTCTCGCGTACCGAGCGCGACCGGGAGCGCGCCCGGGTCCTCCTGCGACGCTACGGAATCGTCTTCCCGGACCTCGTACGCCGCGAGGGCGGTGCCTTCGTCTGGCGCGACGTCTTCCGCGCGCTGCGCCTCATGGAGCTCGCCGGGGAGATCGTCTCGGGCGTCTTCGTAGAGAACGTCGCCACGCCGCAGTTCGCGCTGCGCTCGACGATCGAACTGCTCGAGCGTGCCCGCGCGAGCACTCGCATCGTGTGGATGAGCGCGGTCGACCCGGCGAGCCCGTGCGGGCTCGGTCTCGGCGGGCACTTCGGAGAGCTGCCCGTGCGGCGTGCCGGCAACCACCTCGTCTTCCGCGGATCCGAGCTCGTGCTGACGAGCAGGCGCAACGGAGGCAGCCTCTCGTTCGCGGTCGAGCCCGACGATCCCGACATCGCCGCGATGCTCGCCCCGCTCCGGGCGATGGCGGCCCGCAGATGGAACCCGCTCTCGCGGGTGGTCGTGGAAACGGTCAACGATCGCCCGGTGCGCGAGAGCCCGTACGCGCCGGCGCTTCGCGCGAGCGGCTTCCGCGACGAGTTCCGCGCCTACGTACTGAGCGCTTCCTACCGGTGATCAGAGCGTGTCGCGTACGAGCCGTCGGGCGGAGGTGGAGATCCACGCGCCGGCGGAGGAGAGCGGCACGCCCGCGACGAGGCCGAGCACCCAGAAAGGCACACCGGGCCCCGCGACGCCGAACAGCCACAGCAGCGGGCCGGCCACGAGCACGAGCATGCCCGGCCACAGCAGCGCGAGACCAATGAACGCGATTCGGCGCCGGCGGCGTTCGAAGTCCTCGGCGATGTAGGCGACCCATCGATACGCCTGTCGCTCCTCCACGTCGAAACGTTCGCTCACCTCCCGGGCAACGTCCAGCGCTTCCCGCCCCTCGCGGAGCCATTCGAGGATGGCGGGCCGCGCGGCGTCGGCACGCGCCTCGTCGCGGCGGATCTCCTCAGCCCTGCCCACGACGCACTCCCCCGAAGCCGAAGGGCGCGAGGACGCTCAGAACGAGAAAGAGCGCCCCGAGCCCCCCCAGGATGATCGCGCTGCCCCAGACGCCCAGGACGGTGTTGATCCGGGCGTTCTGCGGGTTCCCGGGGGCGACGAGCACGGTCACGCCCTCACCCGGCTGCCAGGTCCGCGACGTCCGCCCGGACCTGCCGGTCACGCGGTACTCGCTCCCGGCGGCCGAGTACTCGACGACCGGATAGTAGAGCAGCCCGGTCGGCTCGCTGCCCCCGAGAAAGGTGATCGAGTTCTGCTCCACCGCGTAGTCGACCACGGTACCGGTGACCGATTCGGCGCGAGCGACGAAGACGATCGTGCTGACGGCGACGATCGCGCCTATACCGGCGAAGAGCCCGCCGATGACGCGAAATGAGAGCGAGAGCAGGTCGCGCCCCTTCATGACGCGTTCCCCTCCCCCGCTGTGCGCCGTGTGAGCCCGAACGTGCGCAGCGACACGATCCGGTCGCCGCTGATCGTCCTCGCCGCGTCGAAGTCGCCGTGCGTCGTCACCGGCTCTGCGTGCGAGAACCGTTCGTACGCGGGGTGGTCGACGGTGAAGAGCATCTGGCCGTGGAGCTCGACCTTCTCGCTCTTCGCCGCTCGCGGCCAGAAGCTGAAGTGTCCCCTCGTCTGCTCACGGGTGACGTAGGGGTTCTGCCAGCCGTTCGCCGCCGGCGGCACGCGGTCGCCGTCTATGAACATGGTCACCGTCGCCTCGACCACCGGTTCTCCGGTCCCGGCGTCCACGAGGCGCCCGATGATCTGCGGGTAGTTGTGCACGTATTCCAGACCCGGCTCGGCGGCGAGCCCGCTCTCGAGCCCGGGGGCCGGCCCGGGACCAGACGAGCCGCCCACGGCGGCGCGCTCGTGCGACTCGGCCGACCTTCGGCTGCCCACGATGTCTACGCCTCGGTTGACGAGCATCATCAGCTCTATGACGTTCGCGAGCGAACGGTCCTGATCCGCCTCGTCGGTGTGTTCGAGCGCGAGGCGGAGAAACCCCCGTTCGCTCATCACGTAACGCGGCGGCACCCGGTTGAGCACGTAGGCCGCCACGTCGTTGACGAACGCATCGTCGGAGAGCAGATCCTGCTGGTCCTCGAGCGCGATCTCGATCGCCCGGAACACCACGTCTTCCTGATAGTTCTTGAGTCTCATGGCTTACCCGAAAGTATAGTGCCGGCGGCGGGAGCTGTCAGGCGGTTTCCGGATTCGGCGGCGTGTGCAGATCTCAGTATATTGCGGCGTGATGAACCGACTCGGCCTATTCCCGCTGCAGCTCGTCCTCTTCCCGAGCGTGCCGCTGCCGCTGCACATATTCGAGGAGCGCTACCGCTCGCTCATCAACCGCTGCATCGACGAAGACACGCCCTTCGGCGTCGTCTACCACCGCGGCGAGTCGATGCGTCAGGTGGGGTGCTCGGCGATCGTCGACCGTGTGATCAAGCGCTACGACGACGGGAGGCTCGACATCCTCGCCGTCGGCCACGAGAGGTTCAGCATCGACCGGGTGGACGAGTCGGGACTCTACCTCGAGGCCGACGTGCGCTATCTCGACGATCACGCCGACGGAGAAGACGACGAGCTCGCGCACCGGGCGGTCAACGAGCTGCTGAAGTACGCGTACTACGCGGAGGTGTCGCTCGACCGGGCGACGCTCGGCGCGCTCACCGGAAACCAGCTCTCGTTCCTCATCGCCGGGCTCGACCTGCTCGGACTCGATACCAAGCAGGAGCTGCTGGAGATCGAGCGCAGCGACGATCGGCTCCAGCGCTCGATCACCGAGCTCGAGCGGATCAACGACCAGCTCGTCACCCGGGCGCGTATTCGCGGCGTGGTCGATCAGGATGTGGATCTGAACTCGTTCCTCAACTGACGCTCGCTGGACGTCACGATCTCATCCTGTATAGTGGGAGACGTGGAACCACACGTAGAGAAGCGCATCCGGGACGAGACCGCCTACTTCACCGTCTGGTGGAGTCCGCTCATGCGCCTCGACAAGCGAGTGATCCGGGGCCGCGTACCGTCGCTGCCGGGCGTATTCGAGATCTATCGCGACGAGGGGGGCCGCCGTCCCGAGCTCGTCGGGCGCGCGCGGGCCTACTACGGCGGTCTGCGGAACACCTTTCGCGGACTGATCGACTCGATCAGCCCGTACCCGCTGAACGGACGTTTGCTCGATCAGAGCCGGGAGCACTTCATGCGTTACTCGGTCATCGACTCTCCGGACGACATGGACGACATCCTCTACTTCTTCGCCGCGCGCAGCGGCGACGAGGACGAGGTGGACGACTCGGGACGCTACGAGATGATCTACCTGAAGGAGGAGTTCCTCGACGCTGCCGGCAGGCCGCGCTGAGCCCCGCTACTGGCCGAGGCACGTGCCCACGAGCCGGGCGGAGCCGATCCACGGATGGTCGAGCGGCAATCGCTTCTTGCGCCCGGCCACGCGCTCGAGCGGCACCGGCTCGCAGCGTTCGCCACGGATCGCGACCATGACGTTGTACGCGCCGGCGGCGAGCAGCTCGGCCGCCTTCGTCCCGAGTAGCGTCGAAAGCAGCCGGTCGCGCGCCGACGGACTCCCTCCGCGCTGGACGTGCCCGAGCGAGGTCACCCGCGCCTCGGTGCCGGTCAGCCGCTGCAGCTCCCGAGCGATCCTGCTCGCCTTCGGCTCCTGGACCAGGTGGTAGGGGCGACCCGTCTCATCGTGCTCGATCACCACACGGCGCTCCTCGCGTTCGCGCCAGCCGTTCGCCGCCTCCACCGCCGAGAGCGCGCCCTCGGCGACGGCCACGATGCTGAACCGCTTTCCCGACTCGCGCCGCTGCTGGAGGTGCCTCGCCACGACTTCCAGATCGTACGGTATCTCCGGGATCAGCACCACGTCGGCGCCGCCGGCGAGTCCCGCCCCGAGCGCGAGCCATCCCGAGTCGTGCCCCATCACCTCGCAGACGATGATGCGGTGGTGGCTCGTCGCGGTGGTATGCAGGCGATCGATCGCCTCGCTCGCGATGGACATGGCGCTGTCGAACCCGAAGGTGACGTCGGTCTCGGCGACGTCGTTGTCGATCGTCTTGGGCAGCGTGAGAACGTCCACACCCCCCACGGTGCGCAGGTGGTTCGCGTTTCGCTGCGTGCCGCCACCGCCGAGGCAGACGAGGCACTGCACGCCGTGGTCGCGGAGGTTGTGCGCCGCGGTCGCGGTGGTATCGCGCTCCTCTCCGTCGAAGAACATCCGGTCCGGGCGATCGCGCGCGGTTCCGAGAATCGTACCGCCCTGGGTGAGGATGCCGCTCACGTCGCGGTCCTCGAGCACCGTGAAACGGTTCTCGACCAGACCGCGGAATCCGTCGTGGAACCCCACCACGCGCATCCCGTACTCGCCGATCGCCGCCTTGGCGACACCCCGGATCGCCGCGTTGAGGCCCGGACAGTCACCGCCGCTGGTGAGGATGCCGATGCACGATGTCCTGCTCGTGGCCACGCTCACGCTCCTTGCGCTCAGTACGGGACGCGGTCGGGCCGATCGCGCCAGCGTCTCATGGGCGCGAGACACGCCTCGCGGTCCTCCTGGACCATCGCGATCCGGCGCTCCGACCGGCCCTCCAGGTCGTCGTAGATCGCCTCGTCGTCGAAGCCGATCTCGGCCGCGTCGCGCCGGCTGCAGCCGTAATGGATCTTCCCGAGTCGCGCCCACCACGCGGCTGCATAGCACATGGGACACGGCTCGCACGTGGTGTAGAGCTCGCAGCCGCTCAAGTCGAAGGTCCCGAGCCGCCGACATGCCTCGCGGATCGCGACGATCTCGGCGTGGGCCGTCGGGTCGTTTCTCGTCACGACCTGGTTATGGCCGCGGGCGATCACCTCCCCGCCGCGAACGACGACCGCGCCGAAGGGGCCTCCGTGCCGCTGCTCGACACCGGACGACGCTTCGGCGATCGCGGCCTGCATCTCTTCGCTCATCGCGCCGAAAGCATACCAGACTGGAACGATCCGGTCACGACCACGCGCGGGGCCTACTCGGTTCGGAAGTGGCTCAGCTGCTCGTGGATCTCCCGAATGCGCCGCTGGTTCTCTTCTCCCGCGCGCGCGACCCGATCCGCCGCCTCACGGATCTCACCGGCTCCCGCAGCGATGGAGGCGATCGCCTCGCGCACGCTCGCCGATATGGTCCGAACCGACTCCATGGAACCGGTGATTTCGGACGCCCCGCTCTCCATTTCGGAGGACGCGCCCTTGATCTGCGACGTGATGTCGGTGAGGCTCTGCATCGCCTTCAGCACCTCGTCGGTGCCGCCGGAGAGCTCGCTCATGCTCGAGACGATCTCCGCGAAGCTCTCGGTTGCGGCGCGGACGTCGGCGCTGACCTGGTCGAAGGCCTCGCCGGTCGCCTGACTCGCGCGCATGGCCTCCTGGATGCGCTCGACCGTATCGTTCAGCCCGGCCGATACGGTCTGCGCATTTTCGCCCACCGACTCGGCGAGCCGCCGGATCTCCTCGGCAACGACGGCGAAGCCCTTGCCCGCCTCGCCCGCGTGCGCCGCTTCGATGGCGGCGTTCATGGCGAGCATATTCGTCTGGCTGGAGAACTGGTTGATGATCTCGATGACCTCGATCATCGAGTCGGTCGACTGGCTCACCCGTCGGATCACGTCCTCGGTCGATTCCACGTGCTCGGCTCCGGTGTCGGTGATCTCCCGGAGCTTGCGGCTCGTCTCCTCGCGCTCGCGCGCGATGCGGGCGACGTTACGGATGGAGGCGGTCATCTCCTCGATGGCCGCCGAGCTCTCGTTGACCGCCGCCGATTGTTCGTTGATCAGCCTCGCGACGTTCGTAACCGTCTGCTGGATCTGCTCGACCGCGGCCGTCGACGACTGGATACGCTCGTCGAGACCGTTCGCGTCGGCGTCCACGCTCGACAGCCCGTTGCTCACCCGGGCGACCGCGCCCGAGCTCGCCTCCGCGCTCTCCTGGAGCGACCTGCTCATGTCGAGACTCTCGCTCGTCCGGTTCTGGATCACGCGCATCGTCTCGTGCAGTCGCTGCGTCGTGGCGACGATGGCGGCGTGCACACCGCTGTCGCGGCTGCCGGAGTCCCTGGTCACACCGAAGGCGTGGGTCAGGTCGCCGGCGCTGAGGGCCGCCGCGAGCCGCTCGACGACGGCAGGCTCCGCCCCGAGCTGCCTCATGGTCGCCCGGTAGATCACGACGAGAATCACGACCGTCGCGAGAATCACCACGAGCGCCACGACGAGGGCGAGCGTTCGCGTGCGCGCCGCGGCGATCCGGTCGGACCGGGCGAACTCCATCAACGCCTCTGCGGCCTGCGCGGCCGGCGCGCGCAACGTCTCGAGCCGTCGGCTGGCCACGTCGTACCACCGCGACGCGTCGGCCTGCGAGGCCCCGGGACGCGTCCCGGCGGTCAGCGAATCGGCGCGAACGGCGGCCTCGGCGACCGCCGGCTCTTCGAGCGCCTCCCGGTAGAGCCGCGCCTCCGGCGCGTCGGTGAGCTCGAGGAAGAGCTCGCGATAGACGAGTGCCCGCGAGGAGGCCGCGGCGCCGTCCCGAACCGGTTGTGAGGTCAGACCGACCCCGGCGAGCGTGGACGCGAGCAGGATGCGCTGGCGGGCGAGCTCGGCGTGGGAGGCGAGCAGACGGCCGAAGGCGAGCGCGCGGCGCGACACGTCTGCGCGCCGGGGGATCTCGCCGACGCTGGCAACGTGGTCGACGATCGCGAGACCGAGGCGTTCGTAGGTGGCGAAGATCTCCTGCGGTGCGGTCGTCCCGGCGTCGACGCGCGCGCGCAGCCGGTCGAGACGGTCGAGCTCGCCGTCGATCGCGTCGAGCCGCGACTCGACGTCGCGCCGGCCAGGAAACGCGTACCGCGCGCGGTCGCGGCGGAAGCTCGCGAGTGCGTCGTCGACCGCCCGTCGGGCATCATCGACCCCGGGGCGTGCCTGAACTGCGATCGCGCCGAGCACCGACGCGTCGCGCTCGTCGGCGAGCGTGTCGGCCACGTCGGCGAGATCGACCGACAGCGTCGTCAACTCCTCAACCGTCCGGCACTCCACGACGTCGGTCTGCAGGCGAAGCACGACGATCGCCGTCGCTCCGAGCAGTCCGACGAGCGGCACCAGAGCGAGCAGCAGGAGCCGGACCCCGAGCGAAGACTGCCGTCGTGCGTTCATCGAGATGATAGTAGAAGATGGCTCGCGGGGTGTAAAGGTCGGCCCCGAGGCGCGCTACGAGGCCGGGTAGCCTCCCGCTTCGAGCTCTGCCCGGATCGTCTGCTCGTCCGCGGGCGCGCCGGAGTCGAGTCCGACGACGACGTTGCCCTTCTCCGCGCTCGGCTTGACCGACGCGACGCCGGGCACCGATTCGAGTATCACCTTCACCTTCTGCTCGCAGTGGCCGCAGTGCATGCCGGGTACCTCGAGCGTGAGCGCTTTCTGCTTCTTTCCGAAGATTCCCATGCGCTGAAGCTACCCTAGCTTACCTGTACGGTCAACAATCGGACCTTCGACGGCCGTCCTGCGAAGCAGGAAGAGCGCCGCGTAGACGCCGCCCATCTCCACGATGCGCACCGCCATCACCCCGAACTCCGGACAACCCTGCAGCGTCCGGTTGAAGATTCCGCGGCGCTTGCCCACGAGGAGCGCGAGCACGCCACCCGTGCGTAGCGCCGCGGCGGCCCCCGCGAGGAAATCCCGGTAGAGCACGTGGAAGTTCGAGCCCTTGCCGAGCCGGATCCCGAACGGTGGATTGGTGACGATGTAGTCGAGCGAGCCCGGCTCGACGAGCGCCCCGAGCTCACGCGCGTCGTGCTGCGCCACGTCGATCCACCCCAGCCCCGCGGCCGCGAGGTTCGCGCGGGCCCCTTCCACCGCCTGCACCCGCAGGTCGCTGCCGGAGATCCGGGTCGCCTCTGCGTGCGCGTTCTGCCGGTCGGCGAGCACACCGGCCGCCTCGAGAAGGATCGTGCCCGATCCGCAAAAGGGGTCGTGGAGCGGGCCTGGGCTCCGGGCAAAGCCGCTCAGGACGAGCATCGCGTACGCGATCGGGGTGCGCAGGGTGACCCGCGGGTGATAGACCCAGCGGTGACGTCGGTCGAGCCCCTTGCGACCGGTCAGCTGGTAGCCGCAGAAGGCTCGCTCGCCGACGATGTCGATCTTCACGTGGAGCGCGTACCGCTCGAGGTCGACCGCGGTCCCGTAGCGCCCCTGCAGAACCGCACCGGTCTCGCGCTCGACCTCCGGGCTGTGAAAGCCGTGCTCGCCCACGCGGGTGCAGCTCACGCGGAAGCTGGCCGCGCGGCTCATCTCTGAGAAGTCGGTGCGCCGCACCGAGTCGAGCAGACTTTCGAGCGTCGCACCGTCCCACTCGAGCTCGGCGATGTGCACCGTGACGTGGAAGAGCGAGCGCGCACGCGAGAGCGGATCGGCCCGCCGGATCTGCCCGAAGGTGACCCCCTCGCCGAGCGTGAACGCCACGACGCCGGAGAGCCCGAAGGCTCCCGCGCTGGTTTCGAGGACCGGAACGTCCGCGCGGGCGAGCAGGCGTGAGCACTCGTCGCGCGCGACGTCCTCGATACCGGGGACGGTGGTCGCCTTGATCGTCATGCGCCGGTGAGCGGGACGAATCGCACGGGCAGGAGGTTCGTGCGCGACACGCGGCCCCGCGCGCCCTTGCGGATCAGCACGAGCTCCTGTGCGGCGGGACTCGGCCCGACCGGGATGATCATGCGGCCCTCGTTCGCGATCTGATCGACGAGCGGCTGCGGCACCGTCTCGCTCGCGGCGGTCACGATGATCGCGTCGTAGGGACCGTGCTCGGGCCAGCCCTCCCGTCCGTTGCCGACCTTCGTGCGCACGCCGGTGTAGCCCAACTCGTCGAGCGTCGCGCGTGCGCGAGCGGCGAGCTCGGGCACGATCTCGACGGAGTAGACGTGATCGGAGAGCTCGGCGAGCACCGCGGTCTGGTAGCCGCTGCCGGTGCCGACCTCGAGTACCCGGTCGTTGGAACGGATATCGAGCTCCTGCGTCATGTACCCGACGATGTACGGCTGCGAGATCGTCTGACCGAACCCTATGGGAAGCGGCCGGTTCGCGTACGCGTCGCCGGCCTCGCCGCGCGGGACGAACCGGTCGCGCGGCACCGCGCGCAGAGCGGCGAGGACGCGCGAGCTCGTGATTCCCTGGTCGGAGAGGTAGTCGAGACTCACACCCTATCGTAGCAGCCCGGGTGCGCTTCGCAAAGGCGCCGGACGGGAGGCAAGGCGGTGACGTCCCTCGGCCGCGCGACGCTTGATCCGCGCGAGGTCGTCGCGCGTGAACCCGTTCCATTCCATCGGGAAGGCGGTGTTGTTGTGGCACAGCGGCTCGTCGGCGAGCGGATACCTGCTTCGACGGCACGCATCTGCGAACAGGCGCGAGCCGGGTACCGGCGAGTACTCCGAGACGTGCGGCATCACGCCCCGCGCGAGCAGCCCCGCCACCGTCGACTCCACCCCGCCGGCCTCCTGACCGGGAAGCCCGGCGAGCACGTACGCCGAGACCTCCCCCTTGGCGAACCCGGCGGCAGCGAGCGCGTCGAGCGCCGCGTCCAGGTCGCTGTCGGTCATCTTTTCATCGAGGCGGCGATGGAAGTCGTCGTCAAGACTCTCCACACCGAGCCGCACCTCGCGGACGCCGGCACGGCGCAGGAGCGTTGCGAGACGACCGTCCAGCCTGCTCGCGTGGAGCGCGTTGGGAAGCGCGATCTCGATCCGCCGCTCGCCGAGCTCGGCGACGAGCGCCTCGAGCGCCGGGACGATGCCGTTCTCGGCGTCGTCGAGTAGCGCATCGTCGTAGAACGCGAACGTCCTCACCCCGCCGCGGACCCACGCCAGCACGGCAGCCACCACATCATCGGGGTCTCCGCGGCGGAAGCGCGGCGAGAGTCTGCCGGAGGCGCAGTAGGCGCAGCGGCCCCGGCACCCCTCGTTGAGGCGGAGGACCGCCGCCTCGCTCAGACGCTCCGACAGGCGCAGGCCCGCATCGCCGGCGCCCGGCCCGACCGTCGCGGGGCCCGCCATCTCCTCGCGTGCGGGGGCAGGCAGCCCGAACCGCTCGAGCAGGCCGGGCAGGACCCGCTCGGCGGGTCCGGGGGCGACCGTCGCGCGCGGGGCGATCGAAGCGCAGTGGTCCGGGCAGAGCGTTGCGTAGACGCCGCCGATCACGACCGGGACGCCCGGAGCGGCGTCGGCGCAGGCGGCGACGACTTCCTCCACCCCCGGGTACCAGTAGGTCATCCCCGAGGTGACGAGGATGACGTCGGGCCGCGCCCCGGCGATGCGACGACCGAACTCGTCCGCCGGCATCCCGTAGCGCCCGAACGACCTGCCCACGTCTGCGAGCACCGCAGGCGTCTCGACGCGCTGCCGGAGGACCTTGCCGCGACCGGGCGCGTCGCGCCGCGGCCGGCTGCCCGACCGTCCGGGCGAGAGGCCGTCGAGCAGTTCCACCTCGTACCCGGTGTCGGCGAGCCACCGTCCGATGCGCAGGAGACCGAAGGGGTGGAGGAAGAGGTCGTAGAGAGCGAAGTCGTAGACCGGGGGTTGGACGAGCAGCGCGCGCGGAATCACGCCCGCCCTCGCCCCGGCGCGACGGTGGTCTGTGGCGCCCCGGCTCCCGCCGCCGCGCCCGCGCCGGCGCCGAGACCCTCCCCGCCGCTCCAGCCTGCGATCACGCGTTCGGCCGCGTCGTAGTCGTGGGTCTCGTTCAGCCGTTCGCGCAACTCGTCGGCGCCGTCGAAGGCGACGAGGTAGACCTTGTAGAACTTCTTCAGGATCTCGTAGTTGCGCGTCTGCCCCCACGCCTCGCGATAGAGCCGCAGGTGGCGCAGGAGCAGGCCGATCTTCTCTTCCGGCGGTGCCGATGCGAAGGTGCCGGCGCGACCGTCGGTCGCGAAGAGGTACGGATCGGCGAACACGCCGCGGCCGACCATCACGCCGTCGAGGTCGTAGCGCACGCTGAGCTCGTCGATCTGCGCGCGGCTCGTCACGTCACCGTTCCCGAGCACCGCGGTGGCGACGCCCATCTCCCGGCGCAGCCTCGCCGCCCGCGCGATCTCGGACCAATCGGCTCGCCCCTCGCTCTCCTGCTCCGCCCAGCGCCCGTGAACGGTGAGCGCGTCGAGCCGCTGTTCGAGAAGGTGCCCGACCCAGGCCTCGGTTTGCGGCCGATCGAAGCCGATTCTCGTCTTGACGCTGACCGGCAGCCCGCCCTCCTTCGCCGCGGCGACGAGCTCGGCGGCGAGCGCGGGCGTGCGGATGAGAGCCGAGCAGGCGCCTTTCTTCCTGATCTTGCGGACCGGGCAGCCCATGTTGATGTCCACGCCGTCGAAGCCCATTCGTGCGAGCCGCACCGATGCGCGGGCGTACGAGTCGGGGTCACTCCCCCAGATCTGCGCGACGAGGGGACGCTCGAGCGGCGTGAACTCGAGCCGCGGTGTCACGCCGGGGCGGTTTCCGCGGGGCCGGAGGACAATATCGGTATGGATGAACTCGGTGAAGAAGACGTCGGGTCGCCCGCAGGAGGCGACGACCCGACGGAAGACCGTATCGGTGACGTCTTCCATGGGAGCGAGCGCGTGAATGGGGCGTGGGAGACGATCCCAGAGGTTCTGCACGGGTAGGAGTGTATGGACGCTGCGCCCCGATGACAATCGGCCGGTTGCTGGTGCAGGCGATTGACCGCCGCGACGGTTTTCAGGAGGTTTGTAGTGATCCCTTATTGTGGTTCGCGGTTCCGCGTTTCGAAAGCTCGTCTTTTCGCCGCGAATTCCGTCCGCCAACGATTGCACCTCTCATCGGAGGGGGATAGGATGGTAGCACCTGCCTATGAAATCCATACCAACTGCACAACCGCGAGAAAAGGGACGGTTCACGTTCCGGAAAATGGTGGAAGGTTTCGACGTCATCGGACGCGTGACGAGAATGGCGTTCCACTATCCATGGCGGATGGCCGCCGCGATTGGCGCGCTCGTCGTGGCCGTCGTCTTCCAGCTCTACATTCCCCGCTACCTCGGCGCAGCGGTGGACAACGCGTACGGAATGATGCGCGGCACCGGAACGATGGCCGACGCGAGGCAGGCGCTGCTCGTGACCGGCGCGCTGCTGTTCGGAGCGAGCGTCCTGCGCGGCCTGTTCACGATGCTGCACAACTACCTCGGCGAGGCGGTCGGTCAGCACATCGGCTACGAGCTGCGGGTGGCGATCTACGACAAGATCCAGCGACTCGACTTCCGTTACCACGACCACGCGCACTCGGGCGACCTCATCACGCGCGGCATGCTCGACGTGGAAGGGGTGCGGCTCTTCGTGAACACCGGGATCAAGCGCGTCATCTTCCTGGCGCTGCTGATCGGCATCGGCTCGTACCGGCTCATCGTCGCCGACTGGTTCCTGGGCGTCCTCGCGCTGAGCTTCGTCCCGTTCGTCGGCTGGCGTGCGATCGACGCGCGGCTCTCGCTGCGAGAGAGCTGGCACCGACTCCAGGAACGCCTGTCGTATCTCACGCGCGTCATGGAGGAAAACCTCCAGGGTATCCGCGTGGTGCGCGCGTTCGCCGCGCAGAACTACGAGATGACCAAGTTCGACGAGGCGAGCGACCAGGCGAAGGAGCTCACGTACGAACGAATCCGCACGCGCGTCGTGAACGGAACGGCGATGACGTTCGCGTTCTACGTCTCCATGGGCCTCGTTCTGCTCGTGGGGGGGCAGAAGACGCTCGCCGGCGAGATCACCGTCGGGCGACTCACCGAGTTCCTCGCATACATGACCGTGCTCCAGATGCCGGTCCGGCAACTGGGCCTGCTCGTCAACTCCATCGCGCGCGCGACCACGTCCGGTGAGCGACTGTTCACCGTGCTCGACGAGGAGCCCGACATCCGGGACAAGCCCGACGCGACGCCGCTCGAGGTGAGCGACGCCGTCCTGCGGTTCAACGACGTGGGTTTCGCGTACCAGCTCGGCGACGAGAAGGTGCCCGTGCTCTCGAACGTGAGCTTCGAAGCACGACGGGGACAGACGGTGGGCATCGTCGGGCCGCCGGGTGCGGGCAAGTCCACGATCGCGCATCTCATACCGCGGTTCTACGACGTCTCGGAGGGGAGCATCACGATCGACGGTCAGGACGTCCGCGACGTGACGCTGAAGTCGTTGCGCTCGCAGGTCAGCGTCATTCAGCAGGATATCTTCCTCTTCACCGCGGGAATCCAGAACAACGTCGCCTACGGTGATCCGTGGGCCGACCGGGATCGGATCGTCAACGCCACCAACACCGCTCAGCTGCACAGCTACGTGCGAGGTCTGCCGCGGGACTACGAGACCCTCGTCGGTGAGCGCGGTGTGTCGCTTTCGGGCGGCCAGCGTCAGCGTCTTGTCATCGCACGGGCGCTCGTCATGCAGCCGTCTATCATCGTCTTCGACGATTCAACCGCGGCGATCGACGCGGCGACCGAACAGCGGATTCTCAGCTCGCTTCAGGAACATTCCGCGGACTCGGTCGCGGTGATCATATCGCACCGGCTGAGCTCGCTGATGCACGCGAACGAGATACTCTTCATCGACGACGGACGAGTCGTCGAGCGTGGCGACCACGAGTCGCTGCTCGCGCAGGGTGGGCGCTACGCGGCGCTCTACGAGCTCCAATCGAATCCGGTGGACGAGAGCCTGCTGCACTAGGGGTTACATATGTCTTCGCAGAACAGAATACGAGAAGAATTTCACGACTACGACATACCGAAGGTAGAGCGACCACCGCTCGCGGTGGTCGGGTCGCAGATCAGCCGGGACGAGCAACTCTTCGGCCGCGTGTTCGACGCGCACGTCGTGCGGCGCTTCGTACCGTTCATCCGACCGTACAAGAAGCAGATCATCCTCGCGCTGCTCGGCGTCCTGCTGTTCACGGCGACCCAGCTCGCCGTCCCGCTCGTGATCAGGACGACCATCGACGAGGCGCTCGTAGGCAACGACGCGAGCAGCAGAATTCTCTACCTCGCCGCCGCGGTCTTCGGCGTGGTGATCCTCGTGAACTACGCGGCGAACTTCATCCAGGAACGCCTCGCGAGCGAGATCGGCGAGCGCGTCCTCTTCGACATGCGGCGGTCGATGTTCGAACACCTGCAGCGAATCTCGCTGTCGTTCATGGACAAGACCGAGGTCGGGCGCCTGATGTCGCGCCTGCAGGGCGACGTTCACGCCCTGCAGCAGTTTCTCGAGTCGTCAATCTTTGCCGTCGGGGATGTAGTACTGCTCACCGGCATCATCGCCGTGATCCTGACGCTCCACCTCGAACTGGGACTGCTGACGCTCGCGATCGTCCCGGTGCTCTTCCTCGTCCGATTCGTCTGGCTGCCGCGCGCGCGCAAGGCGTTCATTGGAGCGCGCCACGCGAGCTCGACAACCAACGGCGCGCTCGCAGAGGGCATCAACGGCGTGCGCACGGTCCAGGCGATGGCGCGCGAGGACACGAACTACGTACTCTTCGACGACAAGGCGCAGGCGAACCTCAAGGCGCAGCTCCGCGCCACGCGGTTCGCGCAGATCATGATCCCCATCGTCGACACGCTCACCGGTATCGCGATGGCCGTCGTCGTCATCGTCGGGGGCACGATGGTGCTCAACCAGAACCTCGAGCTGGGCATCATGGTCGCCTTCATCTTCTACGTCCAGCGATTCTTCGCGCCGATCAGATCGATCACGATGCAGTACAGCATCATGCAGCGCGCGATGGCGTCCGGGCATCGCATCTTCGAGGTCATGGACGTAAACGTCGACGTGGCGGACAAGCCCGACGCGCACGAGCTCAAGGACATCGACGGCAAGATCGAATTCGAGGATGTCACCTTCGGCTACGAGCCCGATCGGCCCATCCTGAAGAACGTCTCGTTCACGGTGAATCCCGGAGAGACGGTCGCGCTCGTCGGTCCCACCGGATCCGGCAAGACCAGCCTGACCGCGCTCGCGCATCGGTTCTACGACATCTGGGACGGGAAGATCCTCATCGACGGTCACGACGTCCGCGACGTGACGCAGAAGTCGCTGGGGGACAACATCGCGATGGTGCTGCAGGAGCCGTTCCTGTTCACCGGGACGATCCTCGAGAACATCCGCTACCGTACGACCGACGCGACGATGGAACAGATCGAGGAGGCGGCGAAGGCGGTTGGCGCGCACGAGCTCATCATGCAGCTGCCCGACGGGTACGACACGACGCTCGAACAGGGCGGCGGAAATCTCTCGCAGGGGCAGCGCCAGCTCATCAGTTTCGCGCGCGCGCTCGTGGCCGACGCGAAGATCCTCGTGCTCGACGAGGCGACCGCGAACATCGACAGCTACACCGAGAAACTGATCCAGAAGGCGCTGAAGCGGTTGCTGAAAGGCCGCACCGGCCTCGTGATCGCGCACCGCCTCTCGACGATCCGCGGCTCCGACCGGATCGTCGTACTGCAGGACGGCGAGGTCGTGGAAGTCGGAACCCACGACGAGCTGATGGAGAAGCATGGCCTGTACGCCAAGCTCTACTCGATGAACTACGCGTCGTTCGACGATATCCCGGACGAGCTCATCGATGAGGTCAAGGGCGACCAGTCAACGACGTAGCGAGACGGAGAGCCGCGGGCTGGGTCGCCTCGACGGCGCGCAGCACTACACCCGCCCGGAACGCATGGCCTCGCGCAACTCCTCGAGCGTTGCGAAGCTGTTGAGTTCCACACCGAGCTCGCGCAGGTAATCGCGGAGCCGCCGGTCGAAGACGACGCACAGCCCGGCCAGATCGTCGAAGCGGCCCGCGACGAGCGCCGGGATCGGGTCGGGGAAGCCGCGCCCGTCGAGCGGGCGGCGATACTCGGACAGCGAGTTGAACGAGCCGTACGCCACCCCGTGCTCGGCCTGCGCGAGGTGGATGTGCAGCTCGTGGAGAAACGAGTGGAGCTTCGTGTGCGCGCCGTAGGCGTCGCCGCGCTCGCAGGCGAGGAGCACGCGCTGCAAATCGGCGCGCAGCTCCGGATACGCGGCGTAGAGCCGATCGGGGTAGCTCCGCGGGACGCGCAGGTGCTCGGCCTGCGCGGCGAGCAGGAGCTCGCGAGTCCGTTCGAGCAGGACATGAGTCGCCGCTTCGAGCTCGCCGCAGGTTCGCGCGCCGACGATGCGTCCTACGAGGCCGGCCAGCCCCGCGGGCACCTCCTCAAGCTCCGCCATCTCCTCGAGGCGCCGCGTGTCCGCGCGCGACTGGTTGAGCAGGAC
>CAZICD010000006.1:26818-81503 GCA_964537725.1 uncultured Spirochaetaceae bacterium | reverse complement strand
TTCTCGACGAGCAGGTGCGTGATCCGGTCGTCGGCGCGAATCACCGAGCACGCCCTCGTGTCGTACCAGATCTCGACTCCCGCGCCGAGCAACACCTCTTCGAGCGCGAGCGTGAACGCCGCCGGGTTGAACGAGGCCTTGTAGCGCTCGTTGGCCCGGAGCTCCGCGTCGCCTCGCTCCCCCGCCTCGCACCAGCAGGCGGGCACCCCTCGGAGCCCGGCGTCCGGATCGTCCGAGCGCAGATCCGCGACCGAGCGCAGCAGCAGCTCTTCGGCGATCCCGGCCATGACCTGTCGCCCGCGGCCGTCGCACAACGGCAGGTAGACGACGACGTTGCCGAGCGTGGCGAGCCCACCGGGTGAGAAGGACCGCTCGAGGAGCGCGACGCGAGCACCGCTGCGCGCCGCGGCGAGCGCCGCCGCGACCCCGGCGATCCCGCCGCCGGCCACGACGACGTCGTACCGGTCCGCGACCGGGAGCCTGCGCGTCGTTTCCTGTACGTACTCCATGGCTCAGCTCCGGGGCCGGTACGGGGCGCGTCGGTCGGGGCAGATCGCGCGAGTGCACGACTGACAGTTGATATACGCGGTCTCGGACGGGAAGAACACGCCGGATACCGATTTGTCCGGCACCATGAGACAGCTCTCGGTCAGGCGCACGCCGATCGATCCCTCCACATCGCCGAGGACGTCGAACAAGGGGCGCTGCTGGTCGATCGGCCAGACGTCCACGTCGCCCGAGCCCGGGTTCATCGACGACACCCTCTCGATGTCGTACGTCGTCTTCACGAACTGGCACAGGTAGTTCGCCGCCGTACGCACGGCGCGCGTCTTGAGCGTGTCGTGCCAGAACGAGGCGAACGGGTCCAGATCGCTCAGATCGAGCTCGTAGATCTCCGGTCCGCAGGTCGCCACGTAGCCGAACACCCGGTGGATGCCCGAAAGATTCTCCACGAGCACCTCGCTCTCGAACCAGCGGCCGCCGATCTCGATCCGTGCGCCGTCTCGATCGCCGACCCAGGCGAGACAGACGAGCGCACGCGGTTGCACGACCGACAGCGCGCGCTCGAGATAGCGCTCGAGCTCTCCCTCCAACTCCGGTGTCGCGTCGAGTCTGACTTCGGAACGGAACGAACGGGCGTCGAAACGAAACGGGATATCGTCGACGACACGCCTCTCTTCGGTTGCCTGCATGGGACGAGCATGCTTCACGTGTCGGGATTGGTCAACGCCGTCCGCAATCGACCCTACACCACCCGGTTGCGCGCCTCACCCCGCAGAAACGCCGCGACGTTCTCCGCGACCTCGGAAACGAGCCGCGTCCGCGCCTCGACGCTCAGCCACGCCGAGTGCGGGGTCGCGACGAACCGCGGCGAGCCGAGAACCGCGTTCAGGGGCGAACCGCTCGACAGCGGCTCGTTGACGAAGACGTCGGTCGCCGCGCCGCCGATGCGCTCGGCCCGAATCGCACGCGCGAGCGCATCCTCGTCCACGATACCGCCGCGCGCGACGTTCACGAGCACCGACTCCGGCTTCATACGGTCGAGCTCGCGCTCGCCGATCAACCCCCGGGTCGACGCGTTGAGCGGGCAGTGGATCGTGACGACGTCGCTCGAGGCGAGAAGCTCGTCGAGCGGGAGGTGCTCGTGCGCGGGGTGCGAGCTGCGCCCGGAGGTGGAGTGGTAGACGACCGTGGCGCCGAAGGCCGTGGCGAGCTCCGCGACGCGGCGGCCGATCGACCCCATTCCCACGATCCCCCAGCGGCTGCTCGCGAGCTCGTGCCAGCGCGGTCCGTAGTGCGTGAAGATCGGGCTGTCGCGGTATTCGCCCCCGGCGACGTACCCCTGATAGTACGGCATGCGCCCCACGAGCTCGAGGACGAGGCCCAGCGTGTGCTGAGCGACGCTCTCGGTCGAGTAGCCTGAGACGTTGGCAACGCCAACTCCGAGCTCTCGGCAGGCATCGAGGTCGACGTTGTTCGTGCCGGTGGCGGTGAGCGCAACGAGGCGCAGCGAGCGCGCCTGCCCGAGGATCTCCCGCGAGAGCACCACCTTGTTCGTCACGACGACCTCCGCGTCGGCAACGCGCGCCGCGATATCGTCGGCAGGGGTGAGCTCGTGCACCGTCATCGTCCCGAGCGCCTCGAGCGGGGCGAGAGACACGTCGTCGCCGAGCGTCATCGCGTCGAGGACCCGGATGCGTGGGGTCGATTGGGTGGTCATAGGGGCAATCTACCGCGTTCGCCTGGTGGAGGCGAGCGGCCGGCACCGCCTCGATTGAACCGGCGGCGTGTGGCGCCCTATACTCGGGGCATGATCACCGACGCTGATGTCACCGCCTGCGTCGAGCGCGTCGCAGACCTCTGCCGCATCCCGAGCCCGTCGGGATACACCGGCGCGGTCGAATCGGCGCTCGCCGAGCGTATCGAGTCGATGGGGCTTTCGGTGCGGCGCAGCCGCAAGCGCTCGCTCCTGTGCGACCTCGGCGGCAGCGGGTCGCCGCTCGTCCTCGCCGCGCACGTCGATACGCTGGGCGCGATGGTGCGCTCGATCAAGACGAACGGACGGCTGCGCTTCACGCGCATCGGCGGGTACCCGGAGCTCTACATCGTCTCTGAGACCTGCCGCATCCACACGCGCGACGGTCACGAGTACACCGGCACCTTTCAGCCGGTCAATCCGGCGGTCCACGTCAACCCGAAGATCGGCGAGTATCGCCCTCAGGAGGAGACGATCGAGGTCGTGGTGGACCTGCCGGTGAAGAACAGGGACGAGGTGGAGAGCTACGGGATCCGTGTGGGCGACTTCATCTCGCTCGACGCGAGGACAACGGTGACGGAGACCGGCTATCTCAAGAGCCGCCACCTCGACGACAAGGCGAGCGCCGGCGTTCTCCTCACGCTCGCCTCGCTCGTCGCCGACGGCCGGCTCACCCCGGCGCGCAGAGTGTACCTCCTGTTCACGACGTACGAGGAGGTCGGCCACGGCGGATCGTCGGGTATCCCCGAAGACGTGGAGGAGATGATCTCCGTCGATATGGGCGCGGTCGGTGACGACCTCACCGCCACCGAGCACCAGGTATCGATCTGCGCGAAGGACTCCGGCGGACCGTACGACTATCACGTCACCGGCGCGCTCGCGCGCGCGGCCGAGGAGGCCGACGCCGACTACGCGATCGACATCTACCCTCGTTACGGTTCGGACGTCGAGGCCACGCTGCGCGCCGGGTTCGACATCGCGCACGGGCTGATAGGCCCCGGCGTCTCCGCGTCGCACGGGTACGAACGCACGCACGCCGACGCGCTCGGGAACACGCTCCGCCTGCTCGAGCGCTACATCAGCACCGAACCCGCCTCCGCAGCCCGCGAGGACCGATGAGCGACGCACGAGGCGACCACCGCCCGCCACACGAAGCCGGGACGCTCACGCAGGAGGATGCGCTGCGACGCCTGCCCGGCCGCTACTTCGCCCGTTACGATCCATCAACCGTCGAGCGTCACGTCGAGCTCCTCTGCTCGCTCTCGCTCGAGGAGCCGTACGCGCTCGACGCCCGGCGCGCCCCGGGCGACCGCTTCGAGCTCACAATCGTCTCGATCGACGACCCGGGGATGCTCAGCCTTCTCACCGGTTCGCTGGGCGCGGCCGGGTTCGACATCGTCTCCGGCGACATCTTCACGCTCGAGCGCGAGCGGCAGGCCGCCCCCGCCGGTCGTCGTGGGTTCCGCAGGCGCCAGGCGGTCCGCACCTCGCTTCCCAGCCGTCGGATCGTCGACCGCTTCGAGGGGCGGCTTCGTCCCGGCGTAGCACCCGACGGGTTCTTCTCCGAGCTCACGAAGAGCCTCGACCGCGTGATTCCGCTCATCCTGCCGGGCGGCGACCGCGACGAAGCCCGCCGGCTCGTGAACGAGGCCGTCGCCGACCGTCTGCGCGCCGACGAGGCGTCGGCGAGCCGCGCCCTCTACCCGATCGAGATCTCGTTCGACGACCCGGGCGACGGGGCGACGCGCATGATCATCACCGGCGAAGACACGCCGTTCTTCCTCTACGCGCTGTCGACGGCGCTCAGTCTTCAGCACGTTTCCATCGAGTCGGTCTCGATCGAGACCCGCGACCGCATCGTCCGGGACGTGTTCGAGCTCGTCGACAGCGGCGGCAAGCCGATCGCCGACCGCGCCGCGCTCGACCGCATCCGGTTCTCGGTCCTGCTGACGAAGCAGTTCACCTACTTCCTCGACCGCGCGCCGGATCCCTACGCGGCGCTCGTCCGCTTCGAGACGATGAGCCGCGACCTCGTCGAGCAGGCCCGGTCGTCTGGGATCGAGTCGCTGCTGTCGCGACCGCTCGTTCTGCGCGAGCTGGCCCAGTTGCTCGGCGCGAGCGACTTCCTCTGGGAGGATTTCATCCGGCTCCAGTACGAGAGCATCATCCCCATGCTCGGCGATGCCGACGAGGTGAGCTCCCCGCCGCAGCCTCTCGAGGAGCGCCTGCGCAGCGCGCTCGCCGAGGTCGCGACCACGGACGAGAAGCGGCGCGTGCTCAACGAGTTCAAGGACCGCGAGGCGTTCCTCGTCGACCTGGACCACATCGTGCATCCGGACCACGACTTCTTCTTCCTGAGCAACCGGCTCTCCGACCTCGCCGAACTCATCGTGCGTGCGGCGCTCGACATCGCGTGGAGCGAGCTGGTGCCGCGCTACGGTCGGCCCCGGACCGTCGCCGGGCTGGAAACCGAATGGGCGGTCTTCGGGCTCGGGAAGCTCGGCGGCCGGGCGTTGGGCTACGCGAGCGACATCGAGCTGCTGTTCGTCTACCGCGACAGCGGAACCACCGACGGCGCCCAGTCGATCGCCAACGCCGAGTTCTTCGAGCGCTTCTTCGCCGAGGCAACCGGATCGATCCAGTCGAAGCGCGAGGGAATCTTCAGCGTCGATCTGCGCCTGCGGCCCTACGGACAGGACGGTCCGCACGCGGTGAGCCTCGAGTCGTTCAACCGGTACTACGGTCGCGAGGGAGACGCGCACAGCTACGAGAAGCTCGCGCTCACGCGTCTGCGCGCGATAGCCGGGTCGCCGGAGTTCGGTCGCCGGATCGAGGAGCTGCGCGACGACCTCATCTACGCAGCCGACACGATAGACCCCACCGAGATCCGTTCGCTCCGCGAGCGCCAGTTCCGCGAGAAGTCGCGCCCGGGCGTGCTCAACGCGAAGTTCAGCCCGGGGGCGCTCGTGGATCTCGAATACGGGCTGCAGATCCTGCTCGTCCAGCACGGACGGACGAACCCACGTCTGCGGACTCCGAGTCTGCACGCCGGGCTCGAGGAGCTAGAACGCTCGGGCGTAATGGAAGCCGAGGAGACGCATCGTCTCGTACGGTCGTACCGCTTCCTGCGAAACCTCATCAACGGCCTGCGGATGCTGCGAGGCAACGCGCAGGATCTCTTCCTGCCCGACGTCGACAGCCTCGAGTACGCCCACCTCGCCCGCCGCGCGGGATACACGCAGAACGGCGATCTCAGCGCCGCCGAACAGCTGCACGTCGAGTTCGAGGCGAGAACGGCGGCGGTGCGCGCCTTCCTCGAACGTCACCTCGGACGGGAGTCGATCCCCGGCGAACGACCCGGCAACGCCGCCGACCTCGTGCTCGCGGCGGAGCTCCCCGGGGAGCTCACCGCGCGCGTGCTCGACGACGCGGGCATCGCCGACCACGACCGGGCGCTGCGAAACATCGGCTCGCTCGCCGGCTCGGGGTCGCGACGCGAGCTGTTCGCGGAGCTCGTCATCCTCGTCTGGCAGGCGCTGCGGTCGAACATCGATCCGGGGATGGCGCTGAACACGTGGGAACGCTACGTCGGCAACCTGGAAGAACCGGAGGGCCACTACCGCAGATTGCTGCGACAGCCTCGCATGCTCGACCTGATGCTGCAGGTGTTCGCCTCGAGCACCTTCCTCTCGGAGACGCTCATCGCCAACCCGCACTTCCTTGACTGGGCGCTCGACCAGCGGACCGTCTCGCGCGCGCGAAGCGACGCGGAGATGCTTTGCGACCTGCAGGCCGACGGCATCGTCGACCTCCCCGTGGACGAGCGCCGCGCGCTGATCCGGCGTCGGCGCAAGCGGGAGCTCCTTCGCATCGGCACGCGCGACATCTGTCTGCAGGTACCCCTGCCCGAGATCACCGCCGAGCTCTCCGCGCTCGCGCGCGCCATCGTCGTCGCGGATCTCGAGGCGATCTGGCGCGAGCTCGACGTCGACGAGTCTACCCGCGAGCGGCTCGTGATCCTCGCCTTCGGCAAGCTCGGCGGGAACGAGCTCAACTACAGCTCCGACATCGACCTGCTCGCGATCTACGCCGACGGACCGTCGGAGCAGCGCGAGCGCGACACACGCCTGTTCTCCGACGTGCTCACTCGGCTGCGTGGCGACCTCTCGGACCATACTCGCGACGGGTACGCGTTCCGGGTCGACTTCCGGCTGCGGCCGTACGGAAGCGCCGGCCCGCTCGTGCAGCCGGTCTCAGCGGTGACGCGCTACTACGAGCAGCGCGCGTCGGCGTGGGAGCATCAGGCGCTCATCAAGCTCGCGCCCATCGCGGGGAGCCTCGAGCTCGGACGCGATTTCCTGGAAGCGGTGAAGCCGGTTTCGATCAGCCGGTTCGAGTCACAGACGATTCGGGAGACGATCGGCCGGCTTCGCGCGCAGGCCGTCAGACAGACCCGCGCGGAGGGAGACATCAAGAGCGGCGAAGGCGGGATCCGCGATATCGAGTTTCTCGTGCAGGGGTTGCAGATGATCCACGCTGCCGACGAGCCGGAGATACTCACCGGGAATACGCTCGTGGCGATCGATCGGCTCGCGGCCGCGGGCATCCTCGACGAGGCGACGCAACGGGAGCTGCGCGACGACTACACACGGCTGCGCCGGGTGGAGCATTTCCTCCAGGTCCACGAGGATCGGCAGGTGCACGCGCTTCCCGGGGACCGGTCGGACCGGGCGGCGCTCGCGCGCAGACTCGACGGGGCCGATGCCGACGGCGCGTCGCTCGACGCGGACCTGGCCCGACGCCGCGAGCGCATCCACGCCAGGTTCCGCCGCTTCATCGAGGAAACCGGAGCTACGAGTCCCCCTCGAAGCGACGGATGATCTCGGGAAACTCGTAGGTCACCAGGCCGCGGTCGTCGACCTCCATGCGCACGTGCGAGTTGTCGACCATCGATTCGATGAGCGCCTCCGCCTCCTGCACCCCCAGCCCGGTCTCTACGACGATATCCGAAACCGTGAGCCTGCCCTTCAGACGGTAGGCGAGCTTGAAGATCCGCGCCTCGCTGCTCGCCTCCCGGCCGGGAACCGAGCGACGGTAGTCGCGGTAGCCGAGACGTTCGTCGAGCTCGTCCTCCTCGGCGATTCGGTGGCGCCTGCCGGCGCTACGGAAGAAACCGGACGCAACGCGGGTGATGATGACGAAGAATATGAGCGGGATAAGAAACCCGAACGGAAAGAATCCGAAACTGATCATACTGTCCTCACGCCCAGTATACCGCCGAAACCGGTGCGTATTCAAAGCCCGGAATCGCCGTCCGGATGCAGCGCCTGCAGGAAGCGGTCGTAGGTTCGCAGATACGTCTCGTAGCCGTCGGAGAACTGCGCGTGCCGCGACGGCTGCGGCTCGTGGCGGTGCGTGAAACGGACCACCTCACCGGCCGCCTCCCGGGGCGCGCCGAAGTCGCCCAGCCCGGCCAGACCGCAGCAGACGTTTCCGACGAGCTCGGCGTCGAGGACCTCCGGCGTGGTCACGGGAACGCCGGTGATATCCGCCTTCATCTGGTTCCACACGGCGTTCTTCGCCTGTCCGCCGCACGCGCGGAGCTCGCTCACCTCGCAGCCGGCCGCGCGCAGCGATTCGATCGACTGCCGGACCGCGTACCCGATCGAGTGGACCACCCCGCGTCCCATCTCGGCGGTAGCGTGATCGCTTCGCAGGCCCACGAACATCCCCTTGGAGAACTCCCACGCGGCCCCGCGGTGCATGGACGGGAAGAAGAACGGCTCCTCCTCGAACCCCGCGGCTTCGATTTCGGCGAGCATTCGTTCGTAGCCGACCGATTGCTGACGCGAGACGCGGCGAAACCACTCGAAGATACGCCCGGTCGACGAAAGCACGCCCGCGACGTTCCAGAGCCCGGGCACGACGTGCGGCAGGCAGCGCACCTCGCGGCTCGACGACGGTTCCTCGCGGCAGTGATTGATGCCCTCGGAGGTGCCCGCCCGGTCGCACGTCAGGCCGGGCTCGACCGTCGCGGTGCCCAGCAGGCTCATCAGGAAATCCGGCCCGCCGGCGATGATCGGAACACCGCGGGGTACGCCGAAGAGGTCGCCGGACGCCCCGCTCGTCTCGCCCACCGGTTCACCCGGCCGGACGAGCGGCGGCATGCGCGCCGGATCGACCGCGTAGGCGCGAAGCCCGTCGTCGTCCCAGACCGAGCGGTCGAATTCCGCCGACGGTGAGGTGGAGTGGCTCGCCGCACCCATCAGGAAGGCGAGGTATTCCGGGCACGTCATGAACTGCCACGTACGGTCGTAGACGTCGGGGCGTTCGCGCCTGACCCACTCGACCTTGGGCAGGAAGAAGGACGGCTGGTCGGCGACGCGGGTTTCGCGCGTGTCGAGCCACAGGAGCGCGTCGCAGATCGCCGTGCCGTCCTCGGCGACAGGGATCACCGTGGGGCCGTTCCCGCTCAGCACGATCGCATCGATCCGCCCGGCTTCCGGGCATCGGTCCATCGTCGCCTGGACCGCCCGGACCCACTGCTCGGTGACCCAGATATCCGGCGGATCACCGGTGGCGAGCGCTTCGCGGTGCAGCCAGTGCGCCCGACCGCCGTCGCGCTCGAAGAGCCCCGCCTTGACCGAGGATGTGCCGATGTCGAAGGTGAGCAGGTACGCCACGGACTCGCTTGTACCACGCGTTCGGGGCCCGGTCAACAGCAGCCGCCCGCTCGGCCGATTGACGCGCGGCCCCGGTTTCGATAAGGTTTTACCCATACCGATTCTTCGGGGGAGGGACGTTGTCCCGACCGGCGGTGACAGCCCGCGAACTCCGCACGAGCGGAGGGGAACCGGCGTAATTCCGGTGCCGACAGTGCAAGTCTGGATGGGAGAAGAATACGGTCTCCGGACGGGTGCGCTCGCTCCCGTCCAGCCGTGCATTCCCCATCCGCCATAGGAGGCTTCCATGAAGAAGCTTGTGTTCCTGGTGGCGGTTGTGGCTCTTGCCGTGTCCCCGGCGTTCGCCGCGGGCAGCTCGGAAGAGCCCGAAGCCGATCTCTTTTCCATTGGTGTCTTCGTACCCGGCGTGGTCGAAGGCAGTCCCACCTACGAGATGCTCGTCGCCGGTGTCGAGCGCGCCGCGACCGAATCCGAGGCCGCGAGCGTGAAGGTCGTCGAAGGCGGCTTCAACCAGGCGCAGTGGGGCCAGAGCATCACGTCGATGGCCGCAAGCGGCGAGTACGACCTCATCGTGAGCAGCAATCCCGAAATTCCCGACATCGTCGTGGACGTACTCGAATCGTTTCCCGACCAGCGCTTCCTGCTGATGGACGCGTGGCTGCAGGGAAACCCGCAGGTGCACACCGTCATGTTCAACCAGCGGGAGCAGGCGTTCCTCGCCGGGCACTTCGCGGGCCTCGTGGGCTCGAGCAACATGGTCGACGATACCGAGGGGCCGCTGCGGGCCGGGCTGCTCGCCGGTCAGGAGTACCCGATCATGAACGAGGTCATCCTGCCCGGATTCGAGCTCGGATTGCGGTCGGTGGACCCCGACGGCGAGGTCGACTTCCGGGTGCTCGGCAACTGGTACGACGCCGGCCGCGCCGCAGAGCTCGCGAACTCGATGTACGCCACCGGGTCGCACATCGTGCTCACGATCGCCGGAGGCGGGAATCAGGGCGTGATCTCCGCGGCGAGAGACCGCGACGCGTACGTCATCTGGTACGATACGCCCGGACTCGACGAGGCGCCCGGCATCGTGATCGGCAGCACCTACGTCGCGCTCGACACCGCCGCGTACGAGCGCACGCTCGCCGCCATTCGGGGTGAGCTGAGTTTCGGGCAGGCCGACATCCTCGGCGTCGCCGACGGCTACGTCGGATTCGTCGAGGACGACCGCCTCTACGAGCGCCACGTCGACGAGGCCGTCCGCGCGGAGATGGCACGTATGGTGGAGAAGATGGAGAGCGGCGAGGTCTTCCTGGACATGCCAGTAGAATGACCGCCTCGGACGCCCTGCTGGAGGTACGCTCGGTCTCCGTCCGGTTCGCGGCGAACGACGTGCTCGCCGTCGACCGGGTAGACCTCACGCTGCGCCCCGCCGAAGTCCACGCGGTCATCGGCGAGAACGGCGCGGGGAAGTCGACGCTGATGCAGGTCATCGCGGGCGCCCTCGCGCCGGATGCCGGGAGCGTCGCGGTCGCCGGGCGGACACTCCCGCCCGGCGACGCCCGCGCGGCGCGCGGCGCCGGGATCGTCATGTCGTACCAGCACCCGCGACTCGACCGGTCGCTGTCGGTGCTCGAGAACCTCTTTCTCGGCGACGAACCACGCCGGTGGGGCGTCCTCTTTGACCGCGCGACGGCGCGCAAGCGCGTCGCTGCGGTCGCCCCCGACTTCGACGGACCGTTCGTGCGACGGCGGCTCGGGTCGCTCTCATCCGGCCAGATCCGACTCGTCTCGCTCGTCGCGGCGCTCATGCGGCTTCCCGCCGACCGCCCCGGCGTCCTGATTCTCGACGAGCCGACCGAGGCGTCCACGCCCGGCGAGGTGGACGTACTCTTCGACATCATCAGACGCAACGCCGAGCGCGGGCACGCGGTCCTGTTCATCTCGCACCGGCTCCCGGAGGTCGAGCGCGTCGCCGATTCGGTGACGGTGATGCGCGCAGGCCGCGCGGTCGCGAGACTCCGCGAGCCGGTGAGCGCGGGCGAGCTCGCCCACGCGATGGTCGGAGACGGCAGAGCCGTCTCGCTTCCCGGCCTTGCCGGCGGCGAGAGGCAATCCCTCACGGCGGACGACGAGCCTTCGGCCCCCCGTTCCGAACAGGCGGCCCCCGGACCGCCGCGGCTGCTGCTGCAGCGGCTCGTCGCGCGCCGAGGCGATCGGGTCGTGCTCGACCACGTCGATCTCGCGGTACGCGCCGGCGAAGTGGTCGGTCTCACGGGCATTCGTGAGAACGGGATCGAAGCGCTCGAGGAGCTTCTCGCGGGACGACTCGAGGCGACCGATGGGACCTTCGAGGTCCTGGGAACCGACGCCCGCGGCCTTTCGGCTGACGAGCTGCGCAGGCTCGGACTGCGCTACGTTCCCACCGATCGTCTCTTGCGCGGCGCGAGTCTGGCGTCGTCGGTCTCAGAGAACCTCATCGCCGTGCGACGCCGCGAGCTGCAGCGCGGTGGGTTTCTCGATTCCGGTCGCGTCGACCGGTTCGCGACGACGCTCCACGACCGATTCGGCATAGAGGGCGGACTGAGCGTTCCGCTGTGGCAGCTCTCCGGCGGCAATATCCAGAAGGTGATCCTCTCGCGCGAGCTGGAGGGCGAGCCGCAGATCATCGTGATCTGCGAGCCGAGCTGGGGGCTCGACTTCATGTCGCGCGCCCGCATCGTGGAGTTGATCTCCCGGATCGCCGCCGAGGGCGCGGCGGTCCTCGTGTTGTCCACCGACATCGACGAAATCCTCGAGCTCTCCACTCGCGTCGGGGTCCTCTACGACGGGCGTATCGTCGGCGAGTACCCCCGAACCGTGGCTACGCGGGACGAGATCGGGCGGGCGATGGCCGGCACTCCGTCGCACACCGCAGCCGCCGGAGTCGGCACATGACCCGCCGCGCGCCGATCGGCACGATTCGCTCGAGCCTGCTCGCGGTCCTCGCCGCGCTGGCAGTCACCGTGACGCTCCTCGGCGTCGGCAGCCCGTCGTGGGGGCGCGCGCTCGAGGCGTTCTTCCTGCAGCCGGTTGCCAACGTCTACTACTTCGGCAACATGCTGAGCACGATGGGCTACCTGCTCCTCGCCGCGCTCGGCATCGTCGTCGCGTTTCGCGGTGGGCTGTACAACCTGGGGGGCGAGGGGCAGATCTTCGTGGGTGCGCTCGCCTCGACGCTCGCGGCGCTTGCCCTGCCCGACCTGCCCGGCATCTTCGGCGTCGTGCTCGTCCTCGCGGTGGGCGCGGCTACCGGCGCGCTGCTCGCCGGAGTGTCCGGGCTGCTGCGTCGCGTGTGGGGCGCGCCGGAGCTGATCACGTCCTACCTGCTCTCGGCGGCGCTCATCCCCGCGAGCGAATACCTCATCAGCGGCCCGGCGAACGATCCGGCCCGTAACCTCCTCGCGACGGCGACGATCGACACCGACTACTGGCTGGCACGGCTCCTGCCGCCCTCCGAGCTGAACCTGGCCTTCCCGCTCGCGATCGTCGCGGCTGCAATCGTCCACCTGGTCATGTTTCACACGGTGCGCGGATACGAGGTCAGACTCTACGGGCTGAACCGTGAGTTCGCCGTCTACGCCGGGATCAACGAGACCGCGTGCACGGTGGGCCCCATGGCGGTCTCCGGAGCGCTCCACGGGCTGACGGGCGCGCTCATGATCGCGGGCACCTACCACGCGGCGATCAGCGGGTTCACCGGCGGCATCGGGTGGAACGCGATCGCCGTCGCGCTCGTGGGCAGGCTCCACCCGCTGGGCGCGATCGCGTCTGCGCTCGTCTTCGCCTATCTCGACGCCGGGGCAAAGGCATCGATGCTGCATACCGAGTTCACCTTCGAGCTGGGAACGATCATCCAGGCGGTCATTCTCCTGCTGGTGACCGCCTCGTTCGTGCTGCCCCGGTTCCGCGCGCGAGGCGGCGCGCGGCAGCAGCCCGGAGCCGCACCCGACGAGGGCTCCTCATGATCGCGAACGCGCTCGAGCTCATGGTGCCGATCCTGCTCGCCGCGCTCGGCGGACTGCTCACCGAGCGAGCCGGGGTGCTCAACATCGGCCTCGAGGGACTGATCCTCGCGGGAGCCTTCGCAGGCATCGTGGGTGCCAACGCCTTCGACTCGCAGCTCGCGGGCCTGTTCGTCGGCGCCGCGGCCGGGGGGCTCCTCGCCGCGCTCTACAGCGTCGCGTGCCTGGAGCTCAGGGCGAACATCTTCGTCGCGGGCCTCGCGACGAACCTCCTCGCCGCAGGAATCGTCCCCTACCTCTCCGCGCTCCTCTACGATACGAAGGGAGTCGTCCGACTCACCGGCGAACCCGGATTCGCGTCGCTGTTCGGCGTCTCGATCATGGTTCCGATCGCGCTCGTCTTCGCGGCGGTCGTCGCGATCGCGCTCTACGAGACGCCGTTCGGCATACGCGTGCGCGCGGTGGGAGGCTCACCGGCGGCGCTCTCCGCACGCGCGCTGGACCCCAGGCGCTACCAGCGGGCGGCGATGCTCCTGTCGGGCGTGTTCGCGGGCGTCGCAGGCGCCGAGATGTCGCTGCGGCTCGGCGTCTATCTGCCCAATATCAGCGCCGGTCGCGGCTGGATCGCACTCGTTGCGATCTTCCTGGGCGCCCGGCACCCCCTCGGCGTCGTGGGCGCGGCCGCCGTCTTCGCCTTCTTCGAGTCGTTCGCCGGCGCGGCTCAGGGCTTCACCGACATTCCCGGGACGCTGCTCCTGGGACTGCCCTACCTCATCACGCTCGCCGCGATGGTGGTCTACTCTGCGCTCGGACGGCGTGGCGGGTCGGGAGCGTAGCCGCCGGACGGCGGGTCGGAATATCAGCCGCCGGACGGCGCGCCCGGGTAGAGCGGAAGCGGGGCTCCGGCGAGCGCACCGATCGCCGCGGCTACGCGTTCGGACTCAGCCGCGACCTCGCGCCTCCGTGTCTCGAGGATCGACTCCGCGTAGCCCGGATCCGGGTTTCCCGGCGCCCCGGTGGCCGTGCGCCGGCGCACGATCTCGTCCGGATCGTAGTCGTCGGCGCTCATCGAACCGAGCCCCTCGGCGACGGCACGGTAGGCGTCGCGGAAGCTCTCCCCGGCGCGAACGCGTTCGATCGCCGCGTCGGTCGCGTAGATCTCCGGAGTGAACCCGGCTCGCAGCCGCTCCCGGTTCACCGTGAGCTTCCGCACGGTAAGGCCGGCGACCGCGAGCATCTGGTGCGCGAGCTCGATGCCGGACAGCAGCGGCTCCTTCGTCTCCTGCACGTCGCGGTTGTACGAGGACGGCAGGCTGCGCACGATGTTCCGACACCGGTCGGCGTGCGCGCTCAGGGTCGCGGACTTGCCGCGCATGAGCTCGAGCCCGTCCGGGTTCTTCTTCTGCGGCATGATGCTCGAACCGGTGGTCACCTCCTGCGGCAGCGAGAAGTAGCCGAACTCCGGGAGGGTGTAGAGAATGAGGTCGGTGGCGAGCCGCGAGAGGACGACGCCCGCGGAATCGAGCGCGTCGAGCACCGTCTTCTCGAGCTCGCCTCTCGAGCTCACGGCGGCGAGGGTATTGTGGTGGAGCCCTTCAAAGCCCAACAGATCCGCGACGAGCTCGCGGTCGAGCGGGAGCGGCACGCCGTAGCTCGCGGCCGCACCGAGCGGCGAGCGGTTGAGGAGCCGGTAGGCGGTGGCGAGGACGGCATCGGCGTCGAGAAGCGATTCCGCGTAGGAGCCCGCCCACAGACCCACCGTGGACGGCATCGCCGGCTGCATGTGCGTGCGGCCCGGCATGGGCGTGAGCTCTTCGCGGCGCGCGAGCTCGAGGAGCGCTGCCGCAGTGTCCGCGAGCTCGCGACGGACCGCGAGGACCCCTTCGCGCGCGAAGAGCCGCGTGGAGGCGAGCACCTGGTCGTTCCTCGACCGGCCCGTGTGGATCCGCTTGCCGGCTTCGCCGAGCTTCCCGACGAGCCGCTCCTCGATGAAGGTGTGGCTGTCCTCCTGGTCGCGCCGGATCTCGCACCCCTGCTCCACCGCCTCGCGCGCGATCGCACGAAGCTCGCGCTCGAGCGCCGGCAGGTCACCGTCGCCAAGCAGCCCGACCGAATCGAGCATGCGCGCGTGCGCGACGCTCGCGACCGCGTCCGCCGCGACGAGCCTGCGGTCGAGCAGGTAGTCGTCGCCGACGGTGAAGCGCTCGATGAGCCGATCGAGCGAATAGCCCTTCTCCCAGAGTTTCGCCATGGTGGGTCGAGCGTAGCGGGTTTGGCAGAGGCGGGCAAGCGGCGCCGTTGGTTGATCGATCGCGCGACGTCGTCGATTTCGTACGCCGAGTTCACCGTGCCGTCGAGTTGGACAACAGTGTGGCGGTTCAGGAGCGGGCCTCTCCGGTGTACGGACGTCATGATGCCTGTCGGGTCGGAGGTCCTCAGATCCGCCTGAATGGCATGCCGCGCAATCTCCAGGATGGTCTGCGTGTTTCTCACGCGTCGTTCCCGGTTGGTCGTTCGTGTTCGTGTCATGAAAGCAACGTACGATGACGGTTGTGAGCTTGCGACCACGATGGCGAAGCATCCGGTCCAGATTGCGACAAGTCGCGACCATGGGTGGCGGATCGGTGCGGGTGCCGGACGATTCCGACTTTGACTCAGGGTTGGTGACGGTCCTCTCGGAATTCGGACATCGTTTGGTCTTGAAGCATGAATCTGCGCTGTACACTGGCTCAAGACAATCAATCGACACGGCGGACAGGCGGAGGAAGCATGATCCACAAGACAAGTACCAGCCGCAACATACGCGTTGTCGGCGCAGATGAGCACAACCTCAGGCGTCTCGAGCGCCTGACGAAGTACCATGACTATCAGTTTACCCCGCTGTTCCAAAGAACCCAGCTCAGAGGCGACATGTCGCTCCCCCTTCCGGTCCTGCTTGACGAGGCGGTCGCCCAGGTTCAGGCGCATCCGCCCACCGGTGTGATAACGATCTGGGACTACCCTTCAAACGAAGTCACGCGGCATCTGAGCCGCATGCTTGGGCTCCCGGGGCCTACGCTTCGATCGGTGCTCGGCTGGTCGCATAAGTACTGGGCCCGCAAGATCCAGGAGCGGGTCGCCCCGGAGACCGTGCCGGAGTTCGCGGTCGTGAATCCGAGAGATACCACGGCGCGGGGGGCCCCACCGGTAGGACTCCCGGCATGGATCAAACCTGTACGAGCCACCGACAGCACACTCGCGTTCAGAGTCGACACCGCCGAGGAATATCGCGCCGCGATCAGACGGCTGGATAGCGAGATCGAGGCGTCTGCGCGGCCGCTGGACTATCTCATGCGCCTGGCTGATGTCCCACGTTGGTTTCGCGAGGTGAGCGGACGCTCATGCGTGGTGGAGCGTCCCCTTTCCGGCGTCCGATGTACGTTGAGTGGCATAGTAAACAATGGGCGAATCAGAACGCTCGGTGTCGTTGACTCGCTTGAGGAGTCGTCAAGCTCGGCGCTGTCCGCGTTCACCTACCCCTCGAGGCTGCCGCGTCCGTTGATCGAGCGTCTGGCAGATCTCACGGTCCGACTTCTCCAGGCAAACCCGCTGGAGGAGTCCGGCTTCAATGTGGAATTCTTCTATGACCGCGAATCCGATTCCATCTCTGTCCTCGAGCTGAACCCCGGGTTCTTTCAATCCCACGCTCCTCTCTTCGAATACGTGGATGGCACCTCCAATCTGGAGCTTCTCGTTGATCTGGCCACCGGTCATGAACCGGTCTTCCGGCCTCGAACAGGCCAATGGGCAACCGCCGGCAAATACTTCATCCGCCGCCATCAGAGGGGTGTCGTACGAAGAAGACCCAGTCCTGCAGAGGTCCGGATGATCGAGCACGAGTTTGATTGCGAGGTAGAGATCCTCGTCCGTGAAGGCGAAATCGTGGGCCCGCGCTCCACAGGATCCCCAGAGGCGCCCCCGATAACCCATGTCTCTCTGGGAGCCGATTCGTTCGCGGAGCTGGACCAACGTTTCCGTAGCGTAGCGAGCCGCCTGCAGTTCGAGATCGACGAGGCGCCGGCGCTACGATCCGGGTAATCCGCTTTCGGCCTGCTACCGCTCGGAGAGCGGCACGTACTCCTCGTTGAACGTCCCGGTATAGATCGCGCGCGGCCGGAAGATGCGGTTGTTCTGCAGGTACTCCACCACGCGCGCCGCCCAACCGGAGACGCGGGAGACCGCGAAGATCGTCGTGTAGAGCTCCGAGGGGATGCCCATGCTCCGATAGACCAGCCCCGAGTAGAAGTCGACGTTCGGGAAGATGCCCTTCGACTCGCCGAGCGTCGAGACGACCTTCTCTTCGAGGGCGCGAGCCGTTGCATAGAGCGACCCGGCCTGCGCCGAACGCTCGGTCAGGAGCTTCGCGAGCGGCCCCAGTATCCGCGCGCGCGGATCGTACGCCTTGTAGACGCGGTGACCGAAGCCGGTGATCTTCCGCTTCGCCCTGCGCGCCGACTCGTACCACGCGTCAACCCGATCGGGAACCCCGATCTCGGCGAGCATCTTCACGACCTCGACGTTCGCCCCGCCGTGCAGCGGGCCGGCGAGCGCGGACACCCCGGAACCGATCGCGAGGTAGATGTCCGAGAGCGTAGAGGCGACGACCATCGCCGCGAAGGTGCTCGCGTTCATGCCGTGATCGGCGTGAAGGATGAAACAGACGTCCATGATCCGCTCCTCGAGCGATGAGGGGCGGCGGCCGGTCAGCATGTAGAGGTAGTTGCCCGCGAGGCTGAGATCCGGCAGCGGCTCGATGGGCAGACGCCCGGCACGCACTCGACCGATCGTCGCCGCGACGCTCACGATGCCCGCTACCAAATTGTAGCAGCTCGCGAGCTCCTCCGAGGAGACGAGCATCTCCGGAGCCTCGGTCTGCTCATCCGTGAGCGGCCCGTGGACGAACTCGTACACCGAACGCTGTTCACCGACGGGGGTGGTCTCCATCGCGATGCTGTCCTCGTCGCTTGCGATCGCCTCGCCCTCGGCGTCCAGCTCACGCCGGTCGCGATAGGTCTGCTTCTGCCGCATCAGATTCGTGCCCAGGCGCAGCGCTGCCATCGGGTTCATCTCCTGGATGGGGAAGCTCAGAAGCAGCCGCTGGGTCTCGGGGATGAACAGGCGCGAGTAGAGCGCATCCTTGTACCGATACAGCTGCTCGGCGCTCGGGAGCCTGCCGTGCAGCAGCAGGTACGAGACCTCTTCGTAGCTCGAGTGCGCGCAGAGGTCGAAGATGTCGTAGCCGCGGTAGACAAGCCAGCCTTTCGAGCCGTTGACGTACCCGACCTTTGACTCGCACGCAATAGCCCCTTCCAGCCCCGGCCCGACGCTGCACGTAACCGGCCACTCGATCGCGCTCGTCAGGCCCGGTTCCGGCTCATCGCTCGTTTCGCGTCGTGCCCGATCTCTCGCGTCCAGGATGATCCTCGTGATGTCGTCGGTTCCCACAATCGCTCCTTGTCTTCGTGCCCGCGTGGCGCACGAACGCTCCCAGTATATCGATTCGTTCGCGGCGTGCCACGCACGCAACCCCGCAGGAAACAGTCATGATCTGGTCCGAACCTCCACACACGATTCCTAGTTTGCAGGAAGGACCCCGAACCATCGGGTCGGGAGCGATCCGACGCGAGGGCTCCTGGAACCGGAGGGTAGCAGATGGACAGAGTACGCGAGCTTCTGGCGGTGCCGCCCGAGCGCATCGTCGACTTCGGGATCTCACTCGCGCTGGCGATCGGACTGGGATTCGGAATCGCGGCGGTCTACCGTTACACGCACCGCAGCATGAGCTACGAGAGCAGCTTTCCCCAGACGCTCGTGCTCCTGACGCCGATCGTCACGGCTGTCATGTTCTTCATCCAGGGGGATCTCGTCCTCTCGCTCGGGCTCGTCGGGTCGCTGTCGATCGTCCGGTTCAGGACGCCGATCAAGGACACGAAGGATATGGTCTTTCTCTTCTGGGCAATTGTCACCGGACTCGGGGCGGGGACGTTGCACTGGACGCTTGCGCTCCTGGCGACCGGTGTGCTCTCGCTGCTCATGGCGCTCTTCACGGTCGTCCAATACGGACGACGAACCCACTCCGAGTTCATCCTCATCGTCTCCGGTGATCTCCCGTACGAGGGGGACATGGTCACCGACGTCCTCGAACACGCCGGTGTCCCGGCGCAGATCAGGAGCCACGAGCTCGCCGACGAGAGCTGGGAGCTCACCTACGAACTCACGCTCGACCGCGGGATGGACGAACGGGTGCACGAGGCGGTATCGCGGGTCCGTCGCCTCGAGGGCGTGCGCAGGGTGTCGCTGCTGACCCCTCAGCTGTCCCTTCCCGCCTGAGGTTTGCGATGAGCGCCACCGCCAGATTCGAGCGAAAGTACAGGCTCTCCCCGTCGGCGTACGTGGGGCTCCGGAGCCGGCTCGCCGCGCTCACCCGTCAGGACGAGTATACGAGGCGTTCGGGAGGGCGGTATCTCGTTCGCTCCCTCTACTACGACACCGATGACCTCGCCGCGTACCGCGAGCGCGAGGAGGGTCTCTTCGGCCGGATCAAGCTCCGCCTGCGCGTCTACGACTCACGGGAGTCGAGGATGCGGCGCGTCCGGGTAGAGATCAAGACCCGCAGGGGGGCGGTCATGGTGAAGCACACCGCCTTCACCGACTATCGTGAATACCTCCGGTTTCTGGAAACCCGCAGCTGGCGTGCCGACGACCCCGTTCTCTCTGAGTTCGAGCGGCTCGCTCGTACCCGCGACGCGCGACCCACCCTGCTCGTCGAGTACCGGCGCGAGGCGTTCGTCGCCCGCGACGATCCCTCGGTTCGCATCACGCTCGACCACGGGGTGAGCAGCACCCGCGCCGACTCGCTCGCCTGCGAGCCGTTGCTGCTGCGAGCCCACCGCCCGCGCTCGATCGTCCTCGAGATCAAGACTCCCTGCGGCGAGCTCCCCGGCTGGGTAGAGCCGCTGGTGCGCGACCATGGCCTGACGCTGGTCTCGAACAGCAAGTACGCGCAGGGGATCGAGACCGTCCACGGCGCGTTCGCCGGCATCGTCGCGGAGGCACGATGAGCCGTCGCCGCGCACTGCTTCGGGTCGCGCTCGTCTGGGCGACCGCGATCGTGGTCACCATCGTTGCGTATCTCTGGGCTCGGAGTCCGGCCGAGACCGTCGAGTTCGCCGACGCAGGGCTCGAGCTCGCGGTACGACGCGCGCTCGAGCGAGGCGAGCGCCCCATCGATGCGCGGGAGCTCGCCACGGTGACCCGGCTGGACGCCGCCCGGTCGGGAGTCCGCGATCTCTCCGATCTCTCATCGCTTCCCAACCTCACGAGGCTCGATCTCTCGGGTAATCGGATCGAATCGATCGAGCCGATCGGCTCGCTCTCTCGCCTGAGAGAGCTCGATCTGAGCGACCTGGGCACGTGCGTCGAGAGGGAACTCGATCTCCGCCCGCTCGCCGGGCTCGAGGCGCTCGAGCACCTGGACCTCTCCGGCAATCGGGCGTGTGCGCGCTTCCCCGGGCTCGAGCGTCTCGCGGGGCTCGAGGATCTCTCGCTGCGAAACACCGGGCTTTCCAGCCTGGAGCCGCTCGCGTCGCTTCTTCGCGTGCGCGATCTCGATCTCCGCGGCACCGACCTGCGGGACGCGGACACGACTCGGCTCGCCTCGCTCGGCGTGCTCGAGCGGCTGAACCTGCGCGGGACCGGCGTGAGCCGCGTCGATTTTCTCGCCGAACTGACGACCCTCACGTACCTCAACCTCCACTCGAACCCCGGCATCGAATCGCTCGAGCCGGTAGACGGGCTGCGCCGGCTGCAGACGCTCATCCTCCGGAACGTCCCGCTGCGCGACCCGTCGATCCTGCGCCGGCTCACCTCGCTTCGGCGCCTGAACGTTCGCAATACGGGGTTGCGCGAGCTCGACGAGCTCGCCTCGCTGATGGAGCAGGGAGCGCTTCAGGACGACCCGGAGTCCGGAATCGTCGCGGAGGTCGATATCCGCGACAACCCGATCAGTGCAGGGGGTCCTGCCGTCGAAGCGTACGACGTGCTTCGTCCCTACTGGCGCGGGATCACGCACCGCCACCCCGAACGCCTGCCGCGCGGCCCGACGCGCGACCTGGTGATCGGCGAGGTCATGACCTCGAACGGGAGCGCCTACCGGGCCGACAACGGATCGTTTCCCGACTGGATCGAGATCCACAACCGTCTCGATCGTGCCGTGGAGCTGGACGGATACTACCTCTCCCACGTGCCCGACGATCCTCGCGCGTGGCGCATTCCCGACGGGACTCGCCTTGCGCCCGGCGGCCGTCTGATCGTGCTCGCAACCGGGGCTCCACCCGCATCCGGGGGACCCGCGAGCGAGCGGGAGGCCTCCTCCGGCGAGCCCCACACGGTGCGCGCGCCCTTCGCGCTCTCCTCCGACGGCGTCGCGGTCCGCCTGACCGAGCCAGACGGGACGACGCTGGTCGATTCCCTCGAGGTCCCGGCGATCCCGCGGGACACGAGCTACGGTCGGGTGGCCCCCGACGATCCGGGTGGCGACCGCGAGGCCGTGGTGTTCGTCGAGCCGACCCCGGGACGGACGAACGCCCGTGGCAGGCGCTACGTGAACCTCTCCGTCTCGCACGACGGCGGCTTCTACGACTCCGGCTTTGCGCTCATTCTCTCGCCGGAGGAGGACGCGATGCCGCCGGGGGCCGAAGTGCTCTACACCCTCGACGGCTCGGTTCCCCGGCCCGAGGCGCTGGGAGGAACCGGCGTCGAGGCCGAGGTGGGCGCGAACGGCGGTCGGCGTGAGCCGACCGTGACGACGCACCGCTACGAGTCGCCCATTCGCATCCGGACGTCCAGTGAGCTCACGAGTCGGGCTGAAGCCGCCGGGGAAATCGCGCCGCTGAGCGAGATCCCCACGACCCTCCCGGTCGCCGACAAGTGGGAGTGGCAGCCACCGAGCGAGCCGGGGTTCCGGGCGACGGTGGTCAGGGCGGCGGTCTACGAGGGAGATCGGCGGCTCAGCTCGGTAGAGTCGAACACCTACTTCGTCGACCCGGCGATTCGAGACCGAATCAGCCTCCCGGTCTTCTCAATCAGCGCCGGGCCGGACGAGCTCTTCGGCTACGAGGAAGGGATCTACGTCCCCGGGGCGACGTACGAGGAGGAGCGGGACGACGATGTATACTGGATGCGACACGTCGCCAACTACAGTCTCCCTCGCGAGGTGGGCGCTCACATCGAACACTACGAGCCCGACGGACACCAGGGCGTGGACGTTGACGGTGGCGTCCGCATCCACGGCGGCTGGTCGAGGTCGCATCCGCTCAAGTCGCTGCGACTCTACGCGCGAAAGGAGTACGGGAGGGTCAACGTCTTCGAGTATCCGTTCTTCGCCGCGGACGATGCGGACTACCCGCCCGCAGACCCGACCGGCTACCGCAGGCTGATGCTGCGAAGCGGGCAGAGCCTCTTCCGCAGCCACCTGCAGGACGCCGTTCTCAGCGCCCACCTCGCGGACCATCTCTGCGTAGATCTCGCGAGAGCTCGGCCTGTCGTACACTTCATCAACGGAGAGTACTGGGGCATCAAGAACCTCCGGGAGAGGTTCGACGAGTTCTATCTCGAGCAGCGCTACGGCCTCGATCCCGGCGACGTCGCCATCATCGAAAGCCCGCTCGGCGCAGAGGCTGGCCTCAAGCACGGGACGTCCGAGGACGCCCGCGACTACCGCCGGCTGCTCGACCGGGTCGCGAGCTCCGACACGAGCAACCCCGAAGCGTACGAGTGGGTCGCCCGGCGGATCGACATCGACAGCCTGATCGACTACAACATCCTGCGAGTCTACTCCGGCGATCCCGACGGCGTGACCAAGCACGCCATCGTGTGGCGGGCCGGACGGGACGCCCCGGGCGATCGGGGGGCGTATGAGAACCCGGTCCGCGACGGACGGTGGCGGTGGCACACCTGGGACCTGGACAACGCGATGCTCTTCCTCGAAGAAGACACGATGAGCTTCTACGCGAACGACATCGACCCCGGATCGAACGATGAGACGCGACGAGTCTCCGACGGCACCACCTCCCAGGTACAGGAGCTCAGGCCGCCGGAATACACGGCACTCTTCGTCGCGCTCCTGCAGAACACCTCGTTCCGCGGCCGTTTCCTCAATCGGTTTTCCGATCTGCTGAACGCCCACCTTCACCCCGATGTTCTCGTCCCGGCGATCAGGGATTGGGCCGCGCAGATTGAACCGGAGATGAGCCGGCATATCGCACGGTGGGGTTATCCCGGATCGCTGGAGGAGTGGCGCTCACAGGTCGACTCCCATGCGCACTTCGTACGGCATCGTCCGGAGATCCAGCGAAAGCACATCCGGGATTACTTCAGCGAGCGCGGCGTACCGCTGTCAGAACCCCGGCCGGTGACGATCGTCGTTCCGGAGAGCGGAGGTCTGGTACGCATTGGCTCGTTGGACCTCGTGGAGTCCACACCACGCGTTACCCCCGGCGAGCGGTGGCGGGGCGTGTACTTCGGGGGCGTTCCGGTGGAGCTCGAGGCGGTGCCCGAGGAGGGGTATCGACTGGCCGAATGGGGATCGAGCTCCATCACGGCGCGTGCAGGAAACCACGAGGGGAATCGTCTCGTCGTCGATCCCGCGGAGGGCATCTCGGTTGCGCCGGTCTTCGAACCGGTCGACCCGTGAAGCGCAGGCCATCCCCGCCGCGGCCGCCTACCTGCCCGGCGTGAAGGTGAGCTCCTCGCCCTTCACGCCCACCTTGATCGTATCGCCGTCGGCGAAGGTTCCCGAGAGCAGCTCCTTCGCGAGCGGGTTCTCGAGCCGGCTCTGGATCGCCCGTTTCAGAGGACGCGCGCCGAAGGCCGGGTCGAAGCCCGCGTCGGCGAGCGCCTCCTTCACCTTCTGCGGCACCTCGAGGGTGAGCTTGCGCTCGTCGAGCCGCTTCTGGACCCGCCGCAGCTCTATGTCGACGATCCGGAGAATCTGGTCGCGATCGAGCCGGTGGAACGTGATGATCTCGTCGAGCCGGTTGATGAACTCCGGCTTGAAGGTCGCGTGGATGAGATCGCGGATCTGGTCGCCGATCGCGTCGATGTCGTCGGCCTTGAGGATGAGCTCGCTTCCCAGGTTGCTCGTCATGATGATGATCGTGTTGCGGAAGTCGACGAGCCTGCCCTGGCCATCGGTCAGCCGCCCCTCGTCGAGTAGCTGCAGCAGCACGTTGAAGACGTCCGGGTGCGCCTTCTCGATCTCATCGAAGAGGATCACCGAGTACGGCCGCCGCCGTACGACCTCGGTGAGCTGCCCTCCCTGGTCGTAGCCGACGTAGCCGGGAGGCGCGCCGATGAGCCGGCTCACGGTGTGCTTCTCCATGTACTCGCTCATGTCGATGCGCGTCAGCGCGCGTTCGTCGTCGAACAGGAAGTTCGCGAGCGTCTTCGCGAGCTCGGTCTTGCCCACGCCGGTGGGCCCGATGAACATGAAGGTGCCGGTGGGCCGATTCGGATCGGACAGCCCGCTCTTGTTCCGACGGATCGAGTCGCTCACTGCGCGGATCGCGTTCTGCTGCCCGATCACGCGTTCGCCGAGGATTCCCTCGAGCTTGAGGAGCTTCTCCATCTCGCTCGTCATCATCTTCGCCACGGGAATGCCGGTCCACGCGCTCACGACCTTCGCGATGTCCTCTTCGCTGACCTCCTCGCGCAGGAGCCGGCTCGAGCCCTGCAGCCCGGCGAGCTCCTGATCGAGGTCGGCGAGCCTCTTCTCGAGCGCCGGGATCTCGCCGTGCTTGATCTCCGCCGCCCGGTTGAGGTTTCCGGCGCGCTCCTGCTGCACCTCTTCGATCGCGAGCTGTTCGGACTGCTGCTTCAGGTCGCGGATCTGGTCGATGACCTTCTTCTCGTTCTGCCACTGCAGCTGCATCGCGTCGCGGCGACCGCGCAGCTCGGAGAGCTCCTGCTCGAGCTTCTCGAGCCGCTCCGCGCTCGCCTCGTCGGTCTCCTTGGAGAGCGCCTGCTTCTCGATGTCGAGCTGGAGGATCCGTCGTTCGAGCTTATCGAGCTCGATCGGCTGGCTCTCGATCTCCATCTTCAGCCGGCTCGCCGCCTCGTCCACGAGGTCGATCGCCTTGTCCGGAAGAAATCGGCTCGTGATGTACCGATCGGAGAGGGTCGCTGCCGCGATGAGCGCCTCGTCCTTGATGCGCACCCCGTGATGGACCTCGTAGCGCTCCTTCAGCCCGCGCAGGATCGCCACCGAGTTCTCCACCGACGGCTCGTTCGTGAACACCTGCTGGAAGCGTCGCTCGAGCGCGGCGTCCTGCTCGATGTGCTTGCGGTACTCGTCGAGCGTCGTCGCGCCGATCGCGCGCAGCTCTCCCCGCGCGAGTGCGGGCTTGAGCAGGTTGCTCGCGTCCATCGCCCCCTCCGCGCTGCCGGCGCCTACGAGCGTGTGCAGCTCGTCGATGAAGAGGATGATCTGCCCGGCGCTCTGCGAGATCTCGTGGATCACCGCCTTCAGGCGCTCCTCGAACTCGCCGCGGAACTTCGTCCCCGCGAGCAGCGAGCCCAGGTCGAGCGCGAGGATCTTCTTGTTCCTGAGGCTGTCCGGCACGTCGCCGGAGACGATCCGGCGCGCGAGCCCCTCGGCGATCGCGGTCTTGCCCACGCCCGGCTCGCCGATGAGCACCGGGTTGTTCTTCGTCCGACGGCTCAGGACCTGCATGACGCGGCGGATCTCCTCGTCGCGCCCGATCACCGGGTCGAGCTTCTCCTGGCGCGCGAGCGCGGTGAGATCGCGGCAGTACTTCTCGAGCACCTGGTAGCGGTTCTCCGGGTTCTGGTCGGTCACGCGCTGGTTGCCACGGATCGTCTTCAACGCCTCCATGACGTCGTCGTGGCGGACGCCTGCCGACGTGAGTGTCTCCTCGACGCCCGACCCCGCGCGGAGCATGGCGAGCAGGATGTGCTCGGTGCTGACGTACTCGTCGCCGAGCGCCTTCGCCTCGTCTTCGGCCCTCACGAAGATGCGCGAGACCTGCGGCGAGAGCTGTGGCTGCGCCGACGCGCCCTCCATGCGCGGCTTGCGCTCGATCAAAGTGCGGACCTGCGCCGCGAGATCCGCGGGGCGTACTCCTATCCTGTCGAGGAGCGGCGGGATAACGCCGTCCTCCTGTTCAACCATGGCCAACAGGAGATGCTCCGGGTCGAGCGTCGGGTTCTCGCTCCGGTGTACCAGCGTCGCGGCATCCTGCAGGACGCCCTGCGCCTTTACAGTCATTCGTTCGTAATCCATGGAATCTCCTGCACAAAAAGATACGAACGGCGTCAAGACGTACCAAACTTGCCGCCCGGCACCCGCACCTGTAGACTCTACGCATATGAGCGAGCGAAGCGAAGCCCTCGACAACCGGGTCATCATCCTCAACGGGTTCTCCGACCAGGAGATCATCGCGATCATGAACGTCGTCAAGTCGATCTACGCGCAGGCCGACTTCGAGGCGTTCACGAACTTCGTCGAATCGGTCGCCGATCATCCGGCGGCAACCGACTTCTCGAAGCGCCTGCTTCGCGTCGTCGCCGCGGCGAAGCAGATCCCCGAGGCGCGGCGGGTCGGCACCGGCGACCTCATATTTGCGAAGACGACGGAGAACTCGGTCCAGATGAAACTCGCGGACCTGATCGAGGACATGAGCGAGGATCACGACTACCTGAAGAAGAACCCTCCCGGCGCGTCGGGCCCCAACGCCTCAGGCCCCGGTGCGGGCGGCGACTCGTGAAGCGCCGCGCCGTCCTCGACGAGCTCGAGCCGTACGTACCGGGCAAGCGCATCACCGGCGGCATCAAGCTCTCGTCGAACGAGAACCCCCTCGGACCCGCACCGCTCGCCCTCGAAGCGATCGCCCGCGTCGCCGGCGACGTGCATCGCTACCCCGACGGCGGCACCACCGACCTGCGCGCGGCGCTCGCGAGACGGTGGAACGTGAGCCCGGATATGATCGTCGTGGGCAACGGGAGCGACGAGATCCTCGTCATGATCGCCGGATCGGTGATCGAGCCGGGTACGAACGTCGTCACCGGGGCGCACACCTTCAGCCAGTACACCTTCGCGGCGAAGATCTTCGGGGGCGAGGTGCGCACGACGCCCATGCCCGACGGTCGTTTCGACCTCGACGCGGTCGCCGAAGCGATCGACGACGACACCCGGATCGTCTTCCTGTGCAGCCCGAACAACCCTACCGGCGCGATGATCGCGCGTGGGGAGCTCGAGGGCTTCCTGACGCGCGTGCCCGACGACGTGCTCGTCGTGATCGACGAGGCGTACGGCGAGTACGTCGAGTCCGACGACTACCCGGACACGGTCGCGCTCGTCGCGCGGCACGCGAACCTGGTGCGATTGCGGACCTTCAGCAAGATCTACGGGCTCGCGGCGCTGCGCGTCGGTTACGGTATCGCGCAGCCGCAGCTCATCGAGGCGTTCGCGAGCCTGCGCCAGCCGTTCAACGTGGGAACGATCGCACAGGCGGCGGCCACCGCCGCGCTCGGCGACGACGGGTTCGTCGAGCGCACGCTCGAGCTCAACCGCTCGGAAAAGGCACGGCTCGAGCGTTACCTCGACCGCATCGGCCTGCCCCACTACCCGAGCCAGGCGAATTTCGTCTGCGTCGATCTCTCCGGCGCCCGCCTGGGCGGCGCGAACGGCGCCGAGCCCGGAGCGCAGGCGCGCGCGGTCGTCGCCGCGCTGCGCGATCGGCGCATCACGATCCGCCCGCTCGCATCGTTCGGAATGCCCGATCGGGTGCGCATCAGCATCGGCACGAACACGGAGATGGACGCACTCTACGAGGCGCTCGAGGCGATTCTCAGCCCCGCTCCGGCCGGATGAGCCGGTGCTCGCGCTGAACGTCGCGCTCGCCCTCGCCCCCTCGCTTCTGCTGCTCTGGTGGGCGTACCGACGCGACACCGCCAGGAAGGATTCACGTCGGCTCCTCGGCCTGGCCTTTCTGATCGGGCTGGTCGCGGTCGTCCCGGCGTTCTTCATCGGATTTCTCGCCGGACCGCTCCATCGCGTGCTTCGAGGGCCGGCGGCGCTCCTCTACCAGGCCTTCGTCGTCGCCGCGCTCGTCGAAGAGGGCGTGAAGTTCGTCGTGCTCGCCGGTTTCGTGGGGCGACACCGCCAATTCAACGAGGCAACCGACGGGATCGTCTACGGCATGGCCGCGAGCCTCGGCTTCGCGTTCCTCGAGAACATCCTCTACGTGAGCGGGCCGAGCGGCGTGCTCCTGCTCCGGGGCATCACCGCGGTCCCGCTCCACGCGGGCTGCGGTGCGATCGTGGGCTACTACGTGGGGCGCGCGCACTTCGACCCGCGCCGGTACGCGACCGTGGGACTGCTCGTCGCAGTGCTGGTCCACGGGGGCTACGACGCCCTCGTCTTCGCCGGTGGTGCGCTCGCCTACGCGTCGCTCGCGATCATCGCCGGTCTCGTCGTCGCGGTCCCCGCGCTCTACCGGCGCGCGCTCGCCGAAGACCTCGCCTCCGGGCGCGCCAAAACCCCACGCGGGCGCCCATAGGGCCTTGACGGCGGGAATTCGGGTCGGTATATTGACCATCCACGACGCAGGGTAGAGCAGTTGGCAGCTCGTCGGGCTCATAACCCGGAGGTCGCAGGTTCGAGTCCTGCCCCTGCTATTCGAAAGGCCGCACCAATCGGTGCGGCTTTTTTTTTCGTGTCTCAGCGTCGTGATCAACAGATCCAGCCTTGTCGGATAACGTTGAATCAGATGGCAAACTTGACTCATGGTCACCCCTGTGGTGTAGTCACAGCACTGTGACTACACTGAAAACTTGCAGCGTTGCTTGTTGCGGATTATTCCAAATTGGAATATCTTATGAGTGAACAATGGAAGTTGACAAGGGCAGATGGCTTCGCGGCGCGACTCAACCGGTTCAGGAAGAAGTATCCCAAAGAGACCGCAGCCGTTCTTGTCAACCTGGATCGGTATTTCGGCATGCTGAAGCAAGGCAAATTGCCGCGAGAGATCAGAGCTGGATTCATCCACCCCGAGAAGAAAGGAGTGATCGCGATTGATCAGAGCGGTAGCGATGGACACCCGGCTCAATTGCGTCTCTACATCCATAGCCGTGACATGACCGTTCACCTGATCACGATTGGCGATAAATCATCACAACAGGGTGATATCAAGGATAGCCACGACTACGTGAGTAGTCTCCGGAGGAAACGATGACGGAGGAACGAAACTACGATTCCGTTGCTGATTTGCTCGAGGACATCATCGACGATGACGGCGCTTTCGCAAGCGAAGTCCAACAAGCGATAGAATCTCAGCGACTGGCGGCGGCGCTCTTTCAGATGCGGAACAATGTAGGGCTAACCCAGGAAGAAGTGGCTAGGCGCATGGGCCGGACCCAAAGCAGCATTTCGAAGCTGGAACACTCCACCACAGATCGAATAAGCGTTCGTGATCTTGAGGAATACGCGTCCGCGATCGACGTCAACCTCGTCATCTCTTTTGAGAAGCAGATGACCGCAGCCGACCGGGTGAAGTTCTACTTCTTCGAAATCAAGAAACACCTGGATGAGATGCGGGAGCTCGCTGGAGACGACCCTGATATCGTGGCGGGCGTGGACAAGTTCTACAACGAATGGTTGATAAACACATTGCGTCACTTTTCGGACGGAAAGAAGCAACTCTCGGAAGCGAAGCAACCGAACGAGTCTCCGGAGCGGATGAGAATCGTCGGACCAAAGGGCCCGCCTGATCTCGAGGAAATGCGCCGGCTGCTCGAGAACATGACGAGTTAGCCTTGAATAGACCCAACGAGGCGACACCGGTGTCCACGACCGGCATCCCGGTCGCTCGTTCCACAGCCAGGCGGTAGTGCTCCAACCGCACTCCGTAGTGTGAGGCCGCCGAAGCCGGGTTCTCTCGGTGGTAGGTCGTATGGTCTACCCCGCCAGCAGATTCTTCCGCGCCCCGCCACAGGCAGTTTCCCATTTCCGTCAGGCGGAACTGCCGCCGGCTGACGACACGAAGTTCCACAGGCGAAAACTGGAAAACGGCCGGGCGATATCACCCGGCGTCGTGACGGACATCGGCAGTATCGATCACTCGTTTCTGTTCGATCGCCCGTCGAGAATCGCGCGATAGCAGAGCGAGTCTATTGCTGGGGCGATCCCCCGGTGCGTCCGCGCGGACCGCTTTCGGGCGCAAGACTTCAAGTCGCGCTCGGAGAGTCTCATTCTCCCGCTGTAGCTGCTCGACGGCGTTACCGCTCAAAGGAAGTACTCTGCCCGGCTGCCTACACCCTGCGACGCCGTCGCCGGCTCCCGGCGCGCTCCTCGCGGACGACCGGGTCCTGCCGGTAGAACCGGACGAGTAGGTCGTACAGCTCGGAAAACTCCGCGCGCACGAGGCGTGGTCGCTCGAAGAAGTACTCGGTCAGCACGGCGAAGAACTCGGCGTCGTCCTCGGCGGCGTAGGGGTCGATGCGCGTCCGCACGCCCCGCTCCACGCGGTCGCTGAAGCGTTCGAAGGCGGTGCCGAAGACCTCGCGCCATTCGCCGGCGTCGAGACCGCCGTGAAGCGCGGGGCGGCCGTTGATCTCGCCGTCGCTCATGTCGATGCGGTGCGCCGCCTCGTGCAGTACGACGTTGTACCCCTCACCGTTGCGCGACTCTTCGACGTCACGAACCGACAGCACGACCGGCCCGTTCTCCCACGACTCGCCCGAATCGGCCTGCATCCACTCCTGCACGACGCCGTGTTCGTCCTCCTCGACGTGCTCCTGCGAGACCGCGCGGGGGATGAGCACGACCGTGCGCCAGTTGGCGAACCAGTCGATGTCGAGACCGAGCACCGCGAGCGCGGCGGTCGCCGAGACCAGGAGCGGCAGGAACTCGTCCACCGGTCCGTACGGCGACTCCCAATGCTTCTCGCGCAGGAACAGCGTGGCGAGCACGCGCAACCGGTCGCGCTCGTCGGCGTCGAGCGCGGCGAAGAGGCGTCGCGAGCTGATGACGGCCTCCCAGTCCGCGTCGGATATGGGGCGTCGTGCGAGAATGCGTCGGCGGCGGCGTTCGGTCAGGAATCCCACCGGCAGAGAATAGCCGCCGGAGGGTGGTGCGTCGAGGGGCCCGGGGCCGTCACTCGAAGTCGATCGTCACGCGCACGCCGTCCGGGGCACCGTCGTAGTCGATGCGCACGATCCCGTGCGCCGCGTCGTGTGACCACCGGGCGAGCGCGCCGCGAGCGGCCCCGCTGCTGTCTCCGGTCGGTTCGACCCGCACGGCGCGGGGAGCTCGCGAAGATCGAAGGACGAGCTGCCCCGCGATACCCGCGGGGGCGGCGACGACGTACGGGTCATCCGCCGTACCCGCACCGCGCTCGAGTCGTCCGGCTGCCGCGATCACCTCCCCCTCGCCGGCGCACTCGAGGTCGTAGAGCAGGTGCTGTGAGCCGGGCTCGGGCGTTACCGCTTCGCGAACCGGCAGACCGGGAGCGAAGAGGTCGATGAACGGCCCGGGGACGACCGACGCGTCGGCGGCGTCCATGCGAGCGATCGCGCGGTACGGCCCGCGCTGCACCGAGAGCGTGTCGGTTTCCAGCCACGCTCCGTCGCGTACGCGTCCGGCCGCGTACGACTCGGCGATCGTGGCTGCGAAGTCGGCCGCCGCCGCGGGTGAGTGTGCGAGAGTCGCGCCGGCAACCGGCACGATCACGAGCCGCCCCTCACCTGCCTCGAACGACCCCGCCTCGTCGGCGCGACCGACGCCGAGCAACCGAAACAGGTGCTCGATCGGCTTACCGAAGGGCTCCGGCCCCTGCCTCCACCACGCGTCTACGCGGTCGAAGTCGCCAGGCTCCGGATTCCCCACGTAGACGAGGACCCCGCCGCCGCGCACCCACTCCGCGATCGCCTCGTGAGCGGACTCCGACGGCGGCTTCATGAAGTCGTAGCTCAGCACGATGAGGTCGAGCTCATCGAGGTAACCGGAGACCCGCGCGTGCTCGAGATGCGCCAGGCGAAGGAAGAGCCCGCGCTTCAGCAGAGGCAGCGCGAGCCCGTAGAAGCCGTCCATCTCGGGGTCCGAACCGGGGCCGATGCGGTAGATCAGATCGGGGGGTCTCCGGTCGTCGTCGCCGCGAAGCCGCGCTCGCGGCGGCTCGCCCCAGCCGCGCTCGAAGAGCATCGTGTCGGCCACCGCGACGGCCACACGCCCGATGCCGTTCCCGACGGTGACCTCGAAGTCGCCGATCGACGAGAGCGCGTTGGTGACGGTCAGCAACTCGGTCGCGTAGTAGGGCGGAATACGGGTCGGCTCCTTCGCCTCGCCGCCGCCGGCGTGCAGCGATCGGAAGACGCGTTGCGGCCACGGCATCACCTCGAACGTGCTCACGCGGTGGTTCAGGAGGCTCGCGACGAGCGTCGCGTGGTAGTTCGTCCGGTAGTCGTGCCAGTCGTGCTCGGGATCGTCTTCGATAGGATCCGCGAGGAACCACGTCCGCCTCCCGGTGGAGAGGACCATCGACATCATCTGCGCGTACTCGAGATAGGCCGTCTCGAACGTCCGCTCCGCCCGCACTCCGCCGTAGTGGTTGGGCGTCCGCGCCGTCCCGGTCCAGACCTGGCAGACGTACCCGTCGCACGAGTCCAGATGCGCCAGGTTCGACTCCGGGCTCACGATGCCCCACTGCGCGTAGTTGAGCAGGCTGTGGCTCGCCACGTAGCACTCGACCCCGGCATCCGGGCGCGTGCGGGCCGCGTACGCCTTCGCGTGGTCGAAGACGCGCTCTAGCAGCTCGGTATAGGCCAGGTACTTCAGCCGCGCCGCCGCGTACCAGCTCTGCGCCGAATCGTGCGGAGCCTCCCACGCGGTGCCGTAGTGCTGCTGCCAGAGACGCTTGAACGCGTCGCTGTACCCGCCACGCACCCAGAACTCGGGTTCCTCGAGGTGGATCGCGTCCACCCCGGCGTCGATCGCCCGCTCGACGATCGCCTTCAGGTACTCGGAGTAGTCTGCAGTCGGGACGAAGTAGAATATCTCGTTGCCGTGATCGATACGTTCACCGTTCGCGGCCACCTGCGCCTCGTCCACGTGGACGCGACCATCGAAGTCGCCTTGCACGTACTCGCGGTACCCGCCCCAGGCGGCCCCGGTCATGAAATGCACGACGTAGCCGCGCTCGCGCCAGGTGCGGACCTCCCCGGCAAGGCCCTCGCGCCACCCGTAGACGATGACCGCGTCGGTGCGGAGGTCGACGTCGGCCGCGTAGCCGTGCGTCTGGAACAGCGTCCTCGCTCGCGATCGGTCGACGGGGCTCATATCCGCTCCGCCCGGGCGGCGTCGGAGAGCGGCCGCTCGAGCAAGTCGCACTCGACCCAGCTCCGCGTGGCCGCCCCACCACCTTCCCTGTCGCACCGCAGCGTCTTCATCTCGTACGATCGGAACGCGAGCGCCGCCGGCTCGACCCCGTCGATCGCCAGGGTAACGTTCGTCCGGGCGCCCGCGCGCTCGGCGAGCCGCACGACGAGCGCTCTGCCGTCCTCGCTCACCTTCATCGCCTCCAGGTGCACCACACCCTCACCGCCGCTTGGCGTCAGGCGAACGAGGTCCATGCCCGCCGTCGCACCGTCGCGCTCGCACGCGTCGAGCGGGACGCTCGTGTGGCTCGAGAAGGGCAGATTCAGGTCGTCGACCGCCAGCTGCCGCTGCGCCGCGACCTCATCGGTCGGCCCGAAGAGCAGGCGGAAGCGGTAGCGGTGCTCGCCGAGGTCCATGTGCTCGCCGAGGAACCCGGGCTCCACCGCGTCGGAGCCCGAGCAGTAGACCGGGCTGCGCACGAGCGATTGCCTCACCGTCGACTCGCCGACGTCCACGCCTCCGGGACCGTCGTTCACGAGGACGAGCGACACGCCGGCGTCGTCGAGGCTCACCCAGCGGCCGCACGGCTCCTCACCGCCGCCGCGTGGTCTCCGCACGGTCGCGTGCGGGATCTCGGTCTCGTATTCGGTACCCGCCAACGCGGTCTCGAGCTCGAGCTGTAGCGCCCGGCGCCGCTCGGCCCAGTTGACCAGGAGATCCACGTCCAGCCACGGATGGTTGCGGTGGAACGTGACCCGCAGCCGCGCGACCGACCGACCCCACACGAGCAACGACTCCACGACGACCGCCAGAGGTCCGGAGGCGATCACACGGACCGGCGGGCCCGGCTCGCGCTCGCCGTACTGCCCGGAAACCTCGACGAGCTCCTCGGCCGACGCCGGGCGGAACGCGCCCACGATTGCGCCGTAGGCAGGCTGCTCGCCGCCCCACGCGTGGTTGGAGTCGGCGCGAACGATGAGTCTCGGGCTCGGGCCCGACAGGAGCTCCCGGCCGGTCGCGCGGTGCACGAGCGAGCCGAGCCCGCCGTCTTCGCGCGAGACCCGCGCGGCGTAGTCGCGGGCGAAAATCGAGATCGTCCCCCGGTCGGTGCTGAACCATGCATCCTTCGTCGCGACACGACAGCCGAAGTCCTCGAGCCGACGGCCGGTCGCCGCGAGAAACGCGTCCGGATCTTCGTCCTCCAGGCCGCCGGTGCCGCCCCGGTCGGGGGCGCCGGTCGGCGCTTCGATCCGGATCCGGTACTCGGCAAGACCCATCGCCGGCAGCGACGCCTCGAAGAGGAAGGTGTTGCGCCAGTCGGCGGTCGATCGGCGGTACTCGAGGAGCTGCCGGACGATCTCGGTCCCGTCGGCATCGTAGACGCCCAGGTACCTGCCCTCGACGAAGGCCGGGTGCGTGGCGAGCTGGACGTCGACGATGACCGGCACGCGTCTGGCGACCGGATGGGGGTTGAAGACGCGCACCGTGAGCGGTTCTTTCGGATCGGTCGAACGCATCAGCTCGAGCTGCGCGGCGAGCATGACCTCGCGCGCGCTCGTCACCGACCGTCCGACGATGTCGGCCGAAGACACGGCGCCTTCACGGATCGACGAGCCCGGGAGCATGTCGTGGAACTGGCAGAAGAGGAGGTCCTTCCACACGCGCGCGAGGCGCTCGGTCGGGTACGCGGCGCCGGTCAGCCACCACGCGAGCGCGGCGTAGCGCTCGGCGGCGAGCGCGAATCCTTCGGCGCGGCGATTGCCGAGCTTGTTCCCGATGATCGACGTGTAGCAGCCGGTGAAGCACTTCTGGAGCTCTCCCTCGGCGACCGGAAGCTCGTCGGCGACCGGCAGCGCTACCTCGTCGAGATAGCGCTCGAAGCTCGAGTGGACGATTTCCGGCGATCCCGGCGTGGCTTCACGAATGACCTCCAGGTCGCCCCGCGTCGCGCCCCCGCCGTGATTGCCGGCGCCCCAGAAGACCGTCGTCGACCGCCCGGTGCTCCCCGCGAGCGTGCGCATCTCCTCGATCTTGCCGGCGACGAGCGAACCGGGGTGCGAGCAGTACCACCCGTCCGGAGGCCGGAAGCCGACGACCTCTGATCCGTCCACGCCGCGCCACCGGTAGAGGTAGTCGGGGAGCTGCTTCTCGTGAGGGTGCGGCCGGAAGTGCGTGTACATCTCGTACCCGGCGAGCCTGAGAAACTGCGGCAGGTTCCCGTTATGGCCGAAGGAATCGAGGTTGTACGCCACGCGCGGCTCGACCCCCAGCTCTTCGCGGAAGAAGCGTCGCCCCAGGAGGATCTGCCGGGCGATCGACTCGCCGGAGGGCAGGTTCGCGTCCGGCTGCAGGTACCATCCGCCGGAGACGACCCATCGGCCCGACCGTACGTGCCCCCGGATGCGCTCGAAGAGCTCCGGTCGGTAGGTCTTCGTCCACTCGTAGAGCAGCGATTCGTTGTGGTTGAAGACGAATTCGGGGTACTCGTCCAGCAGATCGGCTGCCGCCTCGAAGGTCGCGAGCGTCTCGGTCGCCCCCTCGGGCCAGTCCCAGATCCACACCGGATCTATGTGCGCCTGACAGATGAGGTGGACGCGCGGCTCGCCTGAGCGGGAGCTCGTCATGGGTAGTTCCTTTCGCGAGCCGTCGCTCGCGGGCGCCGGCAGCCCCGCCGAGCGGTCCGGCCGCGGGGCGCTGTGAGCGATCGCGCCGCCCTATCCGTTCGACAGGAACCGGTCGACGACCTGCTGACGGTACTCGTAGGAGAGCGACTTGAAGAAGGCGCTGTAGCCGGTCACGCGAACCACGAGGTCCGGATAGAGATCCGGGTTCTCGTGCGCCGCGAGCAGCTTCTCTTTCGAGACGACGTTGATGTTGATCAGCGTTCCGCCCATCTGGTCGTGCGCCTTGAGATACGCCTTGATGATTTCGATTCCGCCCAGCTCGTTCGCGAGCGAGCTGTCCAGGTCCACCTGCAGCGGCGCGGAGTTTCCCCACCCCGGCTGCACCCGCGCGACCGCGTTGCTCTTCGCCGTGGGTGCCGCGGTGCCGTCCGCGTTGAAGCCCGGGTCCGGGTCGGCGCTGTGCGAGATCTCCCGCCCGGCGTGCCGTCCGTTTGGCGTCGCGCCAAGGTTCTCTCCGAGCATGTGCACGACACCGTGCGAGAAGAGGCCGGGGATCACGTTGAACCGATGCTTCGGCGTCGGACTATCCTTTACTGCGTTCGTGAAGAGCGTGGAGATCCGATCCGCCCACTCGTCGCTGCGGGACTCCGCCGACCCGTAGCGCGCGATATTCTGGAGCATCAGCCGCTCGGGCTCGTGGCCTTCGAAATCGGCCCGGAGCATCGCGACGAGCTCCTCCCACGTGATCCGCCCCTCGTCCACGACGCGCTGATGGATCGCGCCGAACGAGTCGGCGACGGTTGCGAGTCCCACGCCGTCGACCGTGTAGTTGTAGATGTCCACGCCGCCGGCGCTGATATCCAGCCCGCGCTCGATGGGACCGTGGCAGAAGAGGTTCAGAACCATCTCCGGCACGTTCGACGCCTTGTGCTCGTAGTGCCAGTCGAATCCGCGCTTGATCGTATCCACCGACACGCCCAGATGCGTCGCGTACTTATCCCACAACGTCTCGAGCGTGTTCGGCGTATCGGCATCGTCGACCATCTCGTAGAGCGCGTGCAGGAACGGCGAGACCATGCAGATTCGCGTGACGTCCTGGAGGCAGTACTCGATGCCGGGAAGCGCGGTCCAATTGCACCCGACCTTCGCGCGCATACGCGCGAGCTGCAGAGGATAGCCGTTGCGGGCAAACCCCGCATCGAGCCCGCCGGAGCACGAGAGAGCCACGCCAGTCCCGTCTTCGAACAGGTACTTCACCGCGCGGTCGAGCAGATCCTCGCTGATGTTCTCGTGGAGCCGAACGGCGACGTTCGACGGCATCCCCAGCGCGTGCATCGCGTCGAGCATCGCGAAGGAGAGCGGGTTCGATACGTCGTGCCCGTCGACCGGCGCCGGCCCACCGATCTGGTGGTAATGCGTGTCGTTGAAGAGCAGACTCACGAAGTACCAGACGACCTCCTCATCGTCGGCGAGCACGCCGTTCTCGACGTCCCGCTCGTAGAACGGCAGGAGGAGCGTGTCGATCTGCTGCATCGCCCCACCGAGGAAGTACATCCGGTCAAAGGTCTGGAACCACGCGAGGAACTGGACCGCCTCGCGCAACGTGCGCGGCGGATTGTCGACGAGCCAGTCGTTCATCTCCGCGATCTCGGCGTAGTTGCGGCGCTCGGCGGGGTCCTCGGTCTCAGACGCTCGTCGCGCGGCTTCCTCCGCGTGCTTGCGCACGAACTCCTGCATCCCGAGTACGACCTCTTCCTCGCCGTCGTAAAACGACGTGTCGAGGGGAGCGTTCAGCGTGCGGTAGCGCTGGATCTTCTCGAGCAGGCCGCCGAAGCCGAGCGAGAGGCCGATGGTCATGTCCGGACCGAAGTGGTTCATCCCCTTCGCGCCGGGCTGACGGATGTTGTACTTCTCCCATATCGGCTTGAGCTCTTCGGGGGAATCCTTCCACTCGCCCACCCGCGGAGCGTTCGAAACCCACGCGCCCGCGACGGCGCTCGACGGGTGGATATAGACGGGGTGAACGTCGAGCCACGCGCGGAAGCTGCGCCCGATCAGAAGCGGGCCCGAACACGTGCCGGTCTCGGGGTCGGTGTACGGGGTGAACTCCGGACGGTCGAGCGGAATCCACCCGTGATCGTCGTTGTTGTAGTGCCCCCACCCTTCGATCTTCGCGTCGTTGAACTCGAGCTTCGTCGTGCGGATGGCGCCGATCATGGCGTCGTAGTCGCGCGTCGTCTCTGTCTGTATCTCTGTCTGGCTCATAGCTTCTCCTCAACCCTTCACGGCCGCGCTGGCAAGGCCGGCGACGATGTAGCGCTGGAAGAACGCAAACATCACGACCGACGGGATCGTCATTCCTAACCCCAGGGTAATGATTCTCGGCCAGTCGGGTATACCGTACTGACCGACTGCCACCGACGTGAGTCGGCTCACCGCGGCGGCGAGCGTCTGAAACTCGGGACGGTCGGTGAAGACAAACGGTACGTACCAGTCGTTCCAGATCAGGACACCGGTCGTAATCGCGACGTAGGCGAGAATCGGCTTCTGAATGGGAAAGACGAGCTGGAACATGATTCGGAAGATGTTCGCCCCGTCCATGCGACCGGAATCCTCGATCGCCGTCGGGAACGTCTGCATGCTCATACGCACCAGGAATATCCCGAGGATATTGACCAGGTTCAGGAGAAGCAGCACCGCGTAGGTGTCGAGGAAGCCCTTGCCGCCCTGGCCGAGGATGTTGTTTCCGCCGATCAGCGGGAACCTCGCCATCATCAGGTACGTGGGCGCCATCGTGACGACCGGAGGAATCATGGTCGTCATGAGGAGTGCAAGAAAGATGAAGTTCTTGCCGCGGAACCGCAAGCGCGCAAAAACGTATCCCGCGACGAACGAGATCATCACGGCCCACACGATGTACCACGCAGTTCGAACGACGCTGTTCAGGTAGAAGAACGGCATGTTCGGCTCGGTCCTGATATTGAGCAGCAGCAACAATCGGTAATTCCGCAGGTTGAACGGCGCCTGGAACGGAATGAGCGAAGGAGGCGTGGTGGCGAACTGGTTCGACGTCATGAACCCGACTCCGACCGCGTAGACGAGCGGATAGACGAAGAGCAGGCTCGTGATTCCCAGAAGCGTGTATCGTACCCAGGGTATTTTCTTGGTGGTTAGCACGACTACTTTTCCTTTACCGTGTACCACTTCAGCATGGTCAGGCTGAACAGGAAGATGATGATGGTAATCACCAACGCTCCCGCGCCGGCCATGCCGAAGTTGAAGTCACCGTAGAAGTCACGGAAGACTCGGTGGACGATCACGTCGGTCGTCCCGAATGGTCCGCCCTGACTGATGAACAGGACGGGTTCGAAGATCTGCAGGACCCCGATGAAGCCGGTGATGAACACGAACGTGGTGATGTTCCGTAGACTCGGCAGCGTCACGTAGATGAGCTTCTGCCACGAGTTTGCACCGTCGATGTCGGCGACCTCGTAGTAGGCGGGGTCGATCGACTGGAGCCCGGCGAGCCAGAGGATCATCGCCGTGCCGATCCCTCGCCACGAGGAGTAGACGACGATCCAGAACACCATCCAGAAGGTGCTGTAGCCCCACGCGATGGGCTCGATCCCCACCAGCTCGAGCGCGCGATTCGCGATCCCTGAGGATGGATCGATGAACATGAGAAAGATCTGGGTCGTCGCTACAGGCGCCGTCACCGCCGGCAGGTACCAGATCGAGCGGATCAGCGTCCTGCCGCGCATGGGAGCGTTGAGCATGTAGGCGCCGGCGAACCCGATCGTCACGTTGAAGAACATGACCAGCGCCCCAATGTAGAAGGCGTTCCAGAGCGTCCTCACGTAGTAGGGATCCGAGAAGAAGCGTACGAAATTGCTGAGCCCCGCAAACGTGGGCCTCGCGGTCACACCGACCCAGTTCGTGAAGCCGATGACCAGGCCGAAGACGATGGGAAAGGCCTGGAAGACGAGGAAGTAGAGCAGAATCGGCGCGAGAAGAAGCCAGGCGACCCGGTTCTCGTTCATCTCGAGGGATCGCGTGCGCGTTCCCTGCCTTCCCCGCCTCGCGACCCATGTCGGGTCAACCGCGAGCGTACGTGTGCGTCGTTTCACTGACGTTCCTCGTGTTTGGAAAAGAGTCTACCCGGCCCGGCCGCAGCGGCCGGGCGCGGGTAGCTTGTGCACCTGCTGTGCACCCAATAAGCCTATTCGGCCTGATACTGCTCGCCGAGCTCCTGGGCTCTGGCGAGAATCTCTTCAATGTCGCCGTCGGTGACGATCGCCTCGGTCATGTGCTGATGGAAGACATCCCAGATGCGCGCGTTCCGATCTCCCTTGTACGTGGGAAGCCCGGAGACATCGCCGTAGAGCGATTCGTAGAACGTCGCCATGTAGGAATCCATGAACTCGGCGTCCTCGCGATAGACCTGGAGCACCGGAGAGCGCTGGCCGCCGTCACGAATCAGGTCCTGGACGCGCTTGTCGAAGAGCGCCTCGATGAACTTGAAAGCCGCTTCCTTGTTCGCCGCGTACTCGGGGACGCCGAAGAAGGCCGCACCGATCGTCACGTTGGCAAGGTCTCCGCCCTCGGGAACCGGCAGGATGCTGTAGCCGATGTCCATGCCCAGCGCGTCGCCCTGCGCAAGACGCCACGGGCCGTCCACGACGTAGGCGATCTTCTCCTGGTTGAACGCGTCCCACCAGCCGCCTTCGCCGGCGCCGGCGACCGCGCCCGCCGGAGAGTTCTTCGCGAGCTCGCGGACGAAGGCGAGCGCCTCTACGTTACCGGGGTTGTCGAAGTCCACGTCGCCGTTCTCGTCGACGAAACCGCCGCCGGCCATCATCATGAACGGTCCCACGCGCAGGCTGCCGCCAAAGTTCGGACCGGCGTACGTGCCGCCGCCGTAGAACTCGCCGTCGCCGGCTTCGCTGATCGCCTCTACCATGTCCAACCACTCGCTCCAGGTCTCCGGAGCACGGTCGGGATCAAGCCCCGCCTCGCGAAGCAGGTCCTTGTTCCAGAACAGGACGTTTACCCCGGGGTAGGTAGCTATGCCGTAGATTTCTCCGTCGACTCTCATCGGGCCGTACGCGCCGGGAACGACCTCTGCACGCACCTTCGCTGCGAGCTCGGGCGGGAACGGCTCGAGATACCCCTTGAACGCGAAACCGGGCATCTGGGTCTCACCGACGAGGATGTCGGGGCCCTGGCCGGCGAGGAACGCGTTGAGCTGTCGCTGCGTGAGCTGCTCGGCCCAGCCCCAGTCGACACCTTCCCACATCACGCCCTTTTCGGCGGTGACTTCGGCGAGCGTCCGGATGTACTCGATCTTCCATTCGGTCTCGCGCTCGACCTCCGGGCTCAGATCGCCCGATTCGAGCTGATCCTCGAGGCCGGCAATGATCTCCTCCGGCGTACCCTCGCCGCCGGCGTACCCTTCCATGTTCACCCGGATCGTGGGCTCGTCGCTCGTGGTGTCCTCGGATTGGCCTTCGGCAAACCCGAACCCTGCAATCAAGGCAAGAATGACCGCCGTAACTAGAAGTCGCTTCATCGCGCTCCTCCTTTTGAATTGAACTACTGGCAGGATAGCACGGGGTCACTGGCACTGCAACCGTTTTCTTGATATTCCATACCAAGAAAGCCCCGAAAGAGTTTAGCTGATATGCGCACTCAGGTTTTTGACCGTGTCACGGTCCACGATCTCCGTGTCGATCACGACCTCGCTGTACTCGCGCTCGGATTCGGCGATGCGCTGGACCAACAGGTCCAGCGCTCTGTCACCCATCTGCTCCACCGGTTGCCGCACCGTTGTCAGGCGAACCGGGACGAATCGCAGGACGCGGTTGTCCGTGAATCCGGTCACCGACAGGTCCTCGGGAATACGGAGGCCCAGCCCGGTCGCCGCGTAGTACACTTCGAGCGCGGAGTAGTCTTCGTCGCAGACGACGGCCGTCATCGATCGGTTCGATCGGAGGTACTCTCTGAGCGGAGGGAGCGATGGCGAATCGAGGACGTGGACGCCGCGCACCGTGTGTATGTCGGAGTCGATGATCTGTATCTGCTCCTTCCGCACCGGCGCGCCGTGCTCCATGAGCGCGTGTATGTACCCCTGGTAGCGCAGCTCGCGGCTGCGCGCCGTCGCAAGCGGCTGTGAAACGAATCCGATATTGCGGTGTCCACGCTCGATCAGAAAGCTCGTCATCTCGTGCGCGCCCTCGTAGTGCCCGTGCACGACGCTGTCGAGCGCGAGACTGTCGAATGTGCGGTCGACAAGCACCAGCGGATACCTGTTGAGCTTCATCGCGAGGAGCTGGCCGCTCACGTCCGGACGCGTGAGCGGGAAGAGGATGATGCCGTGGATGTACGTGAGGCGCGTGAGCTCCTCGAGGATCCGGTCCTCTTCGACCGGATCCTCGTCGGTCACGTGGAGGAATAAGCGGATCGACCGCTTCTCGGCGGCTTCCTGGATCGATCGGATGATATCTCCGACGTAGAAGTCGAAGGCGGGTACCACGAGCGCGACCGACAGCTGCTTGCTCAGGCGGTCTCGATTCCGTTTCGCCTCCGTCGCGCCCCCGGGTATCTTCTCTTCGAATCCGACCGCGAGAAACGATCCCCGCCGGTTCACGCGATAGACGATACCGTCATCCTCGAGAGACTTCAGCGCGAGTTTCCCCGTCATGCGGCTGACGTCATACATCTGCGCGATCGTACCCTCGGAGGGAAGAGGATCGTGCGCCTGCAGACCTCGCGCGCGGATCATCGCAATGATGTCGTTTCGCACGCTCTCATAGAGATAGGTCTTCTTCTGAGAATCTCCGTCGCTCTGTGGCATCCGCGTCTCCTGTCAATATCAAGACACGGAAATATACCACACGCACCATGACTGCGTCGCCCCTGATATACCGGAAGCACGAGCTGATATGTGCAGACTCGACACGACGCCCACCGTTCGATACCTTAACCCCCGCACCCTGAGGAAAACCTATGCCGAACGACGAACAGCACACCGTCTCCGGGACGGTCACCGATATCCAGCACTTCTCCGTTCACGACGGACCGGGCATTCGCACGACCGTCTTCGTGAAGGGCTGCAATCTCCGCTGCTTCTGGTGTCACAACCCGGAGACGCAGGCGTCGGGACTCGAGCTGCAGTACTATCCGGACCGATGTATCGCGTGCGGCAAGTGCGTGGAGGTCTGCCCGGAGTCGGCGCACAGCATGGTCGACGGGCTACACGCCTTCGATCGATCGCGGTGCACCGCGTGCGGCGCGTGCACCGACGTGTGCTACTCGCGCGCGCTCGTCATGGCGGGCGCCGAGCGGACCGCCGCGGAGGTCGTGGAGATCGTCCTCCGCGACCGCGCGTTCTACGACACCTCCGGCGGCGGGCTCACGATCTCCGGCGGCGAGCCGCTGCTGCAGCCGGCCTTCACCCGGGCGGTCCTCGCAGGCTGCCGGGCCGAAGGCATCCACACGGCGGTGGAAACCGCCGCGAACGTCCCCTGGAACCGCATCCAGGAGATCTTGCCGGTAACGGATCTCGTCATGATGGACATCAAGAGCATGGACAGCGACGTCCACCGCAGGGCCACCGGGGTCCCGAACGCGCGCATCCTCGAGAACGCGCAGCGCCTCGCCGAGTACGGCGTCCCGCTGATCGTCCGCACGCCCGTGGTCCCCGGGGTGAACGACGACGAGGCCTCGATTCGCGCGATCGCAGAATTCGCCTCCGGTCTGAGCTCGCTCGTCCGCTACGAGCTACTGCGGTTCCACGCGATGGCGGGTTCGAAGTACGCCGCCCTCGACCTCCCCTTCCACGCCGGAGACATCACCCCGCCGACCGACGAGCAGATGGAACGGCTCGCGGACATCGCAACCGAGTTCGAGCTCGAGGTGACGCACTCGTAGGAGCACAGCCCGGGCGGCTGCGGGACCCGCGACCGCCCTCTCCGGGACGGCGGCCTCTCCGGGCCGGCGGCCGCTACGGCCGCCAGTCGTCGATCTCGTCGAGCGGGTAGATCGGCCGCGGGATGCGCTCGTACTCGAGGTCCCACACGTCGATGCTCGTCGTCCCCGGCGTCATCACGTTGATCGTCTTCCGGTTGACCCAGAGAAAGGTGAAACGGAACGGGAAGAGGTTCTTCACCACGACGACATCGGCACGGCCCGGACGCAGGCCGAGCTCGCGGAAGAAGTCGGGGCTGCGGGCGTTCGTCGGGCGCTCGGAGACGATCAGATGGACCCCCCGGTCGCGGAGGACGACGGTCTTCCCGTAACGCTCGGTGTCGTGCCTGCTCAGTACCTCGCCGGTGAACGCCACCTGCGTGTTGTAGACGGTTTCGAGCTCCGCCCCGACGGTGACGGTCACCGTCTCACCCACCTCGCGCGCCCAGGCGCTTCGCGCGGCCGAGGCCGATCGCACGGGGATGTAGGTCCGCAGATCGGGCGCGCCGTCCAGGAACGCCTTGAGGATCCACGCGTTCTCCCCCGGCGCCCCGGCGCCGACGGCGTCGGCGACGTCGCAGATCACGACCGTACCGAAGGCGCGCGCGAGCCACGCCCGGCGCGCGGCCTCCACGCCCTCCTCCGCGGTGAGCGCGGGTGGGTGCGGCACGTCGCGCACGCCCCAGTCAAGTTCGGCGAGCTCCTCGGCGAGCGACGAGGCGAGCTCGCGGTTCCCGTCGGTCACGGCGATCGTCGTCCACCCGAGCTCGGGGTCGTCGAGCCAGATGTGCACCATGAAGTTCGAGACGGCGAGAACCTCGTCGTCGCGCTCCATGCGGTCCATCTCGCGGAAGATGCTCCGAACCGGCGCGAGGAAATCGACGTTCATCCCCCCGCCCTTGAGGAGGCGCATCTTGCGCACCTCCATCACCGGCTCGATCTCGCCGAGCACCGTCCTCGTGAGGATCTCGCCGCTCCTGTATCCGGTCTCGGCGAAGTCGCGGTGCGGGTTGGTCTTGTAGCCCACGATGAAGGTCGCGAGCTCGGCGCGCCGCTCGGTAATGTTCGCGTGCAGGTCGTGGGAGACGCCGATGGGCATTTCGTCGCCCACAACGTCCCGCAGATGGGCGAGCAGGTCGCCCTCCGGGTCGCGCATACCCTCCACGCCCATCGCCCCATGCAGCGCGAGGTAGACGCCGTCCAGACGGCCGGCGTCGCGCACGCCGTCGACGATCTCCTTCCGGAAGGTCTCGTAGGTGGCCCGCTCGATCGGCCCGCCCGATGTGGAGGTCGCCTTGAGGATCGGAACGATCTCCACGCGACCCTCGCCGTGGTCACCGACGGCGGCGAGGAAACCGGAGAGCGTGTTCCCGCCCTCCCGGGCGTAGCCGAGCACGTCTTCGCCCCGGTGGATTCCGCTCGCCTCGAAGTCCGCCATGGTCGTGGGAACCGGCGAGAACGAGTTCGTCTCCTGCGCGAGGTGCACGACGGCGATGCGATGGACCGGCTCGGCCGGCTCCTCGTACGACCTCGGGTTCACCGACGCGCACCCCGACAGCGCGACAGTGAGCGCGGCGACTCCCGCGAGAAGCGCGAGGCACGCGTGGCGGATCGGGCGGCGAGCCGCAAATCGACTGTTGTTCACGAGCCTACCCCGCCACCGCGAGCTCTTCGTTGACCCGCTCGAGGCAATCGGGAATCGCGATCGACTGCGGACACTTGGGCAGACACTCCTCGCACCGCGTGCACGCCGACGCCCGCGCGTCCTCGGGCATCTGCCTGTTGTAGCGCGCGACGGCCTGATCCCGGTCGCCGAACTTGTAGTAGGTGTTGAAGATGTCGAAGTTGCCGGGGATGTCGACCCCGTAGGGGCACGGCATGCAGTAGTTGCACTGCGTGCAGGGAACCGGCTGGAGCGACTCGTACGCCTTCTTCGCCTTCGGGAAGAGCTTGCGCTCGGCATCGCTGAGCATGCCAACGGAGGAGCGAGAGGCGTACTCGACGTCTTCGGTCACCTGCTCCATGGAGCTCATGCCGCTGAGGACCGTGCCGACGTGCTCCTTGTCCCAGAGCCAGTCGAACGCCCACTCGACCGGCGATCGGTCCGTGCCTGCGTCGGAGAAGACCGCCTGCACGGCCTCCGGCGTGTTCGCAAGCGATCCGCCGAGCAACGGCTCCATGATCACCACCGCGAGATCGCGGTCGGCCGCGTAGCGGAAGCCGGCGGTACCCGCCTGGTTCTTCTCGTCCATGTAGTTGTACTGGATCTGGCAGAAATCCCAGCCGTCGTACTGGTCGACGATCCGCTTGAACACGGGAAGCTCGTCGTGAAACGAGAACCCCAGGTAGCGGATGCGACCCGCCTCCTTCTGCTTCGCGCCCCATTCGATCATCTTGTGCTTGACGACCGCGTCGAGACGCTCCTCGTTCAGCGCGTGGAGCAGGTAGAAGTCGATGTAGTCGGTCCGAAGCTTCTCGAGCTGCTCGTCGAAGATCCGGTCCAGATCGGCGGGTTCGTTCACCTCCCAGACCGGCATCTTCGTCGCGAGATAGACCTTCTTCCGCAGGTCACCGTCGAGCACCTCGCCCACGAACTCCTCGCTCTCGCCGCCGTGGTACGGCCACGCGGTGTCGACGTAGTTGACGCCCGCGTCGATCGCGTACTCGAGCATGCGACGCGATTCGGTGCGCTCGATCCGTTGGGGCTCGTCCTTCGTCTTCGGGAACCGCATGCACCCGAAGCCGAGTGCGGAAACCCGTTCGGGCACACGTGGTCCCATCGTGCGATACTGCATAGCTGCCTCGCTCGTGATTGGTGTATACCCGAAATCGTATCACCCACCGGCGATAGGTGCAAACGGTTGCGTCGCCGCGTCGTTGTCGCGCCACACGACGCCGTGGTACAAAGACCCGTGCGTCCATCACCCGCTCGTCCGACCCGGCTCGCCCTGCTCGTCGTCACCGCCGTAGCGCTGATCTCCCTCGTATCCGGGTGCGCCGTACTGCGGAACGCCGGCTTCTACTGGAACCTCGTGCGGGCGAACCGCGCCGGAGCGCGATTCTACCGGACGTACGACCATCTCGAGCGCGACGTAGCCTTCACCGAGGTGAGCGACGCCCGCCTCGACGTCTACAGTCCGCCGTCGGGTGACGATCACCCGGTGCTCGTCTTCGTGCACGGCGGCGGGTGGGACAGCTACGACAAGGAGCTCTTCGCGCCGGTGGCGATGCAGCTGCTGCCGCGCGATATGGTCGTCGTCATCCCCGACTATACGTTGCACCCGGAGGCGACCTACGAGCAGATGGCGCGCGAGACCGCCGCGGCGGTCGCCTGGACGCTCGAGAACGTCGACGCGTACGGTGGCGATTCGGACCGTGTGGTGCTCAGCGGTCACTCGGCCGGCGGCCATCTCAGCGGATTGGTGGCACTCGACCCGCGGTGGCTCGCGGAGCGCGGGCGCTCGCCGGACGAGCTGTGCGGGTGGATCGGGCTCAGCGGCGTCTACGACGTGGACGCCCAGATGGCCTTCGAGCGCGAGCGAGGCGGCGAAGCGCCGGTCATGACCGCCGTCATGGAAGGCGAGGAGAACTTCCCGGAAGCGTCGCCTGTCAGGTGGGCCGCGCGGGCGACGAGTGCAGACGCCGCGGCGACCGTCGACGAGGTGTGGCTCATCCACGGCGTGCGGGACGAAACGGTGCCCGTCGGCATGAGCGAGCAGCTCGCGACCGTCCTCGACGAGGCAGGTGTTCGAAACCGTCTCCTCCTCTATCCCGACCGCGGCCACAGCGACTTCCTCTTCGACGCGCTCTCGGACCCGGGAGCCCGGGTGCTCGACGACATCGCCGCCGCTGTCCTCGGCTGCACCGAGTGAAACGCGGCTTGCCACGGTCGCCGACCGTGAGTACCTTACCAGAACCACGAATTGGCGAGACTATCCGACCGGCCGCCGGCCGGTTTTTTTGTCTCGAAGGAGCTGGCATGAGAGAACGAGCCGAGGCAATGGTCCTCGCGTCCTTTGCCGCTGACTCCCACGCCCTGGGTGCCCACTGGATCTACGACACGAACGAAATCGCGTCGCGCTACGGGCGCGTGGAACGGCTGCTACCGGCGCCTCCCGACTCGCTGCACGCGGGGCGTCCCATGGGTGCATTCACGCACTACGGCGATCAGACACTCCTGCTCCTGCGCCATCTCGCGACCCATAAATCACTCGACATAACCTCGTTCTCGGAGCAGTGGCGCGCGTACATGCAGGGATACGACGGGTACGTCGACCACGCAACGAACGAGACGCTATCGAACCTCGCCGCCGGAAAGGCGCCCGGCGCGGCCGGCTCATCGTCTCACGACCTGGGCGGGGCCGCGCGAATCGCCCCGCTCGCCTACCGCTATCGCGACGAACGCGACGCGCTCGTGGAAGCCGCGCGTGCGCAGACCGCGATGACGCACCGGGAACCGCTCGTCGTCGACGCTGCGGGCGCGCTCGGGCACATTCTCTGGATCGTCCTCAACGGCAAGACCCCCTCGGCGGCGACCCGCGCCGTGATCGACGCCCGGCCCGATGCGGAGATCTCCGCGCTCCTGCGCAGCGGCCTGGAGAGCACGGGTGAAACCACCGCCGAAGCGGCCCGGCGACTCGGGCAGGACGGTTCGGTGGCGGCGGCGCTGCCGCTCGCGATCAACCTCATCGCGACCTACGAGGGCTCGCTCGCGAGCGCGCTCGTGGAGAACGTCGCCGCGGGCGGCGACAGCGCCGCGCGGGGCATGGTCGTGGGCATGGTGCTCGGAGCCTTCCACGGCCGGGACGCGATCCCGGACGACTGGATAGAGGGCATGCGCGCCTACCGCGAGATCAGCACGCTGCTCGAGGACCTGGAGGCGGTACTCCAGCGCAACGGAACCGCCGGCGGGAAGACGAACGGTAGTTCGGCAATCGCCTACTGATTTCATTACATTCGAGACGATGACCTTCGACCGCAACAACCTGGACGTCGCGAACAGCCCGTACCTGCGCCAGCACGCCGATAACCCGGTCTGGTGGCAGGAATGGAGCGAGGACGTGCTCGAGCACGCTCGCGCGACCGGTCGCATCGTGTTCGTGAGCGTGGGGTACAGCACGTGCCACTGGTGCCACGTGATGGCGCGCGAGGCGTTCAGCGACCAGACGTGCGCGTCGCTCCTCAATCGCTACTTCGTGCCGGTCAAGGTCGACCGCGAGCAGCGTCCGGACATCGACCACTACCTCATGAGCTTTCTGGTAGCCACGACGGGAAGCGGCGGATGGCCGCTGAACGCCTTTCTCTCGCCCGAAGGGCATCCGTTCTTCGCGATGACCTACGCATCCACCGAACCGCGGTTCCATCTGCCGGCGTTCGACGACATCCTCGGCCGCGTGCGCGAGTTCTACGGCGAGAACCGCGACCGAATCGGGCCGTTCGAGCTCAACGCCGGGCACAGCGGCGTCGACGCGGCGGTTCGGCCGTTCCTGCACCGCGGGAGCGGCGCCGAGACCGGCGACGCGGACGAGGGGCGCGACGCGGGCGACGACGACGACGCGCCGGCGGTCGCGATGATCAGCGACGAGGACGAACCGCAGGCGCTCGACCGGGTCGAGGCGCTCGACCGCGTCTTCGACCGCGTGCACGCCGGCTTCGGCGAGTCGCAGAAGTTCCCGCCGCACTCGGTCCTGCTCTTCCTCCAGCACGCCTACGCCGCCGGGCTCTCCGAGCGCGCCGGCGAAATGGCGCGCGAGACGCTCGACGCGATGATGACCCGCGGTCTGCACGACCACCTGCAGGGCGGGTTCTTCCGCTATACCGTCGACCGCGAGTGGACGATCCCCCACTTCGAGAAGATGCTCTACGACCAGGCGCTGCTCCTGTGGAACTACTCGGTCGCGTCACGGCTGTTCGGCAGAAGCGGCTACCGCGAGGCGGCAGCCGGCGTCGTCCGCGCGCTCGAGGAGACCTTCCGCGTCGGCGAGGGCTACGCGAGCGCGCACGACGCGGACACGAATCACCGCGAGGGCGGCACCTACATCTGGAAGCTCGAGGAGATCGAAGAGATCCTCGACGAGGACGAGCTCGACGCGTTCCTGCGCGTCTTCGCCGTCTCGCGCGACGGCAACTTCGAGCGGCGCAACCACCTCGTCAGGATCCTCCCGCCGGGCGTGCACGACGACGACCCGTCGCGCGTGAAGCACGGCCCCGACCGGCAGCTGCTCGATCGGGCCGTAGAACGGCTGCTCGAGGCCAGACGGCGCCGCGAGCAGCCCGAGCGCGACGACAAGATCGTCGCGGGCTGGAACGCGCTCGTCGGGTGCGGGCTGCTCGCGGCGCACCGCTTCGCTGGCGTGGAAGGCGCGCTCGACCGGGCAGTCGGACTCGCCTCCTTCCTGACCGATCGCTTCGTCACCGACGGACCGGTCGCTCACTCCCTGCTCGGCGACGCTCTCCAGGAGCAGGAGTTCCTCGGCGATGTGAGCGCGCTGCTGCTCTTCCTCACGATGCTCGCGGAGGAAGGCGCGCCGCACGACGCGTCGTACGACGCGCCGTTTCGCCCCGCACGCGCGCATCTGAAGTCACGCCTCGCGACGCTCGAACGCGACGGCGTGTGGATGGAGAGCCTGGCGGGCGACTTCCCGGCCGTCCCCGCCGAACCGTTCGATCAACCGATCCCCTCGGGCATCGCGCTCGCAGAGTACGCGCTGCTGCTCGACCGGATGCGGGGCCACCTCGACTACGACCCGCTCGAGTTCGCCGACCCCCACGGGCAGGCCTTCGCCAATCTCGCCGCCCTCGCGAGCCGGGGATACCTCTACGTCGTGGAGTCTCCCGAACCGCTGCCGTGGGCAGACCTCCCGGTACACGCCGTGCAGGTACGAGGCGACGCGCGCACGAGCTGTTACCGGGGCGTGTGCTACCTTGGCCCGCCTCCTGCCGAGGCGCGGGCACCCGAAAAAAGGAACGTATAAAGACCGGGATGCGTGGTACGTTCTCGGTGAGGCGTAAAGGAAGAGGAATGAAAGTACGTGTATCGCGGGCCAGCAAACTGCCTCTGACCAACCGCGGCGATCTCTCGCTGTTTCCCGTGGGCTGCGGCAGCGCCTTCTCCAAGAACCTCTACCAGAACAACTTCCTCATCGTCAAAGGCGAGGACCACTGCATGGTCGACTGCGGGGCGCGCACGCCGGAGGCGCTCTCGCGGCTCGGCAGGCCGGTGACCGACATCTCCAACTGGCTCATCACCCACAGCCACGCCGACCACGTGGGCGGGCTCGAAGAGGTGATGCTCATGGGCCGCTACGTCGCGCGGCAGAAACCGAACATCGTCATCACCGCCGAATACGAGAAGGCTCTCTGGAACTTCTCGCTCAAGGGCGGCAGCGAGTACAACGAGGTCCACGACGGCGTAGGCCTCGGATTCGCCGACTTCTGGAACGTCATCCGCCCGACGTGGCTGCAAGGCTACCCGCGCGAGACCTTCCACACGAGGATCGGGTCGATCGACATCAAGGCCGTGCGAACGCGTCACTACCCGCAGCAGGCGCGCGACTGGAGCGAGAGCGCGTACAGCATCGGCCTGATTCTCGACGATCGCATCCTGTTCACCGGCGACACGCAGTTCGACGAGGAGCTCCTGTCGACCTACGACGAGATCTTCAACTTCGAGTACATCTTCCACGACGTCCAGTTCTTCACCGGCGGCATCCACGCCGGCCTCGACGAGATCTCCGGGCTTCCCGCGTCGCTGAAGCGGCGCATGCTGCTCATGCACTACCCGGACAACTACCAGTCGTACCAGAAGCGGGTGAAGGACGAGGGCTTCCTCGGGTTCGTCCGCCAGGGCGCGTTCTACACCTTCGACTGAGGCGGATCGAGCTCACCCGCAGGAATCGACGCCGCACCGCCCGCTCCCAGCGGGAAGGAAAGCACCGGCACGCGGGGCGCCTGCACCTGCATCTCAAGCGGAAAGCTCTCCGCGGTGAGCCAGACGGTCTCCCCGTCGATCTGGAGCGGGATGGGACGGTCGTAACTCACCGTGATTCGACGGGCCGATCTCATCACGACGTTCGGCTCGTGAACGTGCTCGCCGCGGTAGAAGAGCGGCTTCAGGCGGATCTTGCCGATCACGCCCAGCCGGTCGACGGCGCAGAGGTTCTCGTAGCCGGGCAGCACCTGCTTCCCGCCGCCGTACCGACGGTAGCCGGAGACTCCCATCGCGAGCAGCAGGAAGGTCCCCTCGAGGCGTTCGGCCGTGCCGCGCTCGTCGACCAGGTCGACCACCATCCGCCCGGCGCCGACCACGCGCTCGTAGAGCAGCGTCATGACGTCGGCGATGAGGCGGTAGAGGTCGCCGCCGAACCGTCGCTTGAGCCGATTCGTCAGATACGCCACGTACGCGTCCAGGCCGATACTCGCGATGTTGTAGCCGCGGAAGACCGGCATGCCGGCGGGCATGACGTCGATCTGTCCGGCGCGCCGCTGTTCGGCGCAACCGAGCAGCAGCCGGACCGCCCGGGGCAGATCCGGTGCGTCGGCACCGTCGTTGCCCGTTCCCAGCGGCAGGCGGATGAAGTACCGCTCGCCTCGCGGCGCGGCGGATGAGGTCTCTGCGGCCTCGAAGGCGGAGAGCACCTCGGCGTGCGTGCCGTCGCCGCCGGCGGAGACGATCAGGTGGACATCCGGCTGCGTCACACCGAGGAGCTCGTGCGTGATCTCGCCGGCGTGCCCGACGTAGTGCGTGTAGTGGAACCGGATGGCGATCGAATCGGCCCCGCGCACCGGCCCCACGATCCCCTTCGTGAGCCGATCGAGTGCGTCTACCGTCGCGATCGCCCGCTTGTCCGAGGAAATCGCGCCCGCCTGGACGTTGATGATCACGTCGACGCTCAGGTGCCGATCCGCGAAGAGCCGGCTGCGTCGCAACACGAAATCGAGATCGTTTTCGAGCGTGGCGAACACCGGTCGGATCATTCGCCCGCACCCTTCGGCTGGTCGGCCCCACGGTTCGCAAGCCTTCGCTCTTCGGCGAGCGCCCGCGGCAGCGAGTAGACGTCCCTCACGCCGTCCACGAGGACGCCGCCCATTCCCAACGAGAGCGCCGGAACGATATCCACCTCGTAGCGGTCGCCCACCGCGACGACCTGCGACGGGTCGCACGCGAGGACTTCGGCCGCGCGCCGGAAGGCGGCGGGGTCGGGCTTCGATCGCAGCGTCGTGTCGAGCCCCACGACGTGCGGAAAGAGCGCGCTCACCCCGAGCGCCTCGAGCGTGGCCCGTCCCACGCGAACCGGGTTGTTCGTGACGGCGACGATCCGGTAGTTCGCCGCGAGATCGGAAAGGGCGGATGCGAGGTGCTCGTCGGCCGCGAGAAAGTGCTCCGGGTGGATGAGCTCTTCGCGCCAGACGACGCTCGTCTCGATGGGAACGCCGAGCGCGGCGAAGGTATTGCCCAGGCTCTGCCGCGCGCCGTCGTTGGCCTCCGCGTACTCCTCCTGCCAGCGCAGGATCGCGCGCCGGGTGTCGGCCACGCTCTCGGCTCGCTCGTGCGCGAGGCGCTCGATCAGCCGTTCGATCTGGTCGCGCGCGTAGCGGTCGTTGTCGTAGAGCGTCTTGTCTATGTCGAACGCGAGTCCGCGGATCTCGAGCGGTAACGAGTAGAATTGCATCGGCCAAGACTATCATGAGACCCGCCTGATGACCAATCGACCCCCTGCTGGTACCTTTGGCGGGTGAACGTCGAGTTTCACTACTACACCGTCTACTACCTCGCGCAGCAGGCCGGATTCTCCGACGAGGATGCCGAGGTCCTCGCCTACTCGTCGCAGTACCTGGACAACGCGCTCGTCTCCTACGAGGTCGAGCATCCGGGCGGGGTCTACGAGACGCTCGTCACGCACCATTTCGGCTTCTGGGACCGCGGGCAGGAGTGGGACGTGTGGATCCCCTTCCACTTCTTTCCGGCCGGGAAGGATGCCGATCGGCCCCGTCGGCGCGACGCGGCGGAGAACCCGCTCGACGTCCAGCCGAACTCGCCGCGCGCGAAGGCGATGCTCGTGGAGGCCCTGAAGTCGCGCGACCTCTACCGCGTGGGGATCGCGCTGCACACCTACGCGGACACGTGGGCGCACCAGAACTTCACCGGCCGCAACGAGGCGTGGAACGTCGTCGACCCAAACTCGCCGCTCCCGCCCATCGGACACGCGCAGGCGCGGCGCGACCCCGACGCGATCGACGCCGCGTGGAGCGACCCGCGCCTCGCGCCGCCGGCCGACACGGTGGACAACCGCAGCCGGTTTCTCGCCGCGGCGGGCCGCATCTACCGCTACCTCGCGACGTACAACCGGCGCAGCTTCGCCGACGAAGAGCTCGTGATCGACCGGCTCGACACGATCCTCGGACCGTCCGAGCTCGCGCGCGACTCGCGCGTGGAAGACTTCGTGATCGAGTGCGGTATGGAGACCTTCAGTCGCCTGCGGTGGAGGAAGGAGGCGTTCGATCCGCCGGCCGGATGGAGCGACATGCGCTGGGAGATAGACCTCGAATCGACGATCGACAAGCTGAACTGGCTCAAGGACGAGCTCCTGCACAAGACGAAGGTGGTGCGCCGCCAGCCGGTCGTCGCGAAGGACGGCTTCTTCTCGTCGCACCTCTACCGCTGGGACCGGGCCGCGAGGGCGCAGAAGGCCGCGGCGCTGGCCGCGCTCGCCGACCTGCGGTAGGCGGCAGCC